>NZ_CP059566.1:716104-1432209 GCF_014054945.1 Neisseria sicca | reverse complement strand
ATAAAACCTTGATAGGTAAGGATGGGAGGGAGATTTTCAATTGAATGAGAAATGAGCGGGATTGAGTAAAAACTAGCAATTCTTAAAAAACTATTGAAATATATGAATAATATTTTTATGGCGTATTGTATTTTCATTTGGTTAAAATAATCATGATATTGCATCATGATGAAAATAACAGGGTTGGTTTCCAATGTAATATTGTTCATTATCATGGAAAAATAAATTTCCATTTATCCAAAATTTTTACCGTTAGCGACGAGAATGTAAGTTTTCTGCGAAATATCACTAAAATAACAATGTAGGCAGTTTGGCTGGTCTGTATTTTTGTCAAAAGGCCTATGCTTCTTAATTATATTCTGGGAGTGATTTATTATGACTTATCATTATGGCGGCTACTCATCCAAAGGCCACTTCAACGCATATTGCCCTCCGGTCAAACCGTACAATCCTTACTGCCCACCGAGCCATGGCGGTTTCGGTTACAAAGGCGGTTTCCATAACTACGGTTCTTCACACGGTTTCAAAATGCCTCACGGCAAATTCGGTCATGGCGCCTACTGCCCTCCGCCGAAACCTGCGTACAAATGCATCATCATCGATTTCAACTGCAACCCGGGTAAACCTTATTACCCTAAACCGGCTCCAAAACCGGTTCCTCCGAAGCATGTTGATCCTTACTGCCCACCGGTTGAGCCAAAACCACAACCTCAACCCCACCCCCACCCACAACCCCAACCTAAGCCGCAGCCACAACCTCAGCCGCAGCCTAAACCCCAACCCCAACCCCAACCGCAACCTAAACCACAACCAAAACCGCAGCCTAAACCTAACGACAAAGACTGCAAAGATTGCGTTGATGACCAAAACCAACAAAATACTTACGGCCATGACGACAAAAATCCGGGTAACATCATCCATGTCGATGGTTCAACCAAAGATAAAGACGGTCTGACCAAAACCGTAGGTACTGATAAGAAAGATACCATTTACGGTACAGGCGGTGATGACGTTATCTACGGTGGCGACGGTGCTGACGTGATTTACGGTGGTGACGGTAACGACACACTGCAAGGTGACAACAACGGTGACTCCCTGTACGGTCAAGGTGGTAAAGACTACCTGCAAGGCGGTGACGGCAATGACTACCTGAACGGTGGTGCTGACGCTGACATCATGCGCGGTGGCGACGGTAACGACGTTTACTTTGTTGACCACAAAGGTGACCAAGTTATCGAATACGGTAATGCTAATGGCGGTATCGATACCGTTCGCAGCGTAATCGACTACACCCTGACCGACAACGTTGAACACCTGTTCTTGCAAGGTTCCGGCAACATCAACGGTACCGGTAACGCTCTGAACAACGACATCAACGGCAACTCCGGCAACAACCACCTGTACGGCTTGGCAGGCGATGACTGCCTGGTTGGTAAAGACGGTAACGACTACCTTGACGGCGGCATTGGCAACGATGTCCTGATCGGCGGTACCGGCGACGATACCTACTTCTTCGATAAAGGTTACGGTCGCGACACCATCCAAGACGAAAGCGGTAACGATACCCTGCAATTCGGCAAAGGTATTTCTGCTTCCGACGTGTTGCTGAGCAAAACAGGCAACAGCCTGACCGTATCTGTCGGCGGCGGTGACACTGTTACCATTGACGACTGGTTCTCCGGTAACAACCATAAGATCGAAAACTTCAAGTTTGCCGATGGCAGCACTTACGAAGTAACCGGTCATGGCGATTACTACTCTCTGTCAGCTGTAAACAGCATCCAACAACAAACCCAAGTTCCTAGCATCTAATCTCTGATTAGCTATACTTAGGATTAATAAGGTCGTCTGAAAGCGTCTGCATCCGTGCAAAACGTTTTCAGACGACCTATTTTGTAAACAATCTGACCCAAAAATCCAAATTCGGATAAAATAACGGAATCCTGTTTAAACCGAGTCAGCGAAGGGAGAAACCTGAAATGTCCGAAATCAGCTTGAAAAAGATTTACTCCGGAAAAGTACGCGATTTATACGAAATCGACAGCAAACGCATGTTGATGGTCGCATCCGACCGACTGTCTGCATTTGACGTGATTTTAGACAATCCGATTCCGGGTAAAGGAGAAATTCTGACGCAGATTTCCAATTTCTGGTTTCAAAAACTGGCGCATATCATGCCCAATCATTTTACCGGCGATACGGTTTATGACGTGTTGCCTGAACATGAAGCCAAAGCCATCGAGAAACGCGCGGTTGTTGCCAAGAAACTGACTCCTGTCAAAGTAGAGGCGATTGTGCGCGGTTATTTGGCAGGTAGCGGGTGGAAAGATTACCAAAAAAACGGTTCTGTCTGCGGCATCAAACTTCCCGAAGGGATGAAAGAAGCGCAGCAGCTTCCGGAAGTGATTTTTACCCCGTCCACCAAGGCTGCCGTCGGTGATCATGATGAAAACATCAGTTTTGAAGAATGCGAACGCATTATCGGTAAAGAGTTGGCGGCTGAAGTGCGCGCTAAAGCCATTCAGCTTTATACGGAAGCCGCAGAATATGCAAAATCACGCGGTATCATCATATGCGATACCAAATTTGAATTCGGGCTGGATGAAAACGGTACATTAACCCTGATGGATGAAGTACTGACGCCCGATTCCAGCCGCTTTTGGCCGGCTGACCAATATCAAGTCGGCACTAATCCGCCGTCTTTTGACAAGCAATTTGTTCGGGATTGGTTGGAGCAAAGCGGTTGGAACAAAAAAGCTCCGGCACCGGACGTCCCTAGTGATGTTATTCAGAAAACAGTTGATAAATATCGGGAAGCATTAAATTTATTGACGGAATAATATAGTGGATTAACTTTAAATCAGGACAAGGCGATGAAGCCGCAGACAGTACAGATAGTACGGAACCGATTCACTTGGTGCTTCAGCACCTTAGAGAATCGTTCTCTTTGAGCTAAGGAGAGGCAACGCCGTACTGGTTTAAAGTTAATCTACTATATAAAGGCGGACTGGCTGTGGCAAATCAGGTCAGTCCGTCTTTATTTTCCGATTAAAGAATAAAATCATAAATTTACAAAAATCCTCTGTTCATCAACGGATAAAGCATTTATGATGTCCTCCATAGCATCTCACAATAACTGTACTATATTTTATTTGAAAAAATAAATGGTATAGATAGGGCATCCGGTTTATAGAACCGGGAATAATCCAAATAATAGAAAAAGAAAGGAAATAATGATGCAACATCGTAGACGATTGGCTATCTTTCAAGCCGCAAAACGTGCTTCGTTCACTGGAAAACCAGTTGCACCGACTACACCGAAAGCACGTTAAGGAATAATGCTGAAATTCCTCACAATATCTAAGACCGCCCGTTTCTCGGACGGTCTTTAGTTTTTTGTACTGTTTCAAATGTGCCGCAATATAGTGGATTAAATTTAAATCAGGACAAGGCGACGAAGCTGCAGACAGTACAGATAGTACGGAACCGATTCATTTGGTGCTTCAGCACCTTAGAGAATCGTTCTCTTTGAGCTAAGGCGAGGCAACGCCGTACTGGTTTAAAGTTAATTAAAAAGGTCGTCTGAAAACCTTTAAATACAGGTTTTCAGACGACCTTTCATGTTTACAGCCTTACCGTAATACTTTTACAGCTTTGCCAATGCCTGATTGAGCGTTTCGCTCGGGCGCATGGCTTGGGCGGCTTTTGCTGCGTCGGGGGTGTAGTAGCCGCCGATGTCGGCTGCTTTGCCTTGTGCGGCGGAAAGCTCGGCAACGATTTTGGCTTCGTTTTCCGCCAACGATTTGGCCAGCGGCGCAAACGCTGCTTTCAACTCTGCGTCTTTATCCTGCGCTGCCAACTCTTGCGCCCAGTAGAGGGTGAGGTAGAAATGGCTGCCGCGGTTGTCTAGTTCGCCCGCTTTGCGTTTGGGCGATTTGTCGTTCAGAAGCAGTTTTTCGGTGGCGGCATCCAGTGTATCGGCGAGGACTTGGGCTTTGGTGTTGCCGGTTTTTTGCGCCAGATGTTCAAACGATACGGCGAGCGCGAGGAATTCGCCCAAAGAGTCCCAGCGCAGGTGGTTTTCTTCGAGGAACTGTTGGACGTGTTTCGGTGCGGAGCCGCCCGCGCCGGTTTCAAACATACCGCCGCCGTTCATCAATGGAACGATGGACAGCATTTTCGCGCTGGTGCCGAGTTCCAAAATCGGGAACAGGTCGGTCAGATAATCGCGCAAGACGTTGCCGGTTACGGAAATGGTGTCTTCGCCGTTTTTCAGACGACCCAGGCTGAACTTGGCGGCTTCTTCGGGGGCGAGGACGCGGATGTCGAGGCCGTTGGTATCCAATTCGGCAAGGTAGGCTTTGACTTTGGCAAGCAGGCTTTTATCGTGCGGACGGTTTTCGTCGAGCCAGAACACGGCGGGCGTGTTGCTCAGGCGGGCGCGGTTGACGGCGAGTTGTACCCAGTCTTTGACGGGCGCGTCTTTGGTTTGGCACATGCGCCAGATGTCGCCAGCTTCAACGTCGTGCTGCATCAGGACTTTGCCCGCCGCATCGATGACTTGAACTTGACCGTCGGCTTCGATTTCGAAGGTTTTATTGTGCGAGCCGTATTCTTCGGCTGCTTGCGCCATCAGACCGACGTTGGGCACGGTACCCATGGTTGTCGGATCGAACGCGCCGTGTTCGCGGCAGAAGTCGATGGTTGCTTGATAAACGCCTGCGTAGCTGCTGTCGGGAATCACGGCTTTGGTGTCTTGCGCTTTGCCGTCTTTGTCCCACATGCGGCCGGAGTTGCGGATCATCGCAGGCATAGAGGCATCGACGATGACGTCGCTGGGAACGTGCAGGTTGGTAATGCCTTTGTCGGAATTGACCATCGCCAAATCGGGGCTGGCGGCGTAAACGGCGGCGATTTCGGCTTCGACGGCAGCGCGGGTGTCAGCATCCAGTTTGTCCAGATTGGCAAGCAGGTTGCCGAAGCCGTTGTTGACGTTGACGCCGGCGGCAGCCAGTTTGTCGCCGAATTTTTCAAAAACAGGCGCGAAGAATACTTTGACGGCGTGTCCGAAGATAATCGGGTCGGACACTTTCATCATGGTGGCTTTCATGTGCAGCGAGAACAAGACGCCTTTTGCCTTCGCGTCTTTTACTTGCTCGGCAAGGAAGGCGAGCAGGGCTTTTTTGCTCATCACGGTCGCATCGATGATTTCGCCGGCTTTCAGGGCGACGGGCTCGCGCAACTCTTTTTTGTTGCCTTGTTTGTCGGTAAACACGATGGATACGGAAGTTGCATCGGGTACGGTAACAGATTGTTCGTTATGGAAAAAGTCGCCGCTTTGCATGGTGGCAACGTGGGTTTTGGAATCTTTGGTCCATTCGCCCATGCTGTGCGGATTTTTTTTCGCAAAGTTTTTCACCGCTTTAGGCGCGCGGCGGTCGGAGTTGCCTTCGCGCAAAACGGGGTTGACCGCGCTGCCTTTGATACGGTCGTAACGTTCGCGCACGGCTTTTTCTTCATCGGTTTGCGGGTCGGCGGGATAGTCGGGGACGGCAAAGCCTTTTGCCTGCAATTCTTTAATCGCGGCGGTCAGTTGCGGTACGGACGCGCTGATGTTCGGCAGTTTGATCACGTTGGCGTCGGGCTGTTTCACCAGTTCACCCAACTCGGCAAGCGCGTCGGGTACGCGCTGCGCTTCGGTCAGATATTCGGGGAACGCCGCCAGAATGCGGCCGGACAGGGAAATATCGCTGGTTTTGACTTCGATACCGGCATGGCGGGTAAACGCCTGCACAATCGGCAGCAGGGATTGGGTCGCCAGCGCGGGGGCTTCGTCGGTATGGGTGTAGATAATGGTGGCTTTGCTAGTCATGGGATATTCTCTTGTAGGTTAGGTTTTTCTTTTCGAATGCGGCGCAAAAGCGCGCTGCGTGGCTATTATGGCATATTTCGGCAGGCTTGGGATATGGTTTTAATATGTTATCAATCAGTTTGCAAAAAGGTCGTCTGAAACGGCTTCGGTAGCGTTTTCAGACGACCTTTTGGGGGGATTATAGGGAATATTTTTTCTTTAATGCACGGACGGCTTTCAATATTTCTGCATTGCTTTTCTTAACTCCTTCTTGAGCTTTATTTCGTTTTTCTAGAAAAGCCATGACATCCAATTGGTTTATTTCAGGTTTTTTTTCTCCTTTACCCATCAAGGTTTTTTGATGTTTTATCAAATATTCCAAAACATGACTTGCCAATATATTGATTTCGACCCTCCGGTTGACCACTGCTTTAATTTCAGGATCGCGGAAATCAGCATCCAAAAATCTTCCGGTAACTTTTTTCCACTCATCAGCCAGCTTTTTTGCAGCTTCAAAAAATTCTGGAGAATGTGTCGAATTTTCTCCGGCCCAGTTAAATTCATCTTGTGCCGTCATCAATTCCGAATGAGACTGTAAAACGATTTCGAAAAATTTAACCAAATCCGCCCGTCCGTATGGCGATTTCACATTTGAAATGGGGATCGGCTCCAGCAGTTTCGGGTTAGGATCGGGGAAGTCGTTAATCATTTTGGCATAATCAGCAGGTGGCATGACCTTGCCTTTGGAAGACTGCACCGCGACGCGTTTTCCTGCAACGGGTTTGGCAGCGGCGCTTACGCAGGCGGTCAATGCGGATGCGGTCAGCAACACTGAAACGAAGCGGATGAAAGCAGTCATAAAGCTCCTTAAATATTGTGTTGATAATCTGTTAGTCTGACGGTGGTAAAAAAGGTTTCTTATTTTCAGACGACTTTGGAGCAAACCTGACTGCCGGACATAGATATAGAAAATTTAAAGGAGAAATGCTTTAGAAACAGCTAAGGAGATATTATCGGATATAGATTCCAACCTACGGTTTTCTCATAAAAAAGGTCGTCTGAAAATAAAATTTCAGACGACCTTTCAAGCATATAACCTAATTAACCCAAATCAAACGCTTTATGCAGGACGCGGGTGGCGAGTTCCATGTATTTCTCGTCAATCAAGACGGAAACTTTGATTTCTGAGGTGGAAATCATTTGGATGTTGATGCCTTCTTCAGCGAGGGTGCGGAAGATTTTGGCGGCAACGCCGACGTGCGAACGCATGCCCAAGCCGACTGCGGAGACTTTGCACACGGTATCGTCGCCGTCGATGGCGGCTGCGCCGATGCTGTCTTGCAGCTTGGTCAGGATTTCGATGGTTTGTTTGTACTCGCCGCGCGGTACGGTGAAGGAGAAATCGGTAGTGCCTTCGCTGCCGACATTTTGGATGATCATGTCCACTTCGATGTTGGCATCGGCAACCGCGCCTAAAATCTGATAGGCGACGCCGGGTTTGTCGGGTACGCCGCGCACGTTGATGCGGGCTTGGTTTTTATCGAATGCGATACCGGTTACGGCAGCTCTTTCCATGTTGTCGTCCTCTTCAAAGGTAATTAAGGTGCCGTTGCCGCCGTCTTGCAGGCTGCTCAGTACGCGCAGGCGCACTTTGTATTTTCCGGCGAATTCTACTGAACGGATTTGCAAAACTTTCGAACCGAGGCTTGCCAGTTCGATCATTTCTTCAAATGTAACCGTATCCATGCGGCGCGCTTCAGGCACGACGCGGGGGTCGGTGGTGTAAACGCCGTCTACGTCGGTATAGATTTGGCATTCGTCCGCTTTGAGGGCTGCGGCGAGAGCAACGGCGGAGGTGTCGGAACCGCCGCGTCCGAGCGTGGAAATATCGCCTTCGCTGCTGATACCTTGAAAACCGGCGACGATGACGACTTTGCCCTCGGCGAGGTCGGCGCGCATTTTTTCGTCATCGATGCTTTCGATGCGGGCTTTGGTGTGGGAAGTATCGGTTTTGAGGGCGACCTGCCAGCCGGTGTAGCTCTTGGCATCCACGCCGATGTCTTTCAATGCCATTGCCAAAAGGCCGATGGTCACTTGTTCGCCGGTGGACAAGACTACGTCCAGTTCGCGCGGATCGGGATGCTCCTGCATTTCGTGCGCCAGCGCAACCAGGCGGTTGGTTTCGCCGCTCATGGCGGATACGACGACAACGATGTCGTGTCCTTCAGCGCGGGCTTTAGCGACACGTTTGGCTACGTTTTTAATGCGTTCGGGCGAGCCTACTGATGTGCCGCCGTATTTATGTACGATTAACGCCATATTTCGTGCTTTCTTGAGGGGAGTTGGTCGGGCAGTATGGTCTGCTGGAAAAGGGCTTATTATTACTATTTTTTACATGAAATTCAAGGCTGGGACGGGAATAATCGAATTTTCTACCGGAATCGGAGAATAAAGGCGTTGGAGTGTGATTCATGGCAAAAGGTCGTCTGAAAACCGAGGGGATGGTTTTCAGACGACCTTTTGTTTCAGTTGGGCAATGAAACCGAGTCAGGAACAATGGATTGACGGGTTGATTGGTTTGGAGAGTATGGCTTGCCGTCAAGCAGTGCGGTGTTTTTTGCCGCGTATCCATTTGGTCAATATGCCGCCTTCGCTGCCGAAGATGACGGACAGGGTGTATAAGACGCCGCAACACAAAATAATGGCGGGTCCGGACGGTATTTCGACGTGATACGAAAACAGCAGGCCCGCAAAGCCGCAGGAGAGTGCCAGCAAGACTGACAATAAAATCAACATCCCCATATTTTTTGCCCACAAGCGGGCGGTAATGGCGGGCAACATCATCAGCCCGACCGACATCAGCGTGCCGAGTGCTTGAAAGCCGGCAACCAAGTTCATAACCACCAACACCAGAAACACGACATGCCAAAAGCCGCCTTTCCCGCCAACGGCTTTTAGGAACAGAGGGTCTATGCTTTCCAAGACTAAGGGGCGGTAGATGATTGCCAAAGCGGTAATCGTTATGCTGGCGGCGATGGCAATCAGTTGTAATGCGGGGATGTCCACTGCCAAGACGGAACCGAACAGCAAATGCAGTAAGTCTACGCTGCCGTCCTTTTGTTTGCTGACCAGGATGACGCCGATTGCCAGACTGCTCAAATAAAATGCGGCAAAGTTGGCATCCTCTTTCAAAGTGGTAAAACGGCTGACCAATCCTGCCAAAAGAGCCATCAGCATGCCGGCAACAAAGCCGCCTATGCTCATTGCCGGCAGGCTCAAACCGGCGAAAATATAGCCTATCGCGGCGCCGGGCAATACGGCATGACTTAATGCGTCTCCAACCAGGCTCATGCGGCGCATCACGAGGAAAACGCCGACAGGTGCGGCACTGAGTGCCAAACAGAATATCGATGCCAGCGCATAACGCATGAAATCGAACTCTGCGAACGGAGAAATCAGTAAATCGTAAAAATTCATGGTGTTTGCCGTTTGGGTTTGAGAATAATCGATGCAGGCGCATTATCCTGATTCTGCCGCATAAGGGCAAATGGGATAACCGCCTGCAATCGTTTTCAGACGACCTTAAAAGGTTGCGGCTTCTGCCAAGATTTTACCTGCCAAGTCTTTGGGCGACAGGTTGGGTTCGCCTTGCAGCGGCCATTCGATGCCGACGGTCGGGTCGTTCCAAATCAGCGAATGTTCGGCTTTCGGGTTGTAATAGTCCGTGCATTTGTAAACGAATTCGGCTTCATCGCTCAAAACGTAAAAGCCGTGTGCGAAACCTTCGGGTACCCACAGTTGGCGTTTGTTTTCAGCCGACAGGATTTCACCTGCCCATTTGCCGAAAGTCGGCGAGTCTTTACGCATATCGACGGCAACGTCAAACACTTCGCCGACAACGACGCGGACGAGTTTGCCTTGCGTGTTTTCGGTTTGGTAATGCAGGCCGCGCAATACGCCTTTGCCTGATTTGGAATGGTTTTCCTGCACGAAGGTGCGGTCGCAGACGTTGGCCTTAAACCATTCATCACGGAAGGTTTCCATGAAGAAGCCGCGCGCGTCGCCGAAGACTTGCGGTTCTAAAAGTTTGACTTCGGGAATGGTGGTATCAATGATTTTCATATTTTCAATTCCACTTGAACGAATCAAGAAAAACTACGCTTGATGTTATGAATACAATAGATTTGAGCTTAGCGGTTTATGCCTGCCAACAAGCGTAAGAGATATTGACCGTATTGGTTTTTTGCCATCGGGCGGGCGAGTTCTTCCAAACGCTCGTCTGAAAGCCAGCCGTTGCGCCAGGCGATTTCTTCGAGGCAGGCGACTTGCAGGTCTTGGATGTTTTGCACGGTTTGGACGAATGAGGCGGCTTCGTGCAGGCTTTCGTGCGTGCCGGTGTCCAACCATGCAAAGCCGCGTCCTAAAAGCTGGACGGACAATGAACCGTCGTCAAGATACATTTGGTTGAGCGTGCTGATTTCGAGTTCGCCGCGTGCGGAGGGTTTGACTTGCTTGGCAAATTCTACGACGCGGTTGTCGTAGAAATATAAGCCTGTTACCGCCCAGTCGGATTTTGGCTGTTTCGGTTTTTCTTCGATGGATAAGGCATTGAAGTTTTCGTCAAATTCGACGACGCCGAAACGTTCGGGGTCTTTGACTTGGTAGCCGAACACGGTGGCGCCGTGTTTTTTGGAGGCAGCTTGTTTCAGGGTTTGGGTAAACGACTGGCCGTAGAAAATATTGTCGCCCAAGACCAGGCAGACGTTGTCGTTGCCGATAAACTCTTCGCCGATGATGAATGCTTGCGCCAAGCCGTCGGGGCTGGGTTGTTCGGCGTAGCTGATGGAGATGCCGAAATCGCTGCCGTCGCCGAGTAGTCGTCTGAAAGAGGGATTGTCTTCGGGGGTGGTAATGACCAAGATTTCGCGTATTCCTGCCAGCATTAATACGGACAGGGGATAGTAGATCATGGGTTTGTCGTACACGGGCAGGAGCTGTTTGGATACGCCGCGCGTGATGGGGTAGAGGCGCGTGCCGCTGCCGCCGGCAAGGATGATGCCTTTCATGGGGGTCCTTTGTTGGTCTGATTGTTGAAATCAGCAAAATGTGTGAAATGGATTTTAAGGTCGTCTGAAAACATAGTTTGTGCATGGCTAATGTTTTCAGACGACCTTCGGTTTTAAAGGGGCTTGCCATTTACCATGCCGAAGAAGCTTTTGATATCGAAGTAAACGGAACGGATGTCGCCTGCTTCATTTTGCACATCAATACGGTCATAGACGCCGCCGTTTTGCTGCAACAGGGCTTGTCCGACTTTGCGGTATCCCAGCATATTTTCTGCAATCCAGCGGTTTTCGGCGCCAATGCCGCGCATAGTGTCGTCTTCAATGATGACAACTGCCCGCTCAATAGTGCTGCCATCGGCTTTTGTCATCTTTTTAACAGTCGTTTGTGTGGCATGATGTCGCGTTTCTTTTGCCAGAACCGGCATAGAGACGAACAAGGCTGAGGTCAAAGTTGCTGATAAGACTATGCGGGACAGAGAATGCATGGAAATACCTTTTTCGATGATGCCTGTTGTTTGCAATGTAGGGCAGGTATGGTTTAAAGCTTGCCCAGACGTTCCAGACGGTAGCTGCCGTTCAATACATTTTGCCACCAGGTTTTGTTGTTCAAATACCATTGCACCGTTTTGCGGATACCGGATTCGAATGTTTCCTGCGGTTTCCAGCCCAGTTCCCTGCCGATTTTGGCGGCGTCGATGGCGTAGCGCACGTCATGGCCGGGGCGGTCTTGCACGAAGGTAATCAAATCTTCGTAGCGCGCCACACCGGCTGGTTTTTCGGGAACGAGTTCTTCCAGCAGTGCACAGATGGTTTTGACCACTTCGATATTGGCTTTTTCATTGTGCCCGCCGATATTATAGGTTTCTCCGACAACGCCTTCGGTAACAACCTGATACAGCGCGCGGGCGTGGTCTTCGACAAACAGCCAGTCGCGGATTTGCATCCCGTCGCCGTACACGGGCAGGGGCTTGCCGTCGAGCGCGTTCAGAATCATCAATGGAATGAGTTTTTCAGGGAAGTGGTACGGACCGTAGTTGTTCGAACAGTTGGTTACGATGGTCGGCAGGCCGTAAGTGCGCAGCCATGCACGCACGAGATGGTCGCTGGAAGCCTTGGAAGCGGAATAGGGGCTGGACGGGGCGTAGGGCGTAGTTTCGGTAAACAAATCGTCCGTACCGTGCAAATCACCATAGACTTCGTCGGTGGAAATATGGTGAAAACGGAAAGCTTCGCGTTTTTCAGACGACATTTGCTGCCAATAGGCACGCGCAGCTTCCAGCAGGTTGAATGTGCCGACGATGTTGGTTTGGATAAACTCGCCTGCTGAATCGATAGAGCGGTCAACATGGCTTTCTGCTGCCAAGTGCATCACGGCATCGGGCTGGTGTTGTGCAAACACGCGGTCAAGTTCGGCACGATCGCAAATGTCCACTTGCTCAAAAGCGTAACGGGGACTGTCGGCTACGTCGGTCAGTGATTCTAGATTGCCCGCGTAAGTTAATTTGTCGAGATTGATGACGGAATCTTGGGTATTTTGGATGATGTGGCGGACAACTGCCGAGCCGATAAAGCCAGCGCCGCCGGTAACGAGGATTTTTTTCATGGAATGGGTCTGAGATACAGTACAGCTTTGAATTATAACTGTATACATGTATACGTGTATACATGGAGGGAATTTAACGGCATGGTATTTTTCTTGCCGTTTAGGTGAAATTTATGCCATTCATCTTAACAAATATATTTGTCATTATGGTTATGGTATATTCTCGGCGTTCATCATAAATTCATCCTAGTGTTATCATGACTGCCCGCCAATCCTACCACCTCACCTTCGCCCGATTCTCCCCCTCCCTCTCCGTCAAATCCTTCACCGCCTCCGAAGCCGCCAACACCGCCTACCGCGTCGAAATCACCGCCACCTCCGCCGATTCCTCCCTGCCGCTGTCTTCCTACCTCAACCAGCGCGCAGCATTTGAAATCCGTCCGCAGGAGGCCGTATTGTCCGAAGTAGTCAGTGCATTCGGGTCTGCTTCAGACGACCCTCCGGCGAAGCAATGGCAGGGCATTATCACTTCATGCGAGAAGCTGTCGGTATCCAAGGATGAAACCGTTTACCGCTTTGTTTTAGAGCCGCGTTTCGCGGCTTTAAAACATTTCCAATCCTCCCGACTGTTTCAAAACCAAACCGTCCCCGACATCGTTGCCGCCGTCTTCAAACACCACGGCTTCTCCGGTGTCGACTACCGTTTCCAAAAAAGCCGCAGCTACACCGTCCGCGAGTATGTGACCCAGTATCTCGAAAGCGACTTCGCTTTTATCAACCGTCTGTGTGAAGAAGAAGGCATTTGGTATGCCTTCGAACAGCATGAACAACATGGCGACGTGGTCGTCTTCGGCGACAGTCCCGAACATTACTTCCGCGACCAAAGCCTGCCCGTTTCCTACCGTCCCCATGCCGGGCTGGAAAGCACCGGTACCGAAGCACTGTTCAACCTCAGCATCCGCCACAACCCCATCGTCGAAGGCATACGCTGTGCCGACTACAACTACCGCACTGCCGATACCGACCTCTTCGCCGAAACCGACAACAAACAATCCGAAGAATCTGCCGACAATACCGTCTTATTGGGCAAACAGCAAAACTGGGGCCTCCATCCCAAAACCCCCGACGAAGCCAAAGTTCAGACGACCCTGTTGAACGAAGCCGTCCTCTGCCGCCAAACCGTCGCCAACGGCAGCGGCAACGTCGTTTCCATGGCGCCGATGAAAGTGTTCCAAACCGATACCGCCTTCCCCGAAGCACCCGACGGCTGGCTGGTACTCAGCATGGAACACAGCGGCAGCCGCGATACCGCTTACAGCCACACCTTTACCGCCGTTCCCGCCCAACTCGCCTTCCGTCCCGAACGCACCACACCGCGCCCCCATATCGCCGGCACACTGCCCGCACGGGTGACCGCGGCGGAGAACTGCACCTACGCCTACATCGACGACATGGGCCGCTACCGCGTCAAACTCCCGTTTGATTTGGACGAATGGAGTCCCGGCGGCGAAAGCCGTCCCGTCCGACTGGCCAAACCCTATGCCGGTCCCGAATACGGCATCCACTTCCCCTTACACGAAGGCACCGAAGTCATGCTGTCCTTCGTCCAAGGCAATCCCGACCGCCCGTATATCTCCGGCGTCATGCACGACAGCGCCCATCCCGACCACATCCCTGCCGACTGGAACACAAGGAACGTCATCCGTACCTGGGCGAACAACAAACTCAGGATGGAAGACCAAAAAGGTCAGGAACACATCAAACTCGCCACCGACTATCAGAAATCCCAACTCAACCTCGGCCACATCGTCGACTCAAGTCGGGAAAAACGCGGAGAGAACGGTGAAGGCTTCGAACTCAGAACCGACGGCTGGGGTGCGGTACGGGCAGGTAAAGGCATACTCGTCAGCGCACAAAACCAAGACGCCAACGGCAAAGTGCTGGATATGGACGATGCCATTTCCCAACTCGAACAGGCACTCTCCCTCGCCAAAAGCCTGAACAAAGCCGCCCAAACCGCCAACAACCACCACACCGATGAAGAAACCCAAAGGGGTCGTCTGAAAGACGCCCTCAAAGACCTGAAAGAGGCCGGTTTGATCCAAACCGCCCCTGCCGGCATCGCTACCGCAACCCAACAAAGCCAACTGCACACCGCCAATGAAAACATTCACCTAGTCAGCGGCAACCATACCGACATCAGCGCCGGCCAAAGCCTGACCGCCCATGCGGTAGAAAGCCTCAACCTGTTTGCGCAAAGCAGCGGTATTAAGGTGCAGGCCAATCAGGGCAAAGTGGAAGTGCAGGCACAGAATGACGAGTTGCAGCTGAATGCGTTGAAGGATGCGGTGCTGACCAGCAGTGCGGGCAGAGTAAATATTGCAGCGCAAGAGGAAGTTTTAATTACCTGTAAAGGCGCATACATCAAATTCTCGAATGGAGAAATTGAGATCGGGAGTCCGAAGCTGGTTAGGGTGAAGGCGCCGTTGGAGGTGACAGGTCCTGCCAGTATGAATTACAACCATCCATCATGGCCGAAAACAATACCTAAAATTCCTTTGAAATTGAAGGTGGGACAATCGGCTCATGGGGGCGGAGGTTTTGCCGGTATGCCTTATGTTTTATTTGCGGACGGTGTAGAAAAAATGAAAGGGATACTCAATGCGAAGGGTGAGTTGGAAATAGAACATGAATTGACTACAGGTAAGTATAAGGTAGAGCTTGCCAATGGCCGGGTATTCCATTTGCCAGTTGTCAAGAAATGTGAAGGAAAAGATAAATACACCAGCAAAGGTTTCTTCCCGGGAAGTGCAAATCCGGAAGTTGAAGAATACGCCAAATTAGTTCAAGGAATTTTTACGGATAATAACGATGCCAAATGATCCAAAAACACAAAGTAAGTCTAAGCCCAAGAATGGCCAAATGCCGATTACTCAAAAAAAATCTACAGTAGCCGAAAGCTGGTTTGTCGGTAAAGGAGGGAATAAAAATGTACCTTCTGCCGAGCAAGCTACTTTTCTTTCGCTGGTAAACGGAGAAGTCGCATTCGGCGAGCTGTATGACTCGATCGAAAAAGCAAAAAAAAGTGTAGAGATAGTCTGCTGGGGTTTCCAACCTTCCATGTATTTTAAAAGAGGGGTGAATTTGGCAGGTGCGCCTATTGGCGAGTTGCTGATGGAAAAGTTCATACAGAACAATGTAGATGTCAAAATACTATGTTGGCAGACAAACCCTTTTGCAACAGAAAAATTTCTTGAAGACAATACACCGGGCAGAAGTACTTTATTGTTCATGCATGAATACTTGGCGTATGAACATTTCTTAGACTTTATACTGGAACCTGACAACATTTATAGCCATTTTGAGAAATTGGAAAAAGAAAAATTTCTAGAGCCTAAAGTTGCTATGCATAAAATGGGTTCTAGAGAGAGGCATAAATTTTATCGTGGAAAACGCAGTCATTCCGTAGAACAAAGGCGTTTTGACTGGGCATGGTACGATGCCGTGGAAGGTTACAATACCATTACAAGCGATGAAGAATTTCACAAAACCATGGAGGAATTTCAAAGTCTGCATGATGAATTCCACGGTCTGGGGATGGGGGCTGTCGGATTTGTCTTGAGGGTTAAAAAGAGCGTTGGCACCGGAATAGACGAATTTAAGGAATTCTTTGATACCCATTTATTACCAGATTGGATTAAGGAATTGAGAGATGGATGGCGGAATATGCGTTTTGGCATTAGAGAGGAAATCCATTTCCGTTTGATGAATTATGTGCATACTGCCGCCCAAGGATTATATGAGGAATATAGGGATGGAAAATTAGTTAAAACCGCTATTGGTGTTGTGTCCAAGGTTACAGGCCTTAACAGTAACGGTCCGGTAAACGATGTTGATGACTTGCGTATTGCCTTATTTGATAAGTTGTTTGCAAAAGTAAAAGAAGAAGTTAAGGGAACAGAACCGGTCCACCTAATCGATCAAGTTAAGGGGAGTGTCACAAGTCGTCTAGAGAAATTGGGCGGATTAAAAGACGACCTAGAAAGTATTTGGGATTTATTTTTTAATTTCAATTTATTCCGTAATTACGTCAATTGTATGAATTACTATTTCTTATTGCGAAACGAAAAGAAATATCCTAATACAATGGCTTTTATGCGTCTGCGCAACCAAGAGGATTATAAAAATCGGAAGCAAAAAGTCTCTTTTCTTCCTCGAGAAATCAATCCCGCAATTTTCCCGAAAGATTTCCCCTTTGAAGATAAAGGACTGTCCGCTTTAACCAAAGACGTATTGAGATTTACACCAACCCATCATCAAAAAAGCGTCATGATTGACTATACCGATCCAAAATCGGCAGTTGGTTTTGTGATGGGGCACAATATGCTTGACCGTTATTGGGATACTAGTGACCACTATGCTTTGCCTGATGAGTATAAAACCTATACAACGAGCAGAAAAGGTCCAGGAGAAGTCGTAGAGCTGGAAAAGTTAGAAAATATAGAAGAAAGTCAAATGCGCGGACGTGATCCAAGCGCAGGTGCATTTTTTGGTACGCCGCGTCAGGATATCTCCTGTAAGTTGACAGGGAAAGTGTTGTACGACATTGATGCCAATTTTGTTCAAGGTTGGAATAAAGCAATTGAAGACAACGGTTATTACCAAAACCGGATGGATAAAATAGAGCCGGTTGAACGTGTGAAGCGTGAACAGTTCAAGCCCCAAAACGTTGAAAAAGACGATTCGCAAACAGAATTGCTATATGCTCAAGTTTTGCGTACACAGCCCGAATATCAGGAAGAAAACATACTGGCTTTATATAATCAAAATTTCAAAATGGCAACTTCCTATATCTATTTTGAAAACCAGTATTTCCGTTTCCCTCCATTTGCTGAGGCATTACGCGATAGCTGTAAAGAGCGTAAAAACTTTGCCGAACGTTTTGGGATTGATGCTTCTGAGATGCAGCCTCTTTGTGTCTTTGTGGTTACCAATTCTTCTAAAGAAGGGTTAGGACCGGGAATGATCAATACTGAACGTATGCTTGCAAGTTTGGGGCGTCGTGATGTTATGCCTACTGTCGCACGTGAACGTATTTTGGAGCAGGCAGGGTATGGCAATGCAATACAACGCATGTTCCCCAATCTTTCCGCAGACAGTATTTGGCGCAAAATCCTACCTGATTTTATTTTGCCGCCTCCGCCGTTGAAACCTATTGAAGGTCTGAACGATAGGGAAGTCAAAGAGAGGGAGTTGGCGGAGAAAGTCAAAAAGACAAAAAATACTGAAGAGCTTCGCAAAATTTTGAAGGAAGATTTGGAAAAAGAAGGTATCAAGGTGCATATTTGTACATTGGTTGCCGAAGACTGGGAAGAAATTTATATCCATTCCAAACTTTGCTTAATCAACGATACCTTCGCTACGCTCGGTTCTGCCAATATCAATACACGCAGTATGCAGATAGACAGTGAATTAAATGTAGCTGTCGAAAGTCAGCCGGCTTCACACAAGATAAGGCATGAAACTTGGGGATGGCATACGAATGGTAATGAAGAGATGAATCCAGGGGTGCAGCTGGTAGATCCAAATATCTCTGGAAAAACATTTTTATCTTGGGCTGAAGTGTTGGATCAAAATAAGTCAGCAAAAGAAACTAAACAAAAACGATTAATGCCATTATTAGAATTTGATTTAACTAATAAAAACCGAGTGTACACCCAAGATTTGGACTAGGAAATGATATGAAAATCAAAATTTTATCCACTATATTAATCAGCATCCCATTACTGACTGCATGTGATATAGGTAGAGAACTAGCCAAGGTTGCAATTGATGTCGTTAAAAATCCCCAAACAGAAACAGGAAAACAAGTTATGGGCTCATATTCCTCTAAACTTAAGAACTTAGAATTTACCTGCGTCAAAGAACAGTTTCCTTCTTTGCCGCAGGAAGCAGATCAACTATACCGCTACGCCCTCTACCACGATTTTAAAAACCGCTGGCTGCCCAAACCGGGCGTACTCGACCGCTATTTGCCGTATTACCGTATTGCCGCCGCCAACGGACATTGGCAGGCAAACCTGACTTTGCAGGAAATATTGCTGAAAAGCAAAGACATCAATATCGAAACCCGCGAACGTCGTGGCGAGGGTATTTATTGGAACGAGAAGCTAATGAAAATCCTACCTGCCAGTGCACATTATTGGTGGTCGCTTTATATTGATGTCGGTTATGGTCCTAAACATGGTGCAGACGATTCACTTATTTATCTGCGTAAAGCCGCAGATTTGGGGAATGCTAAAGCGCAATCTGAAGTAGCTGAGCTGTTAATGAAGATACAGGATGATTCAAGTCATACCTTTAGATTGGGGCTAACAAATAAAATGCGGACTTGTGCTGCAAATCAAGACCGTCCTGATGGAATGGCTGGAAGAATGATGGCTGCTTTTTGGAATAATGCAAAAGACTATGGAACTGCGGTGAATTTTTATCATCAATCGATAAAGGCGGGAGAAAGTTCCAGTGCATTGGTATTATCCCGAGCTTTTGCTACTAATGATGCTAAAGGTAAATATAAATCTTGGGGAATGGTAGAGGATGAGGAACGATCTAGGCGTTATGATGCAATAAGAGATTTCCTATGGAAAAACGCTCACCTAAAACCCGAACTCAACGTTCATGACCTAGATGATATCGTTCCGCTGCCCCCGGCAAAACTGCCGAGCTGGGACGGTAAAATTGCCATCCAACGTTTTAAAGAAGGACCTGCTCCGGCAAAACCATCCGATGAACTGGTGCGCAGATTGGCACAGCAGGCAGGATTGGATCCGAATACTGGGCTGCCGAAGTAAATAAAAGAGGCTGACAGGGGATAAAGCCTGAAGGTCGTCTGAAACATGATTTTCAATAGTTGAGTTTCAAACTTGTTGAAACCGTACTTTCAGACGACCTTCATTTAAACACCAACTTTGGGATTGTTTCCCATTCGACTTGAACCAAATACATACGATTTCAATAAAAACAATGAAAAACAAAAATATACCGTCACTTTTATCTACTATATTGGTGAGTATGCCGTTGCTTACTGCATGTGATGTCGGTAGGGAACTGGCAAGGTCTGCGATGGATATTGTCAGAAATCCCCAAACAGACGTGGGCAAGCAAGTTATGGGCTCATATTCCTCTAAACTTAAAAACTTAGAATTTACCTGCGTCAAAGAACAGTTCCCGTCCTTGCCACAGGAAGCAGATCAACTATACCGATACGCCCTTTACCACGATTTTAAAAACCGTTGGCTGCCCAAACCTGGAGTGCTCGACCGTTATTTGCCGTATTACCGTATTGCCGCAGCCAACGGACATTGGCAGGCAAACCTGACCTTGCAGGAAATCTTGCTGAAAAGCAAAGACATCAATATTGAAACCCGCGAACGTCGGGGTGAAGGTATTTACTGGAACGAAAAGCTGATGAAAATCCTGCCTGCCAGCGCGCATTATTGGTGGTCGCTTTATATTGATGTCGGTTACGGCCCCAAACATGGTGCAGACGATTCGATTATTTATCTGCGTAAAGCTGCGGATTTGGGGAATGCCAAAGCGCAGTATGAAGTACGTGAATTAATTATGAAAATAAAAGATGATGCCAGTCATTCTTTTAGATTAAAAATTCGAGATAAATTGCAAGAATGTGCAGCTACACAAGAATTTCCTGATGCGGGAGCAGCACAGATGGCTGCTGCAACATACGATAACAGAAAGGATTATCAAAAAGCATTATTTTATTCGCATCAAGGTGTGAAAGCAGGAATGACGGCATCTGCGCAATCTGTGAGTAGAGCTTTTTATACTGATAACCCTCAAAGTCAATATAAACAATGGGGTATTCCTGAAGATAAAGAACGTTCACGCCGATATAAAATTATTCGTGAATTTCTTGTAACTCATGCACATCTCAAACCTGAACTCAACGTTCACGATCTAGACGAAATTGTCCCACTGCCCCCGGCAAAACTGCCGAGCTGGGACGGTAAAATCGCCATCCAACGTTTTGAAGAAGGTCCTGCTCCGGCAAAACCATCCGATGAACTGGTGCGCAGATTGGCACAGCAGGCGGGATTGGATCCGAATACCGGGCTGCCGAAGTAAAGAAACCAAGGCGTGTTAAAAGTAGTTTGACCGCGTTCAAAGGTCGTCTGAAAGCGCTACTTTGATGAAATGAAAAATACTCAAATGCTTTTCAGACGACCTTGCGTCACACACGGCCATACTGCAATTGGCTTTTATGGAGAATGACCGTAAACGGTCATGACGTTGTACCGCTCTAAATTTTGTTAAACCCACTACAATAAAAACATGATGAAGCACACACCTATACCTTATGAGCGTCAGGAAATCATCCGACGTGAGCGCGAGTTGGCTAAATATGCTAATACCATGGATAGTTTGTTTTGCATTCCTTTTACCAAACAAGGAATCGGCGTTGATGCCATATTGTCGCTGATTCCTTTTGTCGGGGATATTGCCGGGCTTTTTTTGACGATGAAGGCTTTTCGTATGGGGCGGGAGTTGGGCGTGCCGGATCATAAAATGCGTCCTGCCGTATATCTTGCTTTTGCGGATATGTTGCTCGGCATGATTCCTGTCGTCGGTACGCTTATCGATATTTTCTTGCAGCCGAGCCGCCGTACTTTGAAAGTCATCAATGAGTATGTGCGCAGCGAGTATGGTGTGAATTGTGATCTGCATTTGGAGCGACCGTTTATGCACGCGGCTTTGGAGAAGAAACAGCAGCAATCAGATTTTTGGCGCAAACCTGTTGCGGCTTGGTTTTATCTGCATATACCTGATTTTTTCGGTTTGATTGTGCTGGTGTTGATGGGCTGGATAACGGTTGCAGTAAGCAAATGGGCGTGGAGCGGTATGACTTATCTGTTTCATGCTGTTGCCGGTTGGTTTTGAATGCCTGTGATTTGAGCGGATAGATAATTTATCGTGAACGGCTTTCAACCGGTATGGTGTTGCCTGATCTGAACTCAAATGTGTTTTGATAAATTGGAAAAGGTCGTCTGAAAAATCGATATTTGATTTTTCAGACGACCTTTTTGCAAAGTGCAAACGGTTGTAGAAAATGGGATGGAGGGCGTGCGAGAAATTTAGTTTAACCAAAAACGGAATACTAAATAAAACACCAAAATCAATACGCCCGCCCATACGATAACCATAAATCCGGCGACAGCCCGACCGAGCCGGTAAACGGGGTTTTTGCGTTCGTCTTCCAAAAGCGGATTAGGGGCGTTGCGTTGTTCTTCGGACATGGTCATCTCTGTTGTGAATGGGTGGCAAAAGCGTAAGGGTACGCCGATGGACGGGAAGATTCAAGCAGGGCGGTTTAATTTTCTCCGTATTCAAAAACATCATCTTCATCCCAACTGTTTTTGAGCGCGGCGTGGATGGTGTCCATATCGAAGCCGCGATATGCGAGGAAGCGCGCTTGTTTTTGCTTGTCTTTCAAATCGGCGGCGGGCTGTTTGAATTTTTTGCGCAACACGGCGACGGCGGTTTGCAGTTCGCTCGATTTGTCGGGCATAAATTCGCGGCTGACGGTTTCGCCTATGCCTTGCTGCGTCAATGCCTGTTTCAGACGCAGGGAACCGTGTTGGCGGCTTTTGCTGTGGATGTAGGCTTCGGCGTAGCGTTGGTCGGATTGCCAGTTGCGTTCGGCAAATTCGTCCAACACGTTTTCCAATTCTTCTTCGCTTTCGGCATACGGGGCGAGCTTGCGTTTGAGTCCGACACGGCTGATTTCCTTTCGGGAAAGAATGTCCATCGCGCGGGCGCGCAGGGATTTTTGGGGTTTCATGCAGAGGTCGTCTGAAAAGGTCGATTTGTAGGTCAGATTCTTGAATCTGACTTGCGGGTTGTAGGATAGTGAGGAGAGATAAGCAACTTTCATTCCGTCATTCTCTTTGTTCGGGAATGACGAATCTTTTATTTCCACTGCTCTATTTTCAGGCGACCTTTGAAGTGGGGATAAAGGTCGTCTGAAAACAAGGATACTGATTACTCGTCGTCTTCTGCTTTTTTCGGTCGCAGGTTTTCATAAATTTCGGGTAGCGAGCCGATAATCCAATCGGGTTTGGTCGCTTTGTCTTGCGAGAGCAGAGTCATGTCGCCGTAGCCGAAGGTGACGCCGACGCTGAGGCAGCCGGCGGCTTTGGCGGCGATGATGTCGTTGCGGGAATCGCCGACCATGATCATATTGGCGGGGTCGATGCCCAAAACTTCGGCGGCGTGTTGTAGCGGCAGTGGGCTGGGTTTCTTTTCGGGCAGGCTGTCGCCGCCGAGAATCAGGCTGAAGTAGTCGGCGAGTCCGAGCTGTTTCAAGAGTTCGGCGGCGAGGATTTCGTTTTTGTTGGTGATGACCACCAGCGGGATGCCCAGCGATTTGAGCAATGCCAGCCCGGCTTCGGTTTCGGGGTAGGGACGGGTGAAGTCGCTCAAGTGGTCGCGGTAGTATTTCATGTAGAACACGAAACCTTTTTCCCATAAATCGGGCGCGGCTTCTAGGTCGCGGTCGTTGGTTATGACGCGGTGGACGAGTTTACCGATGCCGTCGCCGACGTAACTTTCTACTGTTTTGGCGGGCAGCGGCTCCATGCCGAGATATTCGCGCATGGCTTCGGCTGCGGCGGCAAGGTCGGGGACGGAATCGCATAATGTGCCGTCCAAATCAAAGGCGGCGGCTTGGACGTGTTCGATGGCGGCGGTCATAATGTGTTTTGCTCGTGAATGACAGGGACGCGTATTTTAACATTGATTCGGTGGGCAGGCTTGGAAGCTGATACTGGTTTGGTATTCGGTTTGCGGCAGGTGGTTTTTATTTTATTGGGATACGGCAGGCTAAGAGTGATGAAATAGAGTTACAGTTTAAATATTACAATGAATTAATTTAGAAATTTTACAAGAAAAATACTTGCCTAAAATTTTATTTTCATGGATAATTCGATTCGTTAGCTGGTTCGAGTAGTCAGTTAATAGTTTCTCCTCTATTTCTCCTTTGTAGACTTGGCACACATTCAATTGAATGTGTGCATTTTTTTTGTTTGTGGGTTTGGTAGGGAGATACTTGGATTTGATGGGGAAGGGATGGGTTTGAAGCTGTCAAAGCATCTTGGTTGATGGCGTGCCTATCGTAGGTAGGAAAGGTATAGTGGATTAACTTTAAACCAGTACGGCGTTGCCTTGCCTTAGCTCAAAGAGAACGATTCTCTAAGGTGCTGAAGCACCAAGTGAATCGGTTCCGTACTATCTGTACTGTCTGCGGCTTCGTCGCCTTGTCCTGATTTAAATTTAATCCACTATATTTTGAAAAAAGGTCGTCTGAACGTTATAAACTTTCAGACGACCTTTTTTAATGTAGTTAAATCACTCTAAATCTAGCACTGCCGTTTCTTTGACCTCTTCCATAACGACATAGCTGCGGCTTTCCGCTGCCGCAGGCAGGTGCAGCAGGATATTACCCAACATATCCCGATAAGCCGCCATATTGGGCAGGCGGACTTTAATCAGGTAATCGTATTCGCCGGATACGAGGTGGCATTCCAAAATTTGCGGAATCCGCATGATTTCACGACGGAAATCTTCAAAAATATTGCCCGATTTGGAACGCAGCTTCAGCTCGACAAAGACCAGCAGGCTTTGCCCGAGTTGGTGCGGGTTGAGGCGGGCATGATAGCCGGTAATGAAATTGTCGCGCTCAAGGCGGCGGACGCGTTCGGTAACCGGAGTAGTGGATAATCCGACTTTTTCTGCCAACTCCGTCATGGGTGTGCGGGCATTTTGCTGAAGGATTTTCAGGATTTTCAGGTCGGTTTTGTCTAATTCTTTCATCGCGGAGTTTCTTTCAACTGAGCTGAAACGCATCATTTTAGGCAGATGGATAAAACGCAGGACAAGGTAACGCAAAGCCGCCCTTGTTTTAAGTTGACCCACTATATCTTTAAAGCGACCGAAAAGAAAGTCAGTCAGCGGTCAATGGCATTGCGCTTTTGCGGCATCGGGTCAAACAGGTCGTCTGAAAACGGTTTTGTCCGTAGTTGTGCATTATGGGCAGGGGAAAACAAGGAAGGGCGGATTCTAATGGAGGAATGCCTCTTCCGCAATGTGAGTCACTGAATCTAAAAGAAAAGGTCGTCTGAAACGGGATAGGCGGTAATACAGTGCAGATGGGTTTCAGTTAAAATACCGCCTGTTTCAGATAGCATTCCGCCACAATCGCTCGACACCGATAAGGCAGCTTTTTTCAAGGGAGGGACTATGCCCGTAGATTCCTTTTTCTACCTCTTACTGCTCACCGGATTTTGCGCCGGACTGATGGACGCGGCGGTTGGCGGCGGCGGGTTGTTGCAAATACCCGGACTGTTCAACTTGCTGCCCACTTCCACACCTGTTGCTTCAGTGATGGGCGTGAATAAGTTTGCCTCCTGCTGCGGGACGGTTACTGCCACGGGGCAATATCTGCGCAGAATCCCCGTACCGTGGAAAATGCTGCTGCCTGCCGCCGTTCTGGCTTTTGCCGCTTCCTATCTGGGCGCGAAAGCCGTGGTCTTTTTCCCCGTGCAATATATGAAACCGGCGATGCTGGTCATCATGATTGCCATGTGTGTTTATACCTTTATCAAAAAAGATTTGGGACAAACGGTGCGCACTGAAAAGCTGACGCGCCGCGAAACCTTGTGGGGCTTGTTTTTCGGCGCATTAATCGGCTTTTACGACGGGATTTTCGGGCCGGGGACGGGCAGCCTTTTGGCTTTCGTGTTCGTCCGTTTTTACGGCTACGATTTTTTGACGGCAAACGCATCGGGCAAAGTCATCAACTCGACCACCAATCTTGCCGCGCTGACATTTTTCATCCCGCAAGGACACGTCGTTTGGACGTGGGCAATCCCGCTTGCGCTGGCGAATTTGTGCGGCGGCGTGGTCGGCGCGAAATTGGCGATACGCGGCGGAACCCAGTTTCTGCGTTATGGATTTATGGTGTTGCTGTGTCTGACCATAGGCAAATTCGCTTGGGATTTGATTCGATAACAGAAGGCGTGTCAAAGGAGACCTTTGCAAAATTCCCCAAAATCCCCTAAATTCCCACCAAGACATTTAGGGGATTTTCCATGAGCACCTTCTTCCAGCAAACCGCACAAGCCATGATTGCCAAACACATCGACCGCTTCCCGCTATTGAAGTTGGATCAGGTGATTGATTGGCAGCCGATCGAACAATACCTGAATCGTCAAAGAACCCGTTACCTTAGAGACCACCGCGGCCGTCCCGCCTATCCCCTGCTGTCCATGTTCAAAGCCGTCCTGCTCGGACAATGGCACAGCCTCTCCGATCCCGAACTCGAACACAGCCTCATCACCCGCATCGATTTCAACCTGTTTTGCCGTTTTGACGAACTGAGCATCCCCGATTACAGCACCTTATGCCGCTACCGCAACTGGCTGGCGCAAGACGACACCTTGTCCGAATTGCTGGAACTGATTAACCGACAACTGGCCGAAAAAAACCTAAAAGTAGAGAAGGCATCCGCCGCCGTCATTGATGCCACCATTATTCAGACCGCCGGCAGCAAACAGCGTCAGGCCATAGAAGTCGATGAAGAAGGGCAAGTCAGCGGCCAAACCACACCGAGCAAAGATAAAGATGCCCGTTGGACAAAGAAAAACGGTTTATACAGACTCGGTTACAAACAACATACCCGTACCGATGAGGAAGGCTATATCGGGAAACTGCAGATTACCCCCGCCAATGTCCATGAGTGCAACCATCTGTCGTCTTTGTTGGAAGGCATTGCCGAAGGTACGACCGTCTATGCCGACAAAGGCTACGACAGCAAGGAAAACCGGCAACATCTGAAAGAGCATCAGTTGTTAGACGGCATTATGCGCAAAGCCCACCGCAACCGTCCGCTGACGGAGGCGCAAACCAAACGCAACCGATATTTGTCGAAGACCCGTTATGTGGTGGAACAAAGCTTCGGTACGCTGCACCGTAAATTCCGCTATGCCCGGGCAGCCTATTTTGGTCTGCTCAAAGTGAGTGCGCAAAGCCATCTGAAGGCGATGTGTTTGAACCTGTTGAAAGCGGCTAACAGGCTAAGTGTGCCTGTTGCTGCCTAAAAGGCGGCCCGGATGCCTGATTATGGGGCGTCCGGGGAGGATTAAGGGGGTGTTTGGGTAGAATCAGTGGATATTTGAAACGAAAACAGCCGAAAACCTGTGTTGGGGTTTCGGTTGTCGGAGGAAGGGCTTTTTTGCAAAGGTCTCAAAGGCAGGATTCGCCCGCCGAAAGCGTTTCAGACGACCTTTGTATGCTAAAATCCGTCATCTTTCAGCAAATGACCGATAGAGGGAAACATGGCAGGCAACACTTTCGGACAACTCTTCACCGTTACCACCTTCGGCGAAAGCCACGGCGCAGGTTTGGGCTGCATCATCGACGGCTGCCCGCCCGGACTGGCATTGGCCGAATCAGACATCCAAGCCGATCTCGACCGGCGCAAACCCGGCACCAGCCGCCACGTTACCCAACGCCGCGAAGCCGACCAAGTCGAAATCCTCTCCGGCGTCTTCGAAGGCAAAACCACCGGCACCCCCATCGCCCTCTTAATCCGCAATACCGACCAACGCAGTAAAGACTACGGCAATATCGCCACCAGCTTCCGTCCCGGCCACGCCGACTATACCTATTGGCACAAATACGGCACGCGCGACTACCGCGGCGGCGGCAGGAGCTCTGCCCGCGAAACAGCCGCCCGCGTTGCCGCCGGAGCCGTTGCCAAAAAATGGCTGAAAGAAAAATTCGGCACGGAAATCACCGCCTACGTTACCCAAGTCGGCGAAAAAGAAATTCAGTTTGAAGGTTACGAACACATTTCCCAAAATCCCTTCTTCGCCGCCAACCAAAGCCAAATTGCCGAGCTGGAAAACTATATGGACAGCGTGCGCAAATCGTTAGATTCCGTCGGCGCGAAACTGCATATCGAAGCGGCCAACGTCCCTGTCGGCTTAGGCGAGCCCGTCTTCGACCGCCTCGATGCCGAAATCGCCTACGCCATGATGGGCATCAATGCCGTCAAAGGCGTGGAAATCGGCGCAGGTTTCGGCAGCGTCGTCCAACGCGGCAGCGAACACGGCGACGAACTCACCCCGCAAGGCTTCCTGTCCAACCACTCCGGCGGCATCCTCGGCGGCATCAGCACCGGACAAGACATCCACGTCAACATCGCCATCAAGCCCACCAGCTCCATCGCTACCCCGCGCCGCAGCATCGACATCAACGGCAACCCCGTCGAACTCGCCACTCACGGCAGACACGACCCCTGCGTCGGCCTGCGCGCCGCCCCCATCGCCGAAGCCATGCTCGCGTTAGTCCTCATCGACCACGCCCTGCGCCATCGCGCGCAAAATGCCGACGTAGTTGTCGATACGCCAGACATTACCAAGTAGTGAAGATAAAATCTAAAGAGGTCGTCTGAAAACAAACATGACGGATTGTGCCGAACATTTTCAGACGACCTTTCTCAACGCCTATTGAGATAAGTGTGCCGGCTTGTCCGCAAATAAACATTTACAATCGAACATTCGCAAAAAAACTTAGCCAAAACACAGGCTTTATACTAAAATACCGCCATTACCGTGCCATAGCGAAACGCACGGCTTTATTTTAGAGGAATACAAACGACATGACACAAGAAACCGCTTTGGGCGCAGCTTTGAAATCCGCCGTCCAAACCATGAGCAAGAAAAAACAGACCGACATGATTGCCGACCACATCTACGGCAAATACGACGTCTTCAAACGATTCAAACCGCTGGCCGTCGGCATCGACCAAGACCTTGTTGCCGCGCTGCCCCAATACGACCCTGCCCTGATCGCCCGCGTCCTCGCCAACCATTGCCGCCGCCCCCGCTACCTCAAAGCCCTGGCGCGCGGCGGAAAACGTTTTGATTTGAACAACCGCTTCAAAGGCGAAGTCAGCGCGGAAGAACAAGCCATCGCCCAACAGCATCCGTTTGTCCAGCAGGCTTTGGCAGAACAAGCCGAGCGCCAAGCGGCCAAACAGGCAGCGAAAACTGAGGTATTAGAAGCCGAACAAGTCGGTGCAGCCGCTGAAACTGAAGAAGTGGCACAAAACAACGCCGAATAATACCGAATGATTTTAAAAGGTCGTCTGAAAACGGATTTTTTGTTTTCAGACGACCTTTTTTATCGGTATTTCAAATTAACGGAGGAGGGAAAAGAGGAAACACGCTTTGCAACCATTATTTTTGCTTTGACAGGGGAGGGTAAACGGTGGGTGTTTGTTGATTTTTTATTGGGGATGATACGTTTTCTAAAGATGGATTTTTGTGTGCGTGAGAATTGAAGTAGATGGGAATATCTTGTTTTATTTGATTTTATTTTAAACTTAGAAAATCAAGATAAAAAAATGCGCATATCGTTTGGGATATGCGCCAAGTCTACAAAGGAGAAATAGAGGAGAAAAATCAAGCTGCATCAAGCAACTCAACGGGCGTTATTATCTACGAAAGGCATCGTTTTGTCAAATTTTTATATGCAAAAATTTTCTATTTTTTGAGAAAACGGCAGATTGTCTGCTTGCCAAATGTCAGGTAATCGCCCTGTTCTTTTTAAAATCTATATAAATCAATGGGTAAATTGTGTGTTGTATAAGATACAGGATGCCTGTTCCATATAAAACGGCATAAAATGCACCAACGCTTTTTGTGACCAAAAGGTTTACCGAATGGCGCGGACGGCTTGGATGAAGGCAGCCATTTTGGCTTCGTCTTTGATGCCGCCGGCACTTTCCACGCCGCCTGAAACATCGACTGCCGCGGCATTGCTGGTTTGGATGGCTGCCACGATATTTTGCGGGGTCAAGCCGCCTGCCAGAATCCAAGGTTTGGTCAGATTGTCCGGCAGCAGTGTCCAGTCGAAGCTCAGACCTGTGCCGCCGTATTCGTTGGGATGGTAGGCATCAAACAATAGGGCGCGGGAGTTGGGGAATCGGGTTTGTGCGGCTTCGATGTCTGAAGCGGATTGGACGCGTATGGCTTTGAGATAGGGGCGGTCAAACTGACGGCAAAATTCATCGTCTTCGTCGCCGTGAAATTGGATGATGTCGATGGGCACTTGCCGGAGGGTTTCGCGGATGGTTTCTGCTGTTTCATTGACGAATAAGGCAACGACGGAGACGAAAGGGGGAAGGGCTGCTACGATTTTTTTTGCCTGTTCGGGCGTGACGGCGCGTTTGCTGGCGGCGTAAAAAACCAAACCGATGGCATCGACGCACAGCTCGGCGGCTTTTCGGGCGTCTTCGGGGCGGGTGATGCCGCAGATTTTGATGCGGATGGTTTTCATCTGTTTTCCTTTTTTGGGTCGGTCTGTTTGGTTGGTTGCAAAAGATGTGCCGCCGTTTAAATGGGGCATGGGTGTATTTTTGTTGATATCGTTCTTTACGGTCAAGGTCGTCTGAATATTTTCAGACGACCTTTTTGTCTTCTTCAACGTCTAACTTGAACAACTGACGCAAACCGGCATGCTGCCTTCGGGAGGTGGTTCGGCAAGGTCGGCGAACTCTGCCTGTTCGTCAAAGGGACGGGCGAGGCAGCGGCGCAGGCGTTCGATTTCGCGGTAGACGCCGTTTCTGGCTTGGGCGATGGCTTGTTCGGCAAGGTAGTTGCGCAGGATGTAGAGCGGGTTGGTCAGGTTCATGCGTATTGCGCGTTCGGCGGGAACGCTGCTTTCGGCGCGCAGGCGTTGGCGGTAGCGTCCGAGCCAGCGGATGAAGGCGGGCGGGACGCCGTTTTTGAAGGTCTGTTCGAGTTTGGGCGGGAGGGGTTCGCCGTGTGTATTGCTGACTTCGGACAGATTTCTGAAAAACAGGGTGAAGTCGGTTTTTTGGTCTTGCAGGGCGGCGAAGAGGTCGGCGATAAGGCTTTCGTCGTCTCTTTTGTCTGCTTGCTGCAAACCGAGTTTACGACGCATTTTTTCTAAATAGGTCGTCTGAAAAACTTCTGTCCAGCCGTCGATGAGCTGTTCGAGGGTGTCGTGTGGGACGAGGGCGTCGAAGCAGGAGGCGAGGGCGGCGAAATTCCAATGGGCGACGTAGGGCTGGGCATTGTAGGCGTAGCGGCCTTGGGTATCGGAGTGGTTGCAGACGTGGCGGCGGTCGTAGTCGTCGAGGAAACCGAATGGGCCGTAATCTATGGTCAGCCCCAGTGCAGACATGTTGTCGGTATTCATTACGCCGTGGCAGAAGCCGACGCTTTGCCATGCGGCGACGGTATCGGCGGTGCGGTTGCGGATTTGTTCCAACAGGGCGGCGTAGGGATTGTCGGCATCTCGGCAGTCGGGGTAGTAATGCCGGATGAGGTAGTCGGCAAGTTGTTGGATTTCGGCTTCGCGGCCGGTGTAATAGAAGTATTCGAAATGGCCGAAACGCAGAAAGCTCGGGGCGATGCGGGTCAGGACGGCGGCGGTTTCGACGGTTTCACGATAAACGGGGTCGTCGCTGCCGCACAGGGCGAGGGCGCGGGTCGTGGGGATGCCGAGACCGTGCATGGCTTCGGAACAGAGGTATTCGCGGATGGAGGAGCGCAAGACGGCGCGCCCGTCGGCAAAGCGGGAGTAGGGCGTTTTGCCTGCGCCCTTGAGCTGCCACTCTTGGCGTTGTCCCGCGGCATCGACGGAATCGCCAATCAAGATCGCGCGCCCGTCGCCAAGACGCGGGGTATAGACGCCGAACTGATGGCCGCTGTAAACACTGGCAATGGGTGCAGGCGCGTATTGCGGCGCGTTACCGCTGAGGTAGGCAAGGTTGGCGGTCGTCTGAAAATCTGTATCCAGATTCAACTCTGCCGCCAAATCGGTGTTGAACGCGACCCAGTAGGGTGCGGTCAGCGGCTCAGGGGAAACGCGGGAATAGAAAAACGGCGAGAGTTCGGCGAACTGTTGGGTAAGCAGGGGGAGTGTGTGCATGGGATTCCTGACGGGCGCGGGAGGGTTTGTATAACGCGCGGGTATGTTTATTGTGTTTTAGAGTTGGATGCTGTGTGTTTGGTTTTCAAGCATTTTTAAAACAATGCCTGCTGCCGTTGTTTCAAATAATCTGCCAGCGGTTTGGGCAAACCGTAATCCGCCAAATTTTCGGGTTTCACCCAGAAGCGGTTATCTTTTGATGCGTTTTCAGAACGGGTCAGCGTGTCAGACGAACTGATTTGCGCTTCAAACGACGTAATCATCAATAAACGATGCGTCAGGCGGTGGGTAAGGGCGGGTTGCTCGGAAAGGTCGTCTGAAAAAATGCCGAGCTTCTCGGCACAAGCGTATGTTTCGTCTAATTTTTCAAAACACGGCACGCAATACAGCCCGCCCCAAATGCCTTTGGCGGGGCGTTTTTCCAGCAGGATTGCGCCGTCTGGATTGCGGACAATCAGCCAGTAAAGCGGCAGGGTTTGCACTTCGGGGGCGGTTTTTTTGCGCGGCAGCTCGGCGATGCGGTTTTGCTTTTTCGCTTCGCAGATATCCGCCATCGGACATTGATGACACAAGGGTTTTGTCCGTTTGCACACGGTTGCGCCCAAGTCCATCAAACCTTGCGTATAGGCAGGCATATCGGCGTTTTCAGACGGCAGCAGGCTTTCGGCAAGCGTCCAGAGCGAGTTTTCAAATTTTTTGTCCTGCGGATTGCCGTCGCGGGCGAACACGCGGCAGAGTACGCGTTTGACGTTGCCGTCCAAAATGGTTTCGCGGCGGTTGAAGGCAAAGGCGCAAATGGCGGCGGCGGTGCTTCTGCCTACGCCGCAGAGGGTTTCCAAGTCTTTGCGCTCCGACGGAAACGTACCGCCGAATTGTTCGACGACTTGTTGCGCGGCTTTGTGCAGATTGCGCGCGCGGCTGTAATAGCCCAAACCCGCCCACAACGACAACACTTCGTCTTGCGGCGCGGCGGCAAGCGTTTGTACGGTCGGGAATTTTTCCAAGAAACGCGGATAGTAGTCCAACACGGTGGCAACCTGCGTCTGCTGGAGCATGATTTCGGAAAGCCAGACGCAATAAGGGTTTTTGACCTGCCAAGGGAGGTGGTGCCTGCCGTATTGTTTTTGCCAGCGGAGGAGCCGTTCGGAGAAGGGGATGGGTGTGTTCATTAATATCAATCAGTGGTTTTATTTATATTGAAAACAAAATGTTATGGTATAACATTGTGAAAATAATTCTTATTGACTTACGTTTTATAGGGGTATATAACTCATATAAAGAGACTTTATTGCAGTATTGAAATCATTTATCAACAAGCAAGGAGTATCAGCATGAAAGCAATGGTTTATCACGGCGCAAACGACATCCGTTTTGAAGAAAAAACCCGTCCGCAGATTATCGATCCGACCGATGCGGTGGTGAAAATCGTCAAAACCACGATTTGCGGTACCGACTTGGGTATTTGGAAAGGCAAAAACCCCGAAGTCGCCGACGGCCGTATTCTCGGCCATGAAGGCATCGGTATTGTAGAAGAAGTCGGCGAGGCTGTAAAAAACATCAAAGTCGGCGATAAAGTCATTATTTCATGCGTCAGCAAATGCTGTACTTGCGACAACTGCAAAATCCAACTCTATTCACACTGCCGCAACGGCGGCTGGATTTTGGGCTACATGATCGACGGCACGCAAGCCGAATACGTCCGCACGCCTTATGCCGACAACAGCCTTGTTCCGCTGCCCGACAATGTCAATGAAGAAGTCGCCCTGCTGTTGAGCGACGCCTTGCCGACCGCCCACGAAATCGGCGTGCAATACGGCGATGTCAAACCCGGCGACACCGTCTTCATCGCAGGCGCAGGCCCTGTCGGTATGTCCGCCTTGCTGACCGCCCAACTGTACAGCCCCGCCGCCATCATCGTCTGCGATATGGACGAAAACCGTTTGAAACTGGCGAAAGAATTGGGCGCAACCCATACCGTCAGCCCGGCTTCAGGCGACGTATTCAAACAAGTCTTTGCCATCGTCGGCGACGACGGCGTGGACTGCGCCATCGAAGCCGTCGGCATCCCCGCTACATGGAATATGTGCCAAGACATCGTCAAACCGGGCGGTCATATCGCCGTTGTTGGCGTACACGGTCAATCCGTTGATTTCAAACTTGAAAAACTCTGGATTAAAAACCTCGCCATCACAACCGGTTTGGTAAACGCCAATACCACCGAAATGCTGATGAAGGCAATTTCCAGCATTGCCGTCGATTACACCAAAATGCTGACCCACCGTTTCAAATTCAGCGAATTGGAAAAAGCCTACGACGTGTTCAAACACGCCGCCGAAAACCAAGCCATGAAAGTGGTTTTGGAAGCGGATTGATTTGAAACAGATTATTGAGTTTTAAAAAGATAGAGGTCGTCTGAAAACAGGTTTTCAGACGACCTGACCTTTTTGTTTATGGGGCTGATGTTTGGTTCACATGGAGCGATTTTTATAGTGGATTAAAATAATAATGAGACAAGGCGGCAACGCCCGCCGTGTACGGGTAGTACATAAGGGCGTTGGCAACGCCGTATCATTGCAATTTTAATCCACTATAAAGTCCATTCGCGATAAACCCCGTCGCTTCCATTTTCAGACGACCTTTCGCCATCTATCCGTAAATTTTTTCCCTCACATCAACCAACGCCGCCAACGCCGAAGCGGCATTTACCGTTTCGGGCAGGTCGGAAGCGTCGAACGCTGTTTCCACTTCTGCCATCAGCCGTTCTGCTTTTTCCAGCAGGTCTTCGTAGGAAGATTCGCCGCGTTTGATGGCGAGCAGTTCGTCGCGGTTGGGGCGGCGCGGGCGGATTTCGCCGTGGCGGGCGATGTCGCGGGCGGTTTCGAGCAGGCGGAAGGTGTGCATCATGTTTTTGGCGTCGTAGCCCTGTCCGTGTGCCTGCGTGCCTTGGTAGCGCGTTTCGTTGCGTTCCGCCAGCCATTGCTGATAGGAGGCGTATTCGCGGCAGTAGCTGCTGTATCCATCTTGGTTGAAGGAGAGGTAGGCAAGCAGGGTTTCGCCTTCGGGAACGGAGCTGAGGGAGAGGTTGGTGGCTTCGGGTTTGAGCGCGATGCCGTGGTAGCCGCGCGTGCCGTCGGGGTCGTAAAACAGGGCGTAGAGTTCGCGGGCGTGGGCGATTTTGACCAAACCGACGCGCCGCTGCTCCATTTCGCGTTGCGAAAGCCAGTGTTGCAGCGGCACGGTTTGCGCGCCTTCTACGATGTGGCAGAAATCGAGTACGCTTTTCTTTTCAGACGACATCGGGTTGCTGATTTTCTTGTTCAGCCCGCGTGCTTTTTTGATTTGCCCGTAGGCGTATCCGGCGAAACTCTGACGGCAGGCTTTGGACACAAACCATTCGGTTTTGAACGCGTCCATCAGCGGCGAACGGTAGCGCACGCAGTCGGGCGGCGAGGCGAGCAGTTCCAGCGTGTTCGGGTTGCTTTGCAGCAAAAGCTCGATAAACCGCCCCAGTTCGTAATAAACGATGTCGTTGGTTTCGTTGCTGATTTGCGGGATGTATTCCATGCCGTAAAACATCGATTTGGGCAGGTAAAACACGCCTTTGATGTCGGTATCGGATTCGTGCGTCGCCAAACCGTAGGCGCGGCTGCCAGAAACGGCTTCGAGCAGAAGCAGGTTTTGTGTGTGCAAGTCTTCGATGGTGAGCATTTTCAGACGACCTTTTGTAATTGATGGCTGAAACCTATTCCAACCAAGCCAAATATTGCGCCTGTGTCAAAATTTTCAGCGCAGCGTTTTTTTCTTCCAATAGCGGTGCGGTATAGAGCAAATCCGTGCCGCGCCACGCATGGAAATCTATTTCTCCATCGTAATCATCCCAAAAATTTGGGATATATTCATAGAGCGCATCGGTCATGCGTGGCGGGGCAGACATTGGGTTGCTGAAATCTGCCAGCAGCAGGGCATAAGGTGCAGCCCAATAACAGCCACCTACTGCCAGCATATCGTTGGCGGGATTGTAATGCGCTTCCGTCCAGATAAATGTTTCCGTACCGTCCAGCGCGGCGCGCGGCAGGTACTGCATGATTTCCCCCGTGGCAAAGTCCAGCACGCTGTATCCGTACAAATCTTGGCGGAACAATAAATAATCCCTGCCGTTGCTGTGGGCGATGTATTGGTAAAACGCTGCGGAATCGTCCAGCGATTGCCATTGCGTCACCGTGCCGCCTTCCGAATCGCGCAGCTGACACAGGCTGCCGCTCAAATTGCGTCCGTCTGCTTCACCGGAGTAACTGTCGATGTGCAGCGTATGTTGCGTTGGAAATGTCAGCATATGCTGCTCGGTACGGTTCTGCGACGAAAACAGGGGCTGCGCAGCCTGTTGGATGGCGCGGTATTCGTGGGATTGGGCAGCGTTGGTGCGGGGCATATTCCGGATTTCCGTATGATTTGTTCGATAATAAGATTTCAAGCTGAATACTGGTATCCGACAAAACTCTTGACGATCCTGTTATTACCATCCATTTTCACAATACCCAAAATGTCAGATTTGAGAATTCGACCTAACTGTTGTACAGGCTGCTTTTTGTTTTACGGATAAACCGCTGCCAAAGTTTCGCGGAACAATTCGTTCAGCGGCCCGCTGTTGGCGGCTTGGGCGGCAGGGGCGGATAATTCGGAAACTTCGTTATATAAATCAACGGTCAATCGTTGCAATTCGGGCGACAGCGTATGCAGGTAACTTTCATCCTGTTCCGCCTTGATGGCCACCAAATCGGCGATTTGGGCGGCGCAGTCCGTTTGCCATTCGCTCATCAGTTCCGCCAACGTCATCGGAGGGATGCCGCCTTGTTTGACTGCCCACCGTGCCGCGAGCAGCGGGCGCAGGACGTAAAACCATTTTTTCAGTTTGATGGGTTGTGCCAAATCCATATTTCTCAAAGCGTTGCCCGCAATGCCGCGATAATGGTGCAGCAGCGCGGCGGCTTGGACGTATTGCGGCGCAAGCGCGTTCAGACGGCGGATGAAATCATCGTCCTGCGTATAAACCATCGGCGAACGCAGCCATTCGAGCAGCACGGCATTGCTTTTCCGCAGCAGGCGCAACGCTTTGCGGATGTCCCAGCCGCCGACGTCAAACCATTGGTTTTCGATAAATTCAAACGTGTCTTTCGCTTCGTCGATTTGCAGATAATATGGTTGCGGGCGGATATAAATGGCGCGCACGTCGTAATCGCTGTCGGGCGAGGCAAAGCCCCATGCGCGGCTGCCGCTCTCTACCGCCAGCAGGAAATGCAGCGGCTCGGTATGGGCGATGTGGGTGAGTTTTTCTTGAATGGCTTGTTTCATGATGTTTCTTTTAATAGAGGTCGTCTGAAAACCCTAAAAACAGGTTTTCAGACGACCTTTGCTTTTGGAGGGATGGCTGGTTCGCCTGAATCAGTCTTTCAAACGCAATTCCGCTGAGCGCGCGTGGGCGGTCAGGCTTTCGCCGTGCGCCAACACGCTGGCGATTTTGCCCAGTTTCTGCGCGCCTTGTTCGGAAACTTGGATCAGGCTGGAGCGTTTTTGGAAGTCGTAAGTACCCAGCGGCGAGGAGAAGCGGGCGGTGCGGCTGGTGGGCAGGACGTGGTTGGGGCCGGCGCAGTAGTCGCCGAGGCTTTCGCTGGTGTAGCGTCCCATGAAAATCGCGCCGGCGTGGCGGATTTTTTTCGCCCATTCCTGCGGGTTTTCTACCGACAATTCCAAGTGTTCGGGGGAAATATAGTTGGCGATTTCGCAGGCTTCGTCCAAGTCTTTGGCGAGTATCATCGCGCCCCTGTTGCCGAGCGAGGCTTCGATGATGTCGCGGCGGGGCATGGTTTCGATGAGGCGGTTCATGGCGGCTTGGACTTCGTCGAGATAGGGCTGCGACGTGCCGATGAGGATGGCTTGGGCGATTTCGTCGTGTTCGGCCTGGCTGAACAAATCCATCGCCACCCAGTCGGCGGGCGTGGTGCCGTCGGCGATGACGAGGATTTCAGACGGCCCCGCCACCATGTCGATACCGACAACGCCGAACACACGCCGTTTGGCGGCGGCGACGAAGGCGTTGCCCGGGCCGGTGATTTTATCGACCTGCGGTACGGACTCGGTGCCGTAGGCGAGTGCGGCAACCGCCTGCGCGCCGCCGACGGTGAAGACTTTGGTGACGCCCGCGACGAAGGCGGCGGCAAGCACGATGTCGTTGCGTTCGCCTTTGGGCGTGGGGACGACCATGATGATTTCTTTCACGCCGGCGACATGGGCGGGCATGGCGTTCATGATGACGGAACTCGGATACGCCGCTTTGCCGCCGGGGACGTAAATGCCGACGCGGTCAAGCGGTGTAATCTGTTGTCCCAAGAGCGTGCCGTCTTCGTCTTCGTAGGTCCACGATTCCATTTTTTGGCGTTGGTGGTAGCTTTCGACCCGCGCTGCGGCGGTTTTCAAGGCGGTTTGAATTTTGAGCTGCAAACGCTCAAATGCGGCCTGCAAATCGTCTTGAGTGAGGATAAGGTCGGCTATGGTTTGGGCGGATGTGCCGTCGAAGCGGTTGGTGTATTCGATGAGTGCCGCATCGCCGCGCTTTTGCACGTCGGCGCAGATGTCGGCGACGATGCGGTCGATTTCGGGGTTTTGTGCGGTCTCAAAAGCCAGCAGGGCTTTGAGTTCGGCTTGAAAATCAGGCGATTGGGTGTTGAGTTTTTTCATGATTTGGTTTTCTCCTTTTTTATTTTTGGACTTGGGGTCGTCTGAATATTCTCTTGTTCAGTCTCTGTCTCTGTTTTGGGTCTGATATACGCTTTTTCTCCCGCTCCGCCGAACTTCAATTCGGGCAGGCATTTTTGTTGCAGACCAAGTTTGGCTAACACCTCTTCGCTACGAGAGGTAGTACGGAAACGGTAACGGGTTTGTTTTCTGCCGTTTTTGGTTTCTTCAAGCGTTTCGAAAACGTCCACTTCATATGCGCTGACAACAGCGTTTTGCAGGCCGGTGTGAATGCCGATAACGTATTTCACTTTTGACGCGGCATCTTTGCCGATAACCCAGTTGCCCAACGTGCGCGATTTGAGGTTGGCATCGTCTTGGTTGTCGAAGCTGTAGTCGGTTTCTTCGTCGGTATCCAAGTCCAAAGCGTCTTGGATTTTGACGGCGAGAACCAGCCCGTCGGGATTAAGGTCGTCAAGCGGGCAGGGCGTGAATTTGAAGCGGTCGTCGAGTGCTTCCGCGCTGATGCCGCCTGCGCCGCATCCGGCAGATTTGTTTTTGAATTTTTTGCCGACAACGGATTTGACGAAATGAATCAGGGCAGTTTCGGCGGCTTGCGCTTCGGCTTCGGTCAGATGATAGCTGATGATATGGCGGCCGAGTTTCTTGCATTTGGCAATGGCTTTGTGTGCCGGTACGTCAATGTCGCCGTCTTGCGAACGGGCGGCTTGTTCATGCTCGAAGATACGATTACCGCAGCCTTTGCCGATATAGAGAATTTTGTCTTTTTTCAGGTCGGTCAGGCAATAGACGTAAAACCGACGCTCGCCGTTATTCAAAACGGAAAGGGTTGAATCTGAAAATTTTTTTATTTTTGCAACCATTTTAAATCCTCCTATACAGTTTACTGCCGGTGGTATTTTCAGACGATCTGTCGGCGGGAGAGGCTAGGGTCGTCTGAAAACGCATCTTCATTCAAATGAACGCTCCCCCCGCCTTCGCTGCGCTGCCGAACGCCTGAATAATCGGCTCCAGCAGCGCGTGTTTCGTTTTCAATGCGGCTTTGTTGACCACCAGACGGCTGGAAATATCGACAACGTGTTCGACCGCTTCCAAGCCGTTTGCCTTAAGCGTGTTGCCGGTGGAGACCAAATCGACGATGGCGTCGCTCAAACCGACCAGCGGTGCAAGCTCCATCGAGCCGTAGAGTTTGATGATGTCAACGTGTACGCCTTTGCCGGCAAAATGCTCGGCGGCGATGTTGGGGTATTTCGTCGCGATGCGCAGGCGGCTGCCGGGCTGTGAGGCGGCGGCGTAGTCGAAACCTTTGCGGACGGCGACCATCATGCGGCATTCGGCGATGTGCAAATCCAGCGGCTGGTAAAGCCCGCTGCCGCCGTGTTCGATTAAAACGTCTTTGCCCGCAATGCCGAAGTCTGCCGCACCGTATTGGACGTAAGTCGGCACGTCGGTGGCGCGGACGATGACGAGGCGGATGTTTTCATGGTTGGTGCCGATAATCAGTTTGCGCGATTTTTCGGGTGCTTCGGAGGGAACAATGCCCGCCGCCGCCAAAAGCGGCAGGGTTTCTTCAAAGATGCGCCCTTTGGACAGGGCAATGGTCAGCGTGTTTTCAGTCATTGTTGTTGTGTGCCGTCAGACTTTTGAACCTGTATCAAGCAGGCGGTCTGACTTTCTCCATTGTATAGTGGATTAACTTTAAACCAGTACGGCGTTGCCTTGCCGTACTATCTGTACTGTCTGCGGCTTCGTCGCCTTGTCCTGATTTAGTTAATCCACTATATGTTTCAGATGGGAAAAGGTCGTCTGAAAACCGCGACCGGCATTCAGACGACCCCATGCGGATCAAAGCAGTTTTTTGATGTCGGCGGCAATGGTTGCCGGTTCGCTGCCGTAAGGCGAGAAAATCGCCACTTCGCCGTTTTTATCAATCAGATACGCGCCGGAAGAGTGGTCAACCAGATAGTTCTCGCTGTCTTCCTTCTGAACCACTTTGGAGGAAACCACGCGGTATTGCTGTTTGATGACCGGCAGGCTTTGGTCGCCTGTCGCAGTCAGACCGATAAATTCAGGATTGAACTGCTTGACGTATTTGCTGATGACTTCAGGCGTGTCGCGCTCGGGGTCGATGCTGACGAACACTACTTTCACATCTTTCGCCTGATCGCCCAACTGTTTCAATGTGTCGCTGTAAGTCAGCAATTCGGTCGGACAAACGTCGGGGCAGTGGGTGTAGCCGAAGGACAGGATCACGACTTTGCCTTTCAGGTCGCTTAAGCTGAACGGCTTGCCGTCGCCGTCGGTCAGCGTGAAATCGCCGCCGATGTCCTCTTTACGCATATCCGTTCCCGGACCTTGCGGTTTGGGAGCGGCAGCAGCATTAAGCGAGGTCGTTTCAGGAGAAGAAGCAGGCGTTGCGGCTGGGGCGGACGCTGTTGAAGAAGCAGCTGAAGCTGGTGCAGGATTTTGCTCCGGCGTTTTGGCTTCAGGTTTGCAGGCAGCAAGTGCGGTAAGGGCGAATGCGCCCAAAATGGCGGTACGGATTGCAGTAGGCATCATAAAAATTCTCCAATGCAAATATGGTGTGTGAACGTCGTCTGAAAATAAAAAATGAAACGAGCGCCGTCATCTTAGCGCGTTTGCAACATTTAATATAGCGGTTTATGCCGTTTTTCGGCTGAAAATGAATGATGTTTGATATAAGTGGAAAGAGTAGGGCGTGTCGGGAACAAAATTAAATGAATTTAATGTTTTTAAAAATCAAAAATATAAGCAATATATCTGCAAACAAGGCAAGATTTTGCTTTACAAGCCCGAATACGCCGCTATAATAGCGACTTCTTCACCAGCCCAGGTGGCGAAATTGGTAGACGCAGGGGACTCAAAATCCCCCGCCGCAAGGTGTGTCGGTTCGAGTCCGACCCTGGGCACCACAAAAAACCGCTTATCAGCGGTTATTTTTTTTGCCTGTCGAAAACTCATATTAGAAACCAACATTTTGATCAATCAGGATTTTTGTTGGTTCTGCCATGTTCTCGGTATTGGATCAAACCAAACACGCGGTTCAGCGAAAGTCGGATTCATTTATAGTGGATTAAATGTAAATCAGGACAAGGCGACGAAGCCGCAGACAGTACAGATAGTACGGCAAGGCGAGGCAACGCCGTACTGGTTTAAAGTTAATCCACTATACCTCTTATTTCTCCGCTTATGTTGAATAAATACCGCCAAGCCCGTTTTATGACAAAGGTCGTCTGAATAAACTATACTTTCAGACGACCCTATTCAATCACGGAGCTTATCCATGTCCATCCGTCTGACTACGCTGTCTCTAATACTTGCCGTCGCAGCCTGCACGCCCACCGTTTCCCCATCGGCAGAAACTTCACCGACCGTCACCAAATCCGCCATTGATACCGCCTACTGGACCGAACAGCCCTATTGCAGCGGCCGCTATCAATTGCGGCTGCCGTCCAAACGCCGTCATGGCAGTACATGGCTTAAGTATAACGGCTGGAGTGTGATGGTCATGTTTAACGACTGGAAGAGAAACGTAAGCACCATCAATGAGACTAAGCAAAATGGTAGAGATGGAACGGATATTGTCGTCGATACCCGCACCCTGATTCCGGATCGGGCAATGATGCAGGTAACGCGCAATGATTTTGACTGGGAAGATAGCATTACCGTTAAAAATAGAGGTATGCCCTACGAAGCCGATTTATATTTCAAGCTGGATAATAATGACGCTTATATCGTACGCAGCTATTTCTATATTCCCGCCAAAAACGGTAAAGCCCCTGCCAACTGGAAAGCCCAAGAGAAAGAAGCGATCAACACCATAGAGAAAAAATTCCGCCAAGAAATCCTTAGCGGCTTGAAAACCAGGCAGGAATTTGAAGTGCCAAATAAACACGGTATATGCCTGATAGGCGGTTTTATCGCCGATGACGGCAAAAAACCGTTTGAAGTCCATAGCACCGTCGAATTTGCCAAACAACATGATATGAGTCTGGAAATCATGCACGGTGATGTGCTGAAAGCGGACGAAGCGACGTTGCTGCAACGCAAAGTCGACCCAGAAAAAGGCTTATTGGTTAAAGCGCTAACCCGCACCATCCGCCAAGGCAAACGCACCATCAACGGTATGTCGGGCGAGGAAAAATTGGTGAAATGGGGCGGCAACAAATATATGTTCTTTTGGGAGCGCGACGGCGGCGACCCGCGCATCATGATGCAGTTTGGCACTGAGAAAAAAGACGGGACGAAGCGCAGCGAAGCCGAAGTCCTTGCGATTTGGGATACGGTTTTGCCGACTTTGAAGCCTGTGAAGCCATAGCGATGAAAAGGTCGTCTGAAAATGGTTTTCAGACGACCTTTGTTTTGGGGAAGCGGCTCAACGGGTTACGTTGCGCCAGTCGCTTTCGAAATAGCTGACGAGGATTTGGTTGTTCAGATAGTTCGGCTCGACCTTGCGCCTTGCCATGTCGGGCGGGAAGCGGAACATTTCGGCGGCGGTTTGGGCGTTCAGATAACGCGTAGGAACGTCGAATTTCTGCGGGACAGGGAATTGTTTATCGAAGCCTGCCAACACAAATCCCCATTCGCCGAAGGAGGGGACGTAAACGTGGTAAGGCGCGGTGGACAGGCCGGCGGCTTCGAGGGTGGCGACGACCGACCAGTAGGCGTTGGGGGCGAAGTAGGGCGAGGTGGATTGGACGACGATTTTACCCTGCGGCTGAAGATGGCGGGCGACGAGGCGGTACATGGGGACGGAGTAGAGTTTGCCCAGCGAGAAATTGGACGGGTCGGGCAGGTCGATGATGATGACGTCGAATTTTTCAGACGACCCCTCCAGCCATTTGGCGGCATCGTCGTTGACGACGTGCATTTTGGGATGGGACAGCGAGCCTTGGTTGAGCGCGCTTAAGGTGGCGGAGGTTTTAAAAGTGGCGGTCATGTCGGGGTCTAAATCGACCAGGGTAACGTGTTTGACCTGCGGGTATTTCAAGACTTCGCGCGCCGCCAGCCCGTCGCCGCCGCCGAGGATGAGGATGCGGGCGGCGTTTTGAACCATCTGCATGGCGGGCAGGACGAGGGCTTCGTGGTAACGGGCTTCGTCGCGCGAGGAGAATTGCAGGTTGCCGTTGATGTAGAGGCGGGTGTCGTCTTTCCAGCGGGTCACGACGAGCCGCTGGTAGGGCGAGTGGCTTTGATAGACGACGGGGTCGCCGAAATAGCTTTGTTCGGCTTTGAAGGAGATGCGGTCGGCGTAGGCGAAGGTGGCGGCGAGGACGGACAAGACAATCAGCGCACGCAGGCGGATGGCACGGTAGCGGGGCAGTTCGGCTTTGAAGACGCGTGCGGTCAGGTAGGCGACGGCGGCGTTGAGGATGCCGAACAAGAGGGCGGAACGCGCCATGCCGAGTTTGGGGGCGAGGAGAAGCGGAAAGAGCAAGGAAACGGCGAGTGCGCCCAAATAGTCGAAGGTCAGGACTTTGGCAACGAGTTCTTTAAACTCTGCGCCTTTGCGGTTTAACACGCGCATCACCAACGGAATTTCCATGCCGACGACTGCGCCGACAATCAGCACGAAGGCGTAGAGCAGGGTACGGAACGGGGCGGCGGAAAGCCCGAAGGCGACGAACAATGCCAGCGCGGAAATGCCGCCGATGATGCCGACCAAAAGTTCGATTTCGATAAAGCGGTGCAACACGTCTTCGTCTTTGATGTAGCGAGTCAGGTGCGCGCCGATGCCCATCGAGAAAAGATAAAGTCCGATGACGGAAGAAAACTGCAAAATGCTGTCGCCCAAAAGATAGCTCGCCAGCGCGGCGATGATGAGTTCGTAGGCGAGGCCGCAACTGGCGACGATGAAGACGGAGATGATGAGGGTGCGGTTGGCAGTCATGGTGTGGGCATTGTATAGGGGTCGTCTGAAATCTGAAAAACGGATGATTCGACAATAGAGAGGCTTGATGTGTAAAACGGTATGTTTTGAACCGAAATGCGTATCCTGCCGCGCTGCCTTGGGTATTGAATGTATGGTTTTTCGAGTCAAAAACCGTTTTTTAAGGAAGGACCGGTTTGCGGTGCCCCCCCTTTAATTTCAGATGGCTTAGAGTTGTGGCATAATCCATTATATCAAAATACCGAGGAAGCCCTATCGTGAGTATTTCCCTGCCCCAATACCTGCTTTACCTGCAATATATGCTTGCGGGGGTGGCGATGACTGCCGTTTTCGGCGCGGTGTATCTGCGGATTACGCCTGCGGAAGAATTGCGGCTGATTAAAAACGGCAATCTTGCCTGCGCCTTGTCGTTTGGCGGCGCGCTGGTCGGATTTTGTTTGACGCTCGCATCCAGCATTGCCCATAGCGTCAGTTTCGTTGATTTTATCCTGTGGGGTCTTGCAGCGGCGGTGATTCAGATTTTGGTGTATTTCGCCGCCACGATGATGATTAAAGGCGCAACGGAGGAACTCATCGGCAACAACGTCGCCGTCGGCGCGCTGTTTGGCGCGGTGTCCGTATCCATCGGCATCTTGAATGCGGCTTGTCTGACCTGATGTTTCTGTTTTCTTGGGTTCGGACAGTTGAGTGTTTCCATAAATATAGTGGATTAACTTTAAATCAGGGCAAGGCGACGAAGCCGCAGACAGTACAGATATAGTGGATTAAAATTGCAATGATACGGCGTTGCCAACGCCCTTATGTACTACCCGTACACGGCGGGCGTTGCCGCCTTGTCTCATTTTTATTTTAATCCACTATAGTACGGAACCGATTCACTTGGTGCTTCAGCACCTTAGAGAATCGTTCTCTTTGAGCTAAGGCGAAGCAACGCCGTACTGGTTTAAAGTTAATCCACTATACTAAAAATTTCAGACGACCTGCCTGTCTGCAAGGTCGTCTGAAAAGGTAAACGCACCGTCAGTGCATCAGAACGTATATCGTACTTTTACACCAGCTTCATGGGTGTAGTTTTTAGGTTCGGTTGAACCATATATACCGTCTGGCAGATAGACGAGGGCCGTATCCGATTTTTTGACTTTCCAGCCGCGATAAAACGGAACGACGCTTATTTTAGATTCGTTGGCGAATTTTTTAGATACGGGTACTTCGACTTCGATGCCGTGTCCGCTCGACTGTTTCATTTCAATGTCCTGATGGGCGCGATAAGAATGCTGACGGCCTCTCAGGGAATGGTTGTAGGCGATATTGGGTGAAACTTCGAAACCGGCAGGAAGCGCGATGTTTACACCGGCATTGATTTGCGCATAAGTGGTCCGGTTTTTGCGGTCGTAATTGTTTGCTACGACGCGGGAACCCAAATCTTTCAAAACGCGATGCCCCACGCCCGCTCCGGCAGTCAGGCTGACACGGTCGTTAATCGGGTGCGTATATTCATATAAGGCGCGGACATCATAGACGCGGCGCGGAGAGCCGTTGAACGTGGCAGTGCCGTATTCCGTTACATTGCCTCTTCCGTCCTGATACCTTCCTGTGTAATCCGACTTGCCTCGGGAGTAGCGTCCTTCTAATTTTGCCGCATGGCGGTCGTTAAAGCGATATTTGACGCCGCCTGTCAGAGACCACAGGTTTCCCTTTTGACGCATAAGGCGCTCGCCGTCTTTATATTCCCGATAGTTCTCTTTGTAATATTCCGTACCCACGGTAAACTCGACAGGACGGGCAGCCTGTGTGCAGACGGCGGCAGACAATGCCAAAACGGCGAAGCAGAAATGGGTAGTTTTTTGCATGTATATTCCTTTTCTTTGTTAGAATCAATATGATAAGTTAGAGAAATTGCACTAACCATTCTATAATGACCCAACAAAACCCAACAATTACCGCTTGGCGGATATATCAACCGCTCAGATTTTTCATCCGACGATTTTCCCGATGGGCATTTTTCGATTAGCGGCGAAAATCCCCGCAATAGCGCAAACCTGACCGTCTACACAAAGCACAGGCGGCAAGTAGTCCGACGCTATGCCGATATTCTTAGAAATGCCGGTGTTTAACCTGATTTTATAATCGGTTGAAGAAAACATACGTTTTCTGCCCTTATGTCATGTCTACAACCGACAAGTTACCCATTCTTCAAAATAAGGAACCGCAATGTTCAACTTTATCAAGAAACAGTTTATCGACGTCATCCAATGGCCGAATCCCGACGACAGCCTGCTGATGTGGCGTTTCCCGATTGCCGACGAGGAAATCCAAAACGGCGCGAGCCTGACCGTGCGCGAGGCGCAGATGGCGATGTTTGTCGACGAGGGCGTAACCGCCGACGTGTTCGGACCGGGGCGTTACACGCTCAATACCCAAACGCTGCCGCTGCTGACCAACCTGAAAAACTGGGACAAACTCTTTGAATCCCCGTTTAAATCCGATGTTTACTTTTTCAATACCAAACAACAGCTTGCGCGGAAATGGGGTACGTCGCAACCCGTTACCGTGCGCGATGCCGAGTTCGGCGCGGTGCAGTTGCGCTCGTTCGGCATGTACGCCTACCGCATCAGCGATCCGACAAAATTCTTCAAAGAAGTCAGCGGCGTAGCGGCAGAATACAGCGGCGTCGAGTTGGAAACCCAGTTGCGCAATATCTCCGTCACCCAACTCGCGGCGGCGTTCGGCAGCTCAGGCATTCCGTTTTTGGACATGGCAGCAAACCAAGTTTTGCTGTCGCAAAAAATCGGCGAATTGCTCGGCGCGGAATTTGCCAAACTCGGCTTGACGCTGGAAAACTTTACCGTCGAAAGCATCACTCTGCCTGCCGCCATCCAAGAAGCCTTGGATAAGAAAATTTCCATGGGCGTCATCGGCGACTTGGGACGCTACACCCAATACCAAACCGCCGAATCCATCCCGCTTGCCGCGCAAAACGAAGGCGGACTTGCCGGAATCGGCGCAGGCTTGGGAGTGGGCGCAGGCGTCGGTCAGGCAATGGCTGGCGCGATGGCGGGCATGATGCAGCCCGCAGCACAACCTGCCCAAAGCGTTCAGACGACCTCTGAAGACCCGCAGGCAAAATTGACGAAACTCAAATCCCTGTTGGACGGTGGTTTGATTTCCCAAGAGGATTACGATAAAGCCAAAGCGGAAGTGTTGAAACAGTTAATCGGCTGAGGAAAGAGGTCGTCTGAAAACACTGGGTCACTCCAAAATATTGGATACTCATAAAAGCCTGCTTTGGTGGATTAAATAAAAAGCTGGGTTCTGTATGTGACAGAACTCAGCTTTTTTAATTGCTGTATGCACTGATGTGCTTTCAGACGACCCTTTAACTAAGTTCGATAGATTTAGTTAAAGTGCGTGCATATCAAATTTTTTCAAAACGTTTTCTCAAAATCTATAAATACGCGATTTTTAGTATAACTATGAAGTTCGTTAATATTGCTGTTATTGTTTGTATATCGCCAATTTAATCTCGGCGTAATTCCTAGAAAACTAAGTTTATTGTGCCAGAGGCTTAAATTGGTAACCACGACATTATCTGTACGATGACGGTCGGTAAAGACGTAATGTTTTCCATCAAAGCGTTCATTGTAGTGATTGATGATAAGGCGACTATTGAAATTTTCACCCCAAATTTGCCCCCAACCTAAGTAACCTCCTATCCGTTTGGAGCTGCTGCCTGCGAAATTTTCAACTTTGTCACGCGCATAACTCAAACCTCCTAAGAAATAGGTTTTATCATTCATCAGGTAGGTCGTCCCAAATCCAATCTGATAATCTTTCCCTTGTTGTTTGGTATAGGCATAATCTTTTTGTGCAAAGGTTCCGTTGGCAGATAGGCGTAAATTTGGTTTTATCCAACGTGAAGCACCTAAATCTACACCTGTACGCGTGTAATAAGGATGATTTCCGTAGCGACGCTTTTCTAAAAATGGCATAACAAAACTATCTGTTTTAAAACTTTTATTTTTATAACCTAGACTGACTTTTGCCGTTTGATCATCATAATCATGATTATCCCAATAGCTGACGCCGTCGACATCGCCTGAAAGAGCGAAATAATGGTTGCCTTTGAGATTGATATCGCGATCAACGGATAGGGCGTAGGTAAAACCATGCCCTTTTTGTGGCAGATAGTCAGAATTTTTTTCAAAAGCCAAGTTATCAAATTGAGGAAGATGGATTTCACGCTCAGCTGAAACGTTGTTGATATTGTTGTCTTGGGTGTAACTCAGACTGCCTGAAAATTGCCATTTATTTTGCCCCATAGCGTTTTCATAAAGGGCAATAGTAGGAAGGACATCTTCTGGTAAACCTTGCTTTTTGGCAGCATTAAATTCATGTTGTGAATTACGGGTTTGCTTATCCTCATAAAGCATAGCAGCCAAGTCTAGACGGACGGCAACAAGATTAGGATGTCGAACAAGGATATTACGGTAAAGTGTAATGGCTTTTTTATGCTTTCCTTGCGAACGCCAAATTGCGCCTTGCGCATAATCCAATAAAATTGGGTCATACCCATTCCATTTACGATATATAGGCAAGAGTTGCTCTGCAGCAATATAGTTTCGCGCTTGCAATGCTTGATTTAACAAAGGTTCGGCCAGCTCTGGTTGTTTGGCTAGATCATCTAATGTCAATGTCTGAGTATGCTCATTCAAAGAAGCCTTGACACCATTCAAAAGGGAGGTGCCTACCTCCGGTGGTTTAGGAATGGCCATTTCTTGTATCCTTTCCATTTGGCGATCGGCTTCAGTTTCAGGGTTAGCAATTGTTTCGGCAGTAACCATTATGGGAAATAATATGCCCGCAATAAAAATGAATTGATTAGATTTCATGAGTATATTTTTCAGAGAATTCAGGATATTTTAAGTTGCCCCTCCAATTGCGCTTTTGTTTATTTGCAGAGGGGTTTGCTTGGAAAATAATAAGCAGCAGATGCAAAGCTTCTGCTGCTTATTTCTTTGGGTAAGCGTCTTAGCGTTTGCCAATGAAACCGATATTGTTTTCGCCATGGCTGGTAGTGATTTTTAACAAACCACCGACTTCTTCAGCATTTGGACCGGCAAAACGTACGTTACCTTGACCATAAATTACTTTATTTTCACCTGGTTTTTTTCCTTCCATCCAGACAGTAACATTTTGAGCAACTTGGCTTCTACCCACTAGAGAAACTTTTTGCCCCGCGCTTGCAGAAGGCATTCCACTCTCTGTTTTTACATTACCGCTGGCAAAATATACATTACGTTTGTCATCTAGGCGACGGTTGGTAATCGCGCCATTGAAGGTAACGTTATTGCTTGAAACAGTATTGTTGTAAGCCATATCTGGTTCATGGAACTGTGCAGTCATATTCATCACACCGTCTTGTTTACCATCTCGGCTAGAATAGGCAACGCCTGTATATTTGGCAGATAAACCTTTTTTAGTCTTCATGTCATAGACATTGGCAACTATACCATTTTCAGTAGCAACTCGGTCGAAAATGCCGATGTTAAAAGGATTATTGAGTCCATAAGTGCCATCGCCATTTTTATAGCGCCATGCGTTTAATGAGAGATATTGTTGGTTGAAGCCATTGGCTTGTCCAACGTCATAGGTATAAATCGCACGAATTTCATTTGTCTTGCCATAGTTTAATGCACTGAACATTTCGGCAATTACACGTTTATTTTGGAATGCACCCAATGCTTTATTGTCATCAATACCGACATGGACTGAATATAAGGATACCTGCGTCATTTGTCCGTTATCGGCTACAATTTTTAGGCTGCCATCTTTTTGTGTAACCATAAAGTAGCTACCTGGTGCGAAGTGATATTGCTTGCCAGCAGACCACCCTAATGCTTTGAGCGCCTCTGCACGTTCCGGATGGGTTTTTGCTGATTCTGCACTGACTTCAAATGTAGTTGATTTTTTTAATGTAAAACGATATGCATATTCACCGTTTTGGTTAACATATAATTCATCGTCTGGATTATTGTTAAAATAACGATTTAAAGAATGTGCATATTGATAACCGCTGCTGGGTTCGGTAGTTACAGTCCATACAGGATTATTATTTGCATCTAATTTGTATTTCACATCTGTTAATACACGGCGGCCTTTATCCAATTCAGTTTCATTATCGGCATTAGTAGCAAAATTATTAAACCATTTTGTATAACGGCTACCGCCTACACTATCTAATTCCAGTTTGCTGGCAGTTTGATCTAAGATGTTAACGCTCCTGCCATTTTTAACTAAGATGCCATTTTTATTGCGTTTATCTACACCAATCAGATTTTTTGCACTTAATGGCGTATCAATCTCGTCATAACCGGCTCTCTTCGCAACATAACCATCTGTATAGTTGGTAAAGTAACGCGTTGCTACACCCCCTAATATAACTGTTTGAGGGCGCAAAAGTTTGGTTTTATCTTTTCTATAAGCGGATGTTAAAAGGTGAGAGGTAGGGTGATCATGTGGACCTTTAGCTGTCTCTAATAATGGGGTCGCACTTAAGTTATTTGCAATGAAACCGGTATTCACTTCAGTTTGATTGAATTGTTCAGTTTTTATTACATCACTTAGTTTTAGTGTGGTCAGTTTATCCTGAATGCCTTTATTTAATAATAATGTTTCTTTGTTAGTGTTAGTTTTATTATCTTTATTGGCATTATTTTTGTCGGCATTTCCTTTGTCAGTGTTAACCTTGTTGGAATTGTTTTTATTGGTAGTACCTTTGTCAGAATTATCCTTACTAGAGTTGTTTTTGTTGGTATTGTCTTTTTTTGCGTCATCTTTATTGACGTTGTTTTTTGGGGCTACAGATAGATTTTTGGGTGAATCTCCACCTCCATTTGAACTGCCGCAGGCTGCTAAAATTGCAACGCAAATACCGCTTAGAACAAAATGAGTAATAGGTGATTTATTTTGAGTGTGCATAAATAATCCTTACTGGTTGAAAAATAAATTCATAGTAGTTTAAGTTTAAATCAGTATGGTCTTGCCATTCTGATCTAGACTTGCTACGCAATATTTTAAAAATAATAAGCAGTGATTTCGTAGGTGATAAAAACAAACATAAGCAGTGTTTACGCTATCGTAATATTATAAACAAATACAAATATTCGGGTTTGATTAAGCTCAGTTAAAAATGGTAAATGAGTAATTTGAATGTATTTTTTGCACGAGTAAACTTTGCTATATGAAATTTAAGGATGTCACAGTTGAAGTAAGGAAGAGAGGGGAGGTTTATTCGTTAAGAATTACCATAAAACACAAGGTCGTCTGAAAATCAGTTTTCAGACGACCTTGTGTTTTATCGGAATGAAACGGGCAACTTAGTGGATGCTGCTGCCGATGCGGCTGTAATCGCCGAAGTTCATCCACACGAAGAAGGCTTTTCCGACGATAAGTTTATCGTCCACAAAGCCCCAGTAGCGGGAGTCGGCACTATTGTCGCGGTTGTCGCCCATTGCGAAGTAACGGCCTTCGGGCACTTTGCAGGTAAAGCCGCTGCCGTCTTCGGCGTATTGGCAGTGTTCCAAACCGCTTTGTTCGACGGAATAACCGTTTTCAGGCATGATTTTCATGCGGTAGTTGTCCAGCGAAGGAATGAAGACGGAGGGTTGTCCGGGCTCTTTCAGGATGTTGAAGGTTTTGCCGTTGAGGGTCGTCTGAAAAAGTTCGGGGTTGTGGATTGCGGACGGTTCGGTATCGTCGGGGTAGGAGTAGGTGCCGTTCGGTTGGTCGGGGGCAACTTGTCCGTTGACGGTCAGGACTTTGTCGCGGTACTCAACGGTATCGCCCGGCAGTCCGACGATGCGCTTGATGTAGTTCATTTCAGGTTGGACGGGGTAGTTGAACACGACGACGTCGCCGCGCTCGATTTGTCCGGTCGGAATCAGGACGTTGTTGATAATCGGGGTTCTGATACCATAGGCGAATTTGTTTACGAGGATGAAGTCGCCTTTAACCAGGCCCGGGCGCATGGAGCTGGACGGGATTTGGAATGGCTCGGCGATAAAGGTGCGCAGGATAAATACGACGAGAATGATCGGAAAAAAGCCGCTCATGTAGTCGGTGAAGTGGGCTTTGTCCTGGTGCGACGGGTCTTTTTTCAGACGACCTTTGTGGATTGCCCAAACAATGCCGGTGAATACGACAAATATCAGCAATACGGCGGTAAAGCTCATGTAAAAGGACAGGATGCCGAAGACGCCGATCATGCACAAAAGATACGCCCATTGCAGGCCGGAGCTCCATTCTCCGTTTTCCTGACGTTCTTTGCTGCTTATGAAATAAAGGAAAATGCCGATAACGATGGCGGCAATCGCGCCGTAGATTAAATTTGTGCTCATTATTTGTCGCTCACTTGCAGAATCGCCAAGAACGCGCTTTGCGGGATTTCCACGTTGCCCACTTGTTTCATGCGGCGTTTGCCTGCTTTTTGTTTTTCGAGAAGTTTTTTCTTACGGGTAATGTCGCCGCCGTAACATTTCGCCAAGACGTTTTTACGCAGGGCTTTGACGTTTTCGCGGGCGATAATCTGGCTGCCGATGGCGGCTTGGACGGCGATGTCGAACATTTGGCGCGGAATCAGCTCGCGCATTTTCGCTGCCAGTTCGCGGCCTCGGTGAACGGCGCTTTGGCGGTGCACAATCAGGCTCAGGGCATCGACTTTTTCGCCGTTGACCATGATGTCGAGCTTAATCAAATCAGACGGTTGGAACTCTTTGAAATGGTAGTCCAGCGAGGCATAGCCGCGCGAAGTGGATTTGAGTTTGTCGAAAAAGTCCATTACAACTTCGTTCATGGGCAAATCGTAAGTCAGCATGACTTGACGACCCATATACTGCATATTGACCTGCACGCCGCGCTTTTGGTTACACAAAGTCATGACGTTGCCGACGTATTCCTGCGGCACGAGGATGGTCGCGGTGATAATCGGCTCGAGAATGGTTTCGATGCTGCCGATGTCGGGCAGTTTGGACGGGTTTTCAACTTCGATTTTTTCGCCGCTTTTCAACACGACTTCGTAAACCACCGTCGGCGCGGTGGTAATCAAATCCATGTCAAACTCGCGCTCCAAGCGTTCCTGAACGATTTCCAAGTGTAGCAGGCCTAAGAAGCCGCAACGGAAGCCAAAGCCTAATGCTTGAGAAACTTCAGGCTCGAATTTCAACGAAGCATCGTTAAGCTGCAATTTTTCCAAAGCGTCGCGTAGAGCTTCGTAGTCGTGGCTTTCCACAGGGTAGAGGCCCGCGAATACTTGGCTTTGCACTTCTTGGAAACCGGGCAGCGGCTCAGAGGCGGGGTTGGCAACCAAAGTCACCGTATCGCCGACTTTCGCCTGTCCCAATTCTTTCACGCCGGTAATCAAAAAGCCCACTTCGCCGGCTTTGAGCTCTTGTTTTTGAACGGATTTCGGTGTAAATACGCCCAGTTGCTCGACCTGCGTTTCCGCTTTGGTACTCATAAAGCGCACTTTGTCTTTCAGCTTGATGGTGCCGTTTTTCACACGAATCAGCATGACCACGCCGACGTAGTTGTCAAACCACGAATCAACGATAACCGCTTGCAGCGGTGCGTTTTCGTCGCCGGTCGGCGCGGGGATTTTTGCAACGATTTCTTCCAAAACGTCTTCCACGCCGATGCCGCTTTTGGCGGAACATTGCACCGCGCCGACGGCATCGATGCCGATAATGTCTTCGATTTCTTGCTCCACGCGTTCGGGGTCGGCGGCGGGCAGGTCGATTTTGTTCAAAACAGGCACGACTTCGACGCCCAAATCAATCGCGGTATAGCAGTTCGCCACGGTTTGCGCTTCCACGCCTTGCGATGCGTCAACGACCAAAAGTGCGCCTTCGCAGGCGGAAAGCGAACGGGAAACTTCGTAAGAGAAGTCGACGTGTCCCGGCGTGTCAATCAGGTTGAGCTGATACACCTGCCCGTCGCGTGCTTTGTAGTTGAGCGCGGCGGTTTGCGCTTTAATGGTAATGCCGCGCTCTTTTTCAATGTCCATGGAGTCGAGCACCTGCGTACTCATTTCGCGCAAATCCAAGCCGCCGCAGTATTGGATGAAGCGGTCGGCAAGCGTCGATTTGCCGTGGTCGATGTGGGCAATGATGGAGAAGTTTCGGATATTTTTCATATTGTTATTTTGAAAGATAAGCAGTGATTCTGAAAAGGTCGTCTGAAAATCAAATAGACCGTTCAGACGACCTTCAGGCAAAGTGAAATAGCCTGACATTCTAGCGGAAATTTACTGTTTCCGCATGATTTTATGCGTGTTTTACAGCGACGCGACAATCTTTTCCACCATTTTCGCCGAGCTTGCCGCCGCCGTTTTCAAAAACTCTTCAAAGCTGATGTCTGCTTTTTCGTCCGCCGAGTCGGACATTGCGCGAATCACGACGAAAGGCGTGTTCAACTGGTGGCAGGCTTGCGCAATCGCCGCTGCTTCCATTTCCACCGCTTTGACTTCGGGGAAGTGGCTGCGGATTTCTGCCACGCCTTCGCTGCTGTGTACAAAGCGGTCGCCGCTGACAATCAAACCTTGCTCTACCGCCGCGCCTTCAAACACTTCCGCCGCTTGTTTTGCCTTGCCGACCAAGAGGTCGTCTGAAACAAATACGGCGGGCAGTTGCGGCACTTGTCCCCAAACATAGCCGAACGCCGTTACATCGACGTCATGGTGCGCGATTTCCGTGCCGACTACTACGTCGCCGACTTTCAAACCCTTGCTCAAGCCGCCTGCGCTGCCGGTATTGATGACGCAGTCAGGCGCGAATTGATGGATAACCCAAGCCGTTGAAACCGCAGCGTTGACCTTGCCGATGCCGCTCAATACCAACACCATGCGTTTGCCCGCTATCTCGCCTTCGTAGGCGGTAAACTTACCGAAAGACACGCTTTTGACATTATCCATTGCATCGCGCAAAAGCTCGATTTCCTGCTCCATCGCGCCGATGGCCGCTACTGTTTGTACAGACATTTTTTATCCTTCCATGAAATTGTGGGCGGTATTATAACAGCAGCGGCGGCATTCCATACCCGTATTGAATCCGCTATATTGCCCGCCTGTCTTATTATTCGATACGGTAATCATGCCATTTTTATGTATCATGATTTATTTGATATAATCCATTTTAATAAAATAACCACCGAAATTATCCAATATCATGATGACCAATCCTCCCAGCGCAAAAGACGAATTGTTCACTTGGCTGCGCCATATGAACAAATACAAAGGCTCCGACCTCTTTATCACCACCAATTTTCCGCCCGCGATGAAAGTGGACGGCAAAATCACGCCGATTACCGACGAGCCGCTGACCTCCGAAAAATGTATGGAAATCGCTTTTTCGATTATGTCCACCAAACAAATCGAAGAGTTTTCCTCCACCAACGAATGCAACTTCGCCATCAGCCTGCCCGACACCAGCCGCTTCCGTGTCAATGCCATGGTGCAGCGCGGCGCGACGGCGTTGGTGTTCCGCTCCATTACCAGCAAAATTCCGAATTTTGACAGCCTCAATCTGCCCCCCGTCTTGAAAGACGTGGTGATGAAAAAACGTGGCCTCGTGATTTTCGTCGGCGGTACCGGCTCGGGCAAATCCACCTCACTCGCCGCGATGGTTGACCACCGCAACGAAAATTGCCAAGACCACATCATCACCATCGAAGACCCGATTGAGTTCGTCCATCAACACAAAAAAAGCATCATTACCCAGCGCGAAGTCGGCGTGGATACCGAAAACTGGTTTGCCGCGCTGAAAAACACCCTGCGTCAGGCGCCGGACGTCATCCTCATCGGCGAGATTCGCGACCGCGAAACCATGGACTACGCCTTGGCGTTCGCCGAAACAGGCCACCTCTGTCTCGCCACGCTGCACGCCAACAACTCCAACCAAGCGCTCGACCGCATCATCAACTTCTTCCCCGAAGAGCGCCGCACCCAGCTTTTGACCGACTTGTCGCTCAACCTGCAAGCCTTCATCTCGCAACGCCTGATTCTCCGTGAAGGTGGAAAGGGCCGCGTAGCCGCAGTGGAAATCCTGCTCAATTCGCCGATTATTTCCGAAATGATTCAAAAAGGCGAAATCCACGGCATCAAAGAAATGATGAAAAAATCTACCGCCATGGGCATGCAAACCTTCGACCAAGCGCTCTACGAGCTGTACGAACGTGGCGATATCAGCTTCCAAGACGCCATTAAAAACGCCGACTCCGCCCACGACCTGCGTTTGGACATCCAACTGCGCAGTCGCCGCGCCCAAAACGCCGGCCCGGACTTGGAACTGATTTAAAAGTTGTCGGAAATGAGCAAAGGTCGTCTGAAAACCACTTTTCAGACGACCTTTTTGGTCTGCGCCGATCAAGCATACCAATAACGTTCAAGCCATTTCTGTTAAACTGTTTTGTAAATATAGTGGATTAAATTTAAATCAGGACAAGGCGACGAAGCCGCAGACAGTACAGATAGTACGGCGAGGCAACGCCGTACTGGTTTAAAGTTAATCCACTATACCATACGGCTTCATGGTTCAGCCGCATCTCAAACCACTACCCTACAAAAGAAATCCTATGAAAATTACACCCGTCCAAGCCCTAAACGACAACTACATTTGGATGATTCAAGACGGCAACTACGCCGCCTGCGTCGATCCATCCGATGCCACGCCCGTTTTGATATTCCTCGTCCGCAACCGCCTGATGCTGGCGCAAACGTGGGTTACCCATCTGCATCACGACCACATTGGCGGAGTTCAATCCCTCAAAAACGGCTTTATGGAATCGCCCGTGTACGGTGAGACGGATATCGATGTGGCAACGCATACGGTGACGGCAGGTACGCAGTTTCCTTTCGGCGACGGGCTGGTTACCGTGTGGGCGACGCCCGGCCATACCGACCGTCACGTCAGCTATCTTTTGGAAAACGCCGAAGGTCTGCACGTTTTCTGCGGCGATACCTTATTCTCCGCCGGCTGCGGCAGGGTGTTTACGGGAACGATAGAGGAGTTGTACGACAGTTTCCAAAGGTTCAATCAGCTGCCCGAAGAAACGCTGTTTTATCCTGCGCATGAATATACCGCCGCCAATCTGCGTTTTGCCGAATTTATCGAACCGGAGAATCACGATATTCAAGCGGCTTTAGGCGTGGCGGAACATACGCCGACCCTGCCCGTAACTCTTGCGCATGAGCGCAAAATCAATCCGTTTTTACGGGTCGATTTGCCCCATGTCCGCGAACGGGTTGAGGAATTGGCAGGGAAGCGATTGAACAGCGGCTTGGAAGTGTTCGCGGCGCTGCGGGAATTGAAAAACCGGTTTTGATTTTGAGTAAAAGCAGGCTTCCTGCGAAAAGTATTTTCACACCAAGAACTTCGTTTGGACGATTCGTTCAAATGTCCAATATTTGGGGATTTTTATCTTAGGTTAGTCGGATTGATGCTTGTCCATTAATAAGATAATTAATTGGGCGGGCGCATCGGATATTTAAAAAATGCGTCTTTAAGCCTATAATTATAAGCATTAGCCATATTTTAAGGTCGTCTGAAAACGTGAACATCCATTTTCAGACGACCTTCATTAACAGAAAGAACAAATCATGCGTCCATTAAATGCCCGAATCCGTTTGGACAATCTGCGCCACAATTATCAAACCCTGAAACAGATTCACGGCGGCAAGATGCTTGCCGTCATTAAAGCAGACGCTTACGGACACGGCGCGGTACGGTGCGCCCACGCATTGTCCAACCTTGCCGACGGGTTTGCCGTCGCCACCGTGGACGAAGCCGTCGAATTGCGCGAGAGCGGCATTACCAATCCCATCGTATTGCTCGAAGGCGTGTTTGAAGCGACGGAATACGCTATCGTCGATAAATATAATTTGTGGCCGGGCGTCGGCAGCCAGTGGCAACTCGAAGCCTTAATCGCCCATCATTGGCAAAATCCCGTTAAAGTCTGGCTCAAAATGGATTCCGGTATGCACCGTGCCGGCTTCTTCCCGCACAATTACACTTCCGCCTACACCGCCCTGAAACAATGCAAACACGTTGACAGCATCGTCAAATTCAGCCACTTCGCCTGCGCCGACGAGCCCGACAACGGCATGACCGAAATGCAGCTTGAAGCCTTTGATTTGGCGTGTGAAGGTTTGGAAGGCGAAGAAAGCCTCGCCAACTCAGCCGCCATCCTGAACGTGCCCGAAGCGCGCCGCGACTGGGGGCGTGCCGGACTGGCGCTTTACGGCATCTCTCCGTTCGGCGGCGTGGACGAACGCCTGAAGCCTGTCATGCGCCTGACTTCCCGCGTATTCGGCGAACGCGTCCTGCAACCTCATTCTCCCATCGGCTACGGCGCAACGTTTTACACCAGCAAGTCCACCCGTGTTGGTCTGATTGCCTGCGGCTACGCCGACGGTTATCCGCGCCGAGCCTCGACGAATTCGCCCGTTGCCATAGAAGGTAAACGCAGCCGCATCATCGGCAGGGTGTCTATGGACATGATTACCGTAGAACTCGATGCTTCCCAAGAAGGCTTGGGCGCAGAAGTTGAATTATGGGGCGATGTCGTCAATATCAACGAAGTCGCCGAAGCCGCCGGTATGATTCCGTATGAAATTTTTTGCAACGTCAAACGCGCGAAGTTTACATACTCGGAATAAGACACGATTGTTTTTGTTTAAAGGTCGTCTGAAATCATGGTATTGGGTTTCAGACGACCTTTTGGTTTTTATAGTGGATTAACTTTAAACCAGTACGGCGTTGCCTCTCCTTAGCTCAAAGAGAACGATTCTCTAAGGTGCTGAAGCACCAAGTGAATCGGTTCCGTACTATCTGTACTGTCTGCGGCTTCGTCGCCTTGTCCTGATTTAAAGTTAATCCACTATAAGGCAGGATATCGGATGCGTTTTGCTTTTAAATGGAAATGCCGCATCTCAAGAGGTCGTCTGAAAACATCACATTAAGCAAAAAACAAAAAAAGCGCGAACCTTGCGATTCGCGCTTTTTTCAGACGACCTCAATTATTTCTTGTCGTCTTTTACTTCTTCAAAGTCGGCATCTACCACGTCGTCGTCTTTCTTGGCGGAAGACGGTTCGGCTTGTGCGCTTTCGCCTGCTTGGGCTTCGGCTTGAGCTTGCGCGTAAACCATTTCGCCCAGTTTTTGGCTGGCTGCGCCCAGTGCTTCGGCTTTGGCGTCGATGGCGGCTTTGTCGTCGCCTTTCACGGCTTCTTCGGCTTCTTTCAGCGCGGCTTCGATTTTTTCTTTCTCGGCTGCGTCGAGTTTGTCGCCGTAGTCGGCCAAAGATTTTTTCACGGAGTGAATCAGGGCTTCGGCTTGGTTGCGGGAAGCGACCAATTCAGTCAGTTTTTTATCTTCCTCAGCATTGGCTTCGGCATCTTTCACCATGCGTTCGATTTCTTCTTCGCTCAAACCTGAAGAACCTTGGATAGTGATGTTGGCGGCTTTGCCTGTACCTTTGTCTTTGGCAGAAACGTGCAGGATGCCGTTGGCGTCAATGTCGAAGGTTACTTCGATTTGCGGCATGCCGCGCGGTGCGGGTGCGATGTCGCCCAAGTTGAACTGACCCAAAGATTTGTTGGCGGAAGCGCGTTCGCGTTCGCCTTGCAGTACATGGATGGTTACTGCGCTTTGGTTGTCTTCGGCGGTAGAGAACACTTGCGACGCTTTAGTCGGGATGGTGGTGTTCTTCTGAATCAGCTTGGTCATCACGCCGCCCATGGTTTCGATACCCAAGGACAGAGGGGTTACGTCCAGCAGCAATACGTCGCTGCGGCCGCCGCTTAACACTTCGCCTTGAATCGCTGCGCCTACGGCAACGGCTTCGTCAGGGTTTACGTCTTTGCGCGGTTCTTTGCCGAAGAAGTCTCTTACGGCTTCTTGTACTTTCGGCATACGGGACTGACCGCCGACCAAAATTACGTCGTCAATGTCGCTGGTGCTCAAGCCGGCATCTTTCAATGCGGTGCGGCAAGGCTCGATAGAGCGGGCAATCAGGTCTTCAACCAGGCTCTCGAATTTGGCACGGGTAATTTTCATGGCCAAGTGTTTCGGGCCGGTTGCGTCCATGGTGATGTACGGCAGGTTGATTTCGGTTTGCTGGCCGCTGGACAATTCGATTTTGGCTTTTTCGGCAGCTTCTTTCAGGCGTTGCAATGCCATCACGTCTTGTTTCAAATCAATGCCTTGGTCTTTTTTGAACTCGGCGATGATGTGGTCGATGAGGCGTTGGTCGAAGTCTTCGCCGCCCAAGAAAGTGTCGCCATTGGTTGCCAATACTTCGAATTGTTTGTCGCCGTCGAGGTTGGCGATTTCGATGATGGAAATATCAAAGGTACCGCCGCCCAAGTCATATACGGCTACTTTGCGGTCTTTGTTGTCGCCTTTGTCCATGCCGAATGCCAAAGCGGCTGCGGTCGGCTCGTTGATGATGCGTTTTACGTCCAAACCGGCGATGCGGCCTGCGTCTTTGGTGGCTTGACGTTGGCTGTCGTTGAAATAGGCCGGAACGGTAATCACGGCTTCGGTTACTTTTTCGCCCAAATAAGATTCGGCGGCTTCTTTCATTTTACGCAGGACTTCTGCGGAAACTTGCGGCGGAGACAGCTCTTTGCCTTGCGCTTTCACCCATGCGTCGCCGTTGTTGGCTTTAATGATTTCGAAAGGCATGGATTCGATGTCGCGTTGGACTTCTTTGTCTTCAAATTTATGACCGATTAAACGTTTGACGGCGTAGATGGTGTTTTTAGCGTTGGTTACGGCTTGGCGTTTTGCCGGTGCGCCGACGAGGACTTCGCCGCCGTCCAGATAAGCGACGACAGACGGCGTAGTGCGTGCGCCTTCTGCGTTTTCAATAACTTTGGTTTGACCGTTTTCAGAGATAGATACACAAGAGTTGGTTGTACCTAAGTCGATACCGATTACTTTTGCCATATTGATGTTGCTCCTAAAAAGATTTTTCTAAATTAATAATTGTGTGGAACATTTTGTTCCGTTGACCTGTAAATAAGGTTGCCCGATATTTTTTCAAGGGTTTTGTTGAAATTTTTTTTATATAAAATTCAACAGGCTAAACTATTTATCCACAGGATGGTATTTTGTTTTTCAGACGACCTTGTCTTTATTTTCCGATTGGGCATCATCGGAATGATTTTCCAAAAGCGGGATTGGGGCTTGAGGGACGGGGAAGGGTCGTCTGAAAATTTTATGCTTGATAAACTTTATCAAGCGGTGCCTTCAGGATTCTTGTTTCGCCACGACAACCATTGCGGGGCGCAGTACGCGGTCGGACAGGGTGTAGCCTTTTTTCATGACGCTGACGATGGTGTTCGGCTCTTGCTCGCTGACGACCGCCTGCATTGCTTGATGTTGGTGCGGGTCGAGTTTGTCGCCGGGCTGCGGGTTGATTTCTTTGATGTGCGTGGCGTCAAACGCTTTTTGCAATTCGTTCAGCGTCATTTGCACACCCATTTTCAGCGCGTCGAAATTGCCGCTTTGGTCGAGCAGCGCCATTTCAAGATAGTCTTTGACCGGCAGCATTTCGGCGGCGAATTTTTGTCCGGCAAACTTGTGCGTATCGGCGATTTCCTGCTGATGGCGGCGGCGCAGGTTTTGCTCGTTCGCCAGGCCGCGCAGTTCGCTGTCTTTCAACTGTCCTTCCAACTCGGCGATACGCGCCTGCAATTCTTCGTAAGTCGGCGGTTCGGTAGCTTCGGGTTGTTCGGTTTTGGGGGCTTGGGCGGCTTCTGCGTTTGCCGCCTCTTCGGTTTCGTGTTGATATTGTTCGTGATGTTCGCTCATTTCATGCATCCTTTGGAATGGTTTGAATCGAATGCTACTTTATATAAGGTCGTCTGAAAAAACTTCAAGCACACGAAAACCATCATAAACATATTCCGCAATGCGCTATCGCAAATCGTTGATAAAAGGTAAGATACACCGATACCTTCCTATTTTCAGACGACCCCCGACATGAAAAAAGACCACCTGAACACAACCGATTTCAACCTCTGGCACACCATCCGCGAAGAAACCGCAGCCGCAGCCGCTGCCGAACCGATGCTGGCGAGCTTTTTGCACCAAACCGTATTGCGCCACGACTCGCTCGATTCCGTCCTCGCCTACCATCTTTCCAGCAAACTCGGCAGCCCGATTATGGACGTGCGCGCCCTGTTTGAAATTTACCAGCAGGCATTGGGCAGCGACGCGCGCATCAGCAACTGCGTCGAAGCCGATTTGAAAGCCATTTACGAACGCGACCCCGCCTGCGACGAATATTCGCTGCCGCTCTTGTATTTCAAAGGTTTCCACGCCATTCAGGCGCACCGCATCAACCATTGGCTCTATCAAAACGGCCGCAAAACGCTGGCGTATTTCCTGCAAAACCGCATGTCGGAAGTGTTCGGCGTCGATATCCACCCCGCCGCCCGTTTCGGTCATGGGCTGATGCTCGACCACGCCACCGGTTTCGTCGCCGGCGAAACCGCCGTGTTGGGCAACAATATTTCCATCCTGCACGGCGTAACGCTCGGCGGCTCGGGCAAGGAAGGCGGCGACCGCCATCCGAAAATCGGCGATGGCGTGATGATCGGCGCGAACGCTTCGATATTGGGCAATATCCGCATCGGCGACAATTCCAAAATCGGCGCAGGCAGCGTGGTCGTTGCGGACGTACCGTCGTCAATCACCGTCGTCGGCGTGCCTGCCAAACCGGTGGGGCGTTCGGTCAAAACCCCATCGGCGGACATGGACCAGAGTTTGCAGGGTACGGCGATGGATTTTGTGATTTGAACCGAATCGCCCGATTAAGACCGCAGATATAGTGGATTAACTTTAAACCAGTACGGCGTTGCCTCGCCTTAGCTCAAAGAGAACGATTCTCTAAGGTGCTGAAGCACCAAGTGAATCGGTTCCGTACTATCTGTACTGTCTTCGGCTTCGTCGCCTTGTCCTGATTTAGTTAATCCACTATATAAAAGGTCGTCTGAAAACCTGATGGATAAGGTTTTCAGACGACCTTTTTGATGGGAAGGGATTATTTGAAGATGTAGGAATCGGGCATTTCGTCGAAGCTGACGACGCGACCGCCTTTTTCTTTGGCAAATTTCTCTGCTTGGGCTTTGTCGGCGAAGGGGAGGGCGTCTTCTGCACCCATGCCGCCGATAAAGCCGCTTTCGATGACGTAGTAGGCTTTCTTGCCGTCTATCCATGCGGTGTCGGCATTGGGTTTGCTCCAGTCTTTGACTTTGCCCATGTCGGTAACGTAGATGACGTGGATGCCTTTAGGCTCTTCGGGCAGCTTGGTGTAGCCGAACATCTGCTTGATGGTCGAGAACCAGACGGGGCGGTCGGGTTTGCCGTTGAGGTAGATTTGGGCTTTGGGGCCGTTGTGTTCGGTCAGGTTCATGCTGCAATAGTGCCCCACGGCGCGGTCGCTGATTTGCTGAGGCTCAGGCGGCGGGGTGTCATCCTCTTTGGGACAGGCACTCAGGAGCAGGGCGGCGAGGAGTGCAGGTAAAATCTTTTTCATATTTGTCGCTTTCCAAAAATTCTTGCTGCCAAGATAAGGGGAATAATAACCCATAATATCTGCGCGGTCAGCAATACGGGCATGGTCAGGCTGATTTGTTCGCTCAAACCTGCCATGCCTGCGTACATGGCGGTGTTTTCGTAACCGGTCAGGTTGAGCAGGCGGTAGATGTCGGTGGGGTTGAAAAGGAGGACGGTTTCGACGACGGGTGCGGTAATTGTTTGCTGGGTATCGGCGACGAGGATGCCCAAAAGCGCCATGTCAAAGATGACGACGAAAAACAGCCAAACGCCGATGGCGATACCGGCGGCGGTACCGCGTTCTTTAACTTTCGCACTGATGAGGTAGCCCATGGACAGGAATGCGGCACCCAAAATGACGCTGGCGGCAATCAGCAGGGCAAAGGGTTTCCACGCGGCGATGTCGAAGCTGCCGTTGGCGAGTTGGAGCGTGATGCCAGCGATTCCGTAGCCTGCGGTGGTGGCAAGGGCGAGGATGATGAGGTGTCCGATGAATTTTCCGGCAAGGATTTGGTTGCGGGAAACGGGGTAGCTCAACAGCAGCGCCATAGTGCCGCGTTCGATTTCGCCGATGAGGGAATCGTAGGAGAGGAGCATGGCGATGAGCGGGATCAGGAAGATGGACAGGCTGGAGAGGCTGACAACGGTTACGGTCAGCGGATCGACTTTAACCGAGCCTGTGGGCGAGCTGCCGAGGAAGCCCAATGAGAGGGCGAGGGCGGCGAGCAGGACGGAGGCGGCGAGTACCCAGCGGTTGCGCAGGCTGTCGCGGACTTCTTTTCCGGTGATAATCCAAACGGGGTTCATACGTCCTCCCTTTTTAAGAATTGTGCGTACATGTCGTCGAGTGTGGGTGTGTGGATGTCGAGGTAGGCGAGGTCGGACAGGTTGCCCAGTTCGCTGAGTAATGCCATGCGTTCTTCAGCCTGACATTGCGCCTGATAGCTGAGGTCGTCTGAAAGCGGCTGCCAGTGTTCGCTTAACGGACGCGGGGCTTTGAGGCGGATGTTGACGGTGAGGGGGAGTCCGCTTTGGACGTGCAACTCGTCCATGCTGCCATCGGCGACTTTGACGCCGTTTTTCATGACGACGATGCGGTCGGCGTGGCCGTCGAGTTCGGCGAGGGCGTGGGTGCTGAGAAGGACGGTGGCGCCGCGTCCGTTGAGTTCGCGCACGACTTCGTAAAACATTTGGCGCGAGGCGGGGTCGAGGCCTGTGGTGGGTTCGTCAAACAGCAATACTTTGGGTTCGCCCAGCAGCGCTTGGGCGAGGGCGAGGCGTTGGCGCATACCTTTGGAGTAGGTGCCGACGCGGCGGCGGGCGGCTTGGGAAATGCCGACGCGCTCGAGGAGTTCGTGGTTTTTGGTGAGCGGCTGTTTTTTGAGTTTGGCGTAGAAATTGAGGGTTTCGATGCCGCTGAGGGAAGGGTGCAGGGCGACGGTTTCGGGCAGGTAGCCGATTTGGCTGCGCAACTGTGCGCCGGCTTTGCTGCCTGTGCGCTCACCCAGCAGCATGACTTCGCCTTCGGTGGGCGTAATCAGCCCGAGTATCAATTTGATGAGCGTGGACTTGCCTGCGCCGTTGTGTCCGGCAAGACCGACACTTTCCCCCGCCTTCAAGACTAAATCGACTTGGTTGACGGCTTTTTGTGCGCCGAAGCGTTTGGTTACGTTTCTCAATTCGACATGGTGTGCGCTCATGAGTGCTTCCTTGTGTGGATGGGTTTCAGACGACGTTGAGGGTCGTCTGAAAAGGGCGTTCTTTGTATGGGGTCGTCTGAAAAAGGGAGAAGGGTTTCAGACGACGTTTGTTATGTGGCGGTGTTTTCGACTGTTGACTGCGTTGCGGGTTGCACCGTATTTGCGGCGGATGCCCGTTGGTACGGCAATGAGGGGCAAAACCTTGCTGCGGCGGGGTTTCAAGGTCGTCTGAAAACTTTTCAGACGACCTTGCGGGGCGTGTTTGCCGGTTCCGCTTAGTTCAATGAACCGTTTTCGGCATCGCTCCATTCGGACTGATGGGTTTTGGCTTCTTGCAACAGTTGTTCTTTCATGGCCTCGTATTTGGTGGTGGTTTTGTTGCTGCCTGCCTTCATCAGCGGTTTGCTGTCGATCACGCCGCCGGGGAGGATGGCGGGGAACTGCGATTGCGCCCATTTGACGATGCTGATGGCGGGGCTGTTCATCAGGAGGCGGGAAACGGGCGCACGCCAGATGATTTGGTCGATGATGCCGTTGGGACGGTACGCGCTGTCGCCGAAGCCGTCGCCATCGAGGTCGAACGCGCTGTTGTCGCTCCAGTAGTTGCCGCGTCCGCCTTCGCCCCAGTCAAGAAAACGTGTACTGACGTATTTGACTTGGCTTTCGTTGTTGATGAAGGCATTGTCGGAAAGGGTGGTGCCTTCGATGGCGGCGGTGAAGTGGATGCCGATTTCGCAGTTTTCAAAATGGTTGGCGACGATTTTGTTGTAGTTGGCGTTGTAGGCGAAAACGCATTTGCCGGCTTTGTTGATGATGTTGTCGTTGATTTCGGAATAGTTGACGTAGTTGAGCATGATGCCTTGGTCGCGGCTGCCGACGGCGATGTTGCCGTGTACTTTGAGGCGGTCGGAGAACATCAAGACGTAGCCCATGTTGTTGCCGACGGAAATGTTGTCGCTGACTTCGCTGTCGTTGGTGTACATGTAGTGGACGGCGAAACGCAGGTCGCTGAAGCGGTTGTTTTTATAGGTGTTGTTTTTGCTGGTGTTGGAGAAAATGCCGTCGCGGCCTTTGGAAATGTCGTTACTGACGACTTGCGCGCCGGGGGCGTTCCAGACGGTTACGCCGTTGCCGCGTTCGTTGACGCGCAGGGTGGAGTCGCCGACGATTTTGTTCTCGCGCACCATGGATTCGGCAGAACCGTGGATATACACGCCGACGGAGTTGTCGAGGATGTTGTTGTGTTCGATTAAGGCACGGGGGGCGGTTTCTTCGAGGTAGATGCCGGCGTCCATGGCGGGCAGGCTCATGCCGGAACGGGTGACGGTGAGGTTGCGCAGGGTAACGTCGGGGGCGATGACGGCAATGGTGCGGCCGGTGCGGTCGCCTTCGATTTTGGCGGAGCGGTCGGCAGGGCCTTCGATGGTGATGGGTTTGTCGATAAGCAGTTTGGTTTTGTAAGTGCCGGAGGCGAGCTTGAGCGTATCGCCTGCCTGCGCGCGCGCGATGACTTCGGGGAGGTTGTCGGTAGGGGAAACGTCGATGGTGGCTGCAAAGGTCGTCTGAATCATGCCGCCGAACATAAATGTCAGAACAGCGCGTCGCCATGTTTTGAATTGGGGTGTGTGCATGGAGTTCCTCTGATTCGTGCGGTGTGCGTCGGCACGGTGATGCCTGCCTGTGAGGGCCGTGTTTTTGTTTTATAGCGGAACAGTCTGTTGCGTCCAAACGGTTCTGCTATAAAAGGTCGTCTGAAAACGAGGGCAGCGGGTTTCGCTAAGACCTGAAAGTTTTTTCAGACGACCTTTCCGTTAAGTCAGTGATAAACCGTCAAACCCGATTATCGGGGTTTAACGATCATTTGACCGGACATTTCCATGTGCAGGGCGTGGCAGAACCATTGGCAGTAGTACCAGTGTACGCCCGGACGGACGGCTTTGAAGGTTACCGATTGGGTAGCTTGCGGGCCGATTTCCATAGCGATGCCGTAGCCTTCCAAAGTGAAGCCGTGGGTCAAGTCTTCGATGGTTTCGACGTTGGTCACATATACGGTTACTTCGTCGCCTTGGTTGACTTCGAATTGCGGGATGCTGTACGCAGGCGCAACGGCAGTCATGTATACGCGGACTTTGTTACCCTCGCGGATGACTTTGGCGGCTTTTTCCAGCTCGACACCGTCTTTTTTCGCCTGTTCCACAGCGTCTTGCCAGAACCATGGGTCTTTGCGGTCCCAGGTTTTTTTCGGGTTGACTTTGGAAGCGGCAACCAGACACAGGTCATGCGGTTCGGCAAAGGTCGGGTTGTCGTGTACCAGACGCATTTCGTCGCCGGAGATGTCGATCAACTGGTCGCATTCCGGTTTCAGCGGGCCGGCGTTGAGGAAGCGGTCTTTGGAGAATTTGTTCAAAGACACCAGCCATTTGCCGTCGGCTTCCTTGGTTTCGCCCATGGTCGTATGGTTGTGGCCGGGTTGGTAGTGGACGTCGAGTTTCTGTTTGATCGGATCCACTTTTTCGCCTTTGTAGGCTTTGATGGCGTCGTCGATGTTCCATTTGACCATTTGGCTGTCGATAAACAGCGTGGTGTAGGCGTTGCCGCGACCGTCAAACGCGGTGTGTAAAGGACCGAGACCCAGTTGGGGTTCGGCGACAACCACGTCGCGCTCTTTGATTTTGCCGGCGAACAAATCGTCCAGTTTGCTGACGTCCAATACGGTAACGGTCGGAGACAGTTTGCCGTTGAGCATGATGTATTTGCCGTCAGGGGAAGCGTTACAGCCGTGCGGAGAGTTCGGCACGGGGATGTAGCGGGTGTAAGGGGAATTGGCTTCTGCGCGGCCGTCCAGCATTTTCACGCCGTTGACTTCTTTGAAGTCGCCTTTTTTGATGCCTTCTTCGATGGCGGCAAGATTGAAGACTACGCACCAGTCTTGCTCGTTGGAAGAAGCACCTTGTACGGTCAGGGCGCGTTCGGAGTTGTAGCAGGTGGAGAAGGAGTATTTGCCTTGGTAGTCGGCATCGCCGTTGTCCAAGTTGCCGTCCACCAATACTTGCCATGCGATGTCCATGGTTTCGCCGTCAATGGCGGTATAAACGGCATTCCAAGTTTTGGCGTCGTTCCAAGTACCCACGCCACTTACCGGTACGATGTGTTCGCCGTTGGCAAAGACATAGCCGGTTTTCGGATAACGTTGCGGACGCAGACCGTGTACACCGGAAACGTTAGGGATTTCGGTGATTTTGTCGGTTTTCATGAAGTCCAGGCGGACGCGGCAAACGCGGTTGTTTGCTTTGTCGTTGGCATACGCGTAGCGACCGTCGTAAGTTTGGTCGGTAAACGACAAGTGAGGGTGGTGCAAGTCGCCGTTAGGGTAGCAGCGCAGGCCGCTGTCTTTCAGGAACTGGTTGGTTTCCGGCGTATTTTTTTCATTCAAAATACGCAGGCTCTCGTTGGTACGGCCCCAACCGGTCGCGCTGTCCATGTTGAACACGGGGATACGCATCAGTTCGCGCATGGAAGGTACGCCGATCAAGCGCATTTCGCCCGATTGGCCGCCGGAGAGGAAGCCGTAGTATTGGTCGAGTTCGCCCGGACCGACTTCGGAAGTCTGTTTGCCCGGTTCGGCAGAGGCATGAGACTCGGTTTTGGCGGCAGGCGCAGCACCTGAAGCGGCAGCTTTATCGCCACCCTCTTTGGAACAGCCCGCCAAACCCAACAGACCGGCGCCGGCAATACCTGCGCCTGAAACGGCGGCAGTACCTAAGAATGAACGACGGCTTAAGCCGTTTTGTTCTAATTTTTCGTCTGACATACAACACTCCTTGGATAAAATTCGGCAGCCGGCGTTTTCAGACGACCTGCCGATTGAAAAAACGTATTTATGTTTATAAGTGTGGGTACGGTTGACCCAGTATTTCTTTAGGGTTTCAGATTATTCGCCGGCTTTAGGGGCGGTTTCTTTTTTCACAAACTGCACAACCTGCTCCCCAGGCTGCTGTTTTGCAGATGCGGTTTCGGGGTCGGCTTTTGCCGCCGCCTGTTTTTGTTTTTTCTTGTTGGTTGCCACAACTTGCGGGCAACGTGTGTCATGGTGATACATGACTTGGCAGTGCAGGCACTGGATACATTCGTTCGGATGGATGTCGCCTTCCGGTGCAATCGCCTGAACGGGGCATTCGTGAGTACAGATTTGGCAAGGGTTGCCGCACATTTTGTAGCGGCGAAGCCAGTCGAATACGCGGAAGCGGCCGGGTAGGGCGATGCCCGCGCCCAATGGGCACAGATAGCGGCAGAAGAAGCGTTCGATAAACAGGCCGGCAACCAAAAGGGTAACGGCAAACGCGACAAACCACCATTCGCGGACGAATTTCAAAATAATCGCCGTTTTAAAGGGTTCTACCTCTGCGAATTTTTCTGCCGTGCCCAAATCGTACAGGGAAATTGCCAACAGTGCGAAGAAAATGACGTATTTAATCGCAGTCAGGCGCGTGTGCAGCAGGTGCGGCACGGTAATCTGTTTCACGCCCAATTTTTTGGCGATACGGTTGGTCAGCTCTTGCAGCGAACCGAAGGGGCAGAGCCAGCCGCAGAATGTACCGCGGTTCCACAGCAGCATGGTTGCAGCGGTAAACAGCCACAGGATGAACACAATCGGATCCATCAGGAAGAAGTCCCAACGGAATTCGGTCAGGATGGCGGAGAACAGCGTCAGCGTATTGACGACCGACAGTTGCGCCTGAGCGTACCAACCGATATAGAACAGGGTAAATGTCAGGAATACCAGGCGGAAGCGGTCGTACCATTTCTCATAGCGGACAATCCAGTCTTGGAACAGGAAGACCAAAAGCAGGATGGTCAAGGCGATGCCGACTACGGCGATTTGTCCTTGTTTCGCTTTCCACACCTGTTTCCAGAGTTGGTTGGACGCACCGTCGTTTGAAGAGGCTTCTTCGGCTATACCTTTAGTGTCTGAGGCTTGTTCGGCGGCAGGAGCGGCTGCCGGTTCGACAGGTGCGCTGATTTCGACGGGCGGTGCTTTCGGATCATCGACATAGTAACCCTGAGGCAGTTCGTAATCCAAATCGGCGGTTACGAACGCTTTGTCGTTTACGCTCAGTACGCGTTGAACCATCAACTGCAAACGCCAAGGTTCGGCAGCATCGAATTCCACACCTTCGGGAATCGTAAACCAAGATACTTCTTTAAAGTGGGGCGCGCCTTCGGCTGCCAAATCAACCAAGCGTTCGTGTTGCGCGTCAGTAAAGCGGAAGCTGTTTTCGCCTTGAATCATCTCGATACGGTCGAAAATACCGCCGCGGACATAGCCCGAACCTTTCCAAGAATAACGGCCTTCACCGGCAACCAAGACAGCTTGTTGACCGGGCTGCAGGCGGTTTTGCAGGTTTTTCCAACCTTCCTCGCCCAACAGGCTTTTGCCGATGGAAGGCTGGCTGACTACGGCAGTGTACAAATCGATAAAGGTATCGTCGCCTGCGCCTTGTTCGGCGTGTTCGGCAACACCTGCTTTGCCGCCTTTTTCAAACAGCTTGTTGATTTCGTCAACTGTAATGTGCAGATGGCCGATGGCTTTTTGTTCCAGCAGCGCATTCCAAGATTGGATGTCCTGTTTGTCAGGGTTGACAGCGCGGCGAGGTCGGGTTTGTGCCGCAGGGGCAGCAGCCTGTTGCGTATCCGCAGCATTGGCGGAGGTCGTCTGAACGGCTTTGTCAGTACCCAAACCATATTTGCCGGCAACAACTTTGAACGAACGCTGGATACTGTCGTTAATCACCATCAGCGTAACGGTCGCGCCGCTGATGATGTCCCCGGGTGCAACACCCGGAGTAGGCGGATTTTTAATAAAATTCAAACCGATATACTTATTGATGAATTTATCCACACGCGATTGCGGGATACCAATAAGCATAATCGGCTCATGGTGATCGACCAGCTTTGCACCGGCGATCGTTCCGTCGTTGGCCAAAGCCATCATCGTATCAATCGGTTTGCTCGAATAGCCGCGTGTATTGACCACGTCCGTCGTGATATACACCAAACCCAACTGCTCGTCGCCCTTATAAACACGGGCAACCATAGGCTTGCCTTCAGGCTTGCCATAACGGTCTGCACCCGGAAAAATTTCCGAAGGCTGGACTTTTGACAAAAAGTCAGGCAAACGCTCGGCGTAAGCGGGCAGTGTCGAAAACAATAGGACAAATACGGCAAACATCGCCAGCATCGTATTCAAGATGCCTGATGTGTGTTTCGTTTTTAGGCAGGACATGGCTGTTCCCGATTATTCGATACTCTAAACATTAACATTATATGAATCCATTATTTGCAATAATTTGACCTATGTCAAATTTACAAATCTTAAAACCTGGTTTTAACGGTAAGTAATACTTTGTGATTATGTGGAGATGGCTCTAATTTTGTTGCTAATGGAATAGAAAACCGGGTGATTAAACAATTTTGGGTTTCGTGGTGTATTAATATGTTTTCGATATAGGATGGCAATCGCAATCTGTACATGGCGCAGGTAATGCGGCACTGATTTGTTTTTCAAGTTGCGGTTTATTGAATATAGTGGATTAAATTTAAATCAGGACAAGGCGACGAAGCCGCAGACAGTACAGATAGTACGAAACCGATTCACTTGGTGCTTCAGCACCTTAGAGAATCGTTCTCTTTGAGCTAAGGCGAGGCAACGCCGTCCTGGTTTAAATTTAATCCACTATAATCTTTAAATTCGTTCGATAGCAGTAAAAAAGGTCGTCTGAAAACCAAATTTGATTTTCAGACGACCTTTAGTTTTCCAACGCATCAAACGGCTATTTGCCTGCCTTCAGCGATTGCCACAGGCGGACGCTCAGACGGCTTGCATCTGTTGATTTGGGCGATACGATAAAACTTTTATCCATCAATTCCTTGGTCGGGAAGATAGACGCATCGCCGGTATATTTTGCGTCCATCAATGCACGGGCAGGGCGGCTGGCGGGGGCGTAGGTAACGAAATTGCCGTTTTGTGCCGCGACTTCGGGATCGAGCGTGTGGTTGATGTATTTATGCGCATTGGCGGTGTTTTGGGCATCGCGCGGAATCATCAGGGAATCCACCCAGATGCCGACGCCGCTTTTGGGTGCTAACACTTCGATTTCGACGCCGTTCTTCGCTTCTTGCGCGCGTGTTTTGGCGATGTTCAAATCGCCGCCGTAACCGACTGAAACGCAAAGGTTGCCCGCCGCCATATCGTCAATATAGCCTGACGAAGTGAAGCGTTTGATGTCGGGACGCACTTTTTTCATCATGTTGACGGCGGCTTTGATGTCGTCGGGGTTTTCGGTATTCGGGTCTTTGCCTAAATAATGCAGCGCGAGCGGGATTTGTTCGATGGCGCTGTCAAAATAGCTGATACCGCAGGATTTCAACTTTTTGGTGTATTCGGGATTGAACACCAAATCCCATTCGTTTTCGGGCAATTGCTCCGTCCCCAAGGCTTTTTGGACCAGTTTTTTGTTGATGGCGAGCGTGTTGATGCCCCAGAAATAAGGGACGGCGTATTGGTTGCCCGGGTCGACTTTTGCCATCATGGCAAGTAAGTCGGCATCGATGTTGGCGTAGTTCGGGATTTGGCTTTTGTCGATTTTTTGATACGCGCCGGCTTTGATTTGGCGTCCGACGTTGGCGATGGACGGCGCAACGAGGTCGTAACCGGACTTGCCGGTCAAAAGCTTGGCTTCGAGGGCTTCGTTGCTGTCGTAGTAGTCGTAGCGGACGTTGATATGCGTATTTTTTTCGAACGCTTCAAGCGTGGCGGGGTCGACGTAGTCCGACCAGTTGTAGATATTGAGCTTGTCGGAGGCGGTATGGGAGGAAGGTGCGGAAGATTCTGCGGCGGTTTGTTGGCCGCCGCTACATGCAGTCAAGACGAGGCCGATGAGTGCCGCCGCCATTGAAATTTTTTTCATGGGTACAGTCCTTTTGTGGAAGGGGGGATTGTTGCAGCGGCGGCAGTCAGTCAAGCGCAGACTGTCCGCATACAAAAGGTTAACTGTGGGGGCGGCCGGCATATGCCTCGGGCCCTTGATTCAGCAGGTTCGCATTAAACGGCAAAATCCCTGTCGGCGCAATAGTTTAGATGGGAAAATTTCTTCGTTTTTTCATTGCTTTCCGCTATGGTTTTCTTCATAAACAAAAAAATATTCAGACGACCCGAAAAGGTCGTCTGAAAAAAGTTGCACTTGCCTTATTTTCAATCTTGAGGCAAGGGAAAAATAGGGATTGTGCCAACAAAATTGCAGAAAGGATGAATATTAAAGATTCCTACGATATCGTGTTGTTGAAATGCAAATTATATTTGAAATAAATAATAATTTTTCTCAAGATAAAAAGAGTTGTCTAATAATCCATAAATCATTATGATTGAGTTTGGTATTTTTACTCAATTTTAAAATTCGAGGAGGATTCATGAAGAAAATATTGATTACTTTAACCGCAGCAGCCCTACCTTTTGCAGCATCCGCCGAAGTTGTCCTGTACGGACAAGTCAAAAGCACCATCACCTCCGGACAGGTGAAAATCAAAGGTAGCGAAGGTACGGAAAAAAGCGCGACCGCAACCCGTATCAATGACAATACCTCGCGCATCGGCTTCAAAGGCAATGAGAAACTTTCAGACGACCTCAAAGCCATCTGGCAAATTGAACAGCGCACTTCCATTTTAGGCGAATCCAACAGCCAGCGTTTCGGCAACCGCGATTCCTTCATCGGCTTGGAAGGCAAGTTCGGTAAGGTCCGCGTCGGCAATATGAACAATATGCTCAACGAGATGGATACCATCGACCCGTGGTTGTATAAAACCAACGCGATGGGTTTGGGCATCAACACCCGCACCGGTGTGCGCACCACATCCGTGCGTTACGACAGTCCTTCATTTGGCGGGTTCAAGTTCAATACGTCCTACGCGCCGCGCGACAACCGCAATCCGGACGACAAATATAAGCACGAACAACCCAGCAAAGAGCAATATACCGCCGGTTTGACTTATGAAAACAGCGGTTTCACCACCAATCTTGCCTACGGCCATTACAAAGGTGCATACACCGACAAGAACGGTAAAACCAAAGCCGCGCAAATCGCTAAAATCGAGAGTTACTACGACAAAAACAACCTGTTCGTCGGCGTAGGTGCGCAATATACCAAAGGCCATGAAAGCGCAAATAAATATCTGGGTTATTTTACCGATGATTTCAATACGTACAAAGGCGCTGACATTACTGCCGATGCCGGTAAAAATGAAGCCGTCAAAGTTACCGATGCAGCCGTTACCGTGGGTTATACCTTCGGTAACCTGACCCCGCGCCTCACTTACGCCCACGGCTGGGCGGCAAAAGGTGTGAACAGCGGCGAGAAACTGGTCGATAAGTTCGACCAAGTTGTAGTTGGTACCTCCTACAAATTCAGCAAACGTACTTCGATGCTTGCTCATGCCGGCTATATGAAACTGGGCAGCAAAACCCGCCTGACGCCGACTCAAACAGGTTCTGTTGAACAAAAAGCCGTTTCTTTGGGCATGGTTCATAAGTTCTAATGAAGCGGTACGGATAGTCAGAAAATAGAAGAGGTCGTCTGAAAACCTTTATTTTGAGGTTTTCAGACGACCTTATTTATTTTGGTCTTGGTTTCCCTGCATTCCGTTTCCCGATAAAATACACGCTTTCGATTTTGACTCTATCCGCCATGCCGACCGACCTTCAAGCCATCAACCGCCTGCTGCCGCAAACTCAGTGCCGAGAATGCGGCTATCAAGGCTGCCTGCCTTATGCACAAGCTTTGCTGAATGAGGATGCGCCTGTTAATTTGTGCGCGCCCGGAGGAGAGGCGGTGATGGTGGATATTGCCGCCTTATTGGGTAAGCCGCGCGTTGCACCGGTCAAAACGCAGCCCAAAGCCGTCGCCTTGATAGACGAAGCCGCCTGTATCGGCTGTACCGCCTGCATCCGCGCTTGCCCTGTCGATGCGATTATGGGCGCAAGCAAGTTTATGCACACTGTCATCAGCGACGAATGCACAGGCTGCGGACTCTGCCTCCCGCCTTGTCCGGTGGACTGTATCGACATGATACCTTCCGAACAGGAATACCTCCCCACCGCGCGCAGCCTGAGCCGTTCTTCCGAAGCGCGTTTCGCCGCCGCCGAACACGCGCAAAGCCGCTTTGATTGGCATACCGAACGCAAAGCGCGCGACGAGGCGGAACGCAAAGCCATGCTTGCCGAGCGCGAAGCCGCCGTTAAAGCCAAGCAGGCGCAAATTCAAGCCGAAACCCAAGCTGCCGCCAAACCTGCCTTCAATCCCATGGATTTGATTGCCAAAGCGATGGCGAAAGCCCAATCCCAACAAGACAAGCTGGTTGCTTCCGACAACCGCGAAGCATTCAAAAACCGACAAATCGAAGAGGCCAAAGAGCGCGCCGAATTGCGCCGCGCCCAACGCGATGTCAAATATGGCAACGAAGAAGAAAAAGCCGCCGCGCTTGCCTATCTGCGCCGTTACAAAGCAGAGCAAGAGGCAGCCAAAGAAATACGGTGAGGCCGGTGGAGAGACTTTGAAGGTCGTCTGAAATGGGTTTTCAGACGACCTTTAAGCTAAATCAAGTATAGTGGATTAAATTTAAATCAGGACAAGGCGACGAAGCCGCAGACAGTACAGATAGTACGGCAAGGCGAGGCAACGCCGTACTGGTTTAAAGTTAATCCACTATATAAGATTGATGGGGCGTTGAGGAATAACAAGCAACACCTTTTCTGCGAATACCCCAGTTGCTTGAGATGCTTCTTAAACATGTTATTTCCCGTATACAAAATCCCATTTGCGCCAAAGTCAGGGGCTGTCCGGTATGAAAACAGGCTGCACAAAACTGTTTTGTATGGTAAAGTCTGCTTTTAATAACTCGGCGGTTTAAAGCCGTCATTCAGGGGCTGTTTGAATTTAAAATCAGATTTGTTGGAAACGCTGCATCGTTTGCGCGGCGTATTTCGAGAAGCGGGCTGTGTGTCCGTCTGGTTTTAAATTCAAGCAGCCCTTTGCGTTTACAAAAACAGATAGAAGGTAGATTTCCATGCAATCTTGGCAGCTTCCCGAACATGTTGCCGATGTGTTGCCGACCAACGCCCGACAGTTGGAAAGCGCGCGAGAGCAGTTGTTAACTTTGTTCCGAGTGCACGGTTACGAGCTGGTACAGCCACCGCTGATGGAATACAGCCATTCCCTGCTGACGCACATTGACGCGGGTTTGTCTTTGAAAACCATTTTGGTGGTCGATCAGCTGAGCGGTCGGCAGTTGGGCATCCGCGCCGACATTACGCCGCAAGTGGCGCGTATCGATGCGCATCTTTTGTCCGCCAATCAAGGGATTAACCGATTGTGCTACGCAGGCCCTGTGTTGCACGCGCGACCGGAAGGTTTGCTCAATATGCGCGAACCTTTGCAGGCGGGAGCGGAGATGTATGGTTTCGCCGACATCCGAGCGGATATCGAGCTGATTGACTTGATGCTCAAAAGCATGAAGATTGCCGATATGGGCGAGGTTTTGCTGTCGCTGGGCCATATCGGCGTATTCCGCGCTTTGTCCGATGCGGCGCATTTGGATGCGGAGCAGTCCGCAACACTGCTTGCGTTGATGCAGGATAAAGATACCGAAGCGGTCGAAGCGCAGGTTAAGGCTTGGAAGCTGGACGGCATGTGGGCGAAAGCATTTTCGCTGCTGCCGCGTCTGTATGGCGGACGGGAAGTGTTGTCCGCCGCGCGTGAACGATTGCCTGATCTGTCGGCAGTCGGCAGCGCGTTGGACGAATTGCAGGCAGTGTGCGACGCATTCCCGAATCAGAAAGTCCATATCGACTTATCCGAACTGCGCGTCGACAATTATCACACGGGCTTGCTGTATGCGGCATACGGTTCCAATTTCCATGACGCGGTCGCTCGGGGCGGGCGTTATGACGGATTGGGCGAATATTTCGGCCGTGCGCGTCCGGCAACAGGATTCAGTTTCGACTTGCGCAGCTTTATCGGACGTTTGCCCGCCATTGAGCGGCAGCCCGTTGTGTTGGTTGATGCGGACGATGCCGAAGCGGCTCGCGAAGCAGTCGAAGCCCTGCGTGAACAAGGGCAGTGTGTCGTTGTCGACTACGGTATCGGACACAATGCTTCGGAAGAGGTTGCAGGTCGTCTGAAAAAGTCGGACGGCGTTTGGCAGGTTGAGAAAATTTAAATACCCATTCATAGCGGATTAAAGGCAAATCAGGGCAGGGCACAAAGCCGTCTTGGTTTGAAGTTGATTCACGATAATTTTTTAATATTAATAGGTTATATGGCTATGGCTAAAAATGTTGTAGTAATCGGCGCCCAGTGGGGCGATGAAGGCAAAGGTAAAATCGTCGACTGGCTGGCGGAAGAAACCAGCGGTGTCGTGCGTTTCCAAGGCGGCCACAATGCGGGTCATACTTTGGTCGTCGGCGGCAAGAAAACCATTTTGCGCCTGATTCCGAGCGGCATCCTGCATGAAAACTTGGACTGCTTTATCGGTTCCGGCGTTGTCGTATCCCCCGAAGCATTGTTGGGCGAAATCGACGAGTTGAACGCAGCAGGCGTGAAAAACGTTGAAGGTCGTCTGAAAATCGCCCCGACCTGCCCGCTGATCCTGCCTTACCACATCGCGCTTGACCAAGCCCGCGAAGCATCGCGCGGCAAAGGCAAAATCGGCACGACCGGTCGCGGCATCGGCCCAGCCTACGAAGACAAAGTGGCACGCCGCGCCATCCGCGTCGTCGATTTGCTGCATCCTGAAAAACTGCGTGAAAAACTGGATGCCGTCCTTGCCTATTACAATGTTCAACTGCAACATCTGCACAATGCCGAGCCGGTGAAAGCGGAAGACGTGATGGCGGTTATCGAAAAAGTCGCGCCGCGCATTACGCCTATGATTACCGACGTATCCCGTGTGTTGAACGAGAAAAACAAAAACGGCGAAAAACTGCTGTTTGAAGGCGCGCAAGGTACGCTGTTGGACATCGATTACGGCACTTACCCCTTCGTTACCTCGTCCAACTGCCTCGCAGGAGCCGCTTCCGCAGGCGCGGGCGTAGGTCCGCAAATGCTGGATTATGTTTTGGGTATCGTCAAAGCCTATACCACGCGCGTCGGTTCAGGCCCGTTCCCAACTGAATTGTTTGACGAAGTAGGTGCGGGTTTGGCAGAGCGCGGACACGAATTCGGCTCCGTAACCGGTCGCGCACGCCGCTGCGGTTGGTTTGATGCCGCCACGTTGAAACGCTCCATCCAAGTCAACGGTATTTCCGGTATGTGTATCACCAAACTGGACGTGATGGACGGCATTGAAACCATCAATATCTGCGTCGGCTACGAATTGCCCGACGGCAGCAAAACTGACATCCTGCCTTGCGGTTCCGATGCGGTAGAAACCTGCAAGCCGATTTACGAAACCATGCCCGGCTGGAGCGAATCGACTGTCGGCGTGAAAAGCTACGACGCATTGCCTGCCAATGCCAAAGCATATTTGAAACGCATCGAAGAAGTCTGCGGCGCACCGGTAGCCATCGTCTCTACCGGCCCCGACCGCGAAGAAACCATCGTTTTGCATCATCCGTTCGCATAATGGTTTGATTGTAAAAGGTCGTCTGAAAACTTGGGTTTTCAGACGACCTTTTTGTATAGGCCTGACGTCAATCGGCAGTCATGAAATGTGGTTTTCTTTGCCGATCATTTTCCTATATTTATGATTTCCTTAGTAATAAGCAGTATTGTTGATTTCGTAACGTTGATGGATTTCAGCATCTGGCAATACAAATTTTTGTCCATCTTTTTGAATATATGCTTCTATCAACTCAAAATAATCATTGAATTTCAATTTCAAAGTAGCAAACTGATTCATTGATGGTGTACTAATATTATGCACTCGAGTCCTTCCAGGAAACGCCTGTTGAAATATTCTATACAGCCTGTTCAGCCGAATATCGTCGTATATAATTTTATAATCATTCTGCTCTTGTTCTTCAGTCTTAAATGGATGCAATCTAATACCCCACCGCTTACCCGTTTCCTTTTCGATCAACCATATCTTGATGTAAGTCGGAATTGCCTTCATTGTATTCTTCTCTTCTTCGATTCTCTCCTTACCTATGGCTGTCCAGCGCTCTGTATTGGCGAATTCCATATAGTATTCGCCGTTCCATTCTCCCCCATCCACTTCAACTTCCAAATTCCATGGATATTTCGTTTGCATCTGTTTGTACCACTCCGCACTAACCTTTTTGGGCCCATCAATATAAGAGTGGTAGAAATTGGGGTATTCTTTACGGACTCTGTCTAAATATTCTTTCCGTTCTTCCTGATTGTGAAAACCTGCGACTTTGTAATACCATATTTCATTGAAGTGATGTTTGGCAGCCTCTTCCACAGAAGGCATGATTTCTTTTGCCTGCCAGGACATCAATTCCTTGCGAATAAATACATTGGTAAGGTTCAGCGTCACCCAGCCGTCAGGAGCAACAGCCAATTCAAAATCATTGGGAGATTCATATTGCGGAATTTCTGTATCCTCTACTGTATTATTGAATACCCTGTAACTTTTTGCCATCATAGGACGTATCTTGTCGGTTGGAAGGGCTTCATCCAACTGATAAAATTTATTTTCAAACTGAGAGGAATAGGTAAAAGTCAGCCTTTCGGGAAGTAAATCAAACTCTGCCGTTCTTCCCAAATACCCTCCTCTTCCCCATATAGAACCCGTACCAAAGAAATTTCGCAATACTGTTCCGTTCTGCAAATAAAAATCAGAACTGTACTTATTTGATACATCTATTGCTTCTGCATCCAATGTTAAATATGAAGAATTTTCTGGTGTGGCGTTAACCAATATTGCATCTGCCATCGTAATTCCCCAAGTCATGCCTTTTGCATTCTCGGGGTTGCCCTGGCCTTCAATCATTCCGTTTAATCCTATATTTGCCAATGCAATACTGAGGTAGCCTGCTGCTACTATTCCTAAAAGGATATTTGTTTTCTTGTGTTTCATTCAGACGACTTTTTTACTAATCTATTGATTCCAATATAGATAAGAGTTAATGATTTCCATCCAATATCTGTAAATTACCCAGCCATTGAGCAAAATAAAAATAACTGCGCAATATTTCCAATGACGGTTTTGATACATTCTGATGATGCAGTAGGCATTGATAATTAGAAAAAACGCATATTTGCCAATTTCTTCCCAAAATACCTGAAGCGCTAACACCCAATATCCCATATCTCCGCCCGTTTAAATTTTTTCAAGGTTTTCATTATCAAATTTAAAAATTATCTCCATGCTGCTGTTAGCAGTGATTGAACTCTATGAGTGAGGTTGTCTGAAAACGATATTTCAGTTTTTCAGACGACCTTTTTCCATCATTTAGACCTGATTGACAGCGTTTGTATGAAAAATAGATGCATTATACATTATTAACGAAAGGCGATTTCGTTCATATCTATATAAATACTTTATCCAACCCTCTGAAAAACTTTTCAGACGACCTGTAAACCTATATGATTGCACGGCAAGACAAACAAAGGAGCAAACACAATGTCAACAAACGAATACACGCAAATCGGCTGGATAGGCTTGGGTCAAATGGGTAATCCGATGGTAACGCGGCTTTTGAACGCTGGTATCGAAGTCGGTGTTTATAACCGTTCACCCGATAAAACCGCCGACCTTTTCAATAAAGGCGCGAAAGTGTACACAAGCACCATCGATCTTATCCGCGCTTATCCCGTTATTTTTCTGATGGTTTCCGACTTCGAGGCTGTACGCGATATTTTGAGTGAAGAGGTTCGCAAGGAGCTTGCGGGCAAAATTATTGTCAATATGAGCACTATTGCTCCGTCTGAAAATCTTGCCGTTAAAGAATTGGTCGAAGCTGCAGGCGGACAGTTTGCGGAAGCGCCTGTTTCCGGTTCGGTCGGTCCTGCTACCAATGGTACGTTGCTGATTTTGTTTGGTGGAGAAGAAAGTGTTTTAACGCCTCTGCAAAAAGTGTTTTCCATTGTCGGCAAACAAACTTTCCATTTCGGCGGGGTAGGGAAAGGTTCGGGTGCAAAACTCGTGCTCAACTCCCTGCTGGGTATTTTCGGCGAAGCATACAGCGAGGCTATGCTGATGGCTCAACAGTTTGGTGTCGATACGGATACCATCATCGAAGCCATCAGTAATTCCGCTATGGATTCGCCTATGTTCCAAACCAAAAAATCGCTGTGGGCAAACCGTGAATTCCCACCTGCCTTCGCACTCAAACACGCTTCCAAAGACCTTAATCTGGCGGTCAAAGAGCTGGAGCAAGCCGGTAAGTCGCTGCCTGCTGTCGAAACCGTTGCTGAAAATTACCGCCAAGCGATAACGGCAGGTTACGGAGAGCAAGACGTTGCCGGCGTTTATTTGAAATTGGCAGAACGTTAGAAATAGCGTTGTCTCAGAATATGGGTTCAAGGTCGTCTGAAAATCTGTATAGAAGTTTTCAGACGACCTTGTTATCGCAGGCAACCCCCAATAAATACTGCTTCAATCAGCTTCTCAACTTCACACGAAAGCTGCACCTCTAAAAAGGATATTTCCTATGACGCAAAATGAAAAACAACACACTAAACCACAAGGCGAGCTTTTGCTGCGCACCGTTGCCATGCCGCGCGACACTAATCCCAATCAAGATATTTTCGGTGGCTGGATTATGTCGCAAATGGATTTGGGCGGCGGTATTTTGGCGGCGGAAATCGCACAAGGCCGTATTGTTACCGTAGCTGTTCAGGAAATGAATTTCATCCGTCCTGTGAAAGTGGGGAATGTCGTCTGTTGCTATGGCCGCTGCGTGAGCGTGGGTAATACTTCGTTGCAACTGAAAATCGAGGTTTGGGTAAAAACATTGATGAACGACCACCTTACTGAGGATCGTCAACTCGTGACAGAGGCTGTCTTCACTTATGTCGCCATTGATAGTGAAGGTAACAAACGCCCGATTCCGAAAGAGGGAAACCCAAAACTGGAAGGTTTGATTTAAGCAAAAGGTCGTCTGAAAACGGATTTCAGACGACCTTTTTAATTTGACATTGAGATGAAATGGTATAGTGGATTAAATTTAAATCAGGACAAGGCGACGAAGCCGCAGACAGTACAGATAGTACGGAACCGATTCACTTGGTGCTTCAGCACCTTAGAGAATCGTTCTCTTTGAGCTAAGGCGAGGCAACGCCGTACTGGTTTAAAGTTAATCCACTATATTATTCACTATAAACTTTCTCTTTAAGGAGGCGTAGTGATGATGCGGGGAAAATTGAATTTGATGGCAAATAAAAAGTCGTCTGAAAATTTCAGACGACTTTTTCATGAAGAGTAATCTTAACTGCCGATTAATTTCAAACGTTGACCGGGTGTCACGCCATTGGTATTTCGATTCCAGCGGCGGATATCGTTTACATCTACGTTGAATCGGTTGGCGATGGTATTCAAAGTATCGCCTCTGCGAACGGTATAAGAAACGTTTCGGATACTGTTTCGAGTTTTGGCGGGCGCTGCGGTCACACGCAACAGCTGACCTTTACGGATATTATTGCCTTTGATGTTGTTGGCAATAATCAAATCAGCAACGCTTAAGTTGTAACGACGTGAGATATTAAACAGCGTATCGCCATCGGCTACACGGTGCATGCCCGCACCTGCGGTTTGAGATTGCTGCTGATTACCTGCACGGGCCAAACGTGCCTCAGTGCGGCTTTGTTGTTTGGCGGTATTGGCGGCAATACGCTCGCTACGCGCTTTGACTGCGTCGGATGCAATATTGTGTTCGCTGGCGGCTTGTGCGACTGCTACATTTTCAGTTTGAGTACGAAGATTTGAATCTACCAACGCCATCAGTTCATCGGCTGTTTCAGCAGCTTGCGTCGGAGCAGCTTGAGCAGTAGTCAGCTCAGTAGTTGTATTTGCAGCAGTTTGCTCGACAACGGCAGGCTTGCTTTCAGCTTGAGACAATTGGGCAAACACTTCAGGAATACGCTCTTCTTTGACATTTGCCGATGCCAAATCTGCTGAAGAGTTGGTTTGAACAGTGGTTTCAGGTGTGGTTGCGATGTCTGCTTTGGCAACGGTAGTAGGAGTTGCAGAGGCAATTTTGCTTTCTCCGCCAACAGAGACTGATTGAGCGGTAACAGTTTCGGATACTGCTTTTTTGCCAAGGGCTACATAATCTGTTGGTACTGCTGCAACGGGTTTAATGTTGGCAAAATCCATTGTAGGAATATTTGCTTTTGCCGTTTTGATAGGTGCCATTTCCGGCATATTGGAACGGTAAGTATCCGGTCTGTTATCAACATCGATGAATGAGAGTGTATCAGGTGTCGCCGAATTCGCTGCTTTATTCTTGGCTACCAAAATACTGCGGTCGGAAGACAGGGAGTTATTTCCCAAGCCGTTCAGTCGTTTGATTTCGGCAACGCTCATACCGGTTTCTGCTGCGATGGCGTTCAAGCTGGTATTGTTTCGAGATGTGTATACGTTCCAAGACAACAAAGTATCGGGATTTGCGTTTCGGTAGTTTTTCTCGAAAGAAGCCACAGAATCAACAGGCAGCAACAGGCGGCGATTGTTTTTCGGGATGAATACAGGCGCATTGAATCCCGGATTGAGTGTCAGCAATTCGCTTTCGCTGATGTTGGCGAAGCGGGCGATAGTGCTGTTGTCAATCGGCTTGTCGATGCTCAGGGATTTGAAATACGGCTGATTGTTGATTTCGGTAATATTCATGCCGAAAGTTTGCGGGTTGGCAACGATATTGCGTACGGCCAAGAGTTTGGGAACGTAATTCCGTGTTTCGTCAGGCATGCGCAGATTTTCGTAAATCGGCTCCAAACCTTGCGCGCGCGCCCGATTGACGGCACGGCCGACATTACCTTCGCCCCAGTTGTAGGCAGCCAGTGCAAGGGACCAGTCGCCGAATAATCCGTGCAGGTATTGCAGGTAATTCAATGCTGCGTCAGTTGCTGCGTAGACATCGTGACGGCCATCATACAAAGGGGTTTTTTCCAAGCCGTAGTGGCGACCCGTTGCAGGCATAAACTGCCACAGACCGGATGCGCCGACATGTGATTTTGCTTTGGTAACGAATGCGCTTTCGATAAACGGCAGCAATGCGATTTCGGCAGGCATATTGCGTTTTCTGACTTCGTTGGCAATATGGTACATATAGGGTTTGCTGCGGGTAATGGTGCGGTCGAAGTAGGCACTATTGGCAGCGAATTTGCTCTCATGGCGGCGAACAAGTTCGGAATTGACCTCGTTCATACGGAAATCCTTGCGCAACGATGCCCAAAGGCTGCCCGTTCCGAAAGTTTGCGCTTTGGCTTGATCCAAAAGAGAGGAATTGAGGCGCATCATTGCCATACCTACTTGATCTGGTGTGGCATTTTGAGCGTATGCTGCGCCGGAAGCTGCGGATAAACTTGAAATGGTAAGTGCGATGGTTTTCAGTTTTGCCATGATGAATCAATAATTATCAATGATATAAGGTTAAATTTAGTCTACCCGATGGTACTGTTTGAAGATGTAGCCGTCAAGGTAAAGGGGGTGAAATTTACATATGCTTGGGTCTTAATGTTAAAATCTGTGGCATAAATACGGCGATTGCATTGTATTTTTCTATCGGACAGTAGAAATGAACGCATGAAACAGTTAATAGGATAACGACTATGGATGTATGGTTTGAAGATACGGCTATGGGGCGTTATGTTGCTCAGAACGAAGCTGCTTTTTTTGAGCGGCATTTGCAATATTTTGACGGACAAACCGTTGTCCAACAAGGCGGTCAATGGTTGAGGTCGTCTGAAAACGTGGTTGCTGTACCCCGTGATGTATTGATGACGGCAGATGCTATGGCTTGGGAAAGTCACTCTATTGATGTGCTGCTGATGCCGCACAGTCATGAGACTGCCGCGCTGACGCAAGTGCTGCATGAAGCGTCCAGGGTATTGAAACCTGAAGGGCGGTTGGTTTTGACGGGGTTTAATCCGAAATCTTTGTGGTTTTTCAGCAAGTGGTTTGATGGAACGCGCTTGCCCAAAAAGGAGCATTGCCTGACTTTGCCCGCTTTGAAGCAGCGGTTGGGGGATTTGGATTTTGAGGTGGAATTCGGAAAGTTTATGGTGTACCTGCCTGCTGTGAATTCGCAAAAGGGGCTGCGGTTTTGGCGTTTTATGGAGAAGGCGGGGGACAGGTGGTGGCCGCAGTGCGCGGCGGTGTACGGTTTGGTTTTGGTCAAGCGTATGGCGGGGGTGACGCCGTTGCCGGAGTTTGAAAAAATATTGGGAACGCAGACGGTGGCTTTGGGTACGGCGCGGATTTCGGATTGAGAAATGCAGCGTTGGTAAAACCGGTATGACTGGTTTTCAGACGACCTTTCGAGGCTGAACATTTGAAAACGAGAGGTTTGACTCCATAAATATAGCCTCTTCTATATTTGTCATTCTGCCTTGAATTTGCTGCTTTCTGCCTGTAAAGCTGATTGGTTGCAAATTGTCAGGCCGCTTTGGCATCGGTAGAATCTTAGGTCGTCTGAAAAAGGCGATGTTGATTGTATTAGCTTGAGGATAAAGAAAAATGCCGGAATTGCCTGAAGTGGAAACGACGTTGCGCGGTATCAGCCCGCATATTCAAGGTAAAAAGGTAGCGGATGTCGTGTTGCGCCAAACCAAGCTGCGCTGGCAGGTCAATCCGCAGTTGGCGGAGATTTTGGCGGGGCAGGAGGTGTTGAGCTGCCGTCGGCGGGCGAAATATTTGATTATCGGTTTTGCAACGGGTATTTTGTTGATTCATCTGGGCATGTCGGGCAGCTTGCGGATTTTTACGGACGGCGATGCGCGGATTGACCATCCCGACAAACACGACCATGCGGACATTGTGTTTGCGGACGGAACGGTATTGCGCTATCACGACCCGCGTAAGTTCGGCGCGATTTTGTGGTATGAAGGCATTGCCGAGCATCATCCGCTTCTTGAAAAACTGGGCCCCGAGCCGCTTTCAGACGACTTCTCCGTTGAGTATCTGTACCAAAAATTTAAAACGCAAAAACGCGCGGTCAAGCTGGCTCTGATGGACAATGCCGTCGTGGTCGGCGTGGGCAATATTTATGCGAACGAAAGCCTGTTTAAATCGGGCATCTCGCCACACCGCCCTGCGGACAAGGTTAAGAAAAAAGAATGCGCCGTCTTGGTGGAAACGATTAAATCGGTATTGCAGCGCGCGATTGAAACCGGCGGCAGCACGTTGCGCGACTTCGTCAACAGTGACGGCAAAAGCGGCTATTTCCAGCAGGAATATACGGTGTACGGCAGGCACAACGAACCCTGCGTCCGTTGCGGCGGTTTGGTGCAGAAGGAAGTTTTAGGGCAGCGCGGGACGTTTTATTGTCCTAACTGCCAAAAATAATGTATGAACCTGTTTTCAGACGACCTCTTTGTCATCTGGGTCGTCTGAAAACGTTATTACTATGATTTGATACACATTTAAGACGAAAAGAAAAACAGTTATGCACTCACAAAAAGCCCCGTTTTTTACCCGTTTGGGCAGATTGTTCCGCTTGGCGGGATGGCTGTTCCGAACTGGAAGGCATTTGCGCCGTATCGATGCCGGCAATCCTGCCGAACGCGATTATGCGGTCATTACTCTGGGAAAAGGCGCGCTGGAAGCCTTGGATATCGAATTGGAAATCGGCACGCCGCCCGCGGATAATGTGAAGGGTGTTTTGGTGGCAGCAAACCATGTATCTTGGCTGGATATTTTCGCCATGAGCGCAGTGTATCCGAGCAGCTTTATCGCCAAGCAGGAAATCAAAGACTGGCCGGTCTTGGGCAAAATGGGGCAAAACGCAGGCACGGTGTTTATCAACCGAAATTCCCGACGTGATGTCGAGCCGATTAACCAAGCCATTTGCGCCGCGTTGAAAGCCGGGCAGAATGTCAGCTTTTTCCCCGAAGCGCGGACTTCTTTGGGCTTGGATATTTTATCGTTCAAAGCCGCGCTCTTCCAATCCGCCATTGATGCCGACGCGCCTGTTCAGGCGGTTACGCTGCGCTATTATGATGATGCCGGTAAAAGGACGACTGTGCCGTCTTATGCACAAGTTGATTTGGTGCGCTCACTTTGGCGCATCGTTTCCATGAAAAAACTGCGCATCCGTATTGATTTTGCCGCCCCGATTCGCTCCGGCAAAGACGAAGACCGCTTTATGTTGAAAGACAAAGTAGAAAGCAGCATCCGCGAAGTCGTATTGTCCGATGCACACGATTCCGAAAAATAATTCCAAGTCAGGGGCTTGTTTTCTTTCAGACGACCTCTATTTAAATGAAACGTTCGCAGGTTGGGTTTCATAGCTTCAGGTAATTAATATTATTTGAACTATAAATTATACAAATCAAACTCCCTGCGCTAGAATGCACACATTCACTCGTATCATTCCCTAAACCTAAAATTTCAAGGAGATCCAAAATGGCTTTGCAAGATCGTACCGGTCAAAAAGTACCTTCCGTCGTATTCCGTACCCGCGTGGGCGACACTTGGAAAGATGTTTCCACTGATGACTTGTTCAAAGGTAAAAAAGTAGTCGTATTCTCTCTGCCGGGCGCATTTACTCCGACTTGTTCTTCTTCCCACCTGCCGCGTTACAACGAATTGTTCGGCGCGTTCAAAGAAAACGGCGTTGACGCAATCTACTGCGTATCTGTAAACGATACTTTCGTGATGAACGCTTGGGCTGCCGAAGAAGAAGCTGACAACATCTACATGATTCCTGATGGCAACGGCGAATTCACCGAAGGCATGGGCATGCTGGTCGGCAAAGAAGACTTGGGCTTCGGCAAACGCTCTTGGCGTTACTCTATGCTGGTTAACGACGGCGTGATTGAAAAAATGTTCATCGAGCCTGAAGAGCCGGGCGATCCTTTCAAAGTGTCTGACGCTGACACTATGTTGAAATTCATCGCTCCTGACTGGAAAGCTCAAGAATCTGTTGCCATCTTCACCAAACCTGGCTGCCAATTCTGCGCTAAAGCTAAAAAAGCTTTGCAAGACAAAGGTCTGTCTTACGAAGAAATCGTATTGGGCAAAGATGCAACTGTTACTTCCGTTCGCGCCATTACCGGCAAGATGACTGCTCCTCAAGTCTTCATCGGCGGCAAATACATCGGCGGCAGCGAAGATTTGGAAGCTTACTTGGCTAAAAACTAATTGCTTGATGCTAGGGTCTGTCGATATTCAATAGTTTCCGTGTCTTTTTATCTCCAAAGCGGCATCTTCTGCGTTGGAAATCCTCACAAGGTGTCCAACCTTGTTGCGGTTTCCGCCTTGAATCTTCCGCTTTGGAAACAAAAATCCACTTGGAAAATTGAATGTCGACAAACCCTAAAGACGGTTTGAATAAAACCGTCTGAACAGAAAAATAGAGTTATTCAGACGATACGCTACACGGTCGTTCTGAATAGCTCTATATTTACAAGTAGAATTTGAGATTATTGTTTTAAATCAATATTTTAAAAATAACTATCGATTTTTTATTTTTGATAGTTTATTAAATAGGTCGTCTGAAAACCTGATACGCTTCACGCTGATACCGCTTCGGACGCTCAACAAAAAAGGACAAAGATTATGAAAAAAATTCAAGCAGATGTCGTCGTAATCGGCGGCGGTACTGCCGGCATGGGCGCGTTTCGCAATGCCCGTTTACATTCGGATAATGTTTACCTGATTGAAAACAACGTGTTCGGCACGACCTGCGCGCGCGTGGGCTGTATGCCTTCCAAACTCTTGATTGCTGCCGCAGAGGCGCGCCATCACGCATTACATACCGACCCGTTCGGCGTGCATTTGGATAAAGACAGCATCGTCGTCAACGGCGAAGAAGTCATGCAGCGCGTCAAATCCGAGCGTGACCGTTTTGTCGGTTTTGTCGTTGCCGATGTGGAAGAGTGGCCTGCCGACAAGCGCATTATGGGTTCGGCTAAATTTATCGACGAGAATACCGTCCAAATCGACGACCATACCCAAATCACGGCAAAAAGCTTTGTGATTGCTACCGGCTCGCGTCCCGTTATCCTGCCGCAGTGGCAGTCTTTGGGAGACCGTTTGATTATCAACGACGACGTTTTCTCATGGGATACGCTGCCTAAGAGCGTCGCCGTGTTCGGACCGGGCGTTATCGGTTTGGAACTGGGTCAGGCATTGCACCGTTTGGGCGTGAAAGTTGAAATTTTCGGCTTGGGCGGCATCATCGGCGGCATTTCTGATCCCGTCGTTTCAGACGAGGCAAAAGCTGTGTTCGGCGAAGAATTGAAACTGCATTTGGATGCTAAAACCGAGGTCAAACTCGATGTAGACGGCAATGTAGAGGTTCATTGGGAGCAGGACGGCGAAAAAGGCGTATTTGTTGCCAAATATATGCTAGCAGCCGTAGGTCGCCGTCCGAACGTTGACAATATCGGTTTGGAAAACATCAATATCGAAAAAGACGCGCGCGGCGTACCCGTTGCCGATCCGCTGACCATGCAAACCAGCATTCCGCATATCTTCATCGCGGGCGACGCGTCCAACCAACTGCCTCTGCTGCACGAAGCTGCCGACCAAGGCAAGATTGCCGGCGACAACGCGGGCCGCTACCCGAATATCGGCAGCGGTTTGCGCCGCAGCACCATCGGCGTGGTGTTTACCAATCCGCAAATCGGCTTTGTCGGTTTGAAATACGCGCAAGTTGCCGCGCAATACCAACCTGACGAATTTGTCATCGGCGAAGTATCGTTTAAAAACCAAGGCCGCAGCCGCGTGATGCTGGTAAACAAAGGCCATATGCGCCTGTATGCCGAAAAAGCTACCGGTCGCTTCATCGGCGCGGAAATCTTAGGCCCGGCCGCCGAACATTTGGCGCACCTGTTGGCATGGGCGCATCAAATGAAGATGACCGTTCCGCAAATGCTGGATATGCCGTTCTACCATCCCGTTATCGAGGAAGGTCTGCGCACCGCGTTGCGCGATGCCGATGCGAAGTTGAAACAGGCTTGATGGGTTGACTTAATCGGTCTGCTAGAATGAAAGGTCGTCTGAAAACCTGATTTAAGGTTTTCAGACGACCTTTTTGTCTTTGCGTTGCGGAAGAAAATCAGTTGCGGCGTCATTGCTGTGTAATGTGTAGTCCGGATATTTGTATCCGACGAATATTTGATGTTTCTATTTTCTTTACGCGTTGTGGCAGATGGAGATGTCAGATTCAAGAATCTGACCTACGGCAGATTTGGTTGCCGAAACGGGAGGTCGTCTGAAAACTCGAATTTGAAGGTAAGAATCCTTTAAATCTTGAGTATTCATTAAAACCTGTTCAGATGGTTGCTATCAGCTGGGTTCTGTATGTTACAGGGCTTGGCTTTTTTCATTTCAAACGGCATTGTCCGCAGTAATCAGGAAAGATTAAAAGGAAAGGGGAGGGGTAATTTTAACCGGCTTTCTAAGCGTTTCTTAAAAATCCATTGCATTTTCGCTCAATCCATTAACATTTAACCTTGTTGGAAACGCAATTTGTTTGTTAGTATTAAGCCATTGCCGTTACGTCCGCATCACGGCGGCGACGGACAACCTCCAAGACGGACAACCTCCAAATAGAAAGGACACATATCATGGCTAAATTATTAGTCGCTCCGGTATCCGCCGGTTTGGACGTGGCAGCAGCAAGCAAAGCCTTTGCCCAAGCTTTGGGCGCGCAAGTTTTCCAACCGCTCGACGCATCCGCCGAAACTCTGTTGGCACAAGGCAAAAGCGACGACTGGTTTGACGCTGTGGTCGGCAAAGCCGTCGCACTCAATACCGACAAACTCGTTATCGAAGGTATCGCCCCCGATGCGGACAAACTCTTCCTGTCCGGCAAAAACGTCGAGCTGGCATTGTCTTTGGATGCAGGCGTAGTCTTGGCATTGCAATCTGATAGTGCTGACGCAGCCGAAGTGGCACACCGAATCAACCTTGCCAAACAGCTTTACACCAACTCTCCGGGCCTTTTGGAAGGCTTCATCATTGAAGGCGCGGCAGCATCCGTAGGCGAAGAAGTTGCCCGCCTGACCGGACTGACATTCTACGGCTCAAGCAGCGCGCTCAAAGACGTATCTGCGTTGGCAAAACGCGAAGCCTCCCGCCTTTCTCCCGCCCAATTCCGTTACAACCTGATTGATTTTGCCCGCAAAGCCGATATGCGCATCGTCCTGCCTGAAGGTGCAGAACCGCGTACCGTCGCCGCAGCCGCCATCTGCCACGAAAAAGGCATTGCCCGCTGCGTCTTGCTTGCCAAACGCGAAGAAGTTGAAGCCGTTGCCAAAGAACGCGGCATCAACCTGCCTGACTCTTTGGAAATCGTCGATCCCGCTACATTGGTCGAACAATACGTCGAGCCGATGTGCGAATTGCGCAAATCCAAAGGTCTGACCCCTGAAGATGCCCGCAAACAACTGCAAGACACCGTTGTCCTCGGCACCATGATGATGGCGCAAAACGACGTGGACGGCTTGGTATCCGGCGCCGTTCATACTACCGCCAACACCATCCGCCCCGCCTTGCAGCTGATTAAAACCGCACCGGGCGCGAGCCTTGTATCCAGCGTATTCTTTATGCTGCTGCCAAACCAAGTCCTCGTCTTCGGCGACTGCGCGGTCAACCCGAACCCGACGCCCGAACAGCTTGCCGATATCGCCATCCAATCTGCCGATACCGCTAAAGCCTTCGGTATTCCGCCTAAAGTTGCCATGATTTCCTACTCCACCATCAACTCAGGCAGTGGCCCTGATGTCGATGCCGTGATTGAAGCCACCAAACTGGCAAAAGAAAAACGCCCGGATTTGGAAATCGACGGCCCGCTGCAATACGATGCGGCTACCGTGCCTGAAATCGGCAAAACCAAAGCCCCTGAAAGCACCGTCGCCGGTCAGGCAACCGTCCTGATTTTCCCAAACCTCAACACCGGCAACTGCACCTACAAAGCCGTACAACGCAGCGCCAACGTCCTGAGCGTCGGCCCGCTTTTGCAAGGTTTGCGCAAACCGGTCAACGACCTCTCCCGCGGCGCATTGGTAGAAGACATCGTCTTCACCATCGCCCTGACAGCGGTTCAGGCAAAACAAATGGCAAACTGATTGCTTGATTTTTTAAAGTAAACACAGATCGTCTGAAAACCTATCAATATCAATAAGGTTTTCAGACGACCTTTTTTCATTTTGGCATAGCCCAAACAGGTTAGACACAATTCCTTCGTCTGCCTCAATCTTCTTTTCAGCTTTCAAAACGCCGTCCGAAACTGCTTACTTCAAACCCCCTTCCCCCGCTTTTCAGACGACCTCCTGCCCGCTATAATACGCTTGCAAATTATTTGCATTATCATTTAATTCAGGAGAAACACATGAGCACCCGTACCGAACACGACACTATGGGCAATGTCGAAGTCCCGTCCGAAGCCTATTGGGGCGCGCAGACCCAGCGCAGCCGCAACAATTTCAAAATCGGCGGCGAAACCTTGCCGCAGCCGCTGATTTATGCTTTGGCGCTGGTGAAAAAAGCCGCAGCCGCCACCAATGTTTCCCTCGGCAGGATTAAGCCTGAGCAGGCGGATTTGATTACGCAGGCGGCGGACGACGTGTTGAACGGCAAGCTCGACGGGCAGTTTCCTTTAGTAGTATGGCAGACCGGCTCCGGCACGCAGTCCAATATGAACATGAACGAAGTGCTGGCAAACCGCGCCAACGAAATCGCCGGTACGGGTTTGGCGGCGTACCAGCCTGTCCATCCCAACGACCATGTGAACCACGCGCAATCGACCAACGACGCGTTCCCGACCGCCATCCACGTTGCCGCCGCGATTGAAATCAACCGCCACCTCATCCCTGCCGTCCAAGCCCTGCGCGACACATTGGACAAAAAAGCCCAAGCCTTCGCCCCCATCGTCAAAATCGGTCGTACCCACTTGCAGGACGCGACGCCGCTGACTTTGGGACAAGAATTTTCCGGCTACGTTTCCCAACTCGACCACGGCTTAGGCCGTCTGAACGACGCGCTCAAAGGTTTGTACGAACTCGCTTTGGGCGGCACGGCAGTCGGCACGGGTTTGAACAGTCATCCCGAATACGCCGAAAAAGCCGCCGCCAAACTCGCCGAACTGTCTGGCCTGCCGTTTGTCAGCGCGCCGAACAAATTTGAAGCCTTGGGCGGACGCGATGCCGCCGTTGCCGCTTCGGGCGCATTAAAAACGCTGGCGGCAAGCCTGAACAAAATCGCCAACGATATCCGCTGGCTGGCAAGCGGCCCGCGCTGCGGACTGGGTGAAATCAAAATCCCTGAAAACGAGCCAGGTTCGTCCATCATGCCGGGCAAAGTCAACCCGACCCAATGCGAAGCGATGACCATGGTGTGCTGCCAAGTGTTCGGCAACGACGTTACCATCGGCATGGCTGGCGCGTCGGGCAATTTCGAGCTGAACGTCTATATGCCCGTTATCGCCTACAACCTCTTGCAATCTATCCGCCTGTTGGGTGACGCGTGCAACAGCTTCAACGAAAACTGCGCCGAGGGCATCGAACCCGTACCGGAAAAAATCGACTATTTCCTGCACCATTCCCTGATGCTCGTTACCGCGCTGAACCGCAAAATCGGCTACGAAAACGCCGCCAAAGTCGCCAAAACCGCCTATAAAAACGACAAATCGCTGCGCGAAACCGCCGTCGAATTGGGCTTGTTGACAGGCGAAGAGTTTGACGAACTGGTCGTCCCCGCCGATATGGTTCATCCGCGCTGATTGACGGTTTGAAATACGGCAAAGGTCGTCTGAAAATGTTTCAGACGACCTTTTTTGATGTTTGAAACTGTCAAACGGCTTTTATTTGTCGTGGCGCACCATTTTCGGCGCGTAGCGTCCGGCGCGTTCTTTGAGGCGTTTGACCAGGCCTTCGGTGGTGTTCGGTACGCCGTCGATACAGAAGGCTTGGTAGAGGACGGCGCGCATCGCGTCGTTTTTGTTGAAGGTCGAGCCTATGGGTTTCCATTCGGCTTTGCGCGGCTCGATCCAGCGGCGGTTGACGGTGTCGCCGTAGCCGAACACTTTATAAGACGAGCGTTTGTCTTTGCCGTATGTGAAGGAAGAGCGGGCGCAGAAGAGGCCTTCGACGGTCAGGTTGTCATGGCCTTTGTCGGAACGGACGTTGAGGATGTAGCGGATGCTGCCGTCGGGAGAGGGCATGATTTGCAGGCTGCTGAGGAGGATTTTGGGCTGTTTGCCGTAGTCTTCGCTGACGTAAAGGTCGAACCAGTCGCCGGATTGGGTGTCGGGCAGGGGCGGGAGCACGGCTTTTTGTTCGGCGAACTCGCGGGCTGCGGCTTCTTCGGGGCTTTCTTTGTAGCGTGTGTTGAAGGGGGTATCTTTTTCGCTGAATCCGGCGGCGTTGACTGCCGTGGCGGCGAGGCAGAGGGTCAGGAGGGCGAGACGGCGCATGGTGTGCTCCAAAGTGAAAAACGGCTTTATTTTATGGGTTCGGCGGGGTGGGGTGCAAGTAAGTACGGTATAATTCATGTTAATCCTTTTAACGGAACATCGGAAACTATGAACGCACACACCTTAGACTTGAAGGGGCTCAGATGCCCTTTGCCGATTTTGAAAACCAAAAAAGCGTTGGCGCAAATGGAGGCAGGCGAAGTCCTGACTGTGTTGGCGACCGACGGCGGCGCGCCCGGCGATTTTGAGGCTTTCTGCCGCCAGACCGGGCATGTCTTGCTCGAATCGCGCGAAGAAGACGGCGTGTTCACGCTGGTTGTGAAACACAAATAAAGGTCGTCTGAAAATGGCGAAACGTCCGATTTCAAAGCTTTTTAACACCTTCTTGTGAAGCTTGTAGTTTGATTTTATTAAGTTTTACAAGCGAATTATTATTACATTATTAAATGAAGGAAAATGATGAAAAAGCAACTTTTTCTACTCTTTTCGGTTTTGCTGGGATATTCCGAACTTTCTTTTGCATACGACCCAACCCGCGGAGCGCTGCAGAATGCGCCGGAATTGCGTAGTTACGGTTATAACCAGCAAGATCTTTATAATAGATATCACCCATCGGGGAATGTCGGTAATTCTTATAACAATAATGGCAGTTCCTATAACAATACGAATGTAGTTATCGTCAACTTGCCATCAAAGTATGGAGCATTAGTATATAGTAAAAAATCGGGGTTTGTTACAGATTCCGTAAATGAGGATTCGTTGGAAGAGGCTAAGCGTGTCGCCCTCCAAAAATGTGAAGAAAGGGATCCTACTAAATCTTGTGAAGTTTATTCATGGATTAGGAACGGCTGTCAGGCGTTAGCTACAGGTAAAAAAATGGGCGACGTGCTATTATGAAAGGTTATTTTGCTACGGAAGGAAAATCAGAAAAATTAGCTTTGGAAAAATGTCGTTCTGAAAAATTTAAAGAATGCACGATTATTATCCCTGAACGCTGTTCCCTGCCTACCCCACTGTAAATCTATATGAAAGGTCGTCTGAAAATGGCGAAACGTCCGATTTCAAGGCTTTTGACGCTTGCCGTTTTCTCCGCTTTATTGGCGGCGTGCGGCAGGGAGGAAGTGCCGCCCGAGCAGATGGCGGATCGTGCGAACGCGGCGGCGGAATTGTTCCGTCAAGGCTGCGTCGCTTTTGACGGGGCTGCCGATAAAGTGCGCTCTTTTGCCGATAATGAAAAACTGACGGCTTTGAACGCGGAAGAAATCGGCAGGCTGCCCGCAGGCTTCGTCGAGCCGGATGCGCTTGCCGTTTGGAAGAAAACGCAGGACGGCGCGGATTATTATTTGAGCCTGACCGGCGACAGTTGCAGCGTGAAGACGGCGCGTGCGGACGAAACCCTGATACGCAAGCAGTTTATGGTGTTGGTGGAAAACCCGCCGAAGGGTTTGAACAATGAATTGCGCACCGATCAAGCCTCCGAATCGCCGATAGCGATCCGTCAGCTTTCTTATGCGTGGCGAGCTTCGGGCAGCCCGGAAGAAACCCTGCTGACCGTCAAAACCACCCCGTCCGACCAGTTGCCCGTGCAGGCGGTGTTTTACCTGACGCATCAGTCCTACAACGGCAAGCCTGTCCTTGTGCAATAGTCTTTTCAGACGACCTTAGGGACTGTCGGCATTCAATAGTTTCCGTGTCTTTTTATCTCCAAATCGTCATCTTCCGCTTTGTGAACAAAAATCCACTTGGAAAATGAAATATTGACAGCCCCTAGGGAACATCAAGGGGTCGTCTGAAACCCAAAAATCTAAAAAGGAATACCCATGCAAACCCTGACCATCATCCGCCCCGACGATATGCACCTGCACCTGCGCGACGGCGACGCGCTCAAAGCCGTTGCCCCCTATACCGCCCGCCAGATGGGGCGCGCCGTCATCATGCCCAACCTCAAGCCGCCCGTCGTCAGCGTAGCCGACGCGCTTGCCTACAAAGCGCGCATCATGGCGGCATTGCCCGAAGGCAGCGCGTTTGAGCCGTTGATGACGCTCTACCTGACCGACCAAGCCACGCCCGAGCTGGTGCGCGAAGCCAAAGCCGCCGGCATCGTCGCCTTCAAACTCTACCCCGCAGGCGCAACGACCAATTCCGATTCCGGCGTAACCGACCTGTTCAAACTCATTCCCGTTTTGGAAGAAATGGCAAAACAAGGCATCCTGTTCCTCGTTCACGGCGAAGTAACCGACTCCGAAATCGACATTTTCGACCGCGAAGCCGCCTTTATCGAGCGCGTGATGAAACCCGTTTTGGCGCAAGTGCCGAATCTTAAAGTCGTGTTCGAACACATCACCACCGCCGAAGCCGCCCGCCTCGTTTTGAACGCAGACGACAACGTTGCCGCCTCCGTGACCCCGCAACACCTCCTGCTCAACCGCAACGACCTCTTGGTCGGCGGCGTGCGCCCCCATCACTTCTGCCTGCCCGTACTCAAACGCGAGACCCACCGTCAGGCATTGGTCGCTGCCGTTACCGGCGAGAAGGCGCACAAATTCTTCCTCGGTACCGACTCCGCGCCGCACGCCAAATCCGCCAAAGAAAACGCCTGCGGCTGCGCCGGCATGTTCAGTGCCATGACCGCCATCGAGCTTTACGCCGAAGTGTTTGAAAAAGCAGGCGCGTTGGACAAACTCGAAGCCTTCGCCTCGAAAAACGGCGCAAGGTTCTACGGCATTCCCGAAAACACCGACACGATAACGCTCGTCAAACAAAGCCAAACCGTCCCCGCAAGCGTCCCTTACGACGACGGCGAACTCGTCCCGATGCGCGCGGGCGGCGAGATAGGCTGGACAGTCAAATATTGAGCCGCACATCATGACCGCATGAAAATGCCTGCCCGAAAAAGAGGCAGGCGTTTTGGTTTGATAAGGGAGCGGATAAGGGCATCCTGAGGCTGTTTCTTAAACCACTTATGTTCTGCAAGAAGACAGCGGTTTGATTACGTTTGATATTGTCAAAAAGGTCGTCTGAAAACAGGTTGGCGCAAAATCCGCCATACCCGTTTTCAGACGACCTTTTTGTTTTTTTTTATTTTAAACATCAATCTTTCAACAAAGCCCCCGCCAGCCAAATATTGAACGCTACGCCGACCGTGACCGTAATGCCGAAGGCGGCGACGGCGGGCGTGCCGCTTAGGGCGAGCAGGGCGAAGGAGATGGCGGTAGTAGCGGCGGCAAGCAGCATCCCGCCCAGCCGCGCGGGTGCGCTGTGTCGCGCGGTGAGGGCATAGACGGCGTAATCGACGCCGATGGCGGACACCAAAAGCAGGCCGAACATGGCGAACAGGCTGACGGGGATGCCTGCCAGACCGAGTACGGCGACGGTGCAGACGGCGGCGGCGAGCGGTACGGCAAGGATTTTGGTGCCGCGCTTCATGCCGAACATACGCCATAAAACCAGCCATGCCAGCGCGTAGGATACCAGTTTCAACCACGCCGCCTGATTGCGCGTATGGTGGAAAAGGTCGTTCAGGTGGGCGCGTTTGTCCGCCCAATGTACGCCCGCTACGCTTTGCGCGGCGGAGCGGACGGCGGTGTCGTCGGTCATGCCGTTCAGGCGCACGATGGCGGCAAAACGGCCTTTTTCGACTTCACCCAAATACAGCGGTCGCCAGGCTTCCGCCAAATCGGTTTTCAGCGCGTCGGCAAGCGTCAGCGGCGGCGCATCGGCGGCTTGCAGCAGCGCGTTGCGTAGGGTTTTTTGCGGAATGCCGATATCGACAAGCGGTTGGCGGCTTTCGGGCAGCTTGGAAAGCTCGCGCAGGCGGTTTTGCAGTTTTTTCTGTTCGGATACGGGCATCAGGAGCTGGTCGGGAGATTGGAAGCTGACGAGCTTGCCTTGCGCGACGAGGGGTTGCAGCGCGCGGCCGAGTTCGGCGGTTTTCATCAATAAAGCGTCTTCGCTCGGCGCTTCGGCAACCAAGTATTTGCCGCCGAAATCCGCGCCGCTCAACTGCCCGATGCGTTGCACTTCCGCCAGCATTTCAGACGGCATGTTGACCCACTGGCGGATGTCGTCGCGCCAGTCGCTGCGCCACAGCCCGACCGCCAGCAACACGCCGCCGACCATCAGCCAGCCGCGTTTGTGCAGACGGATTTTCAGACGACCCGACAGCGCGTAGAGCCGTTCGGTCAGCGCGGCAAACGGCACGGTTTTGGCGCGGTAACGCTGAAACAGCGGCGGCAGCCACAACACCGTCGCGCCGAATGCGCCCGCCAGCGCAAACCCTGAAAACACGGCGGTCTGCCGCAATACGGGCAGCGGCGTGAACCACAAGAGCGCGTAGCCCAATACCGTAATCAGCAGGCTGACGGTAAAGCTCGGCAAGACATGTTTCATGGCGGGTTCTGCCTGCCAGACGGGGTCGTCTGAAAAAGCCGTTTTGCCGTTTTTCGCCCGTGTGCCGAATACCGAAGGCGCGAGCCAGTGCAGTGGGAAATCCACCAACATCCCGACCAAACTCGTGCCGATGACGATGGTCAGGATATGCACCTCGCCGAAGAACAGCAAAGCCGCCGCCAGACCGGTCAGCATCCCCGCTGCCAAAGGCAGCGTCAGCCAGAACACGCGGACGCTGCGGAATACCCACAGCAGCAGCGCGAAGGTCAGCAGCATCCCGACTGTACTCATCAGCCGGCTTTCCTGCTCCGCCTCTGTTTTGGACGCGGCGGCAAACAGCGCGCCGCCTGCCGCCAGCGTGTCCGCGCCTTTGGCTTTTGCCAGTTTGCGGCTTTCCGCCATCAGCGGCAGAAGGGCGTCGTTGCCGGAAAAATTGTCGCCCGCCGCCAGCCGTCCGCGCAGCCAAACCCAAGTTTTCCCGTCGTCGCCTTCGGTGAACAGCATTCCGTTGTCCATGTTCCACTGCAAACGGCTTTGCGGATTCGCCTTGCCCGCGACAAAACGCCCGAAGCCCAGCCAGTCTTGTTCCAAAGACAAAGGCGAGGGCGCGGCAAACGGGTTGACCGCCGCTTCCGCCCGCGCCTGAAAATACGCTTGCGGATGCTCAAACAGCAGACGCACCTGTTCGTTTGGCAGCAGCGCCAGCCCCAGCTTGCCGATGTCCTTGCGCACCTTGTCCAAGTCGGGCGTCACGCTGCTGTCCACTTGCTCGAACACGCCGCTTTTACGCCACAAAGCCGCAATCTCGGAGGTCGTCTGAAACGCCGTTTCCGCGTCTTTGCTGCCCGCCAGCAAAATCACCTGCGTGTTCAACTGCTCTTCGCCCGCCTTGTCCGCCGCCGTCAAAAGCGCGTCCGGCTGCTGTTCGCTCGGCAGCAGCGCGGTCAGGTCGGTTTGCAGCCAATTTTGCGTGGAGACCGTGTAGATGAGGAACAGGGTCAGCAGGGCGGTGAAGACGGTGTAGGCGCGGCGGTAGGTAGTCATCATTTTTCAAATGGGTTTGAAGTGTGTCTACGGCATTTTATGGGGAAGTCGGGTGCATTGACAATCCGAATGGATAATCGGCAGGGGAAAGAAACAGGTCGTCTGAAAATGTGTTTGAAACAGAAGACAGTTTCGGATTTTCAGACGACCTGTCGGTACGGAGGCAGCGGCGTATTTCGGAACACGTTTTGCGTTTGCGACCTCATAGAATTTCTGCGCGCGCCATCATGATTGGGTTGGTTTTGCCGGATGATAAACCGTCGGCAAGGAACAATGTTTCCAAAAAATCGGCGATGTCCTGCCAATAATATCCTTGCGTTTCAGAGTGCGCAGCCGCCTGACGGGACGGCCTTTCAGCTTCTTTAGTTTGTCCGCCCAAGGTAACGGGAACGCCGTGTTCCGCGCCGTGTCCAAGCAAAATCCAAATGCTGCCTTCGCGCGTATCGGCGTGGGTGGCTTGGTGTTCGTATGCCCAGCCGACCGCGGCCTGTCCGCCGTTTGGCAAGGATTGTGCGGCGAGCAGCAGGGGGTGGAAACGGGTTTCCAAATGGCGTTCGGTGGCAACCGCCAACGTCGCGCCGTGCGTGCCTAGGGTTTGTGCGGCATGAAAAACGGGGGCGTTGTGCAGGTTGGCGATGAAGTCGAAAGGCATGGCGGCATGGTGGTTGAGCACGTTGTCCGCCATTTTTTCAAACACGGAAGGCGAGGAAAACGGCGTGCCGAGGAAGACGGCGCAATCGGGGCGGATTTCGCCTTGTCCGCGTAACAGGCCTGCGCCGAGTGCGGCAATCAGGCTCAGGCGGCTGAGGCGGCGGGCGTCTGCGCCGCTTTGCTGCTGCAAGGTTTGTTTGAGGATTTTGTTGCCGACGGCGGCTTCGGTATCGAAACGCGCGGCGGCGGTGATGCGGATGTCGGGATTTATGATTGCCATTGCCATACCATAGCTGTGTTGCTGCCGCCGAAACCGAAATGGTTGGCAAGACAGAAAAGGTCGTCTGAAAAACGGATTTCGCGTCCTTGATAATCGGTGCCGCCGCCTTGTTTCAGGGCGGACAAGAGCAGCGCGGTTTCGAGGGCGGCGGTTGCGCCGAGGGTATGACCGATTTGCGCTTTGAACGCCATCAGCGGCGGCAGGGTGCCGAACACGTTTTCCAGCGCAGCCAATTCGGCGGCGTCGCTGTCGGCGGTGCCGATGCCGTGGGCTTTGACGGCAGCGATGTTTTCGGGTGCAACGGCGGCGATGTTTAAGGCGCGGCGGATAACCTGCTCTAAAGCCTTACTGTTGCTTTGAATCAGGTCGTTGCCGGTATTGGCGGCGTGTCCGACGAGTTTCAGACGACCTGCACAGTCGGGCGGCGTGGCAGAGAGGGCGAGTGCGGCAACACCTTCGCCCAAAATCAGACCGTTACCGCCGAAGGGCTGATAGCGTTCGGTAAACAAACCCAAGCTGTGAAAATGCAGCAAGGTCAGGCGGTTGAGGTTTTCGATGCCGAGGACGAAGGCGCGTTCCGCCCCACCGCGCAAACAATTGTCTGCCTGAATCAGCGCATGGGCGGACGAGGTGCAGGCGGTCGCCAAACTGAAAATCTGCCGGTTGCCGCTGCGTTTGCGCAAATCTTCGGCAAGATAGAGCAGGCCGTGTTCCGCAATGTCTGTATCGCCCGCACGGCGGCGGTTTTCGTATTCGGCGATGGCGTAGGAACTTGAACCGATGAACACTGGCGCGTTGTGCCAGCTTTCAGACGACCATCCGGCATCTTCGGCGGCGCGGCGCAAATGTTGTTCGGCAATATCCGCAAAAGCGGTACTCCCCAAACTGTCGTCGGCAAAAGTGCGGAAATAAGCGGCCTGCTGCGGCTGGTTTAAAAACGTATAAGACACCGCATCGGGTCGTCTGAAATCCGCCTGCGGATTCAGCGCGGAGGTGGCCGCCGTACCGCAAACCCAGCTCATGCCCCATGCTCCGCGCGGACGAACGCCGCCAAATCGCGCACGCACATCATATGCTTGCGCACCATGCGGTCGCCTTGCAGCCGCACTTGGAAATACTGTTGCAGCGCGACACAGATTTGCAGCGCGTCGAGCGAATCCAAATCGATAGGACTGCCGTCGCCGAACAACGGCGCATCGTCGGTAAAGTCTTCGGCGGCAACGTCATCGGTCTTGTCGGCTTCTTGCAGGATCAGCTTTTTCAATTCCGCTTCCAGCGCGTGTTCTGCCAAGGTAAAGGTGTAGGACATTTTTTGCTTTCGTGTTTGGGGTGGGGTTGGATGTTGGCTTGTGTTTTAGTGCAACCCGCCACACTCGTTTTCAGACGAACTAAAACCGCACCTGCGTTTGCAACTGCCTGCGGTAAACCAGCACGGCGGCAGTCAGGGTGGCGGTGGCGAAGGCGGACAGCAGGATGAGGTAGCGGCCGATTCCGTCCAGTCCGCTGCGGTTGAGCAGCAGTTCTTGAAAAGCCTTCAAGCCCCATGCCATCGGGGAAATCCAAGTGAGTTGCTGCATGGTTTCGGGCATGACGTGAGCGGGTACCATAATGCCGCCGATTGCCGCCATCAGGATGATGCCGCCGCCGCCGAGAACGACGGCGTGTTCGGTGGATTTGGCGCAGACGCTGACCAAAAGCGCGTAGCCGAGTGCGGCGGCGCTGACGGCGGCGGACAGCAGCGCATAGGGAACAAGGCTGCCGTTGAGTATGAGTGCGGGCACGCCGATTTCGGGCAGCAGGTAGCGGCCGAGCAGCAGCATTCCGGCAAACTGAAGCTGGTTAATCAGGAAATAGGGGACGAGTTTCGCAGCAATCAGGCCGAACGCGGAGGCGCGGGCGAGACGCAGGCGGGTGATGGTGTTGGTCTGGCGTTCCAGCGCCATGACGTTCGACAGCGGTATCATGATGAAAAACATACCGAAAATCAGCCATGCGGGTACGCTGTGCTGTACGGCGTTGGGTTTTTCAACCTTGCCGCTGCCTGCGCTCAGGTAGTGTTCTTCCAGCATTTTTTTATCTAAAAAGGTTTGCACGGCGGCGAATTGTTCGTCGTTTTTTTCATCGACTTTTTTCTGGATGTCTTTGCGGATGGCGCGGGGCAGTTTTTTATTGTCGATTTTGATGCCGTCGTTGTTGTCGAAATAGGCGTCCAGCCGCGTTTGGGTGTAGTGCTGCTGCAAAACGCCTTTGACCGCCGCCAGCCATGAAGGCTCGGTATCGGGCGGTACATAGATTTGCAAGGCTTTGTTGTCGGCGATTTTGCCGGAAGCGGGGTTCGGGTTGTGCAGCACCAGTTGGAAACGCTTGTCGTGCAGGCCGTTTTGCGCGTCGGTCAGTTTTTCAGACGGCATCAGCGTAACATGAATCTGCTCTTTTTCCAGCGCAGCGGCCAGCGCGGTATTGACGCTGTCGTCTGCCGCGCCGACCAGCGCAATGCGGCTGTCGGTGTGCGGGTCTTGGTCGCGGCTCAGCGCCAACGACATAATCAGCATAAAGGCGATGGGCATCACAAACAACACGGCCAAACCGTGCAGGTCGCGGCAGAGCAGTTTGAGTTCTTTGAGGAGGGAGGAAGTCGTCATTGTAGATTTTGCTTATCTGTTGCCGGTTCGTCTTTGCGCAGGAAATCAAGGTAAAACGTTTCCAGCGAACCGTGTCCCTGCTGGAAGTAGCGGATTTGCGCGCCGCTTTGTTGCAGGGCGGCGTAAACGGCGGCGGCATCGTGTGTTGTTTCCATCATGCCGCGGCTGTCTACTTGCTTTGCACCCAAGGCTGCCAGCGTTTGAGGCGGCAGCGGTGGTTCGACGGTAAAACGCACGACACCGGTTTGCGTACTTAAAAGCTCGTCCAAACCGCCGTGGTACACCAGTTTGCCGTGTTGCAGCAGCGCGATTTTGCCGCAAAGCTGCTCGATTTCCGACAGATAGTGCGAGGTGTAAACCACCGTTACCCCCTGCCGCGTCAAATCCGCCACGCTGTCGAGGATAAAGCGGCGCGACTGCGGGTCGATGCCGACCGTGATTTCGTCGAGGAACACCAGTTGCGGCGTGTTAATCAGGCCGATGGCAAAATTCAGACGACGTTTAAGCCCGCCCGAAAGATGCTTTGCCGCTTTGTTTTTGTGGGCGGTCAGGTCGGTCTGTTCTAGAAGCGCATTCAGACGGCCTTTGTCGCGCACTTTGTAAAGCGAGGCGAAAAACAGTAGGTTGTCCCACACCGAAAGCTGCGGGTAAAACGCAAAATCCTGCGGCACCAAACCGATTTTCTGCCGCTCGCTGCGGCTCAACAGGCGCAACGGCTTGCCGTCAAACAAAATTTCGCCCTGCCGTACTTCCTGCAAGCCTGCCAAAAGCGACATCAGCGTCGTTTTCCCCGCACCGTTGTGACCGAGCAGCCCCAAACATTCGCCGTCGGCAATGTCGAACGACACATTGTCCAGCGCGGCGGTTTCGGCTTTGGGATAACGGTGGGAGAGGGATTGGATTTGAATCATGGTTTCAGACGGCCTTAGTATGGGTGGAGCATAGTGAAATCGCTACGGCATCGGTTTACCTGCGCGCAAACGTTTACAGAAAATTTATCGATACCGCATGATTCCCCATTATTTCAACAATCCCCGCCACAAGGCTTCTTCATCATCCGCAATCTTGCGCAAAAACGCGGCGATTTCGCGACAGCCGTTTTCGGACGGCTTTTTGCACTGCTTCACGCACATTGCTGCAAACTGCCGCCATTGGTCGCCGATGGCGGTCATTTGTTCTGAGGCCGTCTGAAACGCGGGGTTGTCGCAGATACGGGCGGCCTGCTCGAGGAAATAGGCGTAGATATAGCGGAAACCTGCGCCGCCGGTGCCGATTTCTTCCTGCATCCGCACGAGATGGCCGAGGAACAGCTTTTGGTATTTTTCATTTCGTTTGGCAGGCAGGGCTTCGATGTTTTTTGCCAACGTGCGGATGCCTTTTACGCCGACGAAAAAAACGGGCGGGAGCATTTGTTTGGCGTTTTTGCGTATGGCTTTGCGGATGATGGCGGGTAAGTCGGCCTTAACTTTTTCAGACGACCTGTCGTTTTCCAGCGTGTACATCATGCCTTTGGCGGCCAATACGCCTTTGGCGAAGCGCGCTCGCTGCAAATCTTCGGCGGCGCAGCGCTGCACTGTTTCAAACACGGGGTCGCTGATCAGGTAGTCGCCGCCGTCTTTGCCGTACACCAAGAGATTGTGTGCGTTGAAATGGAAACGCATTTGCGGCGGGAAATACGGCAGCCAGAATACGGAAGTCTGCAAACCCGCCAGTTTGCCCGATGAAAGCGCGGCATCCAGCGCGTCTTGTCCCTTTTGGGCATTGGAAAATTTGCGGGCGGACAATTTCAGCCCCAATGCCTTGCAGGTGTTTTTGATGATGCCGCGCGGTGCGATGCGGTAGGAAACCAGCGGCATGCCGCCCAACTTGACGACGGGCAGCCAGACAAAGGTCAGCGCATGGGCGATGCCGAAAATCATGGCTTCGTCCAAGTCGTGGCCGTGGTATTTGAGCAGCGTGGACATTACGCCGCTTTCGCAGTGGGCGGTATGCTGGTGTGGGAATTCGGTCATGGGGGTATCAATCAGATATCTGTTTAGAAGTATTTTTATAATTAGGCGGCTGCGTTTCAAACACAGATGAGGTCGTCTGAAAAACAAATCAGGGCAGGTTGCCGCCGTCAGCAAGGGCCGGTTCGCCTTAATCCGCGTCCGTCCGCTTCAATTCGTCTATGCTGATTTGCAGCGCGTCGGCGTATTTTTGCAGGGTTTTGTCAGGCAGCTTGGCGAAGATTTCGGGACGCAGGTGGCGGCGGAGCTGCCATTTCCATACGCCCGCGGCCATTGCCAAACCGGCTTCGTCGTGGCGGAAGCGGAACATATGGTAATACAGCGGCGAATATTCGCCCCGTGCCACTGCTTCGCGGGCGGCGCGGGTTTGTTCGTCGAGTTCGGCGACCGCCATTTCGGTGGCGTAGGCTTCGTCCTGCCAGCCGCTGCTGGTACCGGCTTCGTAGTGCCCGTCGCGCGTGCCGTAAATGACTTTCAGATGTCCGTGGTAGCTTTCGCTGTCATCTTGCGGGATGTCTTTGATTTCCATAGTTTCAGACGACCTTTTTTCAGTTTGCTATACCGCTTCCAAAAGCATAAAGCAAGTTGAGAAACGCCCGCTTTCGGGAACGTAGCACAAAACTTTTTGACCGCGTTCCAGTGGGAAAGTGCGCATAAATTCTTCAAGGATGATGTAAATCGAGGCCGAGCCGGTGTTGCCTTTGGTGTAGAGGTTGGTAAACCATTTTTCCTGCGGGATTTCAAAGCCGATGTTTTTCAGGCCGTCTGAAAGGCGGTCGCGGAAAAAGCCGGAAGAGTAGTGCGGCAGGAACCAGTCGATTTCGTCGGCGCGGATGCCGTGTTTGGCGGCGATTTGCGCGAGCGGCTTTTCCACCGTATAGCGGACGATGTTTTCGTTCAATAGTTTTACGTCCTGCTTGACCGCCATCAGGCTGTGGCGGCGGCTGTATTCGGGGTCGGCGTGTTTCCAGCCTTCGAACACGCCGTCGCGGAATTCTGCGCCGGCATACATGCAGGGCGGCATTTCGTTGGCGTAGGAGAGCAGCTCTATCCAGCGGATTTTCAGGCTGAGGCCGTCTGAATTGGGACGGTCGGACAAGTATGCCGCGCCCGCGCCGTCCGACAGCATCCAGCGCAAAAAGTCTTTTTCAAAACCGATTTCGGGGGAGGCGTTTTCCAGCTTTTTATGGTCGGTTTCGTGTTGGAACACTTCGCCGCGCATCACCGCCGAAGCGTTTTCCGATGCGACGGCGACGGCGTGGGCGTGTTCGCCGGTGCGTACGGCGTTGTAGGCGTGTTTCATCGCCGCCATGCCTGCCGCGCACACGCCCGCCATGCTCAACACTTCGCAGGAGGGCATCTCCAAGAGGCCGTGTACCATCACGCCGTGTCCGGGCATGGTCTGGTCGGGGTAGGACGTCGCGCACGACAGGCTGGTGATGTCTTCGGGCTCGATGCCTTGTGCGAACAGCCGGCGGACTGCTTCGGCGGCAAGTTCGGCATTGGTATGCGTGGCGCGGCGGCTGTCGGGGTCTATGGCGTAATGCCGCGTTTGGATGCCGTTGGAACGCAAAATCATGCGCCGCACGCGCGAGGGCAGCTCGCCCGCCATGCCGAGTACGGCTTCTATCGTATCATTGCCGACGGGCGCGTTGGGCAGGAAGGCGGCGGTACGGTTGAGGTAAACGTTTTTGAGTGTGTTATTTGGAATCATGGTTCTTTGTTATATGGCGAAACAAAATATGGATACTACGGCGTTGCCTTGCCTTATTTTGTCTCACTATGATAAGTGGTCAGCCGATAAACCGCGCCGCGTAATCGCAGCTTGCGGTGAGCGGGATGCCGTGTGCTTCGGCATATGCCGTTAACGCATCCACCAGCATTCGGGCGATGCCCTGATTGCGGAAATTGGGCGAAACTTCGGTATGGTCTACGTCCCAGCCTCCGTTGTGTTCGGTATAACTGATGTAGCCTGCTTCCAAACCGTTGATGTCGATTTGGAAGCGGCGGCGTTCGGGGTAATGGATCACTTCGGGCATGGAGTGCTTTCTTTATTTGGGGTCGTCTGAAACGCTCAGAATGTTTGACGGAAACTGCAATCCGATTTATCCGTTGGAGGGCTGGCTGTAATACTCCGCCAGTTTTTTCAGACGACCTTTGAGCAGCGGATGCAGCAGTTTTTTCACCAATACGCTCACCGGTACCAACACCAGAATCATCGCCAGCAGAAACAGGATATAAAAACACAGCAGGGTGCGGCGAAGCAGGGGGGACACACGTCCGGCGGCCATCAGCAGCCTGCCCCACAGGAAAAAGCTGCGTCCGGCGGCTTTTTCGCTGAAAATCAGTTTTTCGTTCACCTTGGCCGCGCCCATATTTTGAAACAGGGTTTCGTCCAAGGTTTTGTTTTGCAACAGGGTATCCCGCATTTTTGCACCGAAGCGCGCCGCGTCGGCCAGCTCTCCGTCTGCGATGCCGGCGGAGGGCAGGGCGCGGAAGTATTGTTTGTCGCCCGACAGCAGCCATGCGGGGGTGGTGATGAAGCTGGCGGCGCTGTTGCACGCGTCGATTTTGACGATGTTGCCGATGAGTTTTGCGCCGTTTTGTGTCAACAGCGACTTCATTTTTTCCTGCGCGCCCAACCACATATTGCGGCAACCGATAAGCGTTACCACGGGTTTGCCGTTGAGCAGGCGGCGGGTTTCTTCACGTTGCAGGAAGGCGGTAATCGGCTGGGCGGGCGAGAGGAACCAGACGGTATAAGCGATAACCACGGCGTCGTAATCGTCGGCGGGAATGGTGGGCGGCAGAATCGGCGCGGGTTTCAGGTGGACGGTTTCGGGAAAGGTGTTGAAAAACCGCCAAAACGACCACGGAAACGGATACGGTTCTTGTGGCTCAAGGTTAACGCAATCCACATGGACGCCGCCCTGCTGCAAAGGCTCGGCGAAATTCCGCGCCAATTTTGCCAATTGTCCGGTCTGCGAGTAATACACCAGCAGCACTTTTTTCACGTCGCTTCCCATTATCTATTAACAAAAATTATTCGATGAACGGCTATTATAGCTTTTTTGTAAAATTATTTAAAGAACAATAGGGTGGGATAAATGGAGGTCGTCTGAAAAGGGCGGTAGGCGTGAAAGTGGAGGCAAATGGCATATCCTGAAAGCACTGGGCTTAGGGCAAAAATATGTGCCTAATAAAATGCGAACCTGCGGCTTGCCACCCTCGCTCAACCTCTCATGCGGAGAGGAAAACGCGGGCGGCAAGCCGTCAGGCAGGTTCTTCAAAAGCCGACAGGATGACTTTGCGGGTTTGTCGGATGGTTTGTTTACAGGGCTTTTTTGGCAAAGTCGTCTAACGGTTTGCCGGTTTGCACTTCTCTAAACTGCATCACAGTTTTGTCGCCTTGTTTTTCGTCCAACTCGATTTTGCGTACTACACTGTCGCCGCTGATAACGATGTGGTTGAAAATTTGGCGGGTAACGGCGGTTTTCGGCGTCAAATTCAACGTCCATTGTTTTTCGCTGCCAGAGAGGGCGAGGTTGAATTGTTTTTCCAAACCTTGCGTGTTGCCGCCGAGCAGGTCGAGGAAGAGTTTGATTTGCTGGGTTTGTCCGAATTTGCCTTGGTTGGGGTTGGTCCATGCGCTGCCGTTCCACTGCATGATGCCGTCCGAGCGCACGCGCAGGGTGGTTTCAAACGGTTTTTGCATTTGCCACAACAGGCCTTTTTTCGGGACGAGGACGAATTTCCCGCCTGTAACCATCGGTTTGCTCAGGGATTTCAATTGACGCTGCTGGGTAAACGCACCTTGTACGTTGGACGGTTTTTGCAGGGTTTGGGCGAGTTCGGCGGTGGAAAACGCCCACAAGGCAGGGCTGGCAAGGGTCAGCACGAGAGCGGTAAGTGTCTTTTTCATGTTGTTCCTTTTCAGGTTTGTTTTTCAGACGACCTGAAGGGTCGGGGTCGTCTGAAAACGTAAAGTGTCAGGCAGGAGTAAAGGTCGGATGGGTTTGCACGGCATCCAGCCAGCTTTGCGGAGTCTGAAACTGCATCAGGCCGTCTGCCAGCGAAACGGCGGCTTGGGTAGTCGAAGCGCGGTTGAGCTTTTCGTTGGTTTGCGCATCATAAATCGTATAGTCGATGCGCAGGCAGCTTTCTATTTCGACGATTTCCATATCAACGCGGATTTTTTGGCTGAAGCGGGCGGGGCGGATGTATTTGAGGTTCATCTGCACAATCGGCCAGCTGTATCCCTGCCGCGCCATTTCATTGTAGTCGTAACCGATGGCGGACAAAAAGGCGCAGCGGGCGGTTTCGAGGTATTTCACATAGTTGCCGTGCCAGACGATGTGCATGGCGTCCACATCGAAAAATGGGACTTCGATTTCAAAGCTGTGGCGGCAGTAGATGTGTTTTTTCATGAGTTTCCTTGTGTGACGGGCGCAAGCGGCATAGATTATATAGTGGATTTGCCGCCAAACGGTAAGGCGTTGTGTTGCGCGGATGTAATGTGGCACGCTGCCTAAAACGCGTTTTATTTTACTACACTATGACGGTATTGTTAGGCAGTTTGGCATTTGCTTTAAGGCAGGAAGGTATTGGATATGGCTTATTTGCAAAAAGGTCGTCTGAAACTTTTCAGACGACCTTTGGCTATAAACGGATTTATTGGGTGCTGACAATCCGGTTGATCTGCCATTCAAGAAACGGCGTATATGCCGAGGCGCGACGGATAATGGCTTGGTCTTCGTTATCCGGCGTGCTTGGGCGGCTTTCGGCGGTTTGGATGTTTTTGTTGTCCCATTTGTGGAATGCTTTGCTGTGTTGATGATAGAAACCGCGTTCCGTGATGATGACTTCGGGGTTGTAGCCGTAGCCGCACCACGCGGAATCAGGTTGCGGGGCGGTGAGGTTGCAGCCGGTTTGGTAGTAGCGCGATTTGGACAGGCTTAAGTTGTAGAGGGTCGGCAGGATGTCTTTGTGCGAACCTGCGCGTTCGGGATGGTATTCGGCGCTGCCGCGGTAGGCTTGCGGGACGTAAAGGTAGAAGGGGACGCTGTGGCCGAGTGCGGCATCGGCGGATTCGGGATAGCCGATGGCGCGCATATTGTGGTCGCCGGTGGCGGCGATAATGGTGTCGGGCGCGATGGTTTTCACTTTGCCGATAAAGCGGCCGAGTTGGTCGTTGCTGTATCGGAAAGTGTTGAAGATTTCATTCAGCTCTTTGCCTGAGGCGAGGTTGGCAAGGCGTTTTTGCTCTTGTTCGTCCAAACGGAAGTTTTTCGCCTGATGCGGCGCGGGCAGGCGGTAGGGCGGATGGTTGGTCACGGACATCATCATGATGAATACGGGCGTGCCGCTTTTTTCGGCGCGCGCGAGTTCTTCTTCGGCATAACGGAACATGAATTCGTCGGGTACGCCCCATGTTTCGGATTTGGCTTCGGGATAGTGGGTTTTGAGGGTGTTTTCATCGATGATTTCGTTGACGCCCAAGTGCCGCAGGAAGGTGTCGAAATCGCGCCAGCCGCCGTTACCCGCCGTAATATAGACGACGCGGTAGCCGGCATCGAGATAGGGTTTGAACATATTGCCGGGGAAGATTTTGTTTTTAGCAAGGGATTGGCTGAGGTTGAGACGCGGGCTGCGGACGAAGAAGCGGTGCAAGGTGTCACTGGTGCCGTCTCCCTCGGAAACGAATTTGCGGTACACCCAGTCTTGCTGCCAGTGTTTGCCCAGTTCGCCCAAGAGGTCCCGTTCGGGATTGTCCATGTTCAAGAGATGTGCGCTCATGCTTTCCATGACGGTGAGAACGACGTTGGGACGGTGTTTTTCGACGGCGGCGTTTGCGGCGGTTTGGGCAAAGAGCTGCGTCAAGTCGGCGTCGGTTTTTTTATCGAGCAGGGTGCTGATGAGCCGGCTGCCGTCTTCGTCGGAGACGGGATGGAAGTCGTTGCTGTTGCGGTATTCGTTGACTGCCCAGCTTAGGGAGGTCAGGGCATTGGGAACGAGTTTGTTGATTTGCGGTGCGGCGGAAATCTGCATGGCGGTCTGGCGTAGAGGGAATTTGCCGAACGAGCCGCGTATGCCTGCGGCAAGCGCGAGGATGGGTAAGAGGATAGCGGCAATCCAAGCGGTTTTCCCCCATGAGGTCGTCTGAAAGCGGGTGCGGCGGCGGATGAGGCTGAAGATTTTGCCGAAAACGAAAGCTGCGGCAATCAAGGCGACAAGACAAGGGATGACGGGATAGTCCGACCAGACGGTTTTCAGGACAGCGCGGGTGTCTTCGTCCGCCAGCCCGAAGACGAAGACGTCAAATTGACGGTCGTAAACGCTGTAATAGAACCAGTTGCCCAGCGCGGCGGCAAAGGCGGTCAGGAAAAGGACGGTTGCGACGGTAGGCAGGAGGCGTAGGGTAAAGGCGGCGGTTTTCTGCGTAGCCAGTCCGAACAGCCCGATCAGGAAGGGGAAGGCGGCGGCAAAGGAGGCGATTTTGATGTCGAACAACAGCCCTTTGACAAACAAAGCCGCCAAATCGCCCGTATAACGGCTGCGGATGTCGTCTGAAACGAAATGGTGCAGCATGAAGAAACGTTCGGCGGAGAAAACGGCGACGATGGATGCCCATAAAATCAGGCAGATGAGGAGGGTTTTCCGATAGGCGGTAAGGCGGGTCATCATAATTGGCGGGGAAGATGGGTTGGATGTAAATTTATATCAAATTTAGTAAGGTGTAATTTTACGGTTTAGCGGTGTGGTTTTCAAGATATGGCAAAAGATTATCGGGAATAGGAGGGGTTCAGACGACGCTTTATCCGACATTTCTGCGCTACTTCATTTATGTAGGAAGGGTTGCGCCGCTGTATGGGTATTTGGATTTTTGTTAAACCGGTTTGGGCAGTTTTATAGTGGATTAAATTTAAATCAGGACAAGGCGACGAAGCCGCAGACAGTACGGATAGTACGGCAAGGCGAGGTAACGCCGTCCTGGTTTAAAGTTAATCCACTATAAAGGAAAAAGGTCGTCTGAAAACCTTATCTTCCGTTTTCAGACGACCTTTGATGCGATGGTTAATGTTTACAACACGGATTTCACAGTATCGACCACATTGTCCACGGTAAAGCCGAATTCTTTGAACAGCAGTTCGGCAGGGGCGGATTCGCCGAAGCGGTTGATACCGACGACTGCGCCGTTCAGTCCGACATATTTGTACCAGCCGTCGGCGTGTCCGGCTTCTACGGCGATGCGCGGCAGGCCTTCAGGCAGGACGGCGGCTTGATAGGCGGCGTCTTGGCGGTCGAAGACGTTGGTGGACGGCATGGAAACGACGCGTACGGCGATGTTTTGCGCGGCGAGGGCTTTTTGCGCTTCCAGAGCCAGCTCGACTTCGGAACCGGTGGCAATGATGACGGCTTGGGCGTTGCCTTGGGCTTCGCTGATGATGTAGCCGCCGCGTTTGATGTCGTTCAGTTGTTGTTCGTTGCGCGCTTGGAATTTCAGGTTTTGACGGCTGAAAATCAGGCAGGACGGATGGTCTTTGGCTTTTACCGCTTCCGCCCATGCCACCAGCGATTCGGCGGTATCGCACGGACGCCATACGTCCATGTTCGGAATCAGGCGCAGGGTGGCGGTTTGCTCGATGGGTTGGTGGGTCGGGCCGTCTTCGCCGAGGCCGATGGAATCGTGGGTGAAGACGAAGACGGGGTTGATTTTCATCAGCGCCGCCATACGCAGGGCGTTGCGTTCGTATTCGCTGAACATCAGGAAAGTCGCGCCGAAGGGTTTCACGCCGCCATGCAGGGCAAGGCCGTTCATGATGGCACCCATGCCGAACTCGCGCACGCCGTAGTGGATGTAGTTGCCGCCTTTGTCGCGGGTAACGGAGACACTGCCGGACCAGTCGGTCAGGTTGGACGGGGTCAGGTCGGCAGAACCGCCCACCAGTTCGGGCAGCTCTTTAGCGAGGATTTCGATGCTGTTTTGGCTGGCTTTGCGGGTGGCGATGGTTTCGGCTTTGGCGCACACTTCTTTCAATGCGGCTTGAACGTATGCATCGAAATTGTCCGGCAGTTTTTTATCCATGCGGCGCACGAATTCTGCGGCTTCGGCAGGATATTTGGCTTGGTATTGCGCGAACAGCTCGTTCCATTCGGCTTCCAGTTTCGCGCCTTGTTCTTTCGCGCTCCATGCGTCGTAAATTTCTTGCGGGATTTCAAAGGCGGGGTAAGTCCAGCCCAAATGTTTGCGTGTGGCTTCGATTTCGTCCGCGCCCAAAGGTGCGCCGTGGGTTTTGTGGCTGCCTTCTTTGTTGGCGCTGCCTTTGCCGATTAAGGTTTTGCAGCAGATGAGGGACGGTTTGCCGGTTTCGGCACGGGCGGCTTCAATGGCTGTCTGAATGGCGGCGGTGTCGTGGCCGTTTACGTTGGGAACGACATGCCAGCCGTAGCTTTCAAAGCGTTGCGGGATGTTTTCGGTAAACCAGCCGTCCACTTTGCCGTCGATGGAAATATTGTTGTCATCATACAAAACAATCAGTTTGCCCAAGCCCAAGGTGCCGGCGAGCGAACAGGCTTCGTGCGATACGCCTTCCATCAGGCAGCCGTCGCCCATGAAGACATAGGTGTAGTGATCGACGATGTTCAAACCGTCTTTATTAAATTCGGCGGCAAGGATTTTTTCCGCCAATGCCATACCCACCGCGTTGGCAATGCCTTGTCCCAACGGGCCGGTCGTGGTTTCCACGCCGTCGGTGTAGCCGTATTCGGGGTGGCCGGGGGTTTTGCTGTGCAGTTGGCGGAAGTTTTTCAAGTCTTCAATGCTCAGGTTGTAGCCGGTCAGGTGCAACAGGCTGTACAACAGCATGGACGCGTGGCCGTTGGAGAGGATGAAGCGGTCGCGGTTGTAGAATTTGGGGTTGGCGGGGTTGTGGCGCAGGAATTTCGTCCACAATACTTCCGCCATTTCCGCCATACCCATGGGCGCGCCGGGGTGGCCGGAATTTGCTTTTTGAACGGCATCGGCCGAGAGGAAACGGATTGCGTTTGCCAGTTGAGACATTTTGTACCTTCCTTGCTGTATTGGTTTGAAACGGTAACGGTAAAGAAAATCCCGTTGATTATCGCCTGATTCGGTCAGGCTTTCAAGGATATGGGCGGCTTTCAGACGACCTTTCCGTCTATCAGAAGGACAACTTCAAACCGGTACGGCATCGGTTTCGCGTTGTCCTGTTTTAAAAGTTGCCTGCATAAGGGGGCGTCTGAAACAGGCAAAGCAGATGAGATTAACTGTTATTCCGTTTTGAAACAGTAGTTTATAAATTTTTATCAGAGATATAGTGATTCGCTATAAGCATAGCGTCATCGGTTATATGCAACTGCTTGAATATCGCTGATTTCAGACTTGGGCAACGGAAAAATCAAAACGGGTGGCATATAAAAGCCAAGTAGGGCTTTTTGCTTTGGTCAAGTTCAAATGATATGATTCCGACGCATATAAAAGGTCGTCTGAAAAACCAATCAAACCAGTAATCAGAATAAAAGACCTGCGCGCAAACACACGAAGGAACACTGAAAAATGTCAACAGAAAACCAAGCCGAAAACGCTGTGTCAGAAGAAAAAAACGCTGCCCCGAAAGAGCAGTCCGAGAAACCGGCAAAAACCGCTCCGCCCAAACCCTCAAAACCCAAATCCAGCGTCATCCAAATCCATCCCGAAGGCGAACGCATCCATCCGAAAAAAGCGGAAGGGCGGTTCGCCAAATTGCGTATAGCCGCCGTATTGGCGACGCAGTTTGTGTTTTATGTGATTCCGTGGTTCAACTGGAGCGACCGTCAGGCGGTACTCTTCAATATTCCGGACCGGCATTTCTTCATTTTCGGGCTGTCGTTGGGTATGGGCGACTTGATTTACCTTGCCCTGCTGCTGATGATTTGCGCCTTCGGGCTGTTTTGGTGGACGACGATTGCCGGACGCTTGTGGTGCGGCTATTCCTGCCCGCAGACGGTTTATACCGAAATCATGCTGTGGATCGACAACTTGGTCGAAGGCGACCGCAACAAACGCCTGAAGCTGGAAAAATCGCCGTGGAATTTCACTAAAATCCGTATTAAAGCAACTAAAGCTCTGCTGATTTTTCTTGTCTGCGCGTGGACAGGCATTACCTTTGCGGGCTGGTTTGTCCCGATCCGCCAGTTCGTTCCCGACTTGTTTGCCGGATCGGCGGGCGGCGGCGCGATGTTTGCCGCAGCGTTTTACGGCTTCATGACCTTCTTCTTTGCCCACGTTATGCGCGAGAAAGTGTGCCTGCATATGTGTCCGTATGCACGCTTCCAAAGCGCGATGTTCGACAAAGACACGCTGATTATTTCTTACGATACCGAACGCGGCGAACCGCGCGGCGCACGCAAGAAAACCGCCAACAAAGAAGACAGCGGATTGGGCGACTGCATCAACTGCACCATGTGCGTACAGGTCTGTCCCGTCGGTATCGATATCCGCGACGGTTTGCAATACCAATGTATCGGCTGTGCGGCGTGTATTGATGCCTGCGACGAAATCATGGATAAAATGGGTTATCCGCGCGGTTTGATACGCTATACGACCGAAGGCGCGTTGGAACACGAATATCCTGAAAGCGACATCAAAAAACGCTTGAAACGTCCGCGTGTGGCGGGATACGGCGCTGTTTTGCTGGTGGTTATTATTGCTTTCTTGGTCGGACTTTCTACCCGCAAAATGGTCGAAGTCGATATTTTGAAAGACCGCGGCGTGATGGTGCGCGAAAACAGCAAAGGTTGGCTGGAAAACGCATACAACCTGCGCATTATCAACAATAGCGAAAACGAACAAGTGATGACTGCGGCAGTCAAAGGCTTTGAAGAAATTGCCCTGACCGGACTGCCGGAAGGCGGCGTGAAAATCGCACCGCGCCAGACGTTGACCATTCCTGTCCAAGTTTCCACCATTCCCGAATACGCCGACAAGGGCAGCCATCCGATTGAGTTTACCTTCACTTATCGCGAAACCGGCAAAGCAGATGGCAAACCCACTATCTTGGAAGAAGAAGCAACCTTTATCGGAGAATAAAACGTGTCCGAGCAAAAACATGTCAAACCTTGGTACAAACACATTTGGCCGTGGGTGTTGATGGCAGGGCCTATTTTCGTTGTGATTGCCAGTGTCGCCATGTTCTTCGTTGCCAAAGAGCATGCAACCGATTTGGTAACGGACGACTATTACAAAGACGGCAAACACATCGACATCCAGCTTCACCGTGATGAAGAGGCAGTGAAGCGGCATATGCAGGTGCAAGTGCTGATCAGTCCGGATAAGGATGCGGCCAAAGTGTTTGTCAGCGGGGAATTCGATCCCAAACAGCCTTTGAATCTCCTTTTGATGCACCCGACTAAAAAATCGGAAGACCAAACCGTCAAACTGCACCCCGTCAGCGCGGAAATTCAAAACGGCCGTATGGAGTATGAAGCAACTTTCAAACCCCTGCCGCCGACCAACCACTGGTATCTGCGCGTGGAAGATACCTCGGGCGTTTGGCGGGTGGAGGATAAATGGATAGTCAGTCAAGGTAATGCAATCAATCTGACCCCTATGAACAAATTGTTTGAGCACGCCAATCAGAAGCCGAAAGATTCAGGACAATAGTTTGACAGGCTCAAAAGGTCGTCTGAAAAATTTCAGACGACCTTCATGTTGTAAGGTTTGTGATGATGTTGGCGCAAATATAGTGGATTAACTTTAAACCAGTACGGCGTTGCCTCGCCTTAGCTCAAAGAGAACGATTCTCTAAGGTGCTGAAGCACCAAGTGAATCGGTTCCGTACTATTTGTACTGTCTGCGGCTTCGTCGCCTTGTCCTGATTTAAATTTAATCCACTATAAAGCGGGTAGGGGATATGGCAGTATCGCTTGTAAACGTAGCTGAATGAGTGTTAAGGCAGAACAACCGTTTTCAGACGACCTCGGCCGTCATGAAAGTAACAAGGACAAGGTATGAGCAAACGCTGGCGCAGGCTGACGGACAACGAAATCAAAATGGCAAAGCTGATTTTTGCCGACAGCATTGATTACGCCCGCGTCAAAATCTATCAAGGCATTCCTTGCCTGCCGACCATGCAGGTTGCCGTTTCGCCCAACGGGAACATCTATTTCCCGCGCAATAACTGTCCTGACGACTTCGCCCTCGCTTCCAAGTCCCATCAAATATGGATGATTCATGAATTGACCCATGTTTGGCAGTACCAGCAAGGATTTAAAACCTGGTTGGGCGGATTGTTTTTGTTCGTCAGCGGAGGCTACCGCCGCCGCCGTGCCTATCTCTATCCCAATCTGTCCGATATTTGTCATTTCGGTATGCTGAATATGGAGCAGCAGGCGGATTTATTGGCGCATTATTACGCGTCGTGTTATCTAAAAGGCAACATATACAACGCCCAAAATCAAACCTTTCAAAAGATTTTAAAGTCGTTTATCGACGACCCGTGCCAAAAAGAATGGCTGCCTCAATGCAGGTTTTATCGAAAAAACAAACGGACTTGAAGGCTTTTGCTGTCTGAAAGATGGTTAAAACATATGCTTTCAGACAGACAAGTCCGTTATAATAGGCAAATTAACTATCATAACCACATCAAAGGTAAATCATGCCTTGGAACATACCGATTTTTCTGACTTGGATGCGTGTTTTGCTGATTCCGGTCTTTACTTTGCTGTTTTTCCTGCCAAAAGGGTGGATTGCACCGGAAACCGTCAATTGGACTGCCGCTATCATTTTCGCACTTGCAGCCGTAACCGATTGGTTTGACGGATTTTTAGCAAGGCTTTGGAAGCAAACCTCCGATTTCGGCGCATTCCTCGATCCCGTTGCGGATAAATTGATGGTAGCGACCGCATTATTGCTGCTGGTCAGCCTTGGCCGTACTTATGTTATTTTCGCCATTATCATCATCGGCAGGGAAATCACCATTTCCGCTTTGAGGGAATGGATGGCGCAAATGGGCAGACGCAGCAGCGTTGCCGTTGCCACGATCGGCAAATTTAAAACCGCCGCGCAAATGGTTGCCATATTTTTATTGCTCTTAGCCTCCAATCGATTTGACAATATTTTTTACCTGACAGGTAACATATTGATGTTTATCGCATCTGTATTAACCCTCTGGTCAATGTTCTATTATCTGAAAATGGCGTGGCAGGAAATCAAATAAAAAATAAAACAAACCTCTTGACGACAAGTTTTAAATCCATAATAATTGCGTCTTCTTCAGAAACAGCAGCAAGAAACAGACATTCGGCGGGAATAGCTCAGTTGGTAGAGCGCAACCTTGCCAAGGTTGAGGTCGCGAGTTCGAGACTCGTTTCCCGCTCCAAACGAATCCTGTCTTAAGTTGCTATAAAGTTTCTCCGATGCGGGAATAGCTCAGTTGGTAGAGCGCAACCTTGCCAAGGTTGAGGTCGCGAGTTCGAGACTCGTTTCCCGCTCCACAGTTTAATTTTCAGATGTGCCCCATGCGGGAATAGCTCAGTTGGTAGAGCGCAACCTTGCCAAGGTTGAGGTCGCGAGTTCGAGACTCGTTTCCCGCTCCATCGTTCAGGTACATTTGGATATGCGGGAATAGCTCAGTTGGTAGAGCGCAACCTTGCCAAGGTTGAGGTCGCGAGTTCGAGACTCGTTTCCCGCTCCAGTTTAAATACTACCTAGTAGTTTGTTTGGCGAGATAGCAAAGTGGTTATGCAGCGGATTGCAAATCCGTCTACGCCGGTTCGATTCCGACTCTCGCCTCCACTCATTTCATGGCGGGGTGGCAGAGTGTTTATGCTATAAGGGGTGCAACCCTTATATAGGCCGGTTCAAATCCGTGCCCCCGCCTCCAAATTTTAATATAAAACAGTCTGCGCCCGGGTGGTGAAATAGGTAGACACAACGGACTTAAAATCCGTCGGCCCTAAACCGGCCGTGCCGGTTCGATTCCGGCTCCGGGCACCAATAAATCTATGAATTTATTGAATAATCTAAGACTCTAAATTACTAGAAGACAGCTTATAATTCAGGCTGTCTTTTTGCTTTGTGCCCAATTTGTGTCCAAAATTTTCAAGGTCATCCAGAACTTCGGCATGAGCTATCAGATGGTCGGTCGCTAAATGTGCGTAACGCATAACCATATCTAACCGTTCCCACCCTCCCATTTCTTTTAGAGCAACCAGAGGTACTCCTCGCTGAACTAGCCAGCTTGCCCACGTGTGCCGGATGTCGTGCCATCTGAAATTAGAAATGCCCGCCCTTTCCAACGTGCGTTTCCACATTCTGCTCGACAATGCCGTTATGGGTTTGTTTTCTCGATTGGTGAATACATAAGTTTTGTGTATCCCCATCCGTTCCGATAAGACCCGTATCGCGACATCGTTTAGCGGCACACCAATCGGTCTGCCTGCTTTGGCTTCATCGGGGTAGATCCAAGCCGTCTTACGGTTTAAATCGACTTGTTCCCATCGTAAACCAAACACGTTACGTTGCCGTAGCCCTGTACAGAAACTGAATTTGGCAATTGCACGCCAATGATCGTCCGGCAATGCGTTGATTAGCTGCTCCGCTTCTTCAGGTTTCAACCAACGAATACGCTTTTCTGCCTCTTTTTTCAGTTTCAGCTTTGGAACTTTGTCAATCCAACCCCATTCGTTTTGAGCCTTGTACAAAATAGATCGTATCAAAGCAATATAACGGTTTTTGGTACTGTTGCTGCAAGGCAGTCTGTCCACCACATCCATAATGAAATCACGGCTCAAATGATGTAGATAGACTCCGCGCAATTTCGGCAACATCCGCAAGCGGCAGATGTCGTCTTTGATACTTTTTTTATCGGATTTTTCTTTAATCCACCTGACTGCGGCCTCCTCCCACAGCCGTTTCGGTTTTTCGTCAAAATGTTCGTGCTGCCATAACTCGTATGTTAATTTATCATGAAGCTTTTGCGCTTCCTTTTTGTTTTTGGTTCCAACAGACTGTCTAATTCTGCGGCCGCTTTCTGTTCTAATATCGACGTAGTAAACGCCGTTTCGTAAGTAGATCGGCATTTTGCTTTACTCCTGTGTTCGAGCGAAGCCTGCACTTGTTCATTTTCTTTTCGCATCAGAAAAACGTCAAGTGCGGCTTGGGTAATACAATAACGGCGGCCAGGTCGGCTGGCCTCGAGCATCCCTTTACGGATGTATTGTCGGATGGTTTCGGCGTGGCATTTGCAGTATTCTGCTGCCTCTTCCACGGTGTAGGTTTTACTCATTCTGCCTCCCGCATGACTTCGAATACTTTAAACGGCGCAGTTTCGGTCAACTGTTCCAGTTTTCTGAGTGCCAAATAGCGTTTGATGCGTGGTTCGAGCATCAGATAGCATTCTTCATTGACATAAAAAAGCAGGCACATATCGTTGCCTGCTTCCGTTTGCACCGGTATCAGCCGGTAATGTGGATAATCTTCCTCTGCCGGAACTACAATGGAAGGTATCTTTACCGTACTGACGGGATTTTTCTTGTCAATCAGCATTGGTGCTTCCTTTTTTCTATTTCGTTTTGGAGTCGGTAAAAACCACATACTTTTTCGGCTTTTTCAGCAAACGTTTGCCTCCAGCCTTTGGCAGACCTCGAACGACTCAGGGCAATGTTTGCCTCGTAAACGGCATCTTTAAATTCGATGATTAAAACCAACGGCCAACCGCCGATTCCTTCGGGCGGCTTTGCAAGCAGGGTCTTGTAACTTTTCTCATCCACATCAACCTCCTTTCCAAATAACCCACTCCACTATCAGCAACACTGCCAAAGCTGCCGCCATAGTACAGACGACCAGTCGTTCCAGCCTTTTGACCAGCCGTCCGTTGGCTTCTTCCGTATCACGGGCGATACGTTGAGATACCGAAACATAGATTTTTTGTTCGGCCTCGGCAATCTGTCCGTTGGCGTACTGCGCCAGCTCTGCCAGCAGTTGCTCCCGGTACTTTTCCAGTTTGGCGGCGGCAGCGGTGATGTTGCCTTCACGGACTTCCAGCTCCTCCAAAAATGCCAGCCTCTCTTCTGCTTGCTGCTCCGCAAAGGTGTCAAAGGCTTGACGGATAGACTGTTCCTGCATTAGCAACATCACGACGATTGGATCGTCTTCCGTCAGCCTTGTTCCGGAGTGTCGGAACACTTCGGCAATAACTTCAGACGCCTTATTTTCCATCGTCCCCACCATTCAAAGTATTTGCCATCACTGGCAGGCTTTCCAGTTTGGAGAAAAGATCGCGCTTCACGTTCCGGAGTCGCTGTTTGGGCATAAACGTCATTTCTGTCGTAGCATCCACCTCGTCAAAAGTCAGATGCAGTTTGGTCATTTGTTCAATGTCTTTGCCGTACGTGTCGGGATTACGTTTTTCCACGCGCACAATACCGATAATGCGGTCTTTGTGTTTTTGGTAAACACCGAACTGTTCGAACGGTTTGCCAGCATTCTCCACTGCGCCGTGGAACTCGTTCAGCCAAACTACTACTTCAGCGTCGACGTCGTTCAAAATCCGTCCCAAACTTTCGATGCAGTCAACCTGCGCCTGTCCGCCTTCAATCGGCACATGAAGAATCAGGCGCACACCTGATTCCCGCAGCAGTTCGGCGATGTTGTTTTCAGCGATATACGACATCAGTGGAATAAAAGTGTTGGAACCGGTATCGACAATGCCTATACCGTCTTTTTCCAAGAACTGCTCAACGAGTCCGTCAAAATTACGAATATCAACGTTGTTATCCCGTGTCAGGATGTTGATTACTTGGACGTGCAACGGTTTGTACCGGCTCAACGTACGGTTGCTGGTATCGGTATCGTAGCAGTGTACTTCTACCTGATTAGCAGCCCTTGCCGCCACATATTGCGCGTATGAGGCGCAGCAAAATGTTTTGCCACATCCGCCTTTACTCTGAACTATCAAATTTACTTCTTGCATATTTGTTCCAACCTTTCCTGATTGTCGTTTCGTTATAAAAAAATACCGTTTTTGCGGCCGTTTGGATTTTTTACACATCAAAACCCGCTTTTCAAACGGACTTTGGTCTGTAAAAAGCCCTGCGGACAGGAGTTGCCCGCAGGGAAAGAGCGTGTCGGACATCAGGAAAGGGCTTGCCCGAACACAGGAGGAAATAACAACCGAGATAATCTAGCGGACATCAACCCAGCGTCCGCCATTTCGTTCTTCGCCGACGTAGCGTACTTTGTCGGCTACCGTCGTCCAGCCGTGATCGAAATAAGCCTTGCAATAACCCGGCTTGTCTGGGCGAATGTAGGTTTTCTTGACCGTTTGGCAGTTGTCCTCGACAACATATTTACGTCCCAAGCTGTATTTGGTCTTTTGTTCGCAAACCTTTTCCAACTTCGTATAGCGCATCATGCGGTTCAGTTCCTGCGCGTCGCAGCGACCCGCGCCCTCAGCAATCGCGTCTGTCAAACCCGCCATTTCAGCGTTTTCCGAACTTGTCGGGCACATTTTGAGAAAATTTCGCCGCGCCTTGAGCGTATCGCCCAATTTCTTGTGTCGGATAGAAAAATAACGCTTAATCGACGGCGCACACTCGCTTGGACGGTCGCCTGACGACAGACACAAAACTGCCTCGCACGCCAAGCGAGTATCACCGTTCATCACATCGTCAGCAAAAGCCGCAGGAGCAGCCCCCAGCATGGCGGCAGCCAGCAAACCCAAAGATTTATTCATACACACACCTTTTTAAATTCCGTCAATCAGACGGCTATTGAAATTTTGAACGAAAAAAAGGATAATCTGCGTACCCCACGAGATTACCCAATCTCAGAAAAAACCGCTTTCTCAACAAAGCGGTTTTTTCATTGCCATACGACCGTCCGAACTTGGAACTTTCTTCCTTCTTGGACAATGTTCACACATAAATCACCATTGCCCTTCATCAGCAGGTCAACCTGCTGGGCAGCGGCTCTCATGCTTTGATAAGTACCGATGAAAATCTTTTTGACGGGCTTTCTGATTTTTTTCATGTTGCTTCCTTTCGCTTTTAGATGAAGTGAAGGTCGTCTGAAACGTTTTCAGACGACCTTATACAAAATTGATTACTTATCAATTTCAGTCTTTAAATCCGGTTTAAAGGTTAAATCCTTATATTTATATCGTTCCGAATGACCGGGGTAGGACAAAAAACACTTAATGTCACATTTATTTTCAAAGAGTAACTGCCCAGCTATATATAGATCATGTGCATTTTTCTCAGGAGGCAAATTAGTTGTACACCTGTTACTCAAAATCTCCTGCAACACAAGATCAAATTCCTGTGCTGTTTCTCGGGTTAAATCCCCTTTCTGTCCGTACATAAAGGCGAAAAAGGCTTTAATCAACAATTTCCGTTCTTCCTTGCTGTAATCGTCTTGAGGAATCATGCCCTGTGAAATCATGCGCTCCAGCATTTCATGTTCTTCCTGATCGCGGTGGTATTCCGTTACATGGTGCAGTTTGGCACCTATGTTTGCCTTCAGTCGGGCTAAGGTGTCGTTCTCTTGCTTCATTTCGTGTCTCCGTCAAAACAGGTAACTCTGATAACTATTTTTCTTCCATTTGTCCTTCATCTAGGTTAAACATCTAATACCCACATACAAACAAGTGCAATATAACTCAAGATAATAAATGGACTTGCTGTAAGAAAAGTTATCAGGTTGGCCGTATATATTAATTTGATTGTCATTGCTGAAAGCAATATACCAACTATTAGTACAAGAACCCTGTTATACATAGGAATCTTCTTTTAAATTGATTTGAAATGCAGGGCTTCCACCTGCTCCCCGACCTGTTGCCGGTAGTCAGCCTTATCAGGGCATCGCTCAAAACGGCAGGGTGTGATAAATACCATACCGCCGATTTTTACCCTCCCGTTACTGATCGTTGTTTCACGGGCAAAGTGCTTGTTCACACAACATCACACACGGACGGTATCGGAACCGCTCAGTCTTTTTGCTCCGAGCCGCTGAGTTGCCCGCCGCCTTTTGTGTAGTTAGGCGGTAGAAAAGGTCGTCTGAAACGTTTTCAGACGACCTTGGGAATAGGCGGGCATTTCTTTACCCGTGTTAAGATTGGATTACCACATCTTCTCTTTACACGAAACAAGAAATGCCCATGGAAAAATATTCAAAAGACTTATTTGAAAATATTGCTGTCGGCGTTATTTATTTATCGCTGTTTTTTATACAAATACTGCCACTGTTTGTATTTTTATGCGTATTGTTTTCCGCTTGGCAGTTATGGAAAAACCGCAGCGAGATCACAAAAAAGTTCAAATGGACATGGAAGTTTTTTGTTACTTCTGCCTTCGCATTATTTGTTGCCAAAATATTCGCGACCCATTATTTCAATCACAAATACGGAATTTATCCCGAATATCTCAATTATTCAATTTCCGTATGGACTGTCATTACCGCAGGTATGTTTTTAACACTTCCAATCTTGTGGCATGTACTCAAACTCATGAAAGAGGGTAGAAGAGCTCCCGTGTTTAAATCACTCAAAAAAGGGATATATGCAATAACACTCTGTATGATGTGGGTGCTTCTTATCAAAACATATGACCAAGCCGTCGAATATGATCGCTGGCTGCTCATGTTGGATGCGTACAGCTATTCAGACTGCAAACCAAATCGGGGCAGTTTTGCCATACGGAAGGATGATACGGCCTGCTATCGGTTCATATTTGACAATCCCATCAAAATAGAGATGCAAGAATACCCATCACTTAAAAAATGAGGAGCAACCGTGGCATGAACCGACATCCAAGGATGCCCAAATAATTATTTCAGATAAAATCCACACCTGAAAGCCGTTGGTTATCGTTATCAAAGCCGATTGCCTGTCGTACTCTTTCCAACCTCGGAATATATGGAAAGAATGCAATAACGCCCATGTTAAAATTATAGACAGTCTGATTTTATTGCAGCAGTCCATCTTATCATTCATCTCCAAATGTGAACTAAAGTGGTAGAAAAGGTCGTCTGAAACTGTTTTCAGACGACCTTGTTCTCAGCCTTCCTGAAAAAATCCTGCAAACCTACCCTCGATTTGCAGGGCTTTAATTTCATCCTTTGTCATATTTGTCATAACTTCTCCTTTGAACTATAATAATAAACTATCTGAAATAATAAACTTTATTATTATTTTGGATGAACCCAAACGGAAACCCACTTGTGCAAGAAGTGGGCTTGGATTTGGATACATGTTTAAAGACGGGTAGAGCCGTCTGAACATTTGGGCATACGCCTATCGGATTTATCCGATAAATACCCGCTCATGGCGGGCAAAAGAAAAATCAAAATGTATTTTGCAGCTTGTCCGCAGATTATCGCTGCTGCATCGGGATTACGTCCCGATTAAAAAATACGTCCAACTTGCCGCCTGTTACCGGACCCTCTCATCAGGCTACCCGGATGCGCGGCATTTTTTTTTGGCAGGTTGAAAGCTGCCAGCAACCGTTTGTTCTAACCCAAAGGCTCGATCGCCTTTTCTACGCCTGTTTTTTTCGGGGGTTATACTCCGAAAAAAACTCCGAAGGCCGGTTGCTTCGTTCCAAAGATTTAAAGAGCGTTTAATTTCGATGAATCTAATTTTAAGATAACTTAAATAATTAAGCAAGCTGAAATTTAAGATATCTTTATTTTTTGTGATTGATCTTTCCCATGTCTTTGTTTTATATATAAAATAAAAGGTCATCTGATAACTCAGACGACCTTTTATTGGGAGAATTAGACTTTTTATCGCTTCCTTCGAAAAATGCGATGTTCAACCATGGTACCAATAATTTCAATGGTGTGACGTGAAGAAGAGAACGGTGGAAAGTCCCGATTTAATGGAGAAAGAGAAAAACATTCGGGTTCTCCGTTCACAGAACTTACTACTTGATATTTTCTGAAGACTACATCCTTATCAATGCGAGCAACTACAAATTCACCAGGTTCAGGCTTTTGTTCTATATCAACGACGATCAAATCTCCTTCTACAAAATCTGGATTCATTGAATCACCGGAAATTTTCAATGCGAAGCATTTGTTGGGGTCATGGATATTACTCATAAGATAAGCTCCTTTTATTGGATTGGGTATTGGTATCCGCAGATTCCAATTTTCTATTTGAGCAACATCCAAAACGGGAATTTTCCGATTGTTTGAATCCTCTATAAAAACTACATTGGTGTTTGTATCTTCGCCTTCACCTTTTAAAAGCCAGCCTAAATCGCAACCGAGTACTTGAGATAGCTCGTATAAATTTTCTGCATTAGGCTTAGTCGTATTTGATTCCCACTGGGAAATTGCCACGTGGGAAATATCTTTGAGCTTCTTCGCCAGTTCTTGTTGAGTCCATTTGAACTCTTTCCTTTTTTGCCGAATCCGTTGTCCGATTGTCTTATTCACGATATTAGCCTGCTTGAGAAGTATTTAAGTTATCTTAACCCATCTTGCTTTAAGTTTTCTTCACACTTATAATTTAAGAATACTTAAAATGACAGGTAAAAATTATGTTGAAAGCAGATGTCCTAAAATTCTTCGGCTCTAAAAGTGCCACCGCTCAGCACTTGGATGTTAGCCCTTCAGCAGTCACTCAATGGAAGGATATTATTCCCGAAAAACAAGCATATAGGATTGAGAAAATCACAAATGGGAAATTGAAAGTCAATCCTTCTCTTTACAACAAGAGAAAATAAATAACCATGCTCACCGCTGACATCCGCCATCACATTACAACGGACTTCGTGGTTTACCGCGAGTTCGGGCTTTTGTGCGGATCCAATATTCAGGCGGCGACTCTGCTGTCAGGGTTGTTTTGGTGGAGTGATGTGGCCGATAAAGAGCCACAGCGTCGGGGGTGGTTTTATAAAACCGCTGTCCAGTTGCTCGACGAGTTGGGCTTAACCCGTCGTGGCTACGAGAAGGCGCGGAAGTTTTTATCGGGCAAAGGCGTAATCCAATGCCGACGCGCAGGCGTACACGGCAGAATGCACTGGCAGCTTAATAAGGAGCGTCTGCTCGAACTTTGTTATCAGGTCAAAGGCGAGGCAGTGCCTCAATTCGACAGCCGCTATCATATCGATACAGACAATTTCCGCCTCGAGAAATGGATTAATCTCGGTCTTTGGAATGACTTTTTGAAGATGCGCGCCGAAAAAGGCAAGCCCCTCAATATCAAGCAGAAAAAAATCCTGCTCAACCAGCTCAAAGACCTGAAAAACAAAAACTATGACCTCAATGGCGTGATGCAGAAATCGATTCTGAACGGCTGGGGGGGCTTCTATCCATCCGACCGTCCCTCCAACATGCCTGCGCCGCCGACGTCCGAAGCGGCCACGCGCAAAGCTAAGGCGGAATACGAGGCGCAAATCAAACAATCCTCCCATCCGCCCCCCGATACAGGCGGACAGCGGAATCCTGACAATCCTAATCGTCAAAATCTCATAAATTACTACAAGAAAAAACAGTAAACGTCAGGCTGTTGGCACAGTCGCGCCCAAACGCTGCTCCGGCAGCTTTTTTTGCGCCCTTTGAAGCCGAAAAGGTCGTCTGAAAGGCTGTTTTGCCTGTTATGCGGCACCGATTGGGATATGCTCACCTGTTTTTCCGTCTCATATTTCTATTTTTACCCGAATCAGATGATAAAAATCCCCTTTTTTGTTTGAAATAAGTAATTGAAAATACTGTGTTTGTACATATTGATCAAAGAACATTGGCTTTTGAGGACAGAGAACTTTGTCCACATAGGACGACCTTTATACAAAGACCACATTCACAGACCACTATCAAAAAATATTACAGGCGGCCGCCTGATTGTTTTTTGTGCAATTTATGGCTGATACAGATGGATATTGACGTTTGGGAGGATATAGAGCGTTTTTGAGGGAGGGATATGTACAGGTTTTGTGGATAAATGGGTTGAGACGAGATACAAAGTAAGGTAAAGTTACCTTACTTTGTTTGATGGAGATTAATCATGGGAACGGCTTTGAGATTAACCGCTAAAAATCAGGTTACGCTGAAAAAAGAGTTTTTGCTGCATTTGGGCATTACTGCCGGAGACAGAATCCATGTCAGCAAACTGCCTAACGGCGAGCTGCGGATACGGGCAGAAAAGAAGAAAACTGTTTCTCACAAATCATTTAGGGATTTCGCCGGTTGTTTAGGCAATCCGCATGATGTCCATCTATCCATTGATGAGCTGAACGAAGCTATTGCCGATGCTGGGGCAGCGGCAGGTTTAGAAGGATTGAAACTCAAATGAGGCAGATTGCTATTGATACCAATGTTTTGGTAAGGTTGTTCGTTGATGACGATTTGGTACAAAGAGATAAGGCATTGGAATTACTGGAAAGTGCTGATAGTGTGATTGTGCCAACCACGGTATTTTTAGAATGCGTATGGGTTTTGACCCGTAGTTATAAAATGGAAAAAAACCTTGTTTTGCAACAACTTCGCAGTTTCTCCGAATCTATCCCCAATTTGGTTATTCAGGAGGACGAGTTGGGAGCGGGATTTGCAATTATGGAAGACAATGGCGATTTTGCCGACGGAGTCAACGAGTTTTTGGGACGCATGATGGGAGCGTCGTGTTTCGTTACTTTTGACCGTAAGGCAGCAGTTTTGCTTGAAAGTAAGGGCTTGGTAGTCGAGCAGATTAAATAATTCGTTATTGTTGGTACAGCCGTCTGAGTGAATCAGACGGCTTTTTTACATCAGTTCTTCAACATTGATTTCACGGTTCAAGTCAAACTTGCCGATGATTGGACGTTCCGATATTTCAGAGTTAGTTTGTTTTTGGTCAGGAACTGTCTGAGTAACGGTGCTTGCCTGTCTGTTTTTGACTTGTACGGAATCATTAATAGATTGATGATTTATCTCGGGTGATACGACAGTTTTACCAGTATGGCTACGGATAAACCTGTTCAGAGTTGGCTGGCTTACTGTCATTCCCTTTTTTTCAAGCAGGAATCTCAGAATATCTTTTTCTGAGTAACCCAAGTTTTTTAATGTGAAAATCTCTCCGGCAAAGGCATCAAGTTTGGATTTTTTGCCTGACGGAGCATTGTTCTTCACGAAGTCTTCTAAATCGCTCATATGCGTATCTATTCACTTAAATTCATATATAAGTGTCAATATATACATATTTATTCCAAAAATCAACATTCTTAATCTCAAAAATACTAAAGAAATTATAAATAATCATTATTTATATAATTAGTATGTCAAATAATCAAATAAATACATTTCCATACTTCAGTATATTCACACATATCCAAGTCCATGCGTATCACCTCCTCAAAGTAACGCCTATATCCCATATAAACAGCAAATCAAAACAAGACGCAGGATAGGCAACGAGTGCCAAAAACAGGGTGGTTTTACCACCCTGATTCCGCCCAAAAGGGCGGAAACGCCGCAAAGCGGCTGAAGGTTTGAAACAACCATCGGGGGCAGCGGCCGCCGTGTTGTTGGTTGATGTCTAAATTTCAAAGCGCAAAAAGTCCAGACCAAGACAAGTGTCTTTGCACGGCTTCCACCTTTTCCACCACGCCGCAGAGGGCGCACCGGACAAAGATGAAAGCCGCACAAAGCCAGTCTGGACTTTTTGCGCTTTGAAATTTTTTACGACATCACAACACGGCGGCCGCTGCCCCCGATGGTTGATTATTTATGAATGAACATTTATGAAAGGATTATCAAATGGGACTTGATATGTACGGCTACACCATGAATGCCGAGTTTGTCGGCGACCGTCAAACCGATGTGAATGTGAGTGAGGATGAACGCGATGAAGCAGAACTGAATCAATTTGCGTACTGGCGGAAATTTAACCATCTACATGGCTGGATGGAAAAACTATATCGGCAAAAAGGCGGCAAAGCTGATGTATTTAATTGTTGCACTGTGCGCTTAGAACTCGAAGATTTGGAACGGCTGGAAGCTGATTTAAATGATGAAAAACTAGAACACACGCCGGGCTTTTTCTTTGGAGACTCGCAAATATATCCCGATGACATTACTGAAACCAAAACCTTTATAGCGAATGCGCGGTTAGCGATAGCTGAGGGGCGAGCAGTTTTCTATGACAGTTGGTGGTAATGGCATTTAAACGGTTTCGGGCGGCAAAGGTCGTCTGAAACCTTCGGGAGCAAAAAATGGATAACACGGTTAAAGAGCTGAAAAAACTCATTTATTTATTCGGTGCGACGTATAAACCGTCTGATGTTTTTCGTGATTTCGTAGAGCTGGCAGCCCTTGCGATTTTTAATAGTTATATGCGGGATGATGATTGGGAAATACGCGAGGAGCGATACCACACTATCCGCCGAGAATATAAAGAAGAGGCTTTTAAAATTTTTCCTGAGCTGTTGGGCGTTTTGGCTTCGGGCTGCATTAGAGCGGTAAACGTCGGAAGCTACGAAGATTTTTTGGGTGAGCTTTATATGGACTTGGGCGCGTCAAACGAGCGTAATGGGCAGTATTTTACGCCGATGGCAGTGTCAAGAGTGATGGCGAAACTGGTAGGAATCGACACGGCGGAGAAACTGGAAAAACAAAGATTTGTTTCCTTGCTTGAGCCGTGTTGTGGGAGCGGTGCGAATCTGCTTGCCTTTGCTGAACATATCGCCGATAGCGGAAAAGTTCCAACTTTGCATATGGCGACGGTTGCGGTGGATATAGATGTTTTGTGTGTGTGGATGTGTTTTGTGCAATGTCATTTTTACGGTATCCCCGCAAAAATCATACATGGAGACAGTATAAAAAACGAATTTCATACGGCATGGCGGACGGTGCATTGGTTGCGTGGCGGTTTTGAAGACGATATGAAAGCCGAAATTGAAGCCGACAAAAAAGCCGCTTTCGACGCAAAACAGCACAGCCAAGACGAAACGAAGATAACCGCCCCCTTATTGACATTGGAAGAACAGTTGGTTTTGTTTTAAAGAAAGGCAGAAGAGTGATGATTCAAGAAGTTAAAGAAGTGAATATGATAGATAGAATTTTAAATGAAATTTCGGCGTTAAGCCCGAAAGAAATCCGAGAAATTTTTATGCGGATGTGGCGGCATATGGATGCACTGAATGACGGCTTGACGGCTGACGATTGTGTCGAACTTTTTGCAACCGCTTTAAAAGGCAGTTCAGATTTGACCTATGATTTGTTGATGGATACCTGTCATGATTATAGCGTTGGAACGATGACAGAAACATTTGCATTATTGCCGCGTGAAATGTATGACAAAATGTTTTCTGAATGTCTCAAAGGTAAAATTCCTACTGAAACGAGGCTGGATACTGAAGCCCTAATAAAGCTATTGATGTTAGAAAACGTATCTGAAGTAGAGGCAAGCATTAGAAAAGGTTGCATAAGGGCAACACATTTTATAGGCTCAGATAAAAAATTTATCTATGAAACAGGGATTTATGATGAAAATATTCAATGGAAAATTGAAGATTTTAAGGCTAATTACCCGCATACATGGTGGACGGTAGAGCAGATTATTTACAATGACTAAGATATAGAGGTCGTCTGAAACAGCAATTTCAGACGACCTCTATATGCCGAAGGAAACTGAACGGAAAAAACGCCCGCCGCAGCCCCGTTACCGCCTCTCAAGGTTCGGCAGAAACGTCCCCACGCCCCCAAGAGAAAAACAGACTTAGGCAACTTTTCCGGCACCTTCGGCAACCTGCAAAATTGCCACGCCTATTTTTCTCTTGCCCCCTACGGCGGGCTTTTTTATTTATGAAAAATTGGGATTATTTTGAGGAAACTTAAAATCATGATGGAGAAGAACCGAGTCTTTATCTATTACGTCTAATAATAAGCTCATCTGAAATATACAGAATCTTATTTTTGGTTATGGGTTATTCATAGATTTTGAGGAGATTGTGCAACCGATCCGCTGTCAAACTATGGGCAAATCAGTAAAACGTGTGGTATAGCACTGACTCAATCTGTCTCTATTCATCTCCCAGTTGTTTGCCAATAGTTCTGATGCAAGTTTCAGACGACCTTTACCATACTGACGATTGATTTTGTCCCATGCCTCCATGACTGGGTTGTTAGTGACAGACTGCCAAAGATCAGCCTGTATCTGTTCGGCAGGCTTTAAGCCATGTAATTCGATTCCGCATTTTTTGTAGAGGTAGCCACTGCGGAAGATAGTCGCTAGAATTTTTTGTGCCGCGTGATTTAACAGTACAGTGTCGGATGTCGGCACAATTAGGCTTATTGTTTGACTGTTGTGATATTGTGGCTCAGATTCTTTGAAAAAATCTGTATGTAGAAATACGGAAACAGATGAGGCGGTCAATTTGTCTTTACGCAATGTTTCGGCACCTGAACTGATATGATGCGTTATGGCAGCCTGTAGCGCATCCAGTGTGTCTATGCGTACTCCAAAACTCCGACTACGAACAAGATTTTGCTTGGGTGCAGGCTTGGGATGTAAACCATCACAAACTATGCCTTGCATTTCTCTCTGTGTCCGCTCGATAGTTACGCCATAACGAAGGCGTAGGGTGGCTGTATCAGCAAGTACAAAGTCCAAAGCTGTAAATATTCCCTGAGCTGCCAATTTTGCAGCTATCTTGTTCCCAATTCCCCATATTTCACTTACGGCTTCACTTCGTAAAGCTCTCAGACGTATAGACTCAGTCCAGTCAGTCCAAACAACTACACCGCCAAAGTGGGAGGGATATTTTTTTGCCAAGTAATTGCAAAACTTGGCCAGCGTCTTGGTCGGTGCGATGCCGACGCAGGTCGGTATGCCAACCCACTGCAATACTCGGCGACGGATTTCGCGGCCGAGTCCAGCATGGTCTCCAATATTTGCCATAGTGGCAAAACATTCATCTATCGAATAAATTTCTACCGCCGGTACACAACCGGCGATGGTTTCCATCATCCTACGGGACAGGTCGGCATAGAGTTCGTAGTTGCTGGAAAAGGCTTTCAGACGACCTTGAGAAACTAAGTGTTTCACACGGAAATAGGGTTCCCCCATCTTAATGCCTAAAGCCTTTGCCTCAGCAGATCGTGCAACCACGCAGCCATCGTTGTTCGATAAGACGACAACCGGAACATTCTTCAATTCCGGTCTGAAAACTCTTTCACAAGAACAGTAAAAACTGTTCCCATCAATGAGAGCAAACATCTTAGCTTCCCTGGCGAACATCTTTAATAACAAAAGTAACGACACCAATGATTGTCCAAGTATCGCTTTCATCAGGTACAAAATCAGGGTACTCGCCGGAAGCGTTTTCAGAGTGCAGCTCAGGCTTACGGCCGGGAACTTTGTATAGCCGTTTGATCGTAAACTCGTTGCCTAAATCCGCCATCACAATATCGCCGTGTTTCGGAGTTTTTGAACGGTCAATAATCATAATATCGTCTTTGCTAATCCCAGCATCTAGCATGGAATATCCACCAGAACGGGCGGCAAAGGTGGCGGATGGGGTGGCAATGAGGTATTCGTTGAAATCGAGATAATCGGCAATATACGGCTCCGCCGGCGACGGGAAACCTGCTGGGATTTTCTCAAGAGCATATGGGACTTTTAGTGTTGTCCGATTGATGAGTATAAGGCTGCCTTGAGGCAGGGCAGTAGAAGCAATCATGGCATCCACTGTTGGTATCAGTGATACTGGGATACGCTTAACTGCCGTTGCTTCACCGGACTTGCTTTTGCGTCCTGCACCGTCTCTACGGCCGCCTCGTTTCTTTGGGATTTCGTTCATGGTTTTTAAATTTTGATTTTGTAACAAAATCATTTTACCAAAGATTTAAAACTCATTTTGATTTAAATTGCCCATAGCCAAGCATCCTTTTGTTTAGAATACAAAAACACCCCGAAGGGTGTTTTTATCTTTGGTACAAGAGGTTCAGTATATTTAGAGATCGATGTTACAAATCCTGTCGGAGTTTTTTTGTCGTATAAATTTTATGTTTTAGTTAGGAATGAGGGAGGCATTTTAAAAATTAGATCTTCTGTTTCAGCTATTACTTACTTTGTGATCTTTGAGTGCAGCTGCCTAAACATCCCCGATTAGTAATACAACTGAACTGATATTGAAAAAATTGAAGTGGAAATGGATATTATAAACACTTGAAGTATACTGAAAACTTTCATATGATGAAATAGAAACTTTAGTAATGGAAATATCAAAATGTCTATCAGATGGGAAAATATCAAATCTTTAAAAGGTTCCCAAAATAATGCTTTTGAAGAATTAGTATGCCAATTGGCACGCCAAGAATTTCAATCACGGGGAGAATTTATCAGAATATCAGCCCCCGATGGTGGTATTGAAGCAATGTGTAAGTTTCAGGATGGCTCTTTATATGGATGGCAAGCAAAATATTTTTTGAGTTCATTTTCATCATCGCAATGGCAACAAATTGAAAATTCTTTTAAGGAGGCCTTAAAGAACTACCCAAACCTTACAAAATATTATGTCTGCGTAGCAACCGATAGATCAAATGCCAATAGACCTGGAACAGAATCTTTTTTTGCTAAATGGAAAAGCCATATTCGAAAATGGAAAGAATTCGCTCAATCAGAAGGTCGTGAAATAGAATTTGAATTTTGGGGAAATTTTGAATTATCTATTTTATTATCAAAACCAGAAAATGCAGGTAAAAAATTCTTTTGGTTTGATGAAAATGAATTGTCAGAAAATTGGTTTAAACAAAATAATCAACAAGCTATAAGCAATCTTGGTGTGCGTTATACGCCTGAAATCAATGTTAATTTACCTATTACGACACAATTAGAAGCTTTAGCTAGAACTCCCTCGTTTAAAGAAAATATAAGTAATAAATTCAATGAGTTGTTAAAAGAAGTTCAATATCAATATAAATTTATTGATGTTTGTTCGGAGTTAAACCAGTACTTTGAAACCGTATATGATATTTTAATTAAACACCTGAACTTATCAACCATTAACAATCTTGACACAATTATTGATGTCAATATGTTAATACAAGAAATCAGTAAATTATTAGAAAAACTTCATAAATTTCTTAATAATAGCTCAGATGAATCTACTGCAAAAAAAATTGAGCGTAATCATTTTATAAACTTAGCCTATGCGTTAGACGACATTACTAAATTATTAGACTCTTCTGAAATATCGTTATTTAATGGAAAAGTATTGGTATTAACTGGGAAGGCTGGTAGTGGTAAATCCCATTTAATAGGAGATTATATTCAAAAACGTCAAGAATCAGGAAAATACGCTCTATTGTTATTAGGCCAAGATTTTACTGAAAAATCTTTTGTTTGGAATCAAGTATTTAAACAATTAAATCTTCATGATGCAACACCTGAAGTCTTTTTATCTGCCTTGGATAGTATAGGAGAAATGCAAAAGGAACGGTTTATTTTAGCAATAGATGCTTTAAATGAGGGGGAAGGTAAATCTTTATGGAATAATCACCTCAATGGATTTATTGAATTAGTGAGTCAATATTCAAATATTGGATTAGTCATAAGTGTACGAGACAGTTACGAAGAAATTATTTTTAAGCAATTAAATTCAAATAACCAAGATAAATTACGCTACATCAAGCACCTAGGATTTGACAATAAAGAATTTGAAGCTATTCAAATATTTTTTCCCTACTATGGCTTACAATTACCTAACATTCCATTACTTAATCCAGAATTTTCTAATCCATTATATCTGAAATTATTTTGTGAGTCTTTGAGAAATCAAGGGAGAACTTGTATTCCTAAGGGACAAGAAGGATTGAATCAAATTATAAAATCTTATTTAGAGGGTGTTGAAAAACGCATTTGTGAACAAATTGAGCAAGATGTTGGTTCTCACTTGGTTCAAAGAGCAATTGATGTGATCTCTAGCTTACAATTGGAGGGAAGTCAAATTCGCTTGGATTATCTTAGAACTAAACGAAATATAAGAGATGAGCTAATAGAAGACATTGCAGAATCAGATGCTAAAAAATTTCTTGATTATTTAATCAAAGAGAATGTTATCACTAGGTATGCTTATGCTAATAGCGATGAAGAATATGTTGATTTTAACTATGAAAGGGTTGGGGATTACCAAAAAGCCAACTTAATTCTAAAAAATATTCATAATAAAGATGATTTTATCCAATGGTTAAATACCGAACAAGGAAAAGCTTTATATAACAGAGTTAGATATGTTAGGGGTATTTGGGAAGCTTTGAGTGTATTATTACCTGAGCGTTTTGATTTCGAAATATTTGAAGTGCTTAATTGCACAAAAGATAGTTTTTGGTTTGAGATTGTTGTGGAAAATCTCTTTTGGAGGTTGCCTGAAACTATTAATATGCAAAAGTTACAGCGTTTTTTCGATGATAACGACTGTAGCAATAAAGTAACCTTGGTTAATACTTTATTTCAATTAGCTACCGAAATTAGTCACCCATTAAATATAAGATACCTTCATGAAAAGCTGAAATCTTTTTCTTTAGCAGATAGAGACGCTTCTTGGACTACTTGTATTACATTGAATTCTGATAACTTACCTGCAATCAATAGATTATTAACTTGGTGTAATAAAACAAGTGGTCAAGAAAATATTGAACCAGAAGCATTATTGTTGGGAGCAATTGCTGTCAGTTGGCTATTCACATCTACCGACAAAAAAAATAGAAATGACTATATTAATGCACTGGCTCATTTACTTTGGAATAGATTGGAAATTGCCTTAGAACTGTTTAAGGAATTTACGTCAATTAATGACCCTTATGTTGTGGAAGGTATCTTATCTGCTATTCACGGTGCGGTTTTGTATTCAAATAATTTATTAGGTTTAAAATCACTTGCAGTAGAGATAGATAATCAGATATTTAATAAATCCGAAGCAGAAGAAATTTACCCTAATGTTTTAGTTCGTGATTACGCTAGTCGTATTATTGAATGTTCTTTGCAAAAGTGTAATTACTCATTAGAAGATATTAAATCGATCAAAACAAGAATTACTCCACCGTATAGAAGTTCTTTCCCTGATGTTTTGCCTAGCAATGAAGAAATTGATATGAATTATGATTCTTCTGCCCAAAAAGTTATTTTACATTCAATGACTACTGAATATGGTCGTGGCGTAGGGCGTTATGGTGATTTTGGCAGATACACTTTTGAAGCTAATTTTCACCAATGGAGAAATTATAAAAAGGATATTATTGATGTTAATTTACTGAGTAACTATGCTTGCCAAATGATTTTTGAGCAATTTGGTTACGATGATGATAAGCATCAAGAATTTGATAAAACTTGTCATTCGTATGCTTGGTCAAGACATGAAACCAGTAAAGTTGAGCGAATCGGTAAAAAGTATCAATGGTTAGCTTTATATGAAATTTTGGCAAGAGTGATGGATAATTTTCCTGCATTCACTGATAGCTATAACGATGATTCAAAGCGTGACTATATAAGAACGTTAGACAATTTTTATTTGCCCGAAAACCAAATAATAATCGAACCACCAGTCATAACAAGTTTATTTTCTCAATACAAAGATCAAGAACAATGTAAAACCAAACATAATTTTACTTTCCGAGATGATGAATCAATTGATGATTGGGTGAGGAACAATAAACTTCCTGATATTAGTAATTTACTGGAATTGACAATTAATGGTGAAAAATGGCTTGCGTTAGAAAGATACGATAGATTCTGTGAATTGCCGAAATTTGGGCAAAAAGAAAATCATAATAGTTACAAACTTATGATAATAAAAAGTTATTTAATTAATGAGTCTGAATTTTCAAATGCAAAATCATGGTTCAAAACACAAGATATTATACGATTACGGATGCCAGAAGGTAATGCTTTTTACAATCAATTTTTTTCTGGTAATAGACCCATTGAATGGAAGGAAGTTGATGGGTATGGAAAAAGTGAACCGCCTTCATTTAAAGTGATACCTAGTGTAGATTCATACTCTTGGGAGGACACTTATGGGAATGAAGGTATGTCATTTAATGCACCTACTTCGCTAATTTATCTTGGAATGAAAATGCAAAACTCCATCAAAGATGGTTATTGGATTAATCAAAATAATAATTTAATCTGTTTTAACCCACAGATAAATGATAAATTCCAAAATAGTTTATTGGTGAGAAAGGATGAATTCTTAACCTTCTTAAAGGCCAGTAAATTAAAATTGTTTTGGACAGTTTTTGGGGAGGTACATGCTAACAGCGAAAGCAAGTATATTAATAGTTTTTCAGGTTTTTATTTTCTGCATGGCAGGAATCAAGAAGTGAGCGGTAATATTACAAACAACATTCAGGAGACAACATTCAGGAGATTCCAGATTGAGGAAATGAATAACGATTAGATCATCGTCTTGTTCAATATATGATTGCTCGGAAGTGAGCATTTTGTGTCAAATTTGAGTGTTTACTTTTTGTTAGTATTCCTGTTGACCTTTGATAATAGGAGTCTGTAGGTTCATATTTTTATAGGAAACCACGCAACTCAGCAATGCGTTTTTGGTCTTCCGAGCGCACATCAGAATAGGGAGTTTTGCGTGAAATAAGTGCCTGTACACTGGCAACACGCTCGATTAGAGCGTCTTTCTGCATTAATGTAGCCAATTTTCATTCCTCTTTTGAGATTTGAGATTGTTTGTGTTGCCGCATTACCAATTTGACTAATGATACGCTGCATCCGGCTAGAGCGGCCGTTTCTTGAAGGGTATGGTTTTGGCGTAGGCTGACAATCAGTTTATGCTTTTGGATATTTGCCTGACGGCCTTTGTAAAGTCCCTGTTTTTTTGCCTCAGCAATGCCGGCGGCTTGACGGTTACGCCGTTGTTCATAGTCGTCTCTGGCCGTTTGTAGGGCAATTTTGAGCAGCATGGTTTGTATGCTGTCCAAAACGATTTTGGCAATTTCGGAATCGGTATGGATTTGGCTCAGGTCGATTATGCCGGGAATGGACAGGAACGCACCTTTCTCGCGGATGCGGCCGACCAGTTTTTCCGCTTCTGCCAAAGGCAAACGGCTGATGCGGTCGATATGTTCGGTGATGATCACATCGCCTTCTTGCAAGTCTGCAATCAGTTGATTCAACACAGGTCGGTCTGCACGGACGCCGGAGGCCTTTTCTTTATAGACACCCGCAATGTAGTAACCTTCAGCTTTGGCTTGTTCAATTAGGGTGTTTTGCCGCTTGAGATTTTGTTCTTCAGTGCTGACACGTTGGTAGATTCTCGCTGCTTTCATGGTCAGGTCGGCCTCAATAGTCGATACCAAAAATACAGTTTTGGTAAAGATAAACGGCGACATCGGTATCATCACCGGAGCAGTAGAAAACTGAAAGTTTTTCGTTGAACTCAGGCATTTGCAGTTCGGAAATTTCCAAAATACCGCAGCCTTTTTCTATTAACAGCGCGTTGGCAAACAGCGTGGCCGTTCTTTTATTGCCGTCCCAAAAGATTTGCTGTCGCATAAAGCCCAACATCGATAGGATGGCAGTTTCGGTGAACGAACGGCTTCGATTTGCAACTTGACCAAACAGGTCACGTACTTCAACTTCCGACATAGCGGGCGGTGTATGGGGTGATCCGTCAAATAAGGTAACGCCGACTGAGTGGGTGCGGAAATCGCCGAGAGACAAAGAATCTTCCCGGGCAACAATACTGTTGATTATTTTTAGTAGTGAAATGTCAACGGGAAAGCCGTCTGAGATATGGCGTATCACATATTGATAGGCGCGTTTCAGGTTTAGAATGGTTTGAATATCGTCCAAAGAGGCAGAGGCAACGTTTTGGCCGTTGATAATTTGTTCGGTCTGCAACAAAGTTGTCTGACAATTTTCAAACCGGCTTAGATTGTGGATTTGGGCAACCAATACCTTTTTGGCCAAAAAGATATTTTCTTTCAGGCTGAGATTATATTTATCCGAAAACACTGTTGCTCCTTATATGGACAATTTGAGTATGCTCTAATTACCTATCAGATAAATGCCTTTGAATTTGGCTAATTTAGAATAATCAGGACTTAAATTGTCCATAATCAAATTATCCATTCTATTTGCCCAACGGGCAATATGCTTTGCAAAGGTCTCATATTGATCTTATATTTTGCATTTCACGTTTTTTGCCGGTTTCATTTTAAACCGACGGCCCAATTCACATATTGCAATCAAATTTTCTTCTTTCGTCTGTTTAAATCCAATTAAATCTTCCCTCTTCCCTGCTAATCAAATTCAAATTCAGACCCGCTTTATCTTTTCAGCCATATTCATCATATGCGTTTGAGTTATCTCCTAAAACAAGAATCTGCTTTATTGTTTAATAAATGAAATTCATTATTAAAATATTTGTGAAGTTTAATAATATGTTATAAAGTAACGAACTTCGTTTCTGAGGTAACTATTATGAATCCGAATTTCAAATTAAACCTACTGACATTATCTTTACTGGCTATAACAAGTATCGCACACGCAGAAAACGAGGTTTCAACTCAAGAGCTTGATGAAATTCAAGTCAAAGGCAAATACATTGCCAAAGAGAAAAAAGTTTTTACCGAAGGTCAAGCCAAAAGTTCGCGTGAACGCGTTTATCAATCCAGCGAAAACATCGATGCCATCGTGCGGAGCATGCCCGGCGTCTTCACCCAACAAGACAAGGGATCGGGGGTATTGGCGGTCAATATTCGTGGCGATAGCGGTTTGGGACGCGTCAATACGATGGTTGACGGCGTAACCCAAACCTTCTATTCCACTTCTGCCGATGCCGGACGCAGCGGCAGCTCTTCGCAATTCGGTACGGCACTGGATCCCAATTTTATTGCCGGTGTGGATGTAACCAAAGGCAGTTTCTCGGGTGCCAACGGCATCAATACCTTATCCGGTACAGCCAATTTCCGTACTTTACGGGTGGACGATGTGGTACACGGAAACCATACCTTTGGGCTTTTAACCAAAGGATTGACCGGCACAAACAGCACCAAAAGCAATTTTATGGCAACCGGAGCGGTACAAAAATGGTTTGACAGCGGTGCGCGCCTTGGCGCGTTATATGGCTACAGCCACCGTAATGTCGAGCAAAACTATAAAGTAGGCGGCGGCGGTCAGCGTATCGGCAATTTTGGCGAAGAATATTTGGACCGTAAAAAACAAGAATATTTTGAAAGCAACTTATTGAAATTCGACCAAGGGCAAAATCGTTGGGTTCGCGACTTTTCTAAGCGCAACGCAGTCGGTAAAAGCTATTGGGACTACCCTTTCTCCAAAAAATATAACGATCCTGAGGTTTTGCAAAGAGATTATGTTGATGATTTGGAAAGAAGCTGGAAAGAGAATTTGGCACCGCAATGGGATCTGACACCTATCGACCCTACCAGCCTGCAACAACGCTCAAACAGTCATTTGGTCAAAGTGGAATACGAAAACGACAACAACAAGCTGGATCTTCAGCTTCGTACCATGAACAACCGTATCGGCAGCCGCAAAGTAGAAAATCGCAGCTACCAAGCCAATTACAATTTAAACATTGGCGATTATGTCGATTTAAACGTATTGGCCGCCCATAATCTGGGAAAACAAAAATATCCGAAAAACTCACGTTTTTCAGGATGGGGGCTGCTGGATTATTTGGAAACCAAAAACACAGCCAACCTTTTGGATATCAACAACCGCTTCTCTTTCAACCTTCCCAACAAAACAGATTTAAAAGCCACCGTCGGTTTCAATTTCTTTAAAAACCAATACAGTAAAAACCGCTTTCCGGAAGAGCTGAGCCTGTTTTACGACGGTCCCGATCAAGATGCCGGCCTGTACAGCTTTTTAGGCCGCTTCAAAGGCGACAAAGGAATATTTCCTCAAAAATCAACCATATTACAACCTTCAGGCCAGCAAAAATTCAATACGTTCTATTTTGATACTTCCTTGAAAAAAGGCATTTATCAACTGAATTACAGCACCAATATAGTCAACTATCGCTACAAAGGCGAATATACCGACTACTTCAATACCCAAGAAGACTTTAAAAAAGCATTTGGAGAAGATTCTGAAATTTATAAACAGCATTGCACGCCAAGCTGCGACCTTTACGAACCGGTTTATACCAAATCCGGTAAAAAGCATGCGGTAAACCATTCGGTGGCATTAAACATCAATGTCAACGACTACTTTATGCCGTTTATCAGCTATTCGCGTACGCATAGAATGCCAAATATTCAAGAAATGTATTTTTCACAAATCGGCGACTCGGGCGTCAATACCGCCCTTAAGCCGGAACAGGCCAATACTTACCAAATAGGCTTCAATACCTTCAAAAAAGGGATTTTCAAGCCGGATGATGTATTGGGTTTCAAACTGGTCGCCTATCGCAGCAGGATAAACAACTATATTCACAATGTTTATGGCAAATGGTGGGATTTGGATAAAGCACCCAGCTGGGTAACCAGTACCGGCCTGCAATACTCTATCCAGCATCGAAACTATGCCAAACCTGTCCATAAAAATGGTTTGGAAGTGGAAATGAACTATGATTTCGGCCGCTTTTTTTCAACCCTGTCTTACGCATATCAAAAAACCAACCAGCCGACCAATTATAGCGATGCCAGCGAGTCGCCCCGTAACTCTTCTAAAGAAGACCAGATCAAACAAGGTTACGGCTTAAGCAAAATTTCCCGCTTGCCCCGAGATTACGGGCGGTTTGAATTGGGTTCCCGCTGGTTAGGCAACAAATTGACCATCGGCGGCATTATGCGCTATTACGGCAAAAGTACACGGGCGACGACTGAGGAAGAATTTGTTGACGGTACAACCGGTGCCAACACCTACTCTTCACACCAAATGGGCAGAAGGGCGATCAAAAAAACAGAAAGCATCAACAGACAGCCGCTGATTTTTGATTTCTATGCCAATTACGAACCGAAGAAAAACCTTATCCTTCGTTTCGACATTCAAAATGCGTTCAATAAGCGCTATATCGATCCTTTGGATGCTGCAAACGATGCCGCAACTCAGCGCTATTTCAGCGTATTTGAAAGAAAAGGCGGTTTAGATGACGAAGAAGTCGAATGTGATGCCAACGGTTTATGCAATGGCAAATATGGCGGCACGACACGCTCCGTCCTGAATAACTATGCGCGTGGCAGGACTTTGCTGTTTACCATCAGTTATAAGTTCTAAACCTAACCGAGACCTTTGCAAAATTCCCCAAAATCCCCTAAATTCCCACCAAGACATTTAGGGGATTTCTCATGAGTACCTTCTTCCAGCAAACCGCACAAACCATGATTGCCAAACATATCGACCGAGACCTTCGCAAAAAAGCCCTTCCCCGACAGCCGAAAACCTGTGTTTGGGTTTCGGCTGTCGGGGAAGGGATTTTTTGTTTATCAGTCGGTTGAGAGAGACTGTTGTTTGGTATGGACTATTTATTTACCACCTAGAAACGGGTTGATGACTTTTAATCCGGCTGCGGTAAACGGAGTCGTATCTCGGGTAGCTACCGTCATATGGTGGTAACGCGCTATGGCCGCAATATAGCCGTCTGCCGCCGCAACGGTGAATCCTGCTGCCCGCGCTGTTGCACGGACTTCGGCATAGGCAACGGCAGCTTCGATGTCAAAATCCAAAATACGGTCTGAAAATACAGGTAATACTGTTTCTTCCAGTTTTTCCAACAACAGCCGTTTTTTTCCGCCTTCAGGAAGGATGGCTATGCCGAAACGCAGTTCCGCCACAGTAATGCTGGAAAGATATAGTGTTTCCACCGGTTGTCTGTCCAACCAAGCGATGACGGCAGAATCAGGTTTGGGGCGGAGCGGTTCAGAAATGATATTGGTGTCCACCAGAATCATTAGAACCGTACCTCAGTTTGCTCTTGCCGTTCTATGTCCAAATCCACGCCTCCTGCTTCCCGACCGATATCAGATAACAGTGAACCAAGACGGATGCGTTGTTTGGGACGTGCAGCTTGATCCAGTATCAGCCTTATTTCGGCTTCCGTACTCCGACCGGCGGCTAATGCGCGTGCTTTAAGGGCTCGATGGGTCTCTTCGGATAGGTTTCTGACTGTAATGGAAGGCATATCCGTTCCTTTCGAGGTTGTTTGAATACTGTTAAATGCTATCATTTTTGTAAATTGATAGCAAGTGAGGTGTTTATTTCCTATAAACAAAAAAGCCCGGCCGCAGCACCGTTTCCAGTGCTGCGGCCGGGTTGTCGTTGCCGTATGGTTTCTGCAAATATGGTTTGTCGTATGTACGGATTCAAAACTACCGTGTCAATCCGTCATCCCCGTGTTCATGATGCAGGGACGGATTTTCTGCTGATTGGGTATTGCTGCGTTCCACTGATGTTTCTCCGACAATGGATCGACCGGCTGCCGCAACGGCAATATCCTGCATAAGCTTCGCTTCCACTTTATGTCCGCTTTCCGACAATTTTCGTGCCAGATTGCTGAATTGCTCGCTTTCATCAAGTTGATGCTTCAGGTTTTGGGTCAGTTTTTCAGCAGTCATGCCGTTGTTGACGGCTGTATCAAACTGTTGCTGCGCCTTAGTATCACGCGGCTGAGCGGCGGTTTCCTTGGCCAACCGGCTGATGATACGTGCTTCGGTCTTATGTCCCATTTTGTACAGCTCTTTGGCTATTTTGCCGTACTCATCCACTATCAGTCCGCGGGTGTGCATTATTTTCTTCCAAGACTGATGCGTCGGTCGTTCGTTGTGTTTGACGGCTTCAATCAGTTCTTCAGCCTGTTGCCGGTAGCGGTTCGGTACTTGGCCGCGAGATTTTATGGCACGAAAGACGCCTTTTTCCGGTTTTTGCGTTATTCCTCGATGCTGTCGCCTAGTGGCGGCGCACTGTACACCTTCTTCCCGGAGTTTTTCGGCAAAGCGGACACGCCATTCGAACAGGTCGTTTTTACGCGGATTGAGCCGATCACCGAACTGATTACGCACCAGTACGCACAGGTGGACGTGTGGATGCGGCGGCTCACCCTCTTTGTCCGACTCGTGATGCAGTGCAAAGGCGTATTTGTGTCCATCAAATTGCTCGGCAGCAAAGTTTCGGGCGGCATCCAGTACGGCTTGCGGCGGTGTACCTGGCGGCATCGACAGTACGATGTTCAATGCCTCTTTATGCTTGGTGTGTTCGGCAATTCCCAGTCGTTTCCAGTCCTCCACCAAGTCGCGTACTTCCCGTTTACCGTTTAGGCGTTCGCCGTCATTGGTTTCAACCTGTATCTTACCGTTGCGTGATACATAGTCCAAATGGCCGCGTACTCCGGCAATCCCTTTTGAATTACTGCTGAGGCGACGAGGTATTTTTACCATTACTTCGGGGTGCTTGAGAGCGGCGGCCTTAAGGTTGGTTAGGCCACTGCCGGATTTCAACGGTTTTGACGGGCGGCGGCCGTTACCCAAATACAAGCCGCCCCGGTCTTTGGATTTGACGGCACGGGTTTTATAACCTAAAAACCAGTCGTCTATGGGATTGGTCGCCATAGTCTGCCTCCTTATTTTTTACGCCTTCGCTGGGTATGCAGTACCCGCCCGACACACTCGGTGTGGTTGTTGATGATTTCGCGCAGTTCGGCGATGTATTGTGATGTCAGAGAGACAGGTTCGCCCGCATTGAGTTTGTGAGCGATTTGGTTGAGGTTTCGTCCGATACTCAAAAGTTGGTAATTTGAATGGTGTAATTCGTCCAGCTCGACGGCAGAGAGGATAGGATGGCGGCTGATATGTGTCTGTATGATGTCGCGTATTGCATCGTTGATCGTGCCGCCACGCCGTTTAGCGGCCTCTTCCAAATACGCACGGTCTTTGTTGGGTAGTCGGACGGTAATGCGTTTGTTGCTTTTAGGAGGTGGAAGCCCAATCAATTCGGGTTCTTCCTTTTCAAGCTGTGCCTTCAAAAGCCGTTTTGCCATCCATGATACGCTGGCTTTACCATAATGCTGTTTTGCTAATTGAGTGAGCTGTTTGATTTCTTCTTCAGTCAACCCATAGACACTGATTTCAGGCATAGCTTCATCCTTAAAAAAACAAGGTCGTCTGAAACATGGTTTCAGACGACCTTTCTTATCGTTATCGTCCGTAAAACAGTTCCTGTTGCTCAGGAGGCTGTTCCAGGTCTTTTTGTGTCGTCAGGCGGCCATATTGGGTCTGATAGAAATTCAGGCGCGCCTGCAACTGTGTTTGTTCGGGCAGACCTTTAATCAGGTTTTCCATGCCTGCCTCTAAAATGCGGTGCTTTTTCTGCCCGTCTGCATTCATATCAGATAACCGCTTTTCGTACTGTCCTTGAACTTCCTGTAAACGTTCCTCAAGGGATTGTTGTATAACGGCTGTGTTTGAACCTTTGGTAGTTGGGGCAGGGCGGATCTGCTGTGGTACAGGGTGATGGCTGAGCCACGCGACGATGTTGCGATCTTCGTAATAAGGAATGGCAGGATCCAGCTTGGCGTATGTATCTGCAATATCGCAACCCAAGGCTGTGAAGGCAGTAGTACGGGGATTTTTGTAACCGGTGCCAATATAGCCGGAAGGTTTCATGGTCTTGTCGCGCAACCGTTCTGTAAACTGTTCCAGTTCAGTCAACCGTTGCACCGTATGTTTCTCCCCGTATCCGTTGACTTCACCACCATTGATTTTGTCCATAAATGCTTCCATACGAACATAGGGAATACCGGCTTTTTCCAATAAAGCTATTCGTTCGGCAATTTTTTCGGATTGTTTGGCGATGACCGCATCCAAAGAATCAGCCGCATTCTGCCAGCCGCGATTGAAGGCTCGAAGGTCTTCACCTTTGAGACCGAAATCAGGCATTGTGGGTAGCTGGGAAGGACGTTTCACAGATATTTCAGGTAACTTTTCTGCCGGTTCTTGTGCCGGCCGGGCTTCGTTTTTTTCTGATGCCGCCTCTTGTTTGGTTTCGTTTTCGCGTTCTTGACGGTGCAGGGCAAGGATATGGTTATAGGTGTCGCGGAATTTGGTGAACTGTTCGCCTTTCACGCCTTGCAGGTAGGCATAGCCGAACTGCTGCTTGTCTTTATCCCATATGATGCGTGCTTTTTCTACGCCGCTGACGAAAAAGCGGTTCGGGAATTTGCGCCATTGGGTAATTTCGCCGGACTCGATCATCGGTTTTAAAAACGCAGGGATGTCGGCATTGTTCACGCGGTCGATGGCCGCCTGTTCACGTTCGATGGCGCGCTGGGTCTTCTCAATTTCCTTGTCCGCCGTCCGCAAACCGTCGTTTTGGCGTTCCCAGCGGTTCAATGTTGTCTGTCCGTTGCGCTTGTCGTTGAGTGGTTGTCCGTTCGCACTGCGAACGTCGTCGAAATGGTTTTGCAGCCGTTGGTCGAACGCCGCCTGTTTCTTTACCAGTGATTGTTGCAGGATTTTCATTCTCCTGCTGCCCGCAGGTTGCTTGTTTTCATTCTCTGCCATATTGCCTCCAAGAAAAAAACAGCCTGAAACTGCAAGGTTTCAGGCTGTAATGAAAGAATCGGATTAAAAACTCAGCGGCCGATTTCCACTTCCTGCTCTTTCTCATGCTGCCGATCCCGGTCGTTCTGTTGCCGTACAGAATGCTGCGGGCTTGGTATCTGAGCCGGTTTGGGTAAATCCAGCTTCGACCCCTTCATTTTCTCGGCGGTATGTTCGTAATAGTTGGCCAAGGCCAGTTTTCGTGCGTCTCCTTTCACCCCCCGAATTGCATCCATAACGTTACGTTCGTGGAATTGCAGGTGGGATTTGTTGGCTTTGGACAGCTTTCCGGCCTTGGTCATATAGACGGCTTTGGACGATTGCAGCCGGGTATCCAGCGCGTCAGATTTCATCTTGGCCGCGCGTACCGCCACTTCTGCAGGTATTTCACCCTGGCCTATACCCTGTAACGGCACGCCTGCTTGGGTATCGGCGGTATGGGAAGTATTGATGGTGGCATCGGAAGGTGTTTTGCTCCGCGCCAGCATTTCGTCTGCCTTGGACAGGGCGGCGGTGTCAGGTTGCGAGACAGAGGTTTCATGCTCTTTCTGTTTTTCCTGTTCGCGTACGATTTCCATGTCAAACATGTTGCGGTATGCAGCCTTTGTTTCCATACCGGTAACTTTGCCGTCTTTGTCGTAAATCGGTACTTCCACCTCTACCGGCTGCCTGCCCAACGAATGAAGCCGGATGCGGTCGCCGACTTCCGCGCCGCTGCGTTCCATCGCGTCAGGAATGTCCACGCCCCATACCGTGCGCTCTTTGCCGTCCCGTTCCAGTACGATATAAGGGCTTTCCTTATTTTGGGCATTATGAAGATAGGGGGCACTGCCTACGGTCACGATACGCTCGCCCTCGGCAGGTACGGATGACTGTTCGCGGGTTAGCACTGCCTTTTCAGACGACCTATCAGGATTTTTATTATGGTGAGGGGATGGGGAATTGCTTTCACCGGTTTTAACCGGTTCGCGCGTGTGCCGTTCTTCCACGCCGTTCAATGCCCGTTCCTCACGCAGGTGGTCGAGATAAGCCAAATCTTCTTTGGTCGGACGGTAGCCGGCGGTACGGATTCCCCGGCTTTCTGCTGCAAGAAACATCGCACGCTTAAATTCTTTGCTGCCCGTCAGTTTGATGTTGTCCCAGCCTTTTTCTTTGACTACTTCCAACATATCATTGACAGTTTGTGCATCCGAACGGGCCGTGCTCAATTTGTTGCCTTTATCGGTAAACATTACGGTCGTGCCGTTTTCTGCAGACATATATTTACCGTCTGAAACGATATAGCGGTGGGCAATACTGTCCGGCGGGATATTGTAGTTCAGATCGAGAACGGCTTTTCTACCCTCATTTTGCAAAGCCCGCAGCGGTTCGGTATCCGATTCCCGTTGTGGAGGCGGCTCAGCTCTATCTTGAGCTGGGACGGGACGGTTGCCGGGCTGCGGCGACTGCCATCCTTGTTCAGTCTTGGTAAACATGACCGTCCGCCCACTTTCGGTAATACCGTAATAAAAATTGATGTCTCCCGCAGCATCCAAGTCTTTCTGTATGGCTTCGGGTGAGGTGCGGACATAACGTATATCGGTTCTGGCATCATCGAGTTGATACTTGGCAAAGTCGGATTCGTAAAAATATTTTGCCTTGCCGTGCGCATCTGTTTCCAACGGTGGAGCGTCGCCGAAATGACTGCCGGTACGGCCGATACCGTATGGATGATCGGGATCAATCGGCTGATAAGGTTCGGTTGTCCGTTCACGCCGTTTTTCCGCGTATTCGATGCCGTTGACTTCTGCCTGACTTGAGGTTACAGCTTGCAATGTTTCGGTTTGCTGAATCATCTCTTCTTCCTTCTGTTTGCCGGACTGTTCGGATGCAGGGCTTTCAGACGACCTGTCCGAGGATTCTGCCGTATGACCACGATCCGCTGCTTGCTGCCGTGCCTGCCATTCAGCAATCTCGTCGGCAATCGCCTGCTCCATATCTGTATCAAGCTGTATGCGATGCTCGGACGCAGGAACGGCCAGATTCCGACCTTCTGTCACAGCCTTTCTGACGGCTTCGATGCCCGCCAACTGGTGCAGGTCGTTGTAGTCGCTCGGCAGTTTCGGTCTGCCTTGTTTATCCATTCCCGCCGTCTGTTGAAACTTCTGAATCTGCTGCATACTGAATTCCGGTTCGATGGCCACGGCACGATCTCCGAAAAAGGCCGCCGCCTGCCGGGCAGAATGCAAACCTTTTCCCGACGCGTCGTTATCGACCGCAATCGTTACTTTGGTGTCGGATGGTAGATTTCGCGCCAGTGTTTCGGACACCTTGACCATATTGTCTGCATCGAAAGCTACGATAACAGGCTGTCCAGTTGCTTGATGGATACTGGCGGCGGTGGCGAAACCTTCAGCGATTACCACGCCGTTTGAAATTTTGGATGCATCGCCGATCACCGTATAACCGCCGTCTTTTCGACCGTCTTTCAAAAAGCGTTTGTCGCCGGTGGGATCAATAGATTGCAGGTTGTACAGTTGGCCGTCGTAGAAAACAGGGATTTGCAGTCTCAGGCTGTCGTTGTATTCGTTTTGGCGGATACCTGAAACTACGGTGGGATCGGTTATGCCTTTGGCCGTAAGGTAGGGGTGTGCCAATGTGGCGGGCACACTCTGCGCCCATATTCTTTGCGCAGTCCCCTTCACACGTTCGTAGCCTTCTTGCCTCAACCGCTCTGCTTCAAGCCGTTTTGCTTCGGATTCCGCCTGCCGCCGGGCTTTTTCGGCATCGGAAAGCGGAACATAGGGTTTTTCAGGCCGCCAGCCGTTCTGCCGGGCATGATAAAACAATGTGGCTATACTAATATGCCCTGGTTTGAACGACTTCCAGGCCGCTTTTGCGTCGCGGGCGTTGTAATTGCCGCTTGTCTGAGACCATTCATCCCACAGGTGGAAACCGTCTTCACCCATTTCGTCTTTGACAGCTGCGCCCATACGTATCCACATATCACGGTCATCTGCACCGATATGGCTCAACGCCGCCCGAATTTCATCATATTCCGCCATTTTTGTTTCCTTCATAGTTGTTCATAAATGTCCTCCCAAAAGAAAACCGCCATTAACACCTGGTCAATGGCGGCAAATAATTTAAATCCGTATACTAATGATGTGACTTTAGTTGGAAAGATGCTCCGGTACTTTGGGAATCATCAACAAACCAAATTACCCGGCGAATACCACGTGTGGCAGCAACATAAGCCAGTCTGTAAATCTCGTCGGTCGCAGCTTCATCATAAGTCTGATTGAAAATACCACTTACTTTATAAACAGCATTCCTGAACCTGTGGTTTAAATCGTAACGTGTATCTCCGCAAAGAATAGCCACCTCAGCCTGAAAACCTTTTGATTCTCCTCACATCTCATTATTTATCTTCAGGCAGACAGCGAATCGTTCCTACGGCAGGCGGGGACGAATCGCTTATAGATGCAAAACCGGTTCGTGTTTTAGGATCATAGGAAACAGTATTGAGTCGGTAATGAAATAACTTATCCAATCGGCTAGCAATTTCCGAGTCCCAATGCGCGAACGGATCATGCAATTCACTTGTAGAGAGCAATATACCGAAAGAAAAGGCCGTATCACAACCTTCAGCATTTAACAGTTCAGGTGGGAAGACTGTTCGACCATCGTCACTATTCCCGATAACGACTATTTGTGTCTGTGTAATCGCCTGCCAGCATGAAGTATCTGCATCGTTATCATACTTATATTTGGTTTGTTTGCCGGAATTATCTGTTTCAATGACTGAAAGCTCCCCATTTTCATACGATAAGTGGACACGCTCCGTGACTTTATCCATGATTGCTTGTGAAATGTATTCGGTATCGTTCATACCGATATATAAATCAACGCCCCATGCGTATTCCATATCATGAAGTATTTCTTCATTGCTCAGCGCCAAAATTGCTCTGATGTCCCTGTTCTTAAATTTAATCTGCTGACTTGCAATATATCGGTTACGTTGTCGTTCCGAACCACCGGTAACTAGGACAATTTTTTTCATCTCAAACCTCCGATAAATTTACGGGCTGCTTAAAAATTCAGACGGTCTTTTGGACCGTCTGAAAACCATCATTAAGCAGATTCTGTGTGTATCTCTTTCGTGTTGACCGTAATACCTGATGTCTCTTTCAATATACTGGCAATAACGGATAGGCTGCCTTCGCCCCAATTACGGGCAATTACCGGAACTATCTGCGCGACAAATTCCGGTGGGCTGCCAGCCGGAATAATCGCTTCCAGTACCGAACGAGCCAGTTCTTCAGCGTTAACCGCGTCACGCCAGTTGAAACTTTCCATCTCCTCCGGCGAAACATATGCAGGTTTAGAAACCTCAACCGGTTTCTTTGCCTCAATATGTACATTCAACTCGGGAACATGTGGGATAGGCAGGAAAGCGCGATCTTTGAGGGCAGGGTCTTCATCATAGATAATCTTTTCTGCATAGATAGCGGACATCCCTGCCATACTGATGATGCAGTCGGAATTCGGCATGACCTTGAGCTCGTCAGGGTTCATGACCGCACGTTTTTGATCACTGATACTCACTCCGCTACTGCTGCTTTTACCTCGAGAGCGGGACGTTCCTTTCGCCTTATAGGTATAAAATCCGATCAACTTACTCAATTCTTCCGCATCGTTTTGTTCGCGAGGTGCAAAAATCATACGGATGGCAAAGTTGGAGAAGAACGTCTGCCGTGCCGTACTGCCATATACTTCTTCCACCTGTGAAGGAGTTTGAAAGACGAGAATAGGGCGGATACCGTAACCGGCCAGATAGCCCACCCCTTTTTCGATGGCAGGGATATTGCCCAGCGCGGTAAATTCGTCTAATAGCAACAGACACTGGTATTTCAATTTGGGGTTGTCAGACGGCAGACCCTGCTGGACATTGACATCGCATAACTGGCTGAAAAACAGTTTCAATAACGTGCTATATATTTTCAATTCGTTTGGAGCAACACCCAAATAGATGGTTGTCGGTTCCATGCGCAGTCTATCTAAGCGGAAATCGTCTCCACTTGTAGCAGCCTCTACCGCAGGATCAAGAAAGATTGACAAAGGTGCATTCATTGTTGATAAGACGCTTGCCGCCTCTTTGTCTGCTTTTTGGAGAAAATCCCTCAGTAAGAATACACAGTTCCTACTAAGACTTGCCGTAGAAGAAATAGCACGCAATTCCAGTTCGTCATTTATCCATTCCTTCAAAGTCTTACCGTTGGCGGGGGAAGTAAGTCGGAAAAGATTGGTCATTGTTGTCATATTTTGCATTAGATTGAGATCACGTTCCTTCTCTGTTTCAATCAAATACAGCAGCAGTCCTGTGAACAATTTCTGTGCAGCTTCTTGCCAAAAATTCGAGCCGTCCTTATCGTCATTTTTAAGCGGATAAAAAATCGCCGCCACGGATAGTGCGTCCTTATAGGTATAAACAGGATCGCGGCGTACATAAGTCAGCGGATTCCAACGATGACTGATCAGCGGCGCGTCAGGCTCTTCGGTGTGGTAAGGCATCGTTCCTGACGGATTGAAGAAAAACACCTTCTGCCCGTGTTTGGCCCGGAATCCGGCGGTAATCAGAAAGTTTTCCTTCTTTATATCGTTGACCACCATACTGTGTCGGTAGTGCAGGCAATTGGGTATAACAAAACCTATACCTTTACCGCTTCGGGTACGGGCAGCCAAGTAGAGAAAGCCATCGTTTGACCAACGCAGATATTTCCCTTTGTATTTGCCCAAAATCAGATCCGGCACATCTTTTCCCTTTTTGCGTTTCTTTGCTGACGGGTTGTCCAACAACCCTGATTTCCTGATTTCGCGCTCGCTCGCAAACCTTGATGAACCGTGCAACTCCTTTCTTTTTCCCCTCAGAACCGAGATCAGTAACATAATCAGTCCGACAACAGGGATGGCGGCTGCAACTGCCGTCGAAACCTTAAGCGGAAAAACCATGCCTTGCGGTAACCGGTCGAAATGCTGCCAATAGGCATAAAGCAAAGATAACGACGGTGCAGTTTTAAGTCCCAGCCATTTCGAATAAACCACCGCTCCTAGATACAGACCGACACATATGGTAGTAATAGCCAGTAGCAGGGATACCAGGATATCGGTTACGGGTTTTCTCATTACAAATACTCCAAAATAAAGCCCGCCAAAAGGCGGGCATAGAAAACTCAGTATGTAACATGTGGTTGTGTCAGTCGTTATTTCTGAACCGACTGTCCGACGGAAGGTTTCATCATGTCGTGAATACCGCCGGAAACCCTTTCACGAGGGTTGGTTCGTATAATCTGCATCTCTTTGCCAATTATTTCGAACACGGTTTTTTCTGAACCATCTCGCCCCTGAACCTGCCGAGACTGTACTTCCCCCCATACCTGCAGGCAGTCACCTTTTTCCATCAGTCTACATACGGTTTCTGCCTGTCCTCCGTACAATATGACGGAAAACCATTCAGTGCGTTCTTTTTGTTCGCGCGTCTCACGGTCGTTCCACGTTTTTTGTACGGCTACCGACACATTCGTAACCGCCCGACCGTCGGGCATATACCGTAATTCTGGATTACGCCCTAGGTTGCCCATAATTTCGATTTTGTTGACATACGGCATAACGAACCTTTCTTTTTGTTAGTATCTAAATCTTAAAATATTGAGATTGGACTTCAAATGGAAAGCCAAAAAAGTAATGAATTGTTGCAGCATAGTCCGATAAAACAAATCTTGATGACCCCAGAAATTTGGACGGGCATAACATTTACCAATTACTACGTTTGGATGAGTCAAGGACATCTCATTCCTGCTCACGCGGGATTTCTTGTGTTTTCCCTGATTTCTGTATATCTCTACAGCAAGGAAATAAAGAAGAAGGTTTCACTAATCTTAAAATTCAGCTGCCTGCTGCCGTTGGCTTTTCTGTTCGGCAAAATCGATGCCATACATTTCTACAATGCCAAATTTGGCATTTATTCCGAATATCTGAATTTTTCGGTCTCTATTTGGGCATTCTTCATATTGTTGTCCTCCATTCCCGCACTGCTGATGTTGGTAGTAGGTTTGGGATTCTTTTGTAGGGCTATAAAACAAAAAGGTTGGGCAGGGTTAAAAACAGGGATTCATTCCGTATCTGCCTTTATTTTGTCTTTCGGGTTTATTGTGCTCGGACAGCAAATCGAAAAATGGCATATGCTTCCATTACTGGCTGACACCTACTTGGTTTCAGACTGTAATCCGGAAAACAAATACGGTAACGGACGATATATCCGTAAGGACCATAAAACCTGTTACAGAGTAGGTTTCAAGGGATTTACGCCTATTCTGCTTCCATTCCACGCTCCAAAACCATAACACCGGGGAATAGGTGAGTCAGCATTTGATAAGTATGTTTTTCAAAAATGACGGTCTTATCTTGATACCACCTCCCGCCCAACGTCTTAATAAAAAGGCCTTCCTTCTCTGAATACACAACGGAAGCAAGGTCTTCTTTACGGTAAAGATGTGTGCCACCGTCTTTGACCATAAAGCCCTTTCTGCCGAACGAAACCGTCGGCAGGGTGAAGAAAAAGGCAATCTGCGTTAACAACCATAAGAAAACATACAACACAAATTGCATCACTACATCCAAATGAAGCAGGGAAAAATCTTCATTATTGAAAGTGAAGTAAAGAACCGATAGCCATACGGCAGCCAATGCCGTTGAGTACATCAAGAAAGGACGTAGTATCGGGGCTTTAATACGTCCCTCATCAAATCCTTCGTCATCCATATAAACCAGCATATTTGACTCCTTTCATGAAAACGAAAAGGCCGTCTGAAAAGTTTTCAGACGACCTTGTATTACTGTAAACGCCCTTGCATAGCGTAGTATTTTTCGACAGGATCGAAGTAAAGTTCGGTCATGCGGGTTTTTTCAAAGTAACAGATCACGTCAATAGTGGAACGGACAGTGTTAAGAATATAACCGGGATCCATAGTTTGGCCGGTAGCTGATTCTTTGGCTAACTGCATGATGCGGTAGTGAACATCACGAGCACTGTTTGCATGAACGGAAGTCAGTCCTCCTGGGTGTCCGGTATTAAGAGCGGCAAGATAGTCCCAAGCCTCATCCCCCCTTAATTCCGTCAAAAAAATCCGTCCCGGTTTAAGCCGCATACACGCCGCAATAATCATTTTGGCTGTGATGTGCCCACTGTAAAACAAATGTGCATGGTTAGGGTGCAAAGGTAGATCGAGTTCGTGAGTGTCTTCAATAGTAACCAGCCGTTCATGAGCGGGAATCATGTCGGCCAGTGTCTTGGTAAACGTAGTCTTACCCGACCCCGTACCGCCTACCATGCAAATATTCAACCTCTGTGCTATCGCAATTCTGAAAAATTCATTCAGTTCGCCGTTGGCTTTATGTTCCAACATTTTGTACTGCCAGTCGGTCAATTTGACGTCAGACGGTAGCTTCATCCTGTCTGATAGGTCACGGACCCAGCGGCTCTCTATTTCGATTTCCGACTCTGTACGACGTTCTGCCACGCCGTGCCCCGATACGTCGTTAAAACCATTCAGACGACCTGTATCAAGATAGTCTGACATTGTGAAACGGCTGTTCGAAGGTTTGCGGAAAGCAAAAACAACCGTTCCGTTTTCGCAACTGGGGGACATCATGATGTGGCCGCGCTCACCGTCGGGCAGCGTTACCGAATGAATGGGGGATTCGTATGAGATATGCTTTTTATTGTAAGTACATAGCGTATTTGCCAGTTTTTCCAATACGGGCAGGGGTAAATCAGGTCGTTCAATACGGCGGCAGCCGTCGGCATCTTCAAGAAACACTTCCCCAGGTCGGTTTATGAATACTTCGGTTACTCCAGGGGTATTGAGATATTCCGTCAGCTTCAACTTGTCCAGTAGATTGCGTGACGAAACTGAATTATCGTGAACCATTACATATTCCTTTGTTATTAACGGCTTTTTCTATAACTGCCAGTCAGTGGCAGTTATAGAAAAAGCCGCTCCTTTTAAGTGAGCGGCTTCGGGTCAATATCGGTTGGAGACCGTTACGTTTTCATATACCCCTGAAAAATCTACATCACGGGCAACAAAGACCATGATTTCCGTGCCTTGATTGACGTATCCGGTTGGTGGAATGTTGATGCTGTTCTTCAGGGCTTCGGTAGCCATTTCCTGTACGGTATTACCCGTATTTTCATACGAAATGTGGTTGTTATTACCCGACGTGCGGTTCTGTCCATTACTGAATCCGTTGCCTATGTCGCCAATCATGCTGATCATGATGGCACCGCCGAACCGCTGCCAAAAGTGATAATTCACTTTGGCAGGATGCCCTGATGCGCCGAGCGAATCGCCGCCGGGACTGTCCAGGGCCACACGGATGCCTTCCGGTGTCTCCAATGTATTCCACAAAACAAAAACTCGGGCCTGACCATGTGTCAGCGCGGAAGTCTGTTCGCCGATAATGGTAGAACCACGCTCAACCAGCAGCGTCTTGCCGTTGGCCGAATAGACATCACGTGCCACTTGGCAACGGGTTAAACCGGGATGGGTTGTGACAATCTTTGTGGTAGTGACACAGGGAATACCCGTACCGCGATTCAACACATAGGTTAAGTCGCCGCGACTTTCAGCAACGGTAGGCTTATAATTTCCAGGGCTCAGTCTTGCGGTCAGCGGGTTGCCCGAAGAGATTGACGAACCCACATCCGTTTCTCCGACAACCGTACTGTCAGGGCGTATGTTAGTAAGTGTGGCTGCCGCAGCACCTGAAACTGTTCCTCCATCCATGCCTTGAGGGGATAGATCCACATCAAAACGCTCGTCAGGCGGAATTTCTGTTCTAACTCCCGTTTCAGGGCCTGTTTCAGGGTCCGTTTCCGTAGGCTGTGGATTTGATGCAGGTCTTGCTTCACTCGCCGCGGCAGGCTCGGATGCTGCGGCTGGCGGAGTATCGGGAGCCATTTCTAAAATTTCATCTTGCTCTGCTTTAAAATTTTTACTGTCTGCCTTACCGTCAACCACTTCCTCTTCCGTTTTTTTCTCTACTTCGTCGGAACCTCCAGAATAATTAAACAGAGCGGCTGCGGAAACTCCGGCAACTGCCAATGCCGCAAACAGGAACATCATGTTTTTCATGGTGCTCCTGCTTTTAACATTTAGGTCGGTAGGAATGCCGCGTTCAATACTGTTGTCACCGATTCGTTCTTGCAGGCTCGGTTGTTCATCATCGGGTCTGATTTCGTTTTGCTTCATTTTTTATCCTTTTTCATACGGACGGTTCGGCTTTGAGTACTGCCGGTCAGATTGAACTTACCTTGCGGGTTGTAACTGCGGTTCTCTATACCGAGAACTGTGTTATTCAGCCGCAAAACAAATTTTTCTGCCGTTTCATGGACAATCAACGTATCGCCTTCAACATGACTGTTTACGGCAGCTTCAGATCCATCGGCATTTACCCTGAATACGGCCGGCAAATCTTTAGCATTGTCATAACGGAAGTAGGTAAAACGGCCATCGTCGTAAATTTCGGTCGGTGCCAATGATTTTTTGCCGCGCCCCCAATAATTCCGGTTATAGTCGCCACCGCTAGGATTATGTGCTTCGTTTGCACGTAAAACGGCAGCAGCTTCAAGCTGTTTCGACATTTCAGCCCGTTGCCGTTTGCGGACATCGTTCGGATAGAGAAATTCCAATACAAACGTAGGCGGATGATTTTGATCTGCCATTTTTAAATCAAGCGAATATCGGCGTTTTTTGTTGGATACCATCAATAAGTTGGTGGACGGTTGGGGTTTGGTTGGTTTGAAAAAAATGTTGTTTCCGCGAACCTTCACCCCCCAGGCCTTACCATATCCCGTTACCAAACCTTCATTCACGGGATTGGCGACATCAACCGTTTCTCCTTCCTCCAACTGAACCAAAGTTGCATATCCGACTTTTGCCCTTACAACCACAACATCATATGGATTATGGTTGATACTTTGAATCCTCTTATCATATGGTGAGCGGTTGGGATTGACTGCGGCCAGCGCCGTCTGAAAAGACAAACCGGCCACAAGGCCGGTTATCAGCAAGGTTTTTTTCATCATTGCGCAACCTCTTCGGTAACGTTGTAACTTAACACTTGAAAGCCCAGAGGATTAATGTCTCGAACCGCCTCGGTCATCGGGGTTGTCTTAAACTCAAAGGCAATAGTGGCAATCATTTTTTGCGGCGGTGCCGGTTTGATTTCGGAATTGCCCACAGGAACCAACCGTTTTTCAAATCGTACCTGCGCCATATCGCCTACAAACGAGATATTGGTCACCTTTACAAGCACTTCGGCATTTTGTTTCAAAACCTTATGCGGTGCAGTTGGACTTTCGTAAAAAGCTCGGTATTTGGCTTGAACTTCGGGAGAATTGAAGAGTTTTGTCGTATCATAGGTCGCCTGAACCGTATTCCAGTTATAACCTTCGCGGAACATGACATATTGGCGCAGCCAGTGCCGGTTAATCACTTCATCGTAAGTCATCTGTTTGTTTTTAATAGTAGTTACGATATTGGTCTCTCCCGTGGTCTTATCTACTTCGATAACAAAGGGAAAGGCCTCTTTTAAGGGCGTAAGACTGGTAACGGCAACAACAGACAAACCTGCAATAACTAGTCCGCCAATGCCGACGCGCTTCCAAGTGCTTGCATTTTGCTGTGCGATATCCACCAAGGTTTTTTCAAATCCCTGTGCCATCCGGATCATTTGATCTACTTCTTTGCCGATGCGCTTTTTTTGCTCTTTCTGCAACTGTTCTTCATTCTGCGGTTGTTTGGTTTTTTTATGAAAAAACATTATCGTGCTCCGGTATGTTGCTGAACGTTAATCGGAAATGCCTGCCCATAAGGTTGTTTGGGTGCTGAGGAGCAGGCGGCCAGAACGGCGGCAAGTGCAGCCAATAAAATCACTTTCATATCAGTTTCCTTTTTTAAAAGTACAAAAAAGCCCGCACAGTGGATACTGTCGGGCTTTTAACGCTCAGGTATAAAATCAGTTGTCGTACCAATCTCTGCGGTCGGAACTGACCATTCCTACCAATGCGATAGGGAACACCAAAGCCATCATAATGGCAGGACCGATGTTGTTATGACGGTTCAAATAGGCAATAAATACCAAACCGAACAAGATACCGACTCCTAGCAACATTTTCATAACGGAATTTCCTTCCCTTTATTTGATGTTATCAAAGGCATAGTCATTAACAAACGCGCTCCAGTCACGGCCGTTATGCAGGTTTTTGACCGTAACGCTTCTTCCATATCTGTCGAGCAGGTAGATGGTATAACTATGAGAAGCCCAGCCGAAAATACTTTGCCGGTACTGCGCCTGATCGAAGTTTTCCCAGCGAATGCCGCGAATACCTTCTGACCATGGAAAAAGACCGCTGTAATACCATACACCGGTCTCATCCATATAGGCACGGCAACAGGAGAGTCGGAACAGTATCCAACCGAACCCGACCAGATACAGCAGTGTCAGACCGTACAATACCGTTTGTGCCGCGCTTTTACCCAATGCCAATCCGAGTATCCCTGAAATAACGGCAAAGGTGGAAGACACAACAAACAGATAGAGCAGGATGCCTATAACAAAATACTGGATATACGCTACCCAAGACAGGCGTGCAGTCATGTTCGACTCCTATCGATTAAATTAAGATGGGCGTTTGTTGGATACCGGGGAGACACCGCCGCCACTACGGCGATTGGAGGCCGCATTGAGTGTGGCAGCCCCGGCCCGACCTACTAAACGGCCTGCCGTACCTAAACCACTTGCGAGAGACATCATATGTCGGGAAGCTCCCGACACAGCCGCACCACCCGTCAAAGCTGAGGCAATACTCGGAATGTTGAAAACGACGACTAGGAAGATGATGGTTTGTAACAAAAACAGCGGTGGTAGTAATTCAGCAGAAACATAATCGAAGGCACTTCCACTTAAAGCCATGTTAATCGCTTTATCAAATGCCGCCATCTGAATTTTAACCAACAGGACAAACATCGTGCAGGTCAGAATATGGTTCAGACACTGGCCGATCCAGTTGATCGCGTACTGCCGCGTTGCCGGAAACAACAGGCAGCCGAGAAATAAAGGGCCTATCATCAACACCAATGCCAGCGATACCTTAGCAACCATATAAAAGGCAAAAGACAGCCCGACAACCAATGCTCCACAAATCGTGATAACCAAGCCTATTTTAATAACTATTCCAAAATGAACTCCAATATCATACCATTGATATTTTTCATGAAGTTTTGAAATAGTATCTAATAAGTCCATCAACAATTTCCAACTGGCATCCATTGCTGACGCATCCACTTTATAGCCGCCGGCAAAGATTCCGGCAATCTCGTCCGGCATTGTATAAATGATATGGGCTAATTTCATGTAAGTCGCCGGAGCCAACGAGAGCCCAATAATCAACATCCATCCGCAGCATTTTTTGATGAAATCCACTGCCAGAACATCAAGACTAGAATTGTAATAATCCCAAATGACAAGCAGTACATAAAAAGAAAAACAGGCGACGAACAGCGGTGTAATCTGCCCAATAAAATCCCCAGTCTTATCCAGAAGATTCTGTCCCAAATCCGCCCCAAGCGTTTTGGCCACATCGGCAAAAAAGGTTGACATAAACGTCTCCAATAAGAAAACCACCGTCGGAACGGTGGTTTTGCAGGGTTATTCGGTAGTTATTTTTCAGGAACAGGAAATTTTTTATCACAATCCACATTCGTGTTATTGATTCTGTTATCTCGAATACAATTATCACGTTTTTGTTGGATTTTACTGATTTCCATATCCTTGTTCATCTTCTCATAAAACTTTTCTTCTTCGGATTGACCGCAGGCGGACAATAATAATGTTGCATAGATCAGTCCCAACAGATGAAGTTTCATTTCAGATGTCCTATTAATTAACTACACGATTTGTTTGTATTATTAATTCTGTTATCGCGGAGACAGTTATCATGTGCCTGTCGTTTCTTAAACTGGACTTTTTCATCCAGTGCCATATACCGCTCCATCATATCCAGCCGAGTTTGATTCTGTTGGATATAGGCTTTTTCCAAGGAGATACGGTTTTGCAGGTCGGCTGCCGCTTTGGCATCTTGGGTAGTATTTACCCTATCCATCAACGCCTTAATGTTTTGGAAGCGTAGTTCTGAATCCTTGATGGCTTTCAGAGTCAGATCAAAATGTTTGATCAAACGCTCATTATCCGCGTTTTGATTATAGCCTTTGGAACTCAATAGATTGTTAAAGTTCCCACCTTTTGTCTGCATGGCTGCATCATAAACCGATTTCCACTCATCAGGCAGTTGTTCAAGTGCGTCGGTTTTCAGGATATTGCCCAGATTACGGTTGCCGGTCAGGGCTTTGACTTGGTTCTTCAATTCGGTAATTTGCTTGATCTGGTTTTGAATTTGTTGCCCCAATTGGATGCCCTGTTGTATCGACTGGGCAAGTTGCGCGGGGTTTATCACGGGAATACCACCCGCCATCGTCGGGGCAGAGGTAGCAACCATCAGACCAACGGCAAATGCCACCGCTGTTTTTTTGACTTTGTACAGTTTCATCGAAATCTCCTACGAATAATGAGAAACGCCGCATTGTGCGGCGGATGGGTGAGGCCGTCCGTAAACGGCAGGAAAGTAAAAGGCCGTCTGAAAACAGTTTCAGACGGCCTATGTGTTTATATTTCAGTGAATATTTGCGTTCGGCTTTTCTCCTTCGAACTAAGTGGATGTTTTACCAGATACAGCCTGATAAAGCAGTGGCAGCCAAACATCGGGGTCTTCGCTGCCAGTTTCTTCCATAATGCGGTGCATCAGGGCAACATTCTCTGATGTGCCTGAAAGTACGACCAATTCGTCATGAAAGTCGTGTAAATCAAGAGTGGCGAACGTACTCTGCTTACTTTGCTTAATCAGGAAAATACGGCTCTCAACCGGTAATTTGAGAAGTTCGGCGCATTCTTTATCGGAAAGGCCGCATTTCATGTAAGATTCTTTGCTGCCGTCAGGGTTAGGTAGGAAAATTTTGGTCGGCGTTTGCTGTACGATGGCCGCAAAATTGGGGGAGTTGGCGGCATCTTCCGGTGACTGAGAATCCAAAAGCAAAAACTCACCTGACTTACGGCCGGTTTTCAGTGTTTTAAGCATCAAATCGGCTGTAATATCAAACCGGTCGGCATACCAGAACTCGGCAATGACCGAAGCCATCAAACTGCCTTCATCTGCCACACGATCTGCCATTATTTCCTTCAAATATAGCAGATAAGCCAATACCGGACCTGTCGGCTCGTAATCATCTTTCAAGATACAGGTTACGTCCAGACCGATACGGAAAAACGCTTCCGGATCAAAGCGGTTTGACAGGCTGTCCAGGCACCATGCAAATTCTCCGCCCTCACTGCGGCACCACTTGGAGAGACGCGTACGCAAAGAGTTTGGTGCGGTAGAGTATGGCAAGTTGTCCAGCAGGGTGCTGAAATTACGCAGGTCAAACTCCAGTTCGTAGAGTGTATCGACTGCCAATTTGATTTGCCGTTCCTCCGAAGCGTCTGCGCCGCCGGCACATTGTTTGACCAAGCGGTACAGGAAACTACGGTGTTTCGGCTGATCGGGCAGTTGGAACGGGTTAAAGCCGTTGTCAACGCCTTCTTCGACCGCGTAGTAAGTTCCGCCTAATGCCCGAACGAAGATTTCCATCCCCCTATCTAAATCCAGAACAAACAGATAAGGATCAAACCGCGCCATAAAGGTCAGAATTGCGGTTTCCAGAGCGGTTTTACCCGTACCGGTTGCTCCAGTAATCAAAGTATGTCCCGCAATCCGTTTGCCGCGCATATTAATGTCTTTGCGGCTGTAATGCAGGTTCAGGTTAAACAGGGTGTTTGACAGCGTTTTCAGAGGCATCACCGGTGAACCGTCGCCAATCGGATTGCCCCAGCTTTTACCTTGGGAGTAGTTGTGCATTCCGAATACGGTGGCAAGATTGGTGGTTGTTTTCGGCATCATCCGCGGACGCTGTTTGTAACCCGGAATTTGGCTGAAAAAGGTTGAGGGCATCGAACCGGCAGCATGGACAAAACGGAATCCGTTTGCATTGAGGAACTCAGTCATCGCCGTCGAACCGTTTTTACGGGCAGCTTTCGGGGTATCCCCATATACAACAAGGGAGGCGGAATAATCGCCGAACATGGTGCGCCCCGCAGACAGCTCGCCTTTTCCCAAAGTCAGTTCGTCCTGCTGATCTGTCGCTTCGTCTTTGGCACTTTTCAGTGCATTGCGCTGCTGGTTGATGGCTGACTGCATATCAGCATTTTCCGTATAGATAAAACTTTGCGTCAGCGTAAATTCACACGGAAGTGACAAGACCGGCAGTAAAGTCATAATTTTACTTCGGCCGAAGTCCTTCAAATCATAGCAGGTAGCAAACTTGCGGTGTTCCGCACTTCTGATCTCCAGAATATCCGTACCGAAATGCAGGTCGGCAGTAGGGATGACTTTATATGCCGCAGAAGGGGTTAGGGGAATATTTTCCCTTAATCCCCCATTGCAAAGTGTTCCAAAGAATTGATAGACATCTGAAAATACCACCCCGTTCTCGTTTTCATAAACGCCCAACGGTTCGGGATCAAATATGCTTAATCCTTTTACGATCAAATCCAACAGCTCCGCCGTTTCTTCAACCCCATCTGAAAAATCATGGTATTTCAAGACGACTGATAAGTAGAACAAATTTTCAAAATAGTCTTTTTGGTTGAATTGTTCGATATAGTGATCTGCAAACTGTCGGCAGAAGTTATTTTTGAAAATATAGTTTCTTTTCAAATCAATTTTCTGCCGTTGGAGCGTCGTCCATATGGCAAGCCGACTACCATATTGCTTGCCAGCGGCATTCAAAACCCTTTTGAGGGTTTCGTTTGCCGCTATCAAGTGCCCGTCATTCACGCCTTCAAACGGAATACCGTCAAATTTAACGGTAAAGCCCAAGTAGCCGTTTTCATAATGCACAATGTGCTCAGCAACGTGCCGACTGACTTTCGGAAAAAAGTTTTGCTGCGGCGGCTGCCTCTTCAGTTTCTTCCTTAATAAATCGGATGTAATCATCGCGGTCTCTTCCAAATTTGGTTGCTGTAATGGTTAGGGTGTCACCGAAAAGATTTGACTTCCTCCGGACGAACCACCAGTAAATTTCCAAACCCAATATACGTAATGCCTGATCATCCCTTTTCGTGAGCATCCTCAAGAAATAGATACAGGGCAGGGCCAGCAGGAAAATCCCGAAAGCCTTCAAACCGTAAACAGGCATAAGGAACATGGCGGTAGCCATAAATACCACTAAGATAATAAAGCCCGGAATAATAGGAACTCCGGCCAGCATGGCGACACGTGACAGTCCCTCATAAGAACTGTACTCTGTGTCAATATTGATTTCGGGTAATCCGTTCATCCGTATTCACCCTGTGTCAATTAGAAGTTAACGCTTTTTGCTGCTTTAATAATCCCTGCCGCCAACGCCGGTCCGCATCCGAACAGAAAAATCCAACCGCAAACCCGAAGAATGTCGCCAATAGTTTTTTCTTGAAAATAACCGCCAACAGCAACCATGACAATTGCCACACCTGCAACAATCGCCAAAATGTTGTACCACTCTTGAAACCATTGTTTGACTGTACTCTCTCCGGTTGACAGGCCGCCGGCGGCCAAAGCCGTCTGAATACCACCCAACATTGCACTAAACAAAACCGCTTTTACCCATTGACGGGTGTTTTCACTCACATATTTCATTTTTGAAGCTCCAAAAAAAAGACCGCCAATATGGCGGATACAAAAAAACGACCATAAGGTCGTGTATTAAAAATCACCGAAAACATCCCAAGACTTAGGTTCTGGTTTTTGTAGAACAACTTGCTGATGTATTCCTCTTTCAATTCGGACAGGTATATCGGAGAAATTGGTTCGCTCTGAGAATACTGCCTGTCTGTATGGCGAATCAGATATTTTCTTGTTGGCAACCGTTACCGGAACAGGTTGTATTGCAGCTGGATTTTTTCCACTTAAACGTGCGTAACGTGCTTTGACGTTGCGGACGTAAAGCTTGGTTTCCCGATATGGTGGAATACCACCATATTTCCGAACTGCTCCTTCGCCGGCGTTATAGCCGGCAAGCACTAAGTCAAGATTACAGCCGTGAATACTGGATCTATCAGGAAAATGGTTACATAAAAAACGCAGGTAACGAGTACCTGCGATGATGTTTTGTTCCGGATCGTAAAGGTATTTTGGGTTTACCCCCATCCGTGCTGCCGTTGGCGGAATAACCTGTAACAGACCCCGTGCATTTTTGTTAGACAGGGCATAACGGTTGCCACTACTTTCCCTGCCCATAACAGCCCATACAATGTTTTTATCCAAACGTTGCAATGCGGCATGTTTTTCAACCAAAGCCTCATATTGAGGGTATGGGGCGGCGGCAAACGCCGATGAATGGCAGATAACAAAGAGTGAGGCAGTTAGTTTCAACATTTTTTTCATGTTTATCTATCCCAGTGAATGCTGTGTATTAATTCGTAAAACAGGACTATGAAATAAATCATACTTAAGATATAGATTATGCTTACTACTAAAATCATAAAATTGCTTTCGTTTTCTTCATTGTCATATTTATTTTTCATTATTTACAATATTCCATTTGAAAAGAAAAAACGAAAATCTAAGCAAACTGAAAGTTAGAATGCTTGGATTTTCGTTCTTTGGGGTGTGTCCATTTTGTGACTGAAACACATTGAAATAAATAGTATGTGATGGTATGTGCAGACTTCACTTCTATTTAAAAACAATGGGTTAGGTTTTACATAAAGGACTTAAAATCCGTCGGCCCTAAACCGGCCGTGCCGGTTCGATTCCGGCTCCGGGCACCAATAAATCTATGAATTTATTGAATAATCTAAGACTCTAAATTACCAAAAGACAGCTTATAATTCAGGCTGTCTTTTTGCTTTGTGTCCAATTTGTGTCCAACTTGTGACCTTTACACAATGTAATTGCATGAAATCAAATACCTAAAGAAAAGCCCTGAAAACCGGACAAGTTTTCAGGGCTTAATTTTATATTCTACACTTGTTTACACGCTAAAGGCTTGAAAAATAAAATGTAGTTTTAAGTAATAACTGTTCTCATTGATGTAAGTCAAAATAATATCGGGTAAGCGTTCACATCTCCGCCAATCGTTACACTTCATAGAGCTAAAGTGCTATTCTGCAAAGGTAAATTTCTTCTACCTATAAATTCTATCTGACAAATTAGGAGCTTGATATGTCAACCGATATACAACAACGCCCTGCCGCTTGGGAAGGTTTTGTCGGCGGTAATTGGGAAACCAATGTCGACGTGCGCGATTTTATTCAGAAAAACTATACGCCTTATGAAGGCGATGCGTCTTTCCTCGCGCCTGCGACCGAGGCGACGACCAAACTGTGGGCGGAAGTGATGGAAGGCATCAAAGTCGAAAACCGCACGCACGAACCCTACAAAATCGACGCGCAAGTTGTGTCCGGAATTACGAGCCACGCGCCGGGCTATATCGATAAAGATTTGGAAACCATCGTCGGTCTGCAAACAGACGAGCCTCTGAAACGCTCCATTATGCCGTTCGGCGGTTTGAAAATGGTACAAGACGCGTGCAAAGTGTACAACGTCGAGTTGAACCCTGAAGTCAGCGAAATCTTCACCAAATACCGTAAAACCCATAACCAAGGCGTGTTTGACGTTTATACGCCCGATATCCGCCGTTGCCGCAAATCCGGTGTGATTACCGGCTTGCCGGATGCTTACGGCCGCGGCCGCATCATCGGCGACTACCGTCGCGTGGCGTTGTACGGTATCGATTTTCTGATGGCCGACAAATTCAACCAATTCAATTCGCTGCAAGCCGATTTGGAAAACGGCGTGAATCTGGAAGAAGTTATCCGCCGCCGCGAAGAAATCAACGACCAATACAAAGCCTTGGGTCAAATGAAAGAAATGGCGGCCTCTTACGGCTACGACATTTCCGGCCCTGCGAAAAATGCGCAAGAAGCCATCCAATGGACTTACTTCGCCTACCTTGCCGCCGTTAAATCGCAAAACGGCGCCGCCATGTCGTTCGGCCGCGTGTCTTCGTTCTTGGATATTTACATCGAGCGCGACCTGAAAAACGGCGTGATTACCGAAACCCAAGCGCAAGAGTTTATCGACCATTTGGTGATGAAACTGCGTATGGTTCGTTTCCTGCGCACGCCCGAATACGACCAACTCTTCTCCGGCGACCCGATTTGGGCAACCGAATCCATCGGCGGTATGGGTTTGGACGGCCGCACGCTGGTAACGCGCACCAACTTCCGCGTGCTGCACACCCTGTACAACATGGGTCCGTCTCCCGAACCGAACATTACCGTGTTGTGGTCTGAACAACTGCCGCAAGGCTTTAAAGAATTTTGCGCCAAAGTGTCCATCGACACCTCGTCCATCCAATACGAAAACGACGATTTGATGCGTCCGGACTTCAACAGCGACGACTACGCCATTGCCTGCTGCGTCAGCCCGATGGTGGTCGGCAAACAAATGCAGTTCTTCGGCGCACGCGCCAACTTGGCGAAAACCCTGCTGTACGCAATCAACGGCGGCGTGGACGAAAAATCCAAAGACCAGGTCGGCCCGAAAACCGAACCGATTATGGACGAAGTCTTGGACTACGACACTGTCTTTGCGCGCATGGACAAATTCATGGATTGGCTGGCAACCCAATACGTTACCGCGCTGAACATCATCCATTACATGCACGACAAATACAGTTACGAAGCCGCGCTGATGGCGCTGCACGACCGCGACGTGAAACGCACTATGGCCTGCGGTATCGCCGGTTTGTCTGTGGCCGCCGACTCACTGTCCGCCATCAAATACGCCAAAGTCAAACCGATTCGCGATGAAAACGGTATTGCCGTCGACTTTGAAATCGAAGGCGAATATCCGCAGTTCGGTAACAACGACGACCGCGTGGACGACATTGCCTGCGACTTGGTGGAACGCTTCATGAAAAAAGTGGCAACCCACAAAACTTACCGCAACGCAACGCCGACCCAGTCTGTGTTGACCATTACCTCCAACGTCGTGTACGGCAAAAAAACCGGCAACACGCCGGACGGCCGCCGCGCTGGTGCACCGTTCGGTCCGGGTGCCAACCCGATGCACGGCCGCGATGTCAACGGCGCCGTCGCTTCGCTGACCTCCGTAGCGAAACTGCCGTTTGAGTTCGCCAAAGACGGTATTTCCTACACCTTCTCCATCGTGCCGGGCGCATTGGGCAAAGATGAAAATTCCCGCGAACGCAACCTCGCAGGCCTGATGGACGGCTACTTCCACCACGAAGAAGGAGAGGTGGAAGGCGGCCAACACCTGAACGTCAACGTATTGACCCGCGAAACGCTGGAAGACGCGATGAACAATCCGGACAAATATCCGCAACTGACCATCCGCGTGTCCGGTTACGCCGTACGCTTCAACTCGCTGACCCGCGAACAGCAGCTTGACGTGATTACCCGCACCTTTACACAAACCATGTAAAGCAAAGGGTTTACAGTAAACCAAGCCGGGGGACGGATTATCCGGAACCCGGCTTGATTTTGCCTGAAGCAATGGTTTGATAATATCAAAATCCAGTGGATTAACTTTAAATCAAGACGACCGAAGGCGGTACAATAGAGTTATCATTAAAACCCATTTACCTATTTAAAAACAGCCCATAAACTTCCCACAACAGGGAACGCAATGCCCGCATATTAATCCAATAAGAAGAATCCTCTGCAACACAAAAACAAGTTTTCAGACGACCCCAATATCCGGTACATCAGACACCATGCAGACATCTATCGCCATCAACCCCGAAACGCCCGCCCCCGCCAAAGACCTCGGACACCGCCATTACAACGGCAAAGGCATCGTCCATTCCGTAGAATCCTGCGGCGCGGTGGACGGTCCCGGGTTGCGCTACGTCCTCTTTCTGCAAGGCTGCCTCATGCGCTGCCTCTACTGCCACAACCGCGACACATGGGACTTGCACACCGAACAAGCCCAAGAAATGACCGTGCCCGAAGTCATGAAGCAAGTCATGTCCTACCGACACTACCTGCGCGCCACAGGTGGCGGCGTTACCGCCACAGGCGGCGAACCGCTCCTGCAATACGAATTCGTACGCGACTGGTTCACCGCTTGCCAAGAACACGACATCCACACCTGCCTCGACAGCAACGGTTACGCCCTGCATTACGATTCCATCCTTGACGACCTGCTCGACCACACCAACCTCGTCATGCTCGATTTAAAACAAATCGACCCCGAAATCCACAAAGTCCTCGTCGGCATCCCCAACACCAAAACCCTCAAATTCGCCCACTACCTCGCCGAACGCAAACAGCCCGCCCGCGTCCGCTACGTCGTCGTGCCGGGCTATACCGACGACGACCGTTCCGCCCACCTGCTCGGCGAATTCATCGCAGACATGGACAACGTCGAAATGGTCGAACTCCTTCCTTATCACGAACTGGGCGCGCACAAATGGGCATTGTGCGGCGACACCTACAAACTCACCGGCGTACATCCGCCCCCCAAAGAAACCATCCTCAAAATCAAATCGATTTTGGAAAGCTACGGCAAAAACATTATTTATTGAGTTCAAATTCAAAAGGGTCGTCTGAAAATGAAATATTCGCTTTCAGACGACCTTTTCGCCGTTTATCCCATTTGTTGCAGCCCATTGCATCAATCAGTTACCATATAAATCTATTGTCATTTTAGACCTTCAGTCGCAATCTTTGGGCTAAGTTGAGACAACGTGGTATCGGTTCAAACTTGGATCACTAGAGCATTCTTATCTTTAAAATTTATAGTGGATTAAAATTGCAATGATACGGCGTTGCCAACGCCCTTATGTACTACCCGTACACGGCGGGCGTTGCCGCCTTGTCTCATTTTTATTTTAATCCACTATAATTGAGGAAAGAGCAGTATGATGAAAAAGTTTTTATATGTGTTTTTACTTTTTATACCTTTGTCAGCCTATTCAGGGACATATCGAGTAAACAAAACAGGTCTATTGCTTCAGACAAAGCATTTGAAAAATGGAAATATACAGTTTGATATATATAACCCGCGCAATTCAGGGAAAAATTCTTTGGCGCAAGGCGTGGCAAAATTAAAATCAGGGGATTCGGAAATTGATACAGATGAAGAAACGGGTGTAGGTTATGTTGTAGATGAATATATTCATGATAAAAATCAATGCTTCATATCGATACGCCTAGATGTAGAAAAAGGTAAGAAAGGCTCGTTAAAGACCTCATGTCCGAAACAAAATGAATTAAGACATCTTAATCTTCCAATTTTGAAAATTAAGTAGGCGTAACCAGTGGCGGGGTTGAAAACCACCATTTATAGTGGATTAAATTTGAATCAGGACAAGGCGACGAAGCCGCAGACAGTACAGATAGTACGGCAAGGCGAGGCAACGCCGTACTGATTTAAAGTTAATCCACTATAAAAAGGTCGTCTGAAAACCCTGTTTCAGGTTTTCAGACGACCTTTCGTCTTTATTTTTCGTTTTGTTTGTACCAGTTGATGAATTCGTCCGGTTTGGCGAAGCCGAGCAAGGGGTCGCTGCGGCGGCCGTCAGCGTGGATGGCGAAAATGCCCGGCGGGCCGTAGATTCCGTATTCTTTGTAGAGTGCCTGGTGTTCGGGCGTGTTGGCGGTTACGTCGATTTGGAAGAAGCGTTCCATATCGACGGCTTCATGCACTTGCGGCTGGTTGAGCGTGTAGTTTGCCATTTCTTTGCAGGAAATACACCAGTCGGCATAGAAATCCAAAACGACGGGTTTGTCGGGGTTGGCTTTCAATGCGGCGTCCATGGCGGCTTTGAGTTCGGCGACGTCGGTGAACATTTTGCCGTGGTCGGTGGTTGTGCCTGCTTCGGACGGGGGAGAGAGTGTCAGGAAGTGGTGCAGGGCGGTGGTTTGTTTGTTTGCGCTTTGCCAGCCGAACCATGCGCCGCCGATGATGAGCAGGAAGCCCAAAACGGAGGCTGCGGTTTTCAGACGACCTTTTTGTTTGCCGGATTTAACCAGCAACATGACGGCAGGGACGATCATGAGCAGGGTGTAAAGCGCGACAACGAGGTAGTAGGGCAGGTGCGGCGTGGCGAGATAGACGGCTACGGCAAGCAGGATGAAGCCGAAGGCGTATTTGATGCCGTTCATCCAGTCGCCTGCTTTGGGCAGGACGTGGCCACCGAATGTGCCGATGAGGATCAGCGGGACGCCGGTGCCGAGTGCCAAGACATACAACGCCAGTCCGCCCAAAACGGCATCACCGGTTTGTCCGATATAGCCTAGGGCGAATCCGAGCGGCGGGGCAACGCAGGGGCCGACGATCAGCGCGGAGAGTATGCCCATGACGAAGACGGAGAAGATTTTGCCGCCGGAGAGTTTGCTGCTTTGGTTTTGGAAGTAGGATTGGACGGCGTTGGGCAGTTGGATGTTGAAGAGTCCGAACATGGAGAGCGCGAGGACGACCATCAGGCCTGCGGCGGCAAGGACGACCCATGCCTGTTGCAGCCATACGGTCAGAAGCGCGCCCGTCAAGCCTGCGATGACGCCGACCAGCGTGTAGGTCAGTGCCAAACCTTGCACATACGCTACGGACAGCGCGAAGGCGCGGCCTTTGCCGGCGGTTTTATCGCCGACGATGATGCTGGAAACAATCGGTAAAAGCGGATACATACAGGCGGTAAAGCTCAGGAATACCCCTGCGGTAAAAAACGCCAACAGGTTGGCGTTTAATGTGTCCCACGATAATTTGAAGCGGCTGCTGTCGTCGTTTTGCGAGGCTTTAGGCGCGGCGGCGGGGGATGGTTTGGCGGAATCGGGTTGCAGGAAGCGGTCTTTGGCGGATATGGGTTCGTCGCTTTGCGGCTGGTACAGGCCGTTGCCATTAATCTCAAAAGACGTGTCCACGGGCGGGTAACATACGCCGGCTTCGGCACAACCTTGATAAGTCAGCGTCAGCTTGTAGGTCGGCGCGGCTTTTTTGTAAGGCCAGTTGACCTGCGCGGCGCGGTGGAACACGGTTTGTTTGCCGAAAAACTCATCTTCTTTGGCTTCGCCTTTGCTGAAAACGGGTTCGCCCAATACGCCTTCAGGCGCGGTGGCGGCGACGATTTTCGATTGGTACATATAGTAGCCGTCGGCGATTTTGAATTCGACGTTGATGCCTTTGTCGGTAACGTTCACTTGCGGCACGAACGCTTTTTCAGGCGGCAGCAAATCGTCGGCGTTCACAGCGAACGCGCTGGAACACAGGGCAAAAAAGGCGGTAAAGAAGTAAAGGAGTTTTTTCATGGCGTCTTCTCAGTGGAAGGGTTGAATAGGCGCATTATAAACGCAGCAGCCGTTTATAGGCCTTAATTTATATTAAAAGCAGCGATTGTTTTTTATAGTGGATTAACTTTAAACCAGTACGGCGTTGCCTCGCCTTAGCTCAAAGAGAACGATTCTCTAAGGTGCTGAAGCACCAAGTGAATCGGTTCCGTACTATCTGTACTGTCTGCGACTTCGTCGCCTTGTCCTGATTTAAAGTTAATTCACTATATCGTTGCGAGGGGGGATTATCGGACTGCTTGATAGATGATGCCCGTCGGATTGTCTCTTTTTCATAGTCGATTGGAACGGGAAAGGTCGTCTGAAAACTGATTTTCCGGTTTTCAGACGACCTTTTCGATTTTTTGCTTGTTTAAGGATAAGCAATATAAGCGTAAGCCGAGTGGTTGTGTATCGATTCGAAGTTTTCGCTTTCGACGATGAAGCTTTCGATGCGTCCGTCGGCAATCAGCGCGGTGGCTACGTCGCGCACCATGTCTTCTACGAATTTCGGGTTTTCATAGGCTTTTTCGGTCACGTATTTTTCATCGGGGCGTTTGAGCAGTCCGTAAAGCTGGCAGCTTGCCTGTGCTTCGACGCAGTCGATGATTTCCTCGATACCGACTTCGGCGTTGGCGGTCAGGCTGACGGTAACGTGCGAGCGTTGGTTGTGCGCGCCGTATTGGGAAATTTCTTTGGAACACGGGCACAACGAGGTTACGGGCACCATGACTTTCAAATTATGGCTGTATGCGCCGTTTTTAATTTCGCCCGTCAGGGTAACGTCGTAGTCCAGCAGGGATTGGATGCCGGAAACAGGTGCGGATTTTTTGCGGAAGAAGGGGAAGGAAACGCTGATTTTGCCGGAATGAGAGTTTAAAAGCGCGACCATTTCGGCGGTCAGTTTGTGCAGCCTGTCGAAATCCAAAGCCTCGGTTTGTTGCTCCATCAACGCCACGAAGCGCGACATATGCGTGCCTTTTTGGTCGGCGGGCAGGAAAACCGTCATGGTCAGGCGGGCGACGGTGGATTGGCTGCCTTCGGCGGTATTCAAAGTAATCGGAAAGCGCAGGTCTTTGATACCGACCTGGTTAATCGGCAGATTGCGTAAATCTCGGCTGGATTGCACGTCTGCAATGGCGTTCATGCGTTGTTTGTCCTTAATTGTCGGATTGTTGGGGTGTGTGTCGTTTGGAAACGGATTCATGCCGTCCGTTTTGCAAATGCGAGATTATATCACTTGCAAACCGTGTCCGCATTGATTGTTTCTATTTTTCGGATAGTGATAAAATCCTGAATTATTCATATCTTTATAAGGTTGAACCGAGATGAAATTCGCCACCAAAGCCATCCATTCCAGCTACGATTGCGACGAACACAACCGCGCGCTGATGCCGCCGATTTATCAGAACAGTATGTTCGCGCTGCACGAAATCGGCGAGCAGGTTCCCTACCGCTATTCGCGCCTGAGCAATCCGACCCGTCAGGTTTTGGAAGATACGGTTGCCGATTTGGAACGCGGGGCGGCGGGTTTTGCCTTTTCCAGCGGTATGGCGGGCATTGATGCCGTGTGGCGTACCTTCCTGCGTCCGGGCGATACCATCGTTGCTGTCGCCGATATTTACGGCGGCGCGTATGACTTGCTGGTTGACGTCTATAAAGAGTGGGGCGTAAACGTCGTCTTTGCCGATTTGGGCAACCCCGACCGCTTGGACGAACTGCTTGCCGCGCACAATGTGAAACTGGTTTGGCTGGAAACCCCGTCCAATCCGCTTTTGCGGCTGGTAGACATCAAAGCGCTTGCCGCCAAAGCCCATGCCGTTGGCGCATTAGTAGGCATCGACAACACCTTCGCCACGCCGTATCTGCAACAGCCGCTGGAAATGGGCTGCGACATCGTGTTCCACTCCGCCACCAAATACCTTTGCGGCCACTCCGACGTATTGATGGGCATCGTTGCGGTTAAAACCAAAGAACTGGCGAAACCGCTGCACGACATGATGGTGCATACCGGCGCGATTGCCGGCCCGATGGACTGCTGGCTGGTGTTGCGCGGCATCAAAACGCTCGCCTTGCGTATGGAAGCGCACTGCAAAAACGCGCTCGACATCGCCCGCCGCCTCGAAGCCCATCCCGCCGTAGAAAAAGTGTTCTATCCAGGACTGCCGTCGCACGAACATTACGAACTGGCGAAAACCCAAATGCCCAAAGGCATAGGCGGCGTGGTAACGGTTTATTTGAAAAACGACACGCGCGAAGCGGCAAACAGCGTGATTAAAAACATGAAACTGGTCAAAATGGCGTCCAGCCTCGGCGGTGTCGAAAGTCTGGTCAACCATTGCTATTCCCAGTCCCACAGCGGCGTGCCGCATGATGTGAAAATGGAAATGGGCATCAAAGTCGGCCTGCTGCGCTTCTCCATCGGCATCGAAGACGCGGACGATATTTGGAACGATATTTCCAAGGCTTTGGATTCGACGCTGTAAGATAAAGAGGTCGTCTGAAAAGTGCGTAGCGGGTTTCGCTGAAGCGGTTTCAGACGACCTTTTAGCTGACCTCACGTTAGAAAGGCAAAATCATGAAAACCCTGATCCCCACCCTTATGACCGCAATCATTCTGACCGCCTGTACTTCGCCTGCTGAAAAACCGCAGCCGTCCCAACCTGTCACGTCGTCTGAAAAACCATCCGAACCGCGTCAAGCGTCAACGCCGGCTTTGGCGGCGAAATGGTTTGTGGTTTCTTTCGACAAATTCACCGAAAAAGATTTGGCGGGCAGAACCGCTTTTTTGGATTTGAGCAAAATGCCCAAGGCGCATGGCAAGATGGGTTGCAATCATTTGACGCTTCAAGCGCAGGAAGCCGGAGCGGGCAAAATTGATTTTGGTCCGATTGCCACGACGATGATGCTGTGTGAAGACATGAAGCTGGAAGAGGCTTTCTTGAACATGAAAAGCGTGTGGAACTATCGTTTCGACGGCAATGATTTGATTTTGGAGCAAAACGGCAAAACCATGCGCCTGCACCGTCAGCCGTAAATTTTGAGTTTCAGTTCCGCTTCAAGGTCGTCTGAATACCGGGCAATCAGGTTTTCAGACGACCTTTCGTCAAGCGAACGGGTATAATACCTCTCGTTTCCCATCCCGCACACACAAGGAATCCCATTATGGCAGCCTCGCCCGAAGCCAAGTTTACCGAAGAAAAAGTCTTGTGGATTAAACACCATACGCCCAAACTGATGACTTTTGCCATCAGCCGCCCCGAATCCTACCGCTTCTCGGCGGGGCAGTTTTCGCGGCTCGGTTTTCGCGACGGCGAAGGCTTTATCTGGCGCGCGTATTCCGTCGTGTCCGCCGAATACGCCGACACGCTTGAATATTTTGCCGTTTTGATCGAAGGCGGCCCCATGTCCGCGCGGTTCGCCGCCATGAAAGAGGGCGACACCATACTGCTCGACAAAACCGCTACGGGCTTCCTCCTGCCCGAACGCTTCCCCGACGGCAAGGACTTGGTCATGCTCTGCACCGGTTCGGGCATCGCACCTTTCCTCTCCATCATCGAGCAACCCGAAATCTGGCAGCGTTTCGACCGCTTGATTTTGGCGCACTCAGTTTCTTTCGCCGATGAACTGATTTTCAGACGACGTGTTGAAGCGTTGAAAGACCATCCGCTGATTGGCGAGTATTTCCACAAATTCCGCTTCGTCCCCATTACCACGCGCGAGGAAACCGAAGGCGCGTTGAGCGGCAAGCGCATTCCCGAGCTGCTGAAAGACGGCAGCCTCGAAACATACGCGGGATTCAAGTTCACCAAAGCAGACACGCGCTTTATGGTCTGCGGCAACCCCGCCATGGTCAAAGACACGTTCCAAGCCCTGATGGACTTGGGCTTTGCTATGCACCGCAACCGCATCCCGGGCGAAATCATGATGGAAAACGGGTTTTAAGCCTGATGATCCGGTAAGGTCTTAATATAGTGGATTAACTTTAAACCGGTACGGCGTTGCCTCGCCTTAGCTCAAAGAGAACGATTCTCTAAGGTGCTGAAGCACCAAGTGAATCGGTTCCGTACTATCTGTACTGTCTGCGGCTTCGTCGCCTTGTCCTGATTTAAATTTAATCCACTATAGAAGCAAAAAAGGTCGTCTGAAAAACGGTTTGCCGTTTCAGACGACCTTTTGTTTGAATAAATGGTTTTGCAGCTGTCGGTGTAGGGCGCGGCTGCTTATTCTTCACGCGGTTCTTCTAAATAATCATCCGCCTGTTGTTCGCGGGATTTCTTTTCTTTGTCCTTCTTTTTGTCCTTGTCGGGAATCGCGGCATTGATTAACGCGCCTGTGCCTTTGACAGCGATTTTACCTGCGGTCATGACAGTGGTGGCGGCCAGATTGACGGCGCTGGTGACGATACAGCCGCTGAGTGCCAAACTGAGGAACACGGGAAGAAGAAGGACTTTTATGTTCATCAGTGTTCGCATCCGCATTGATGGTCGTGGTGTCCGCCGCTGCATCCGGAAGCCGCTTCGTGCCAGCTTTCGTCGTCGCCGTCGAATTCTTCCATTTCGTCGAATTCGCCGTTTTCAACCAGTGCGACAAGTTCTTCGAGGCTTTGCGCCCCTTCGACCCAAAAGCAGGGGATATCGGGCGGCGTATCAGGAGCGAGCAGGGCGGCGGTTTGGTCATGCCAAGCAATCCAATAGCCGTTTTCGGTGTGGACGAATTGGGCATCGGGATGAATGGTCTCTCCGGTCGTTCCGATCAGCATTCTTTCGGCAATGTCGGCTTGGTAGGGTTGAATCTGCATGATGGGTTCCTGTGAACAAAACCAGCTTTTATTGTAACGGAAAATCCATGGCGGATTATAGTGGATTAACTTTAAACCGGTACGGCGTTGCCAACGCCCTTATGTACTACCCGTACACGGCGGGCGTTGCCGCCTTGTCTCATTTTTATTTTAATCCACTATAATCCACTATAAATCGTCTTTTGAGATGGGGCAAAGCGGGTTTGAATCCGTAGGCGACGGTTTCGATATCAGAGGTCGTCTGAAAACAAGCGCGGCGGATTGCGTTCAAATATTTGCCCAATAAAAAAGCAGCCTGTTTCAGGCTGCTTTTTGCATTATGGGATGTAACGCGTCAAATTTATACCACTTCGGCTTTGGTGATGACGACAGGTTCGGTCGGTACGTCGTCGTGGTAGCCGTGGCGTTTGGTGGCGACGCCTTCGATGGCATCGACTACATCAAAACCATCGACGACTTTGCCGAATACGGCGTAGCCCCAGTCTTGGACGACGGTTTTGCCGTACAGTTCTTTAGAACGGAAGTTCAGGAAGGCGTTGTCGGCGGTGTTGATGAAGAATTGCGCGCTGGCGGAATGCGGGTCGGAGGTGCGCGCCATGGCGATAGTGTATTTCTCGTTGGGCAGGCCGTTGGACGCTTCGTTTTGAATCGGCTCGCGTGTTTCTTTTTCGTTCATGTTCTCGTCCATGCCGCCGCCTTGAATCATGAAGCCTTTGATGACGCGGTGGAAGATTACGCCGTCGTAGAAGCCGTCTTTGACGTATTGCTCGAAGTTTTTGGCGGTAACGGGGGCTTTGTCGAAGTCGAGTTCGATTTTGATGTCGCCTTTGTTGGTATGCAGGATAATCATGGGTTTCCTTTCGTTAAGAATCTTTTTACAAATGGTGCTGGGCGGAAAAACTTCAAGGTCGTCTGAAAAATATTCTTTCAGACGACCTTGTGGTTATGGTTTTACGGGTTTACATCAGGATGAAATAAGCCCACAGCGCAACCAATACGATACAGAGGACGTTCAGCAGCAAGCCGACGTTCATCATTTCGCGTTGCTTAATCAAGCCTGTACCGAACACAATCGCATTGGGCGGCGTGGCCACCGGCAGCATGAACGCGCAAGATGCGCCGATGCCGATGACGAATACCAAGACTTGTTCGGGCAGCCCCATTTGCGTGGCGATGCTGGCGAAAATGGGGACGAGCAGCGCGGCGGAGGCGGTGTTACTGGTGAACTCGGTCAGGAAGATGATGAAGGCGGCGACCACGAAAATCACCAGTAGCGGATGCGCGGCGGTGAAAGTGGTGGCCACCTGCTGACCCAATGCTTCGGATGCGCCGGAGGATTGCAGCAGCGCGCTCAAACTGATGCCGCCGCCAAAGAGCATCAACACGCCCCAGTCGGTGTTGCGGGCGACTTCTTTCCATTGCGCCACGCCGAATACGACGACGGCGACGGCGGCAATCAGGGCAATGACGGTGTCAGGGTTGGAAATGCCGAACGCTTCTTTGATTTTGGAGCTGAATACCCAAGCAACGGCAGCAGCCAAGAAAATCAACAGCGCGATTACACGGTGCAGCGTCCAAGGGATAGATTCGGCTTTGACTTCGACGCGTTCGTTCAGATTAGGTTTGAGGATGACGTACATGGAAAACAGCATCAAGGGCAGAATCAACAGCATCATCGGCAGGCCGAGCTTCATCCAGCCGACGAAGTCCAGATTCAGGGCTTTGGCGGCGATCATGTTCGGCGGCGAACCGACCACGGTACCCAAACCGCCGATACTGGCGCAGTAGGCAATGCCGAGCAGGACGAAGACGTAGGTTTTACGTTCTTTTTCTTGGTCGAGGTGGCTCATCATACCCATAGCCAAAGGCAGCATCATGGCGGCGGTCGCGGTATTGCTGATCCACATGGACAGGAAGGCGGTAACGGCAAACAGCATCAATACGGCGACTTTCATATTGCCGCGCGACAGGCGCAAGAGGTTGACGGCGATTTTGCGGTCGAGACGCTGCATGTGCAGGGCGGTGGCAAGCGCGAAGCCGCCGAAGAAGATGTAAATCGTCGGATCGGCAAAGCCCGCCATCGCTTTTTTGATGTCCATATCGGGGAAGCCGAGTACGACGGCGAGAATCGGCACCATCAATGCGGTTACCGTGATGTGGACGGCTTCGGTAAACCAAAGCGCGGCAACGAAAATCAACAGCGCAATGCCTTTGTTGGCATCGGTGCTGTAAGGCAGGATGCTGTAAATGCCGAAACAGACGACGGCGGAAATGATGGTGGTCAGCAGGCCCTTAAAGTCGGTAATCGGCTTTTGCGCACTGAGCAGCTCGACATTCTCAGGATGCTGGGTTTTGTCCTTTGCATGTAAGTCCATGGAGTATTCCTCTGAAACATAACGTGAAATCGCTAAAACCACGGATGCCTGGGCTCATCGCCTAACATTGCTTTTTTATTGATTTCACTGAATCGGTTTTTCTTGTTTCCCGCAGCGGGTTGTTCGCAGGCTTTGGATTTCAGGCAAACAAAGCCGTGCGGCATGGCAATGAGTATATTTGTAATCGGGTGTAGTGTAAATATAATGTTAACAATCGGGTGCGGTTTTTTACGAAAACGGATTGATGGGAAACTAAAAATATCTTTTTGTTGATTTTCAGACGACCTCTTTTGTAGTTAAAGCGTTAAGGTCGTCTGAAATACTTAAAACATGCCGTTATCGTGATATGATGCCGCATCTTTAACGACGCCGTCACGTCAATGAAAAAAATATTCAAAATCCTCCTGAAAGCCGTGTTGGCATTTATCATCGCCGCCATCCTTTACTTTGCCGCCGCTTACATACTCGGTAAAATTCCACAAGACGGCACCGCCTCCGACGGCGACGTCACACTTTATTTACATAGCAACGGCGTACACGCCGACATCATCATGCCGCTTTCAGACGACCTTTTCGACTGGACCAGCATCATCAATCCTGCCGACAGTACCGCAGGGCAAGGCGATGCGCCCATCCGCCACGTCGGCATAGGCTGGGGCGAGCGCAATTTCTATTTGAAAACGCCGCAGTGGTCGGATTTGACCGCCTCTACGGCAGTACAGGCGTTAAGCGGAGTCAACAGCACGCTGATTCACGCCATCTACTACCGCGAGCCGCCGCGCGAAGGCGAAAATACCGTCAAATTCACCGTCAGCCGCGAACAATACCGCCGCCTGAGTGCCAACCTGATGCGTCATTTCAAATTGAAAGCAGGCAAAGCCATCCCCGTCGCCGGCGCGCATTACAGCGCTGACGACGCATTCTACGAGGCAGAAGGACGCTACCATCTTTTCAATACGTGCAACAGCTGGCTCAACCGCCGCCTGACCGAAAGCGGCATCAACGGCGTCGTTTGGACACCGTTCCCCGATCCGCTGCTCGACAGCCACCGCACCAATACAGCAGAAAAACCATGAAAACCCTGACCATCCGCCATCTCACGCTCGGCAGCGGACAGCCGAAAATCGCCGTTCCCTTGGTTGCCCGAGACGAAGCAGCCTTATCTGCCGCCCTGAAAAACCTCGAACACGCCTGTTTCGATATTATCGAATTCAGAGCCGACTATTTCGACCAAGCGGGCAATCCCGAATACCTGATCGCCCAAGCCGAAGCCGTACGCCGCGCCTTTCCCGAAACCCCGCTGCTGTTCACCTTCAGACGCGCGGAGGAAGGCGGCGAATACCCTTGCAGCAAAGCGTATTATTTCGAATTGCTCGATAAAGCCGCCGCTTCAGGCATCATCGACATCATCGACATCGAACTTTCCGCCGGCGAAGGCGAAGTCCGCCAAGCGGTTGCCGCCGCCAAAGCGCACGAAACCGCCGTCCTGATGAGCAACCACGATTTCCATCAAACGCCCGCCAAATCGGACATCACAGGTCGTCTGAAAAAAATGGAAGAGGCAGGCGCGGACATCTGCAAAATCGCTGTGATGCCCCAAAGCCCCGCCGATGTCCTGACGCTTTTGGACGCCACTTGGGAAGCCCGTCAAACCGCAAACCGCCCGATCGTTACCATCTCCATGGGCAAGCTCGGACTCGTCAGCCGCATCGCAGGCTCGACCTTCGGCTCCGCCATCACATTCGGCACGGCAGGAGCCGCCTCCGCCCCCGGCCAGCTCGATTCCGCCAACCTCAAAAACATCTTGGATGTTTTGGAAAACGGCAACACCGCCGGATAACAATAAATATAGTGGATTAAATTTAAATCAGGACAAGGCGACGAAGCCGCAGACAGTACAGATAGTACGGAACCGATTCACTTGGTGCTTCAGCACCTTAGAGAATCGTTCTCTTTGAGCTAAGGCGAGGCAACGCCGTACTGGTTTAAAGTTAATCCACTATACAAATACAAAAAGACAAAAGGTCGTCTGAAACAGTGTTCAGACGACCTTTTTAGGATATTCCGCTATAATGGCGGCAATTTGAATAGAAAAGGAAAGTTATGAACCGTCTGTACCCCCACCCGATTATCGCCCGCGAGGGCTGGCCGTTTATCGGCGGCGGTTTGGTATTGAGTTTGCTGGTGTCTGCCTGCTGCGGCTGGTGGTCGCTGCCGTTTTGGGTGTTCACCGTATTTGCCCTGCAATTTTTCCGCGATCCCGCCCGCGAAATCCCGCAAGACCCCGAAGCGATTTTAAGCCCCGTTGACGGACGCATCGTCGTCGTCGAGCGCGCGCGCGATCCTTACCGTGATATCGAGGCGTTGAAAATCAGCGTGTTCATGAACGTCTTCAATGTCCACTCGCAAAAATCGCCTGCCGACTGCACCGTGACTGCCGTCGAATACAATAAAGGCAAATTCCTCAATGCCGATTTGGATAAAGCCAGTACCGAAAACGAACGCAACGCCGTACTGGCGACTACCGCGTCAGGTCGCGAAATCACCTTCGTCCAAGTCGCAGGCTTGGTTGCCCGCCGTATTTTGTGTTACACCAAAGCAGGCGAGAAACTGACCCGCGGCGAACGCTACGGCTTTATCCGCTTCGGTTCGCGCGTCGATATGTATCTGCCGGTTGACGCGCAGGCTCAAGTTGCCATCGGCGACAAAGTCACCGGCGTTCGCACTGTTTTGGCGCGCCTGCCGCTCCAAGCCCCTGAAGCTGCCGCGCCGACCGAAACCGCAAGCGCCGCACAAGCGGAAACGCCCGCTCCGGCGCAAGCTGCTGCCGAAGTAGTCCAATCCGAAATCGAAGCGGCTGCCGATAAAGTCCGCAATGCCGCAGAGCAGTCATTGAAAGACTGACGGCTGACAGCTGAACAAGAGGTCGTCTGAAAACCTTTTTCAGACGACCTTGTTTTATCAGAAACGGTAAATACGGTATAATTTGAACCCAACACACATTACACCCGACGGATTGATTCCCCGTCGGTTTTCCCTTTTCAGACGACCTGTACCGAATATCAAAAATCCATCCATGACCGCAAAATCCTCTAAAACCGCATCAAAAACTAAAGCCAAAACAAACGCCAAACCGAGCACGCGCCGTCAAAGCCAAACGAAGGCGCAGACAGAGCCGAACAAGGTTTCCGAGCGTTTGAAGGCTGCCAAAGCGCTGCAAAAAAATGAAGAAAAAAAAGCGCGTCCCGAGCATGTCGTCAATCTGATTAACGACGCGCTGTGGCTCTTCGGGCTGATGGTGACGGTCTTCATCGCCATTTCCCTCGCCAGCTTCAAAATGACTGACCCCGCATGGTCGCGCAGCGTGCCGAAATCGGATGACATCGCCAATTTCGGCGGGCTGTTTGGCGCGTATGTTTCCGATGTCGGCTATTATCTTTTTGGTCTGTCGTTTTGGTGGTGGATCGCCGCTTCGTGCGTTTTCCTCTATAAAAATTTCCGCCCGCTGCAAAAGCGCGAAAACTACAAATCGTACAACCACGGCGTTGCCGCGCTGGCTTTGTTCCTGCTTTTGGTGTGCAGCCCGATTCTCGAATATTTCACCCTTCAAAATACTTTGGACGAAACCCTACCTGTCGGTGCGGGCGGTTTGGTCGGCGCTTTGGCTGGTTCGGGCTTGGCTTGGCTGCTGGGCAAATCCGGCAGCCTGCTGATTATGTGCGTCATGCTGCTGCTTTCCGTTTCCTTGCTGGCGCAAGTGTCTTGGCTGGAAGTCATGGCAAAAACAGGACGCAATACCGAAAGCCTGTTTTCAGGCATTTGGGGTCGTCTGGAAAAGGCATTGGGCAGACGCAAGGACGACGGCTCGACCGCCGAAGCCTTGGAAACGGAAAATACACGCCGTATGGTGAAAGAAGCCAAAAACATCACCGCTACGCCCGTTACTCCGCTTGCAGGCAGCACCAGCAACCGCAAATCTGTTGCGGTCTCCGTCGCGCCGCCACCCAAAATTCAGGCTTCCTTGTTTGAAGACAACGAGCCGCAACAAACAGGCGAATATCACAAACCCAGCATGAACCTGCTGCGCCTGCCCAACGGCGAACCCGTCAGCATCAATCCTGCCGAATTGGAGCGTACTGCCGAGCTGATTGAATCCAAGCTGGCAGAATTCGGCATCGGCGTGCAAGTCGTGTCCGCCACTTCCGGCCCTGTGATTACGCGTTATGAAATCGAACCCGCGCAAGGTATAAAAGGCAGCCAAATCGTTGCTTTGTCTAAAGATTTGGCGCGATCTATGTCGCTGCAATCCGTGCGCATCGTGGAAACCATCGCGGGCAAAAACACGATGGGTATCGAGTTGCCCAACGAAAAACGCCAAGACGTGATGTTGAGCGAAATTCTCTCTTCACCCGTGTTTACCGAAGCCAAATCCAAGCTGACCGTCGCGCTGGGCAAAGACATTTCCGGTACGCCCGTCGTCGGCGATTTGGCAAAAATGCCGCACCTTTTGGTCGCCGGTATGACCGGTTCGGGCAAATCCGTCGGCGTGAACGGCATGATTATGTCCATGCTTTTCAAAGCCACGCCCGACGAAGTCCGCTTCATCATGATTGACCCGAAAATGCTCGAATTGAGCATTTACGACGGCATTCCGCACTTGCTCTGCCCGGTCGTTACCGATATGCGCGAAGCAGGGCAGGCGTTGAACTGGTGTGTCGCCGAAATGGAAAAACGCTACCGTCTGCTTTCCCACGCCGGCGTGCGCAACTTGGAAGGCTTCAACCAAAAAGTCGAAGCTGCCAAAGCATCGGGCAAACCCATGCCTAACCCGTTCAGCCTGAATCCGGACGACCCCGAGCCGCTGGAAAAACTGCCGATGATTGTGGTCGTTATCGACGAATTGGCCGACCTGATGATGACCGAACGCAAAGCCGTCGAGCAACAAATCGCCCGCCTCGCCCAAAAAGCGCGTGCTGCCGGTATCCATATGATTGTCGCGACCCAACGACCGAGCGTCGATGTCGTCACCGGCCTGATTAAGGCAAACATCCCGACGCGTATGGCGTTTACCGTGCAAAGCAAAATCGACAGCCGCACCATCCTCGACCAAATGGGTGCGGACGAACTGCTGAAATACGGCGACTCCCTGTTCCTGCAACCGGGCAGCGCCGAGCCGACCCGCCTGCAAGGCGCGTTTGTTTCAGACGACGAAGTGCATCAAGTCGTCAACTACGTCAAATCGCAAGCCCCCGCCGACTATGTCGAAGGTTTGCTCAGCGGTGAAGCTGCGCTGGAAACCACCAACATCGTCAATCCGAATGCAGGCAGCGACGAACTGTTCGACCAAGCCGTCGCCTACATTTTGGAAAGCAAAAAAACTTCCATCTCCTCCCTGCAACGCCAGTTGCGCATCGGCTACAACCGCGCCGCCAACCTGATGGAAGCGCTTGAAAACGCCGGTGTCGTTTCCCCCGCAGACATCAACGGCAGCCGCAGGATTCTGGCGCAAAAAGACCAGTTGTGATCTCAATAATTACCAAAGGTCGTCTGAAAACTGGTTATATCTGTTTTCAGACGACCTTTTTATGATGTCGGATTCAATACCTTATTTTATCGGGGCAAAATCGGCCCGCCTATCGACGATATAGTGGATTAAATTTAAATCAGGACAAGGCGAGGCAACGCCGCGCTGGTTTAAAGTTAATCCACTATATTATCCAGTCAATCAAACATTGTGATATACTAGCCAACTAATTTTCCTACCTTTTGCAAGCAACGGACGATAAAGCCCCGATGGGTCGGAGCCGCTTTTGCAGTCATCATTGGCAAAAGGATTCCCATTTTTTATTTAACACAACAAATTAAGGTCTTACGATGAGCGTAACTGTTGAAACTTTAGAAAATCTGGAACGCAAAGTAATGTTGTCTCTGCCTTGGTCCGAAATCAACGCAGAAACCGATAAAAAACTGAAACAAACCCAACGCCGTGCAAAAATCGACGGTTTCCGTCCGGGTAAAGCACCTTTAAAAATGATTGCCCAAATGTACGGTGCAAGCGCTCAAAATGATGTCATCAATGAAATGGTCCAACGCCGCTTCTACGATGTTGCCGTTGCCCAAGAATTGAAAGTTGCCGGCTATCCGCGTTTCGAAGGCGTTGAAGAACAAGACGATAAAGAATCCCTGAAAATCGCTGCGATTTTCGAAGTGTTCCCTGAAGTCGTTATCGGCGATTTGTCTGTACAAGAAGTCGAAAAAGTAACCGCTTCCGTCGGCGATGCCGAAGTGGACCAAACCGTAGAAATCCTGCGCAAACAACGCACCCGCTTCAACCATGTTGAACGCGAAGCCCAAAACGGCGACCGCGTCATCATCGACTTCGAAGGCAAAATCGACGGCGAACCTTTCGCCGGCGGCGCATCCAAAAACTACGCCTTCGTATTGGGCGCAGGTCAAATGTTGCCTGAATTTGAAGCCGGCGTAGTCGGCATGAAGGCAGGCGAAAGCAAAGACGTTACCGTCAACTTCCCTGAAGACTACCACGGTAAAGACGTTGCCGGTAAATCCGCTGTCTTCACCATCACATTGAACAACGTATCCGAACCCACCCTGCCCGAAGTTGATGCCGACTTCGCCAAAGCATTGGGTATCGCTGACGGCGACGTTGCCAAAATGCGCGAAGAAGTGAAGAAAAACGTAGGCCGCGAAGTTGAGCGCCGTGTGAACGAACAAACCAAAGAATCTGTAATGAACGCGCTGCTCAAAGCCGTAGAGCTGAAAGCGCCTGTTGCTTTGGTAAATGAAGAAGCCGCCCGTTTGGCAAACGAAATGAAACAAAACTTCGTCAACCAAGGCATGGCTGACGCTGCCAACTTGGATCTGCCTTTGGATATGTTCAAAGAGCAAGCCGAACGCCGCGTATCTTTGGGACTGATTTTGGCCAAACTGGTTGAAGAAAACAAACTGGAACCGACTGAAGAGCAAATCAAAGCCGTTGTTGCCAACTTCGCAGAAAGCTACGAAGATCCTCAAGAAGTGATCGACTGGTACTACGCAGAGCCTTCCCGCCTGCAAGGTCCGACTTCTTTGGCTGTAGAAAGCAACGTCGTTGATTTCGTTTTGGGCAAAGCCAAAGTAACCGAAAAAGCTTTGTCTTTTGACGAAGTGATGGGCGCACAAGCCTAATCATCTTCAAAAGGTCGTCTGAAACAGGCAACTTGAAAGCACCAAAGCATCCCTTTGGTGCTTTCGCAACATTGACAGGAGACAAAAATGTCCTTCGATTTCAATAATTACCTCGTTCCTACCGTTATCGAACAAAGCGGCCGCGGCGAGCGTGCATTTGATATTTACTCGCGCCTTTTGAAAGAGCGCATCGTATTTTTGGTCGGTCCGGTAACCGACGAGTCCGCCAATTTGGTGGTTGCCCAGCTGTTGTTTTTGGAAAGTGAAAATCCGGACAAAGATATTTTCTTCTACATCAACTCCCCGGGTGGCTCGGTAACGGCAGGCATGTCGATTTACGACACCATGAATTTCATCAAGCCCAATGTCTCCACTTTGTGCTTGGGACAAGCGGCAAGCATGGGCGCATTCCTGCTCTCAGCAGGCGAGAAAGGCAAACGTTTCGCCCTGCCCAACAGCCGTATCATGATTCACCAACCTTTAATCAGCGGCGGTTTGGGCGGTCAGGCATCCGACATTGAAATCCATGCCCGCGAGCTGTTGAAAATCAAAGAGAAACTCAACCGCCTGATGGCGAAACACTGCGGCCGCGACCTGGCAGATTTGGAACGCGACACCGACCGCGACAACTTCATGTCCGCCGAAGAAGCCAAAGAATACGGTTTGATTGACCAAGTTCTGGAAAATCGCGCTTCTTTGCAGGCTTAAATTTTTGATTTCGGCGATTTGAACACACGCTGACAGAAGACGTGCTGATTATTCCGCTATTTCGCCTGTACAACGGAGCGGCTGTTTTTGATGAGGCTGCTTGGGTAAGGAAAGAGCGGTTTTGTTGAAGCGTCGCTGACGGCGGTGTTTGAATGGAGTGGATGCAAAGGTCGTCTGAAAACTTGAAAGACAGGTTTTCAGACGACCTTTTTGATTTGTTGCATTGGAATTGATATTACGTTAACGGCTTTGGTTTGCTTTGTCGTCTTGTCTTATGGATAAAGAATCCCGCTGTATGCCTTATTCTGTAAAGAAGGTATGCGCGCCGAGATAATGTTTGGCGTAATACGGGCTGGAGAGTTTTTCGGTTTTGATGGTTTTGCCGCTGCTTGGGGCGTGGATAAATTCGCCGTTGCCGATGTAGAGGCCGACGTGGGAATATTGGGATGAGCCGCCGGTGTTGAAAAAGACGAGGTCGCCGGCTTTTAATTGGTTATCGGGGATTTTGCGGCTGGCTGCCGCCATGTCGCGGGCGGTTCGCGGGAGGCTGACATCGAGGGCGTTTTTATAGACGAATTGAATCATGCCGCTGCAATCGAAGCCGGTGGCAGTACTGCTGCCGCCCCATCTGTAAGGCGTGCCGATTAGCCCCATGCTGTGCAGCATAAGTTCTTGCGAGCCTTGAGTGCGGTCGATGTTGCTGATGCGGACGGGTTGGACTGTTCGGGCGGTGGTGTGGGTTTTGGTCTTCGGGTGATGTTTGCCGGAAAAAAGGCCGCAGGAGGCGAGGGGCAGGATGATGGCGGCGGTCAGGGCGGTGCGGATAATCGGGTTCATGGGATTCCTTTTTAGGGACGTTTCAGACGAGGTTTGACAAGAGGTCGTCTGAAAAAGGTTTTTCTATAGTGGATTAACTTTAAACCAGCACGGCGTTGCCTCGCCTTAGCTCAAAGAGAACGATTCTCTAAGGTGCTGAAGCACCAAGTGAATCGGTTCCGTACTATCTGTACTGTCTGCGGCTTCGTCGCCTTGTCCTGGTTTAAATTTAATCCACTATATTTGTGTGATGGGTTAGTCCGTATTTTTGTTTTGAGGTCGTCTGAAAACTTGAAATACAGGTTTTCAGACGACCTTTCGTTTGGGTCTTACAGCAATCCTTCTATCGGCAGGATGGAGAGGATTTTGGAGGTAACGCGTTTCCAGAATTTGGCTTCCGGTTCGGCGGAGTAGGTTTTTTGGGTGGCGGGGTCGTACCAGTGCAGTTTGTTGTATTTGTCGAGGGTGACCTGATAGGCGTATTTCGGGGTGGTATTGACGAGGGTGCGCTGCATTTCGCCTGCGATTTTGGGGCTTTCGAGGACGACGCCCATTTCGGTGTTGAGTCTGGCGGAGCGCGGGTCGAGGTTGAATGAGCCGATGAAGACGCGTTTTTCGTCCACGATGAAGGTTTTGGCGTGCAGGCTGGTGGCGGAGCTGCCGGTCAGACCGCGGTCTTTGGTGGTGGGGACGGCGTGGTTGGGTTGCAGCTCGTAGAGTTTGACACCGGCTTTGAGCAGGGGCTTGCGGTATTTGACGTAGCCTGAGTGGACGGCGGCAACATCGGTCGCTTGGAGCGAGTTGGTCAGGACGGTTACGTCCACGCCGTTTTTGACGAGTTGGTCGAGCGCGCGCACGCCTGATTTGGTGGGAACGAAATAGGGCGAAACGAGATAGACGCTTTTTTCGGGTGTTTTCAGGGCGTTTTGCATGCGGTCGAAAATGGGCGGTTTGTGGCGGTCGCGGTCCAGCCCTTTGGCGGGGTCGTCGCTGATCAGGCGGGTGTGGACGCTTTGCCAGTCTATGCTGTTGCTCTGCATTTTTTTGTAGAGTTCGGAATTTTCGATGCTGCTGCGGTAGCGGCTGAGGGTTTCGTTTTTGTCTTTGTCGTTGTAACCCAGCTCTTGGAAGCCTTTTTCGATATCGCCTTTTTTGATGATGCTGGCGACAGTGTAGGAGGAATGGCTTGCCCAATAGCGGTCGAAGTCTTGGGAAACTTCGGTCACGACGCGGCCGGTGGCGAGGATGTCGAGGTCGGCGAAGATGGTGTCTTCGCCGACTTTGAAATATTCGTCGCCGATATTGCGCCCGCCGAGGATGGTGGCGCGGTTGTCGGCGGTGAAGGATTTGTTGTGCATCCGGCGGTTGAGGCGGGGGAAGTCGGTCAAATAGCCCAGCGCGCGCCATTTGCGGCGGACGAAGGGGTTGAACAGGCGGATTTCGATATTGGGATGGCTGTCGAGGGCGAGCAGGACGTTGTCCAGGCCGTTGGTGTTGTTGTCGTCCAGCAGCAGGCGCACGCGCACGCCGCGTTCGGCGGCACGGTGGATCAGGTTGAACATGAGCTTGCCGGAGATGTCGTTGTGCCAGATGTAGTATTGGAGGTCTAGGGTGTGGTCGGCGGCTTCAATCAGGGCGGCGCGGGCGACGAAGGCTTCGTGCGCGTCGTTGAGCAGATAGACATTGGAAATATCGCCGCCGGTTTTGGCAGTGGCGGTGTTGAGCAGGGCATCCATGCGCGGGGCGGAACGGATGTCGAGGTAGTGGCTTTCAGGGCGATCGTCCAGTGAGGGCAGGCCGGCGCAACCTGTCAGAAAAACCGGAAGCATAAGGATGAGATGGATTTTTTTCATTCTTGAGGGCGTTTCAGACGACCTTTTTCGCTGAAACGGTATTTTTATTTAGAAGGGTCGTCTGAAAAGAAGTTCGATGTTTATACGGTTCGCATTTTAACCTATTTTTTTGAAGTCGTTAGGTTGCGTCCGTCGGAAATGTGCAGGCGGCTGAATATGGTGCTGGAGACAAGCGTAATCAAGCCGATGGAAAGCAGGGTGAGGCGGAATGAGAGGTGGAGGTTGCCTGCGGTGAAGCTGCTTTGCGACCAGTTTTGCAGGATAAGCGCGCCGAGCGCAATGCCGAGGCTGATGGCGAGTTGTTGGTTGACCGCCATCAGGCTGTTGCCGCTGCCGGTTTGGTGCGCGCGCAGGTCGGCGATGGTCAGGGTGTTCATGGCGGAAAACTGGATGGAGTTGCAGGTGCCGATGAGGAGCAGCAGAACTATCCAGACGCTTAAGGACGTGTCGGCGTCGGGTAGGGCAAGCAGCATAATCAGTATGGCGAGGAGGCGCGTGTTCCAAATCAACACGTTGCGGTAGCCGAAGCGCGACATCAGGGGCTTGATGAGCGGTTTGACAACAAGCGAGGCGAAAGCGACGGGCGCGACCAGCCAGCCGGATACGCTGGCGGCAAAGCCGAACGCGACTTGAAACAATAGCGGCAGCAAAAAAGGGATGGAACTGATGCCGAGCCGGCTGAACAGATTGCCTGTCAGACCCAGCCGGAAAGTTCGGACTTGGAACAAATCCGCCGCATAAATCGGGTTGGCGGCGGTTTTCATGTGGCGGTAGTAGAGCAGGGCGAATGCCGTGCCGCCGAGTGCGAGTAAGAGCGAAAACCAAACCGCGCCCGAGTGGGACACCATTTCCACTGCCAACATCAAGAGACACGCCGCCGAAGCAAAAGTCAGGTAGCCACTCAAGTCCAGAACCGTATTTTCGCCTTTGACATCGGGCATAATCCGCCAGCCCAGCAAAACGCCGAGCAGCCCTATGGGCAGGTTCATCAGGAAAATCCAATGCCAAGATGCGTATTCGACCAAATAGCCGCCGACCAAAGGGCCGAATATCGGACCGATCAGCGCGGGCATGACGGCATAGTTGATGGCGTTGAGCAGTTGGGATTTGTCGTACACGCGCAAAATCGTCAGGCGCGGTACGGGAACCAACATCGACCCGCCTATGCCCTGAATCACCCGCGCCATCACCAGCATGGGCAGATTGGCTGCCGCCGCACACAATGCCGATCCGAGCATGAAAATGCCGATTGAACCAAAAAATACGTTTTTAGTGCCGAATCTGTCCACCAAATAGCCGCTTAAAGGAATCAGCAGGGCAACGGTCAGCGTATAGGAAATCGCCGCCAGCTGCATATTGAGTGGCGATACTTTGAAATCTTTGGCGATTTCGGGCAGGGCGGTGTTCAGAATCGTCGCGTCCAGCATTTGCATGAAAATCGCAATCGCCAACAGCAGGGGCAGCCATTGGGACGGGCGGACGGGCGGCGTTTCCGAAACGTTTGATTCGGTTTTGTTCATAGGGATGAATTGTAACTGATTTGGCAGGAGGTCGTCTGAAAGGCGGCTTGGTGTTTTTCAGGCTTTGGAATGAGAACCGGATGGCTGCTGGATAAATGGATTTTTGACAGATTGGTTGGCTGGAGGATGAAGAAACGAACGGCTTGCGCCTGTAAAGGGATGCGGCGGGCAGATTATGAGTGGAACATCCATTTTGTCAAAAAGGTCGTCTGAAAACGGGCAATGCCGAGTTTCAGACGACCTTTGTGTTTTTAAGCTGCTTGAATCATCAGGCGATTTCGAGCCACATCACTTGGTAGGGGCGCAGCACCAAATCCTGATTCAGTGCCACGGTTTCGCCGCTGATGAGGTCTTTGGCGCGGGCGGGCATGGCTTGCAGGGTATGCGCGCTGATGGTTTGCGGGTGTTCGCTGAAGTTGCCGAACGCCAACAGCGCATTGTTTCGGATGTAGCCGATGATGTGTTTGTTGTTGGTGTTGAAGGTAACCAGACGGCCGCCGTTCAAGCGCGGGTTGTTTTGGCGGATATCTATCATGTGGCGCAGGCCTTGATAGATTTGTCCTGCCGCGGTTGACGGGTCGTGGCGCTGTTCGTACAACTCGGCGTTGTAACGCGGACGGTGCGCCCAGCGGCTGTCGTCGCTCTTGTTGCTGTCGTTCGACCAGTCGTCGTCGTTGAGCGTGCCGACTTCGTCGCCGAGATAAATCAGGGGCAGGCCGCCGGTACTCAGGGCGATGCTGTACAAAAGTTTGATGCGGTCAACGGCGTGGGGGTCATGTTGCGCCAAACCTGCCAGGGCGGCGGCAGTACCGCTGACGCGGCAGTCGCCGGTGTTGGGGTTGTATTGGAAAGGGACGCCGCGCGCGAAGCTGCCGTCGAAATGGTTGACGAAAAAGCGGTTGAGGAATTGGCGGTGGTCGTAGCCGTGGATGCCGAACTGCCATGCGTCTTCGTCGGCAAACGTCCAGCCGATGTCGTCATGGCTGCGGACGTAGTTGACCCATGCGGTATGGTCGGGCAGGTTGTGGCGGTAGGAGAGGGCTTGGTGGAGCAGGTTGACTTCGCGGGTGGCGAGGGTGTTCCACAACAATGCCATTTGCAGCGGGTTGTAACCGATTTGGCATTCGTCTTGTGCGATGTATTGTACGACTTGGTCGGGGTGGACGATGGCTTCGGATTTGAAGAACACGGCAGGTGCGGCGATGCGCATGACGGCGTTGAATGCGCGGATTAAGGCATGGGCTTGCGGCAGGTTTTCGCAATCCGTACCCATTTGTTTCCAAATAAAGGCAACGGCGTCCATACGCAGGATGTCAACGCCCAAATTGGCAAGGAACATCATTTCGCCCGCCATGGCGCGGAACACCCAAGGATTGCTGTAATTCAAATCCCATTGGAAGGAATTGAATGTCGTCCATATCCAGCGTCCGTCTTCTAATTGTGAGAAGCCGCCCGGATGCTGGTCGGGGAAGATTTCGCGCAGGGTGCGGTCGTATTGGTCGGGCATCCAGCGGTCGGGGAAAATATAGTAAAAATTGTCGTAAAGCGGGTCGCCGGAGGCGCAGCGTTTCGCCCATTCGTGTTCGTTGGACGTGTGGTTGAAGATGAAATCGACGACGGCGGAAATGCCCACTTCGTGCAGCGCGGCAATGACATCGCGCAAGTCGTCTATCGTACCCAAAGCCGGATTGACGTCGCGGTAGCTGCTGACCGCATAGCCGCCGTCGCTTTTGCCTTCAGGGCATTTAAACAGGGGCATCATGTGCAGATAGGTTAGCCCCAGCTCTTGAAAATAAGGGATTTTGGCTTTCAAGCCTTTCAAATCGCCTGCGAACAAATCGACATAACACACGCCGCCGACCTGTTTATTGGACAAAATCCAATCGGGGTCATTCTCACGCGCGGCATCGATGGCTTTCAGAGACTTGTCGCGTTGGGAATAGCTTTGCCATGCTTGTGCAATCAGTTGTTCCAGCATGGGCAGGACGGCTTCGTTGTCGTTGTAAACGTTGTCCAGCTCGTGCATCAGCTTGGGGAAATGCTCGTTCAAACGTCTGTCAAACTGTTTCCAGTCTTCGGAAGCTTCGACGGTCGCACGCTGTTGGGGGCTATATTCTGCCAAGGCGCGCTCTTTGAGATGATGCAGGGTCAAATCGACCTGTTGGGTCTGGGTCAACATGATGTTTACTCCGAGTTGAAGTTGGATTTGTTTGGAAGCCTGATTCCTGCCGCCTGTGCTGCGGAAACGCATGCAGGCTTAAGGCAAAATCGAAAAGTCCATCATACTGTAAGAAGCTGTTTGTGCATAGTAGCCTGAAATGTTTGGGAAAATAGGCTTTTAATCGGGATGGGGTCGTCTGAAAACGGCATGGATTTTTTTGTATGGGTTGGAGTGGGTTTGAATGCTTGGTATTTAATGTTAATTGGATGGTTATTTTTAGATAAATGGCTCTATTTTTTTATGTTTTGAACAATAATTTGCTGCTGTGTCGGCTGTGTATTTATCCAATAGGCAATATTTGGGTATTTGATGAGGAGGTGAACGTATTTATTTTCTTGGGTAAAGGACAACGGGCGTTTTTGAAGAAGATAATTTTGTTTGATGGAAGTCAAAGGTCTTGGATGGGGAAGTTTGGGCGTATTGGCTTGGAAGAATAGGGTGTTGCCATGAGTAAGTTTGAAGGGCATGAACATCGAAACAAAAGGTCGTCTGAAAGCGGGGATACTCATTTTCAGACGACCTTTTGAGCTTTAAAGCGTTAATTGTTTACAGCGGCCATTTCAGCGCGGGATTGCTTTCAATGACGGCTTTAAACTGGTTTTGAATCCGCTCGATGGCTTCATCGGAATCTGCCTCGAAGCGCAATACCAAAATCGGCGTGGTATTGGAGGCGCGCATCAGGCCGAAGCCGTCGGGGAATTCTACGCGCAAGCCGTCGATGGTGATGATTTCGGCCGCGCCTTCGAATTTGGCTTTGGCGGCGAGTTCTTCGATAACCTGATGGCCGTTACTGCCTTCGGGCAGGTCGATATTGAGTTCGGGCGTGGAAATGCTTTGCGGCAGGCTGTTCAAGACTTCAGACGGATTGTCGAAGGCAGACAGGATTTCCAAGAGGCGCGCGCCGGCATATAGACCGTCGTCGAAGCCGAACCAGCGTTCTTTGAAGAAGACGTGTCCGCTCATTTCGCCGGCAACCAGCGCGCCGGTTTTTTTCATGGCGGACTTGATGAAGCTGTGGCCGGTTTTTTCCATGACGGGTTCGCCGCCGTGTTCTTTAATCCACGGAGCCAGCAGGCGGGTGGATTTGACGTCGAAGATGACTTTCGCGCCGGGGTTGCGGCTCAAAACGTCTTGGGCGAACAGCATGAGCTGGCGGTCGGGGTAGATGATGTTGCCGTCTTTGGTGACGACGCCCAAGCGGTCGGCATCGCCGTCAAAAGCCAAGCCGATTTCGGCATCGCTGTTTTTCAGCGCGGCAATCAAATCTTGCAGGTTTTTTGGTTTGGAAGGGTCGGGATGGTGGTTGGGGAAATTGCCGTCCACTTCGCAGAAAAGTTCGGTTACTTCGTTGCCCAAACCTTTGTAGAGTTTGCCTGCGAATGCGCCGCCTACGCCGTTGCCCGCGTCGATGGCGATTTTCATGGGGCGTTTGAGTTTGACGTGGCCGACGATGTGGTTGTGGTATTCGCCGGAGATGTCTTTTTCAGTCACGCTGCCTTTTTTGTCGGAGGCAACCAGTTTGTCGGCTTCGATCAGGGCGAGCAGTTCTTGGATGGCTTCGCCTGCGAGGGTGTCGCCGCCGAGCATCATTTTGAAACCGTTGTAATCGGGCGGGTTGTGGCTGCCGGTAATCATCACGCCGCTGCCGCCGCATTCGTTGATGGCGGCGAAATACAGCATGGGGGTGGCGACCATGCCGACATTGAGGACGTCGATGCCGTTGTCGGTAAAGCCGCGTTGGATGTGTTCCATCAATTCGGGACCGCTCAAGCGTCCGTCGCGTCCGAGTGCGATGCGGGTGATGCCTTTTTCGGCGGCTCGGGTGGCGATGGCTTTGCCGATAAGGTAGGCGGCTTCGTTGGTCAGGGTTTTGCCGACAATGCCTCGGATGTCGTAGGCTTTGAAGATGTCGCGGGCAATATTTGCCATGATGGTTTCCTTTGTGATTGTGAATGGAAAACGGGCTTATTCTAACATAGGCAAAGGTCGTCTGAAGGCTTTCAGACGACCTTTGGAGGTTACATCAAATAACATTTACTGCGGTTTCAATCAGTTACCGAAAGTGTTGCATTGGTTGATGTCGCCGCTGTCCAAACCGCGTTTGAGCCATGCCATGCGCTGTTCGGACGAGCCGTGTGTAAAGCTGTCGGGAACGACATAGCCCTGCCCCTCTTTCTGCAGGCGGTCGTCGCCGACGGATTCGGCAGCCAGCATGGCTTTGGTGATGTCTTCGGCTTTGAAGATATTATTGTTGACGGCGTAATGCCCCCAAATGCCCGCGTAGCAGTCCGCCTGCAATTCGAGTTTGACGGAAAGGGCATTGGCTTCTTTTTTGCCGACCTGTTGCTGCATTCTGTGGACTTTGGGCAGAATGCCGAGCAGGTTTTGGACGTGGTGTCCCACTTCGTGTGCGATGACGTAGGCAAACGCGGCATCGCTGGCAGAGTTGAGTTTGGTCTGCATATCCCTATAAAAGTCTAAGTCGAGATAGACTTTTTGGTCGCCCGGGCAGTAGAACGGGCCCATTGCCGATTGACCCATGCCGCAGGCGGTGGATGTACCGCCGTTGTATAACACCAGCGTGGTCGGGGTGTAATTTTGTCCGTGTTGCTTGAAATAGCTGCCCCAGGCTTTTTCCGTATCGGCGAGGACGACGCGGGCAAGTTCGTTCAGTTCGGCTTCTTCCTGAGGCTTGAGCTGGGAGGTTTGGGTTGAGCCTGTGCCCATAGAAGGCGTTCCGACCAAGCCACTCAAATCGACGCCGTAATAAGCGCCGACCAAAACGACGATGATGCCGAGGATGCCGGGCGTCCTACCGCCGCCGCCTCCACCGCTGCTGCCGCGTCGGTCTTCTACGTTTTGACTCTGTTCGCGTCCTTTCCAATCCATCTTGTGTGTTCCTTGTTGTGAAGTGATATGGGGCGGATTATACCGTGAAGGGGCGGCGTGATGCCTGCCTATATTGAGAAAAGGTCGTCTGAAAACACCAAACGGAGTTTTCAGACGACCTTTGTGCAGATAAACCGTTGGGTATTTCAACCAACGACGAGGACAGTCAGGCTTTGTGCCTGATTTCCCAACACTGATGGATTTTCTTGTTGCGGAAATCGTCGGGAACGGATTGTTTGGAAATGTCTTTGACGGCGTATTGTTCCGATACCGAATCGTCCAAGACGAAGCTGCGCAAGTTGTTGGAGAAGTACAAAAGGCCGCCTGAAGCGAGCAGGTTCATCGCGCCGTCAATCAGCTTTTTGTGGTCGCGCTGGATGTCGAGGATGTCGAGCATCTTTTTGCTGTTGGAGAAGCTGGGCGGATCCATGACGATGAGGTCGAACTGTTTGCCGTCGGCAGCGGCGTTTTGCAGGTATTGGAACACGTCGGCGCGGACGATTTTGTGTTGCTCGGGGCTGATGCCGTTGAGTTCGAAATTGCGTTTCGCCCAATCGAGATATGTGTTGGACAAATCAACGGTTTCGCTGGACGTTGCGCCGCCGGTGGCTGCATAGACGGTGAAGCTGCCGGTGTAGGAAAACAGGTTGAGGAAGCGTTTGCCCGCTGCGGTTTCGCCGACTTTTTTGCGCGTATTGCGGTGGTCGAGAAAGAGGCCGGTGTCGAGGTATTTGTCAAGGTTGACCCAAAACTTGCGGCCGTTTTCGGTAATGACGAAATCGTCGCCGGTTTTGCCGGTTTTCTCGTATTGCTGCAAGCCTTTTTGGCGTTCGCGGCGCTTGAGGTGGATTTGTTCGGGCGCAAAACCGGTAACGAAGGCGACGGCTTCCAATACTTCGGCAAGCCACGCTTCGTATTCTTCGGGCTGCATCAGCCAGCCGGTATCGTATTCCTGAAGGTGGATTTGGTCGCCGTAAACATCGACGGCAAAGGGGAATTGGGGGATGTCGCGGTCGTAAATACGCCAGGCTTCGATGCCGTTGCGTTTCGCCCATTTCATGAGGTGTTTGATGTTTTTGCCCATGCGGTTGGCGAAGGGTGTGATGTCGGTCATGGTTTCAGACGGCCTGAATGAGGATTGGGAAGGGTTTGGATTTTAACGCACTTGATGCCTTTTTGCTTGACCGTTGTCCATAAAATCTATATTATCCGCCGTTCGCCTTTTTATACGAAGCCATCGTCTTCCAACCTAAACCGCTGTTTCGGGCGCGTTTCTTTTATTGCTTGCTGATTTGTCAAGCCTTTCTGTGCAGGTTGTCGTCGATGTTAACCACAAGCAAGATGCTTGCGACAACCCTGTAACTTCACATTTCCCGTATTGTTACTTTCCTTTGCTTCAGGTCGTCTGAAAACCGTTCAGGCGTGCGCGTTGTTGTCTCTTTAGGATAGCCATGTCTATTAAATTTGCCGATTTAAACCTTGATAAAAACATCTTGTCCGCCGTACGCAGCGAGGGTTACGAAAGCCCGACGCCGATTCAGGCGCAAGCCATTCCGTTTGCTTTGGAAGGCCGCGACATCATGGCTTCGGCGCAAACCGGCTCCGGCAAAACCGCCGCCTTCCTGCTGCCGACGTTGCAGCGACTGACCAAACGCAGCGAAAAACCGGGCAAAGGCCCGCGCGCGTTGGTGTTGACGCCGACCCGCGAATTGGCGGCGCAAGTTGAGAAAAACGCGCTGGCGTATGCTAAAAATATGCGCTGGTTCCGCACCGTCAGCATCGTCGGCGGCGCATCTTTCGGCTACCAAACACGCGCCCTGAGCAAACCGGTTGACCTGATTGTCGCCACGCCGGGCCGTCTGATGGACTTGATGCAAAGCGGCAAAGTCGATTTCGCCCGCTTGGAAGTGCTGATTTTGGACGAAGCCGACCGTATGCTGGACATGGGTTTTATCGACGACATCGAAACCATCGTCGAAGCCACCCCGACCGACCGTCAGACTTTATTGTTCTCCGCCACTTGGGACGGCGCGGTCGGCAAACTGGCGCGCAAACTGACGAAAAACCCTGAAATCATCGAAGTCGAGCGCGTGGACAACCAAGGCAAAATCGAAGAGCAGTTGCTGTACTGCGACGATATGCGCCACAAAAACCGCCTGCTCGACCACATCCTGCGCGACGCCAATATCGACCAATGCGTGATTTTCACGTCCACCAAAGCCATGACCGAAGTCATCGCCGACGATTTGTACGAAAAAGGTTTCGCCGCCAACTGCCTGCACGGCGACATGCCGCAAGGCTGGCGCAACCGCACGCTGATGGATTTGCGCAAAGGCCGCTGCAAGATTTTGGTTGCCACCGACGTTGCCGCCCGCGGTATCGACGTGCCGACCATTACCCACGTTATCAACTACGACCTGCCGAAACAGGCGGAAGACTACGTCCACCGCATCGGCCGCACCGGACGGGCGGGGCGCACGGGTATTGCGATTACCTTCGCCGAAGTGAACGAATACGTCAAAGTACACAAAATCGAAAAATACATAGCCCGTAAATTGCCTGAGCTGACCGTCGAAGGCATGGAACCGACCCGCAAGCGTAAATCCGCAGGCGGCAAGCCGAAAGGCAAAGGCGGCTGGGGCGATAGAAAATCCGGCGGCTGGCGCGGCGATAAGAAACCGGGTAAAGAAGGCTTCGGCGGCAAATCGCGCGGCGAAGGTTTCAAAAAAGAAGGCTTTAAGAAAGGCGGCGAAGGCTTCAAAGGCAAACGTAAAGCCAACGATTCTTTCGGCTCGAAACCAAACCGTCCAGCGAAAAGAGGCTGATGCTAAAGTCAAATCAATAGCGGATATAGTGGATTAAATTTAAATCAGGACAAGGCGAGGCAACGCCGTACTGGTTTAAAGTTAATCCACTATATGAAGAAACTTTGATACCGCGTTGCCTAACAAAAAGGTCGTCTGAAAATTGATTTCAGACGACCTTTTATTTTAAACGTTCAACTTAAGCAGTAAAGCGTTTGGCGACTTCGTCCCAGTTGACGATTTCCCAGAAACCTTTCAGGTAGTTGGGGCGGCTGTTGCGGTAGTCGATGTAGTAGGCGTGTTCCCATACGTCGCAGGTCAGCAGCGGAGTGTTTTCAGTGGTCAGCGGAGTTGCCGCGTTGGAAGTGGAAACCAAATCCAATTCGCCGGCAGGGGTTTTCACCAGCCATGCCCAACCTGAACCGAAAGTGCCTGCCGCGCAAGCGGAGAATGCTTCTTGGAATTTCTCGAAGCTGCCCCATTTGGCGTCGATGGCGGCGGCCAGCTCGCCGGAAGGTTTGCCTTGACCTTTGGGCGTGAAACCCAGCCAGTAGAAGGTGTGATTCCAAGTTTGGGCTGCGTTGTTGAACACGCCGCCTGAAGATTTTTTCACAATCTCTTCCAAAGGCAGGTTTTCAAATTCGGTACCTTTGATTTGATTGTTCAGATTGGTGATGTAGGTTTGATGGTGTTTGCCGTAGTGGAACTCCAAAGTCTCTTTGCTCAGATGTGGGGACAATGCGTCCAGTTCATAAGGCAGTTGTGGCAGCTTATGTTCCATTTTAGTGCTCCTAAATTATTTATATATGATTGTATTTTGGTAGTGTTCGTCGGATGGTGCGGGTGTTTGCCCGCATCAGGCAACGGCTGCCATTTTACCTGCTTTAGATTAAAGAAACTAGGGCAGGCCGATATTTCGACCCTGTTGCAGTTTGAGAAAAGTTGAGGGAAATCGAGTGTCGATACAGATATTTATCATGAATGAAGCAATGATTTCAGACGACCTTTTGCTATAATCCGTCCGTTTCCCCAAGCCCCTTTTGATATGGACACCCCAAAAGCCTTTGCCATACTCGGCCCGACTGCCGGCGGGAAAACCGCCCTTGCCTTGAAAATCGCCGAAGCCCTGCCGGTTGAAATCATCAGCCTCGATTCCGCGCTGGTGTACCGCGATATGGACATCGGCACGGCAAAGCCGACGGCAGCCGAGCTTGATGCCGTGCCGCACCACCTTATCGACATCGTCCCGCCGACGGAGTCTTACAGCGCGGCGGAGTTTGTCGGCGACTGCGTGCGGCTGGCGGAGGAAATCCGCGCGCGCGGCAGGCTGCCTTTGATTGTCGGCGGCACGATGATGTATTTCCACGCGCTGACCGAAGGCTTGAACGACCTGCCCGAAGCCGATGCCGCCGTGCGCGCCCGGTTGCAGGAAGAAAAACAACAATACGGCTTGGTGCATCTGTATCAAAGCCTGCAAACCATAGACCCTGAAACCGCAGGTCGTCTGAAACCGAACGACAGCCAACGTATCGAACGTGCTTTGGAAGTGTACCGCCTGACCGGCAAGCCCTTAAGCGCGCATTTTGCCGAAAAAGCCGACTACACCCCGCCGCTCGACCTTTGCACCACCGCCCTGATTCCCGAAAACCGCGCCTTGCTGCACGAAAACATCGCCCGCCGTTTCACGCAAATGCTGGAACAAGGCTTCATCGACGAAATGCGCGCCCTGCGCCAAAAATATCCCGAGCTGACCGCCGACATGCCCGCCATGCGCTGCGTCGGCTACCGGCAGGCATGGGATTACCTCGAAGGTTTGACCGATTACGACACCTTTGTCGAAAAAGGCATCGCCGCCACCCGCCAGCTTGCCAAGCGCCAACTCACTTGGCTGCGCAAAATCCCATTAGCGCACAGCATCGACCCCTACACTGACGGCAACCACGTTCAGACGACCTTAGCACTCGTGCGCCGCCATTTCCAAATTTAAAACGCTATGCCGACCCTGTTGACCACGCCGCCCGTCGCCCCGCAAACCTTAGCCGCCCTGCAAGCCCTCGGCATCCGCAGCGTAGAGGAGCTGCGCGAAACCGGTTCTGTTCAAGCATTCCTGCTGCTCAAAGCCGCCGGACTGACCGTTACCCGCAGCACGCTTTGGCAACTCGAAGCCCTGCTGCTCGGCATCAAACCGCAAGACCTACCGCAAACGCAGAAAACCGCTTTGGAACAAGCCCTTAAAAACCATCCGCCCGTCGCCGTTTTCCCCACGTCGTCTGAAATGGAAACCTTCATGCGCGCTGCCTTGACGCAGGCAGAACAATCCGCCAGCATCGGCGAAATCCCCGTCGGCGCGGTCGTCGTCTCCAACAACCAAATCATCGCCGCCGCCCACAACACCTGCGTCAGCGACCACGACATCAGCCGCCACGCCGAAATCCGCGCCCTTGCCGCCGCAGGTGCCGCCCTCCAAAACTACCGCCTCGACGGCTGCGACCTCTACATCACGCTCGAACCCTGCGCCATGTGCGCCTCCGCCATCATCCAAGCCCGCGTCCGCCGCGTCATCTACGGCGCGGCAGAACCGAAAACCGGCGCGGCAGGCAGCGTTGTCAATCTGTTTGCCAACCCGCTGCTGAACAAGCACACGGCAATCAAAGGCGGCATCTTGGAAGACGAATGCAAAGCCGTTTTACAGGCATTTTTTCAGACGAGGCGCAAACAGTATTAAGCGCAAAAAAGGTCGTCTGAAAGCTTAAATCCAAGATTTCAGACGACCTTTTGAGAGATTGCGCACTTTGTTTCATCCCGTTTTTCAGCAATTCTGATAAATATTCGGCGCGCCGTATTAAAATACGGTTTTCAGACGACCCCATCCATAAGGAACCCGCCATGCACACCGAAGCCGTTTTAACCGTATTGAAAAACCTGCAAAACCAAATCTGCGCCGCGCTTGAGCAAGAAGACGGCGGGGCGGTGTTTGCGCGTAAAGAATGGACGGGCAAGTTGGGTGTGGGCGAAACCCGCGTATTGAAAAACGGCGCGGTATTCGAGCAGGCGGGCGTGAATTTTTCGCATGTGAAGGGCAGTAAAATGCCCGCTTCGGCGACGGCGCACCGTCCTGAACTGGCGGGCGCGGCGTTTGAGGCGATGGGCGTGTCGCTGGTGATTCATCCGAAAAATCCGTATGTGCCGACCAGCCATGCGAACGTGCGCTTTTTTATCGCGTATCCGGAAGGCGGCGAGCCTGTGTGGTGGTTCGGCGGCGGCTTTGATTTGACGCCGTTTTATCCGTTTGAAGAAGACATTTTGCATTGGCACACGGTGGCGCGGGACGTGTGCGCGCCGTTTGGGGAAGCGGTTTATCCCGAGTTCAAAAAATGGTGCGACGAGTATTTTTACCTGAAACACCGCGGCGAAACGCGCGGCGTAGGCGGTTTGTTTTTCGACGATTTGAACCGCTGGGATTTCGATACCTGTCTGAATTTCATCAAGGCGGTCGGCGAAGGCTATATCGGGGCGTATCTGCCGATTGTGGCGAAACGCAAAAACACGCCGTACGGCGAACGCGAACGCGATTTCCAGCTTTACCGGCGCGGGCGTTATGTAGAATTTAATTTGGTTTGGGACAGGGGCACGCTGTTCGGCCTGCAAAGCGGCGGACGCACGGAAAGCATTTTGATGTCCATGCCGCCCTTGGTGCGCTTCGAATATCAATACGTGCCCGAAGAAGGTTCGCCCGAAGCGCGGCTGAACGAGTTTCTCACTGCCCGCGACTGGCTCTCGGAGATGCAATAATGGCGGATAAACGCAAGCCCGACGCCCATCCTTCGGATAAATTCATCCTTGCTATGATTGTCATGGCGGTGTTCCTGGTGATCATCATCGGCGGCGGATTTATCGCCGTAGAATATTTTAAGGCGCATCCCGAAGTGTTTGAATTGAAGCCGCCTGCAAAATAGTTTAGGAAGAAAGACAAAAGGTCGTCTGAAACTTTTCAGACGACCTTTTTCAGCTTTAAACCCCTTGTTTACAAAACAGCCAAAGCCGCGTCGTAATCAGGCTCGTTGGCAATTTCGGCAACCAGTTCGCTGTGCAGGACTTTGTCGTTTTCGTCCAAAACCACAACGGCGCGCGCAGTCAGTCCGCGCAACGGGCTGTCGGTCAGGGCGACGCCGTAATCGGCGGCAAAGCTGCTGCGGAACGTAGACAGGTTCACAACATTGTCCAAACCTTCCGCGCCGCAGAAGCGGGCTTGGGCAAACGGCAGGTCGGCGGAGATGCACAACACGACCGCGTTGTCCAAAGAAGACGCGCGTTGGTTAAACGTACGCACAGATTGGGCGCACACGCCGGTGTCGACGCTTGGGAAAATGTTCAATACTTTGCGTTTGCCCGCAAAATCCGCCAAAGTTTTGTCGGACAGGTCGGCGGCGGTCAGGCTGAATGCAGGCGCGGTTTGACCGACAGCGGGCAGGTCGCCGGAAGTATGGACAGGGTTGTCGTGGAAGGTAATTTGAGCCATAAGGGTTTCCTTTTTGGGGTTGACGGAAAATAAATAGAGCGAAATGAATCGGTTATCAATATCGGGCGATGGCTTACAGATTGCGCAGAGCAAAATAGGCCAACGCCGCGACAGCCGACAGTATAGCCGAAACCATTGTCTATTGGCTTTTATAGTGGATTAACTTTAAACCAGTACAGCGTTGCCTCGCCTTGTCCTAATTTAAATTTAATCCACTATAGTGAAACGCGTGATATCCGTTTTCAGCATGAGAAGTCTGCTTGCGGACAGCCTATTTTGTTTCGGCGCAGATGCTCAATCGATGCTTCCAAATTTGCCGCTTTTGAAATCGCTGATGGCTTGGCGGATTTCTTCGGCGGTGTTCATCACAAACGGGCCATAGCCGACGACGGGTTCGTCAATCGGGACGCCGGAGAGCAAAAGGATTTTGACTTCTTCGCTGCCGGCTTCTATGTGTACGTTGCCGCCGCTTTTCTCAAAGCCGACCAGTTGTCCTGCGTCCGCCTGCTCTTTGCCGTTTAGGGTAACGTTGCCACGCAGGACGACCATGGACAGGTTGTGGGTTTCAGGTATTTCCAATACGGCTTTTTTACCGGCATTCAAAACGATGTCCCAGACGTTCATTTCGGTGAAGGTGTCGGCTGCGCCTTTTACGCCTTTGTATTCTCCTGCAATCAGCCGCAGGCGGCCTGCCTCGTCAGGGAGCTCAACCACGGGGATACTGGCTTTGGCGAGATGCTGATAGCGCGGCGGCGTGTTTTTGTCTTTGGCGGGCAGGTTGACCCAAAGTTGGACCATTTCAAACAGTCCGCCTTTTTTGCTGAAGTTTTCGGAGTGGAATTCTTCATGGATGATGCCCGAACCTGCGGTCATCCATTGCACGTCGCCTTCGTAAATGATGCCTCCGCCGCCGCTGGAGTCGCGGTGTGCCACTTCGCCGTGGTAGGCGATGGTAACGGTTTCAAAGCCTTTGTGCGGGTGTTGTCCAACACCGCGCGGGCTGCGGGCTTCGTTGGTGGAGAATTCATAGGGTGCGGCGTAGTCGAGCATCAGGAAAGGGTTGGTGCCGCGGTCGTCGCCCATGTGGGAGAACAGGGGTTGGACGAGGAATCCGTCGCCGACCCAGTGTTGGCTGGTTGCACGGTAGATTTGTTTGACGTTGCGCATGATGAGGTTCCTTCTTGTGGGGTCGTCTGAAATCTTTTCAGACGACCTTTGTGTAATGAAATTAATAATGTCATGGTTGCCATACTTTGTTGCGTGTATTATATGGGGTACAAACTTATTCGCAAGTACGCACAATTTTTATACTGTCATTCGGAGGTCAATAATGGCGGAAACAGAACCGACACACGGCGCCTGCTGTCCGGTCGTTAATACTTTGGATATTATCGGCGGTAAGTGGAAGGTGTTGATTTTATATTATTTACACGGGGAAACCCGACGATTCAACGAGTTGCAGCGTCTGCTGGCGGGCGTTACCCAGCGGATGCTGACGTTGCAATTGCGCGAGTTGGAGCACGACGGTATTGTCCATCGCGAAGTGTATCCGCAGGTGCCGCCGAAAGTGGAGTATTCGCTGACCGCGTTCGGGCAGACATTGATGCCCGTCATCGAGGCGATGCACCGCTGGGGCGAGCAATATGCCGCAGAATGTGCAAAACACAGAAAGCAGCCGCAAGAGTAAGCCGTTTCAGACGACCTCTTGGTCAGGCCTTTAAAATGAAAAGTGATGCGGGCATATATTCGCAACGGGCTTTGCTTTATAATGATGACAGTCAAACATAACGACATAAGCATTTGGAATCAATAATGAAAAAAATTGTAACGGCACTTATCGCCACCATTTTGTCAGCAGGCGCAAATGCAGCGGATACTTATGGTTATCTCGCCATGTGGCAGAACCCGCAAGACGGCAATGATGCGCTGCTGATTAAAACGACTAAAGAAAATATGTCGCAAATCGAGGCAAATGCGGAGCTGGAAGCGTTTTGCCGCGGGCAGGACACGCTTTCGGGCGTACAAAACGGCGAGGCGACAGGCTGTAAATCCGTTGTTCCGCTTCATAACACCTGCATCGCCGTCGCATATCCGAAATCGGAAGGCAAGCTGACGACAAACAATGCGGTTGTGATTACTTCGCCGCGCTTTAAGAGCGTGCATCAGGTTGCGCTGAATCAGTGTATTAAAAAATACGGCTCGCAAGGTCAATGCGGCTTGGAAACGGTGTACTGCACTTCAAGCGCTTATTACGGCGGTACGGTCAAAACGTTGTTAAACCGCTTGAAATCGCAATAAACGGTGTAAAAAGGTCGTCTGAAAACCACATAACGGCTTTCAGACGACCTTTCAATTCATCTTCTATGTATAGTGGATTAACTTTAAATCAGGACAAGGCGAGGTAACGCCGTACTGGTTTAAAGTTAATCCACTATAAAACGGCAAGGAAAAATCTGATGATTGATTATATAAAAATGTATGAAAGCATGAGCGCTTCTCATGAAACCAAAAGTCTGCGCTTTCCGCTTTATTTCAATTTCAAACTTTTATCCATTGCCAATGATTTTTTTGTCAAAGACGAAGCGGGGAACGAAATCGCTTATACGCGGCAGAAAATGTTTAAACTCAAAGAGTGGATTAATGTTTTCCCTAACCGCAATCAGGATGCGCCCGTATTCACCATTCATTCGGAACAGATTATTGATTTTGGTGCGACCTATATCATCCAAGATGCTTCAGGTAAGGTTTTGGGGAAAGTGGTGCATGATGGCGTCGGGTCGCTTTGGCGCACCAGCTATCAGGTAACGGATGCGGAAGATCGGCTGCTTTTCCATATCCGTGAAAAAAATCCTTGGGTGGCAGTATTGGACAAAATGGCAGGGCAGATTCCTTATTTGGGTTCGCTGACGAGTCTTTTTTTCAACCCGACTTATTTGATTACCCGACCTGACGGGACTTTGGTGTACCGTTTGAAGAAATTGAGGGCGTTATGGGAAGGGAAATTCAGCCTGCACAAAGAAGCCCGAGCGAGTTTGAACGACGATATCTTGATATTGAATTCGGTGATGTTGTTTTTATTGATGGAAAGAAATAAAGGATAAAGCCAAATGGTATTCAGGCAGGCTTGCGGATGAAATGTCGGGTATTTGATTTTGAGGACAGGGCTGCTCAAGGTTTATCGCATCCATTCACATTCAAACATTTTCATTTCTAGGACGCGCTGATAAAATAGCTCGTCTGAAAAGTATAGAAGAATCAAAATAATGAGTATTGCCAATAATAAAAAAGCCTTTCACGACTTCTTTATCGAAGACCAGCTTGAAGCCGGTCTGGTATTGGAAGGTTGGGAAGTCAAAGCCATCCGCGCCGGGCGGGTGCAGTTGAAAGAAAGCTATATCTACTGGAAAAAAGACGCTTTTTATCTGGTCGGCTGCCATATTACCGCGCTGCCGACTGCTTCGACGCACGTCAAACCCGACCCCGTCCGTCCGCGCAAGCTTTTGCTCAAGCAATCCGAAATCAACAAGCTCATCGGTAAAACCGAGCGTGCGGGTTACACCATCGTCCCGTTGAACCTGCACTTCACACGCGGCAAAATCAAAATGGAAATCGGTTTGGCGAAGGGTAAAAAACAACACGACAAACGCCAAAGCCTGAAAGAAGCCGACTGGAAACGCGAAAAACAACGTTTGATGAAAAATGTGCGCTGAGGCTGATAGCAGCTTGAATTGACCGCATGACGCCGATGTTGCCGCAAACGTGTATAGTGGATTAACTTTAAATCAGGACAAGGCGACGAAGCCGCAGACAGTACAGATAGTACGGAACCGATTCACTTGGTGGGTGCTTCAGCACCTTAGAGAATCGTTCTCTTTGAGCTAAGGCAAGGCAACGCCGTACTGGTTTAAAGTTAATCCACTATACCCGCCGTTTACACATCAAGCCCTATGTTTGCAAAAACATACCCAAGATTGCTTTCTTCAGGCTTTTCAGACGACCCTTGCGACCCAATAATCAGGGTCGTCTGAAATTTTACGGAGTAACGTCATGTCCCGCTCTTCGCTTTTCCTGCCGCTGTTTTTGATTATCTTCGGTGCCGTTTGGTTTTTGAAAACGACGGACATCCTGCCCGCAACTTCGACCATCGTGTCCGCCGGTATGGTGCTGGCGGGGATTGCGGTTTTGGTGATGGACGGTGTCAACAAGCAGTCTATCGTTTCCGGCCCGCTGCTGGTGTATATCGGCGCGGCGGTATATCTGCACAATCAATACTGGCTCGGTTATTCGCCGTTGGTTGCTTTGGGAATGATGGTGCTGGGCTGCCTGCTGCTGCTTTCGCGCAGCGATATGGTGCCTTATAAGCAGCATAAACAGCAGGATAACTAAGCCCCTCTCTCTGCAAAGGTCGTCTGAAAATGGTATAATCCGCCGTTTTCAGACGACCTGTTTTGTTATCGGAATCCCGTTTTGAAACAGTCAGACCGTTCCCTATCACTCTGCAAAGTTCCCGCCATGACCCAAGACAAAATCCTCATCCTCGACTTCGGTTCGCAAGTTACCCAGCTTATCGCCCGCCGCGTGCGCGAAGCCCATGTTTATTGTGAGTTGCATTCTTTCGATATGCCTTTGGACGAAATCAAAGCCTTCAATCCGAAAGGCATCATCCTCTCCGGCGGCCCCAATTCCGTTTACGAATCCGACTATCAAGCCGATACCGGCATCTTCGATTTGGGTATTCCGGTTTTGGGTATCTGCTACGGAATGCAGTTTATGGCGCACCACTTGGGCGGCGAAGTTCAGCCCGGCAACCAGCGCGAATTCGGTTACGCGCAAGTCAAAACCATCGACAGCGAACTGACCCGCGATATTTACGACGACGCGCCGAACACGCTGGACGTATGGATGAGCCACGGCGATAAAGTGTCCAAGCTGCCCAACGGCTTTGCCGTGATCGGCGATACCCCGTCATGCCCGATTGCCATGATGGAAAACGTCGAAAAACAATTCTACGGCATCCAATTCCACCCCGAAGTGACCCACACCAAACAAGGCCGCGCCCTGTTGAACCGCTTTGTCTTGGACATCTGCGGCGCGCAACCCAGCTGGACGATGCCGAACTACATCGAAGAAGCCGTCGCCAAAATCCGCGAACAGGTCGGTAGCGACGAAGTGATTTTAGGGCTGTCGGGCGGCGTGGACTCTTCCGTAGCCGCCGCGCTGATTCACCGCGCCATCGGCGACCAACTGACTTGTGTGTTCGTCGATCACGGCCTCTTGCGCCTGAACGAAGGCAAAATGGTGATGGATATGTTCGCCCGCAACTTGGGTGTGAAAGTGATTCACGTCGATGCCGAAGAGCAATTCATGGCGAAACTCGCAGGCGTTACCGATCCCGAGAAAAAACGCAAAATCATTGGTGCGGAATTTATCGAAGTATTTGATGCCGAAGAGAAAAAACTCACCAACGCCAAATGGCTGGCGCAAGGCACGATTTACCCCGACGTCATCGAATCCGCAGGCGCGAAAACCAAAAAAGCCCACGCCATCAAATCGCATCACAACGTCGGCGGCCTGCCTGAAAACATGAAACTCAAGCTGCTTGAGCCGTTGCGCGACTTGTTCAAAGACGAAGTGCGCGAACTGGGCGTTGCTTTGGGCTTGCCGCGCGAAATGGTGTACCGCCATCCGTTCCCCGGTCCTGGTTTGGGCGTGCGTATCTTGGGCGAAGTGAAAAAAGAATACGCCGATTTGCTGCGTCAGGCGGACGACATTTTCATCCAAGAATTGCGCAATACCACCGACGAAAACGGCACATCTTGGTATGACCTGACCAGCCAAGCCTTCGCCGTGTTCCTGCCCGTCAAATCCGTCGGCGTAATGGGTGACGGACGCACTTACGACTACGTCGTCGCACTGCGTGCAGTCATCACCAGCGACTTCATGACCGCACACTGGGCAGAACTGCCGTACTCGCTGCTCGGCCGCGTGTCCAACCGCATCATCAACGAAGTCAAAGGCATCAACCGTGTGGTTTACGATGTAAGCGGCAAACCGCCTGCTACGATCGAGTGGGAATAAAAGTAAAGAGATAAACGCATAAAAAGGTCGTCTGAAATGGTTTCAGACGACCTTTTGGTTTTTATAGTGGATTAAATTTAAATCAGGACGACGTTACCTCGCCTTGTCCTGATTTAAATTTAATCCACTATATAAGGAGAAAACGCGATGTCGTCCTAATGAATTTCATTTGCCAAAAAATAAAGCGGTCGTTCATGTAGCAAATACAGAACGACCGCTTGAGTTCAGCACCATTTTAGATTGTCTTCGGCAGCAAACAACTAAGGGTCTGCTGTCTTAATGATTCATTGCATGAATATATGGAAGACAAATCATGCGATACCGTTATCCAAAGGTTTATTTTTTCTCTTTCGGCATTTGAGATACCAAGGACAGGTTCACATCCAAGCCTTCGATTTGGAAGTGAGGACGGGCAAACAGACGGACTTTGAAGAAGCCGGGGTTGTCTTCGATATCTTCAACCAAGACTTTGGCTTCACGCAGAGGATGCGTTGCCTGCAACTCGTCGCTTGGATCTGTCATTTCAGTAACCAATGTATTGATCCAAGTGTTCAATTCCAATTCGAGCATACGGCGGTCTTTGGTTGTACCGATGTTTTCGCGTTGGATTAGTTTGAGATAGTGAGCCAGACGGGAAAGCAGGAAAACGTAAGGCAAACGGGCATTGATGCGGCTGTTTGCCGTCGCTTCTTTGGTTTCGTAGAGCGCAGGTTTTTGCGCTGAGTTGGCCGAGAAGAAGCAAGCGTAATCGCGGTTTTTATAGAAAGACAGCGGTACGAAGCCCAAATTGGCAAATTCAAATTCGCGGGTTTCGGGAATCAGAACTTCGGTAGGGATTTTTACTTGATTGCCGGTACCCAAATCATACATATGGATAGGCAAGTCTTCAATTAGACCGCCGGCTTGTGGTCCGCGGATTTGAACGCACCAGCCGTTGTTGATGAAGCTGCGAACCATGTTGGCAGCGAAGGCAAAGGATGCGTTTGCCCATAAGTAACGATCGTGTTCGGTGCCCTTAACTTGTTCTTCGTAATTGAAGCTGCGTACAGGAACTGTATCGCTACCGTAAGGCAGACGGGCAAGGAAGCGGGGCAGGGTCAGGCCGATATAGCGCGCATCATCGGTTTCGCGGAAGCTTTTCCATTTGATGTATTCGGCACGGTCCATATAGTTCGCCAAGTCCTGAATGCCGGCGACTTCTTCCATGCTTTCTTTACCGAAGAAAGATGGGCCGACAGAGCCGATGAACGGCATGTGTGCAGAGGCGGAGACGCGTGAAATATTGCGCAGCAAAGCCATGTCTTGCGGGCTGCGGTCAAATTCGTAGTTGGAAATGACTGCACCGATCGGTTCGCCGCCCGGAGTGTCGTATTCGTTGCTATAGGTGTGGCGATACAGTCCACTTTGGACAATTTCAGGGGCATCTTCAAAGTCTTGAATCAAGTCTTCTTTGGAGACGTCGAGGATTTCAATTTTAACGTTGTGACGGAAGTCTGTACGGTCAACCAAGAATTTCAGGCCGCGCCATGCAGATTCGATTTTTTGGAATTCTTCGTTATGGAGGATTTCATCTAATTGGCGGCTGAGTTGTTCGTCAATGCGTGCGATATGGTAGTCCAACAGGCTTTTGTCGAGGCGTTCTACTTTTTGAGATGAGTCTTGAATCATCTTTAAAAATACGCTGACCGCCGCTGCAATGCGTTCATCCGCAGAGGCTTCGGACATTTTTTCGGCGCTTTGGAACTGTTCGATGTCGATGACGGAGTCGACGGCGTTTAAGTTGATTTTTTGACACAGCGCTTCATAAACGCTGGCTGTGTTTTCTTGTTCTATAACGGTTGTTTGGGCTTCTTGGCGTTTTTGCATATTTTAAATCCTTACGGGTGTTTTCAGACGACCTTGTGTTTTATTTGTTAACAGGTGCAATTTTTTCGAGGCGGTCGCGCAGTTCGGCAGACAGATTTTCGTCACGCAAGATGGTTTCCAGTTCGCGACGGAATGCCGAATCGTCCAACAGGTTGGATTTCAAGTCACGGAGCAGGTTGCGCATAGCCAATAAAGCGCGCAGCTCGGGAACATTTTGTGCAATTTGTTCCGGGTGGAAATCCCGCATAGATTTGAAATTCAAATTGATGTTCATCTCGCCGCCGGCAGGGGAGAGGGTGTTTTTCACAGTCAGGTTGGCTTTAGGATTAAAGTCGGACAATACGGAATCAAAGTTGTTTTTATTGATATTGACTTTTTCTTTTTCGGCAAGGTCGCGTTTGTCTTGACCATTGCTGTAATCACCGGTGACTAAAAGTTTGAGCGGAAGCTCGACTTTTTTCTGTGCGCCTCCGGTATGGAGGTCTAGTTTGATATTGATACGTGAAGGTGGAACTTCGTTTTGGAAACTTTTGCTCACGGCTAATCCTATTCTCTGTTATGTGTTGAAGGGAAAATCTTTCGTTTCAAATGAAATATAAATACTAAATTTGGATATATTTCTATCTAAATAGTATAAATGTTAGGTATACTGTTGTCTATTGCATTCAAAATTTATCTGACAAAAGGTATTTAAAAGGTATAAACAGTGAAATTTCATAAACCATTATGGGAAGAGGGTGTCTTGCTCTCTCCTCAGCACTTCCAACAACAAAACGTTTTTAATAGTTACATTTATGCAACAGTAATAAAATTGATGGGTGAATTCAAGTGGGGATGTTTTCGTTGCGAGTTCGACCAGCAGACGCTTGAATTAGGAAAAATTAAATTGGATGAGCTTCAGGCCTGCCTGCCGGACGGAACTCTAATCGACTTGCAGTCGGGCAGTGGCTCTGTTGAAGTTCGTGATATTAATAGCCTGCCTATGAGAGCGCGAAATACAGTGCTGTTGGCTCTCCCGGTTTATCAAGCGCATGTACCGAATTTGGTGGATGAAAACGGGGCTGGAAATACCCCCAGAAGGTTTGTGAAAAAGTTCGAGCAAGTTGAGGATTTATTTTCCGCTGAGGAGGCAGAACTTGCCGTTGAGCAATTAAATTTACAAATTCGTTTTGATTTCGAGGATAATGACGATTACATTACATGCCCTATCGGCGTAGTGGAAAAAAACGAGAATGGGGCATTGATTTGGTCTAAAGACTACATCCCTCCATTATTGTCGATTACAGGTTCGGAAGTTTTACTTTCATGTCTGAATAGAATCACTTTGCTGGTGTTGTCCCGTATAGATAACTTATCTGCCCGCCGTCGGGCGCGTAGTGAAAATACGGTCGATTTTTCTGTGTCTGACTCGACCTTGTTCTGGTTCTTGCACGGATTAAATACGATTTATCCTGAATTGAAACATTTGAATGATTATCCGCAGCAACATCCAGAGGAGCTTTATAAGCTCTTGGTTCGTTTACTTGGTATGTTGTACACATTCAGGGTGAGTGAATCAGTTAATGAAATGGAGCCATACGATCATTTTGATCTGTTTGGAACCTTCAACCGTTTGGAGTTGAAAATCCGCAGTCTGTTAGATGAAGTCATTCCATCGCCTGTCATCGAATTGTCGTTAGAACATACAAAATCTACACATTGGCGAGCTCAGATATTTGACAGCAGAATTGATGATAATGCGGAGTTTTATATCTCGGCACATTCTGATTCCGTTGTTTTTGCTGAATTGCAGAAGCAATTGCCATTGGTTAGCAAAATTGGTGCACCTGAAGACGTGGAACGCGTTATCAATACGGCAGTAATGGGAGTGCCTTTGCAGTTGTTGAATCAAACCCCTCCTGGTTTGCCGTTCCGAATGGATAATGTTTACTTCAGATTAGACAAACGGCATGTGGCATTTTCAAGAATGATGCAATCGCAGGTATGTAGTATTTACGTTCCAACATCTATACCCAATTTACATTTAAGCTTATTTGCAGTAGTGAGTATTTAATATGAACCATAATCCATTGATTCGAAGTGAATTAAGAGATACTGCTTTGACCGTATCCGCATTATCGGCAGGTTTTAGTCCCGAGCATGCCTCAACATGGTATGAGTATGGCAAAACTTTGGTAGAGAATTTAAGAAAAAATTTAGCAAACTCTGGTCGTAGTGCAGAGGAGATTGAAGAGATTTCTTATGCGCAGTGTGCGCTTTTGGATGAGGTTGCACTGCAGAATCTGCAAGGAAGTGATCGAGAAGTGTGGGAAATGAATCCCATGCAAGTACATTTCTTCCAATCATACAATGCGGGCGATGTATTGTGCGACAAAATTGAAAAGCTGTGCAAAACAGGCAGTGCCAATTCTTTGATCGCCGAGGCATATTTGAGTGTAATCAATTTGGGCTTCAAGGGACGTTATATTTTAGATGAAATGGCTCTTCAAAATTCACAAAATAGCTTGAAAAAAATGGTTGCCGGGTTGTCTAGCAATGCGGTAACTCAAGATGGGCAAATATTCTATGTCGATCGTAAAAGCATGCCTCTTAAGAGTTTGCTGACGATTAGTCCGATATGGGTATTTATCTGTTGTTCTGTTATTGCAGTAGTAGCTTATTTTGCATTTGGATACTATCTGGATACTTTGGTTGAACAAACTCAAGCATTATAAATTTAGAGTAATTTCATAATGACTTATCAAAAGCTCTCGTCTTTCATTATTTTTATAGTAGTTGAGCTTATACTGTTTTATGTATTAGCAATATATTGGCAAGCTAGTTGGATGCTGAAAGGCGGTATTCTAGCTTTGTCAATTGTTGCTATATTTTGTGCTTGGTTAATCAGGCAGCGTAAGAACAAGGAAAATATCAGTATTGGTTCAGAAGTTTGGCAGCAAATTGCGACAGAATTAAATAATACTGGATTTACTGGGCGTTACGTTTTGCGTATGCCTGATTCTGCAGTGAAGATGTCGAATTTAGTCGAGAGGTATGATGACACAGTATATATAAATATTTTTAATCCAGAACATTTATACACTGTAGTTTGGAATCTGCTTCAGAATATAGCCCGTAAACAAATCTCACTCAGCATAGAGCTGGTGTTGTCTCCCGCCATAAATGCCGATGTATCTATGGTTATGCGGGGGTGGTTGCGCAATATATTGTTTTTGCAGAAAAAAATGGGTATATCTGTACCTGTAAGTTTTGTTATTCGTGCTCCCTTTCTTTTCAAAGAGTCTTCAGATAAAAGAGAGCTATTTTTTGCCTTAAAAACACAGGGCAGATGGAATGTATTAAATATTAATCAGTTTTTTACTGATTTTAAAGAAAGTCTGTCTATTGAGTTTTTACAGCAAAATAAACAATCAAACGGTTGTCAATATATATGGCTGATCGAGGCACTCAATTGCGTCGAAGAGCAATTGTTGAATCGTACAGACGGGGGGTGGGAATATGTCGATGTACGCAGCTTAAGCGTAGTTGACGATGGAGACTGCCAAGCTAAATCAGTATGGGCAACTTATATTTCTAAGAATACACAAGGGTTAATCCATTCTTTTAATAATTATCAAGGTAATCAATTTCAATATATTCATACCGAATTGTCAGATAAATATACCGTTTATCATAAAAATCATGCTATTGATATACTTTTTAAAGTATTATCTGTTTGTGCATTAGGTTTTTTATCTGCTTCGTTTTTCTCTATGAAAAACAATAGCCGTTTAATAGAACAAATCAGCCGGCATATAGAAAATGTTCGGTCTGAGGCAAATTCAAATGAGCGGCAACAACATTTGGTATTGCTAAAGCAGGATTTGCAATTGCTTGAGAAATACCGTGATGAGGGTGTACCAGCACATTTAGGATTAGGGTTATATCGTGCGGATTTATATATTCCAAAGTTAAAAGCCTTAATGCCGAAAGATCCTCCACCTCCAAAACCGATAAAACCGGAACCTGTGAAACCTGTAGTTATTACTTTAGACAGCTTGGCTTTGTTTGAAACAGGTCAGTTTGAACTAAAAAATAATGCCAATAAAGCATTGATTGGTGCATTAAAAGCAATTGAGTCACATCCTGATACACGAATTTTAGTTGAAGGACATACTGATAATGTTGGAAATCCTGTTTCTAATCAGCAGTTATCAGAAAAGCGTGCTCAATCGGTCAAAGATTGGTTGGTTATCTCTTCTAATGTCCCGGAGAGTCGGTTTGAAGTTAAAGGATTGGGTGATACCAAGCCTATTGCAGATAATCAGACGGAAGAAGGTAAGGCCAAAAACCGTAGGGTTGAGATCATACTGATTCCGGCTGTAAAACAGTAAATTTAATGCAGCACAAGTTGCTTTAAGCCTCACAACTTAAGGCGTTTTCAATAAAACTAAGGAGTAAAAATATGGCAATTCCTGCTTATATGTGGTTGAAAGACGACGGCGGTTCCGTTATTAAAGGTTCTGTTGACGTCAATGGTCGCGAAGACAGCGTTGAAATCGTTGAGTTTCTGCACAATGTCCGTATTCCTACGGATGCCAATACTGGCAAACTGACAGGTACTCGCGTTCACGAACCTATCGTATTGTTTAAAGAATACGATGCTTCTTCACCATACCTGTACAAAGCAGTAACAACTGGTCAAACTTTGAAAGAAGTAGAAATCAAGTGGTACCAAATTGACGCTTCCGGTCAAGAGAAAGAGTATTTCAATACCAAACTGGACAACGTTAAAGTTGTAGCAGTAGGTCCTGTAATGCACAACATCAAAGATCCTGCTCGCGAACGTTACAATCACTTGGAACGCGTTGAATTGCGTTACGAAAAAATCACTTGGACTTATAAAGACGGAAACATCATTCATTCCGACAGCTGGAACGAAAGCCGCGCTTAATAATCCACATAAAGTGCTGCCTGATAAAGGTAGCACTTTTTTATAACACATTTTTACATCAGGGATATCAAATGTCTGCACATGATCAAGCATTATTATTACGTCGTCTGAACACGCATTGTCAGCAGGCGATGGAAGCTGCAGCCGGCTTATGTCAAACACGAGGTCATGCCGAAATTACGGTTGACCATTTATTTATCAAATTGTTCGAACTAGGGGATGGAGACGTTAATGCCTTATTGAGGCGTTACGAAATTGATTTAGAAAATATTTGGAATCCTTTGTTGAGTACGATGGACAAACTTCCACGCAATGTTCGTGGTAATCCTTCTTTGTCTAAATCATTGATTAGTTTATTGTCGGATGCATGGTTGTTGGCAAGTGACGAAGGTGCATCTGAAATCCGTTCGGCTTTCCTATATCAGGCATTGCTGAAATCTCCTTACCGTCTGATGACGCAGGAAGCATGGCCCTTATTAAGCCTGACTGAAACACAGATAGGTCGTCTGAAAACTTGGTTGGACGAAGTTTCTATCGAAGGTGAGAATAATACATTTGCGCAGCCGGCTTCAGAAGAAGGTCAGCATACAGTTTCAGCGGAATCTAAACCCCAACAAACCGCTACAGCAGGACAAAACGATGCGCTTGCACGTTTTACCGTCAATTTGACTGAAAAAGCCGCTCAGGGCGGTATTGACCCTGTATTTGGACGTGAAACTGAAATCCGTCAAATGATGGATATTTTATCGCGTCGCCGTAAGAACAACCCTATTTTGGTTGGCGAACCGGGTGTCGGTAAAACTGCATTGGTAGAAGGTCTGGCATTGAAAATCGCTTCAGGCGAGGTGCCTAAGATATTGGAAAACACCCAAGTATTGGTGTTGGACTTAGGTCTTCTGCAAGCGGGTGCAGGGGTGAAAGGCGAATTTGAACAACGCCTGCGCAATGTTATCGAGGCTGTTCAGAATTCTGAAGAACCCGTTTTATTATTCATCGACGAAGCGCATACGTTAATCGGTGCCGGAAACAGCGCGGGCGGCGCGGATGCAGCCAACCTCTTAAAACCGGCTTTGGCGCGGGGTGAATTGCGTACCATCGCAGCGACAACCTGGAGCGAATACAAACAATACTTTGAAAAAGACGCCGCGTTGGAACGCCGTTTCCAAATGGTCAAGGTTGACGAACCCGATGATGAGGCTGCATTCACCATGCTCCGCGGTTTGAAGCAACGTTATGCCGCTTACCATAAAGTCCATATTCAGGACTCCGCCGTCATCGCAGCCGTACAACTTTCCCGAAAATATATTACCGGCCGCCAACTGCCGGACAAAGCCGTAGATTTGTTGGATACGGCAGCCGCACGCGTCCGCATGAGTTTGGATACCGTGCCTCATATTTTCGGTTTGATGGATGCCCAAATTTCTTCACTGCAACGCGAGCTGGAGGCATTGGATGCCGACAAGCAATTAGGTCGTCTGAATGCTTCGCAGCAAGATAACATTCGACAAGTTGAGCAAGAGATTGCCCAATTGAATGAAGAGCGCGAAGAAATGAACCGCCGATATCAGGAAGAAAAACAATTGGCGGATGAAATCCAATCCTTGATGGAAGCTGCCAAGAATACAGAATTGACTTCTGAAGAGCGACAAGCCGCGCAACACAGCCTGACCGAGAAACAGCAACAGCTTGATGCCGTTGTCGCCGGTAAACCGTTGATTTTCACCAGCGTTGATGAGACCGTAATCGCCGATATTATTGCCGATTGGACGGGCGTCCCCGCAGGCAGCGTCCTCAAAGACGAACTGGCAAACCTGCTGCAACTGGAAAGCCTGCTTGAGAAACGCGTGGTTGGGCAAAGTGAAGCCATTCATGCTATCGCGCAAAGTTTGAGAGCCGCTAAAGCAGGTTTGAAAACCAACGATTCCCCATTGGGCGTATTCCTGTTGAGCGGTCCGTCCGGCGTAGGTAAAACAGAAACGGCGCTGGCTTTGGCAGATGCGCTGTTCGGCGGCGAAAAATCGCTGATTACCATCAACCTGTCCGAATACCGCGAAGCGCATACCGTTTCCCAACTCAAAGGCTCGCCTCCGGGTTATGTCGGTTATGGCGAAGGCGGCGTTTTGACCGAAGCAGTACGTCAAAAACCTTACAGCGTCGTATTATTGGACGAAGTTGAGAAAGCCCATAAAGACATTCTCAACCTCTTCTACCAAGTTTTCGACAAAGGCATGATGCGTGACGGCGAAGGTCGGGAAATCGATTTCAAAAATACCGTTATCCTGATGACGTCAAACTTGGGTGCGAACGAATTGACCCAATTGCTGCAACCGCAAGAGCCTGAAAAAACAGAAGAAGCTGTTGCAGAAGAGGGTAAAGAGCAAAACGCGCAAGAGCAGATTGTGGACACTGAAGTCGAACTTTCTGCACAAATGCCGGATGGCTCGTCTGAAAACGCCTGCGTTTCAGACGACCCTGTTGAAACCGATGAAACGCCTGAATTCAGTCTGGAAGAGTTGGCAGAAGCGATTCGTCCGATACTGACAGACCATTTCCAAGCTGCTCTGTTGGCGCGTATGCAGGTTGTTCCTTATCGTCCGTTGGAAAAAGAGGCATTGGCTCAAATCGTCAGACTGAAGCTGGACAAAATTGCTGACCGACTGTACGAAGCCCATCAAACACGCCTCAGTTACAGCGAAGATTTTGCAGCGCTTCTGGCTGATTCTTGCACTACCGGCGACAGCGGCGCACGCAATATCGACCATTTGCTCAACCGCCAAGTCATGCCTGCTATCGCGCAAAGCTTTTTGCAATGGCAGCAAACCGCAGGGCATATGCCTGAACATGCAAAATTGGAGTTGGGCGAAGATGGTATAGACGTTTTATTTGAATAATGGGAAGAGAATAGGTCGTCTGAAATCATTATGTTGTTCAGACGATCTTCATTAATCTTTCACTTTATTGATAACGCATCTCAATAGCCATTAGAAAGGTCGTCTGAAAAAAAGCTTTTCTTAGTTCAGACGACTTTTTATAGCTAACGTATTATTGAAACCCATTATATAGTGGATTAACTTTAAATCAGGACAAGACGACGAAGCCGTAGACAGTACAGATAGTACGGAACCGATTCACTTGGTGCTTCAGCACCTTAGAGAATCGTTCTCTTTGAGCTAAGGCGAGGCAACGCCGTCCTGGTTTAAAGTTAATCCACTATATTTGGATTGCGGCTTAATCGGGTTTTATGCAGTGTATTGATAAATATTGAGAAAATAATGTCTTGTTACTTTCTTTATATTGTGTCAAAACACGGATATTTAAAAGCTGTTCTACGAACGAATGGGTTTGATATCGCTCAGACTCAGCCTGATAAAAAAGGCTGAATAAAAGCGATAGCTTTGTTATAATGAAACTATAGAGATTTCCATCAGTTTCTTGGCATTGCGCCGTTTTATCCATATTAACGAAAGAGGAAAACAAAATGTTTCCAGAATATCGCGATTTAATTTCAAAATTAAAACAAGAAGATGCGCATTTTGCACGATTGTTTGACGAGCATAACGAGCTGGATGACAAAATTACCGGTTTGGTAAACAACCCTGTTACCAGCGGCTCTGAAGAAATCGAAGAGCTGAAAAAAGCTAAATTGAAACTGAAAGACGAGTTGTACGCTCTTCTGCAAAAAGCAGCAGGCAAATAATTCGAGTTTCTCAGGTCGTCTGAAACCGATATCGGGATTTCAGACGACCTTTTTGTTTGCGGATGAAACGTAGGACGGGATAAGGCAAGGGAAGTACAGACAATAAACAGGTGCTGGTTTATTGCATGAATACAAAGAAAAGGTCGTCTGAAAACGCTTGCGCGTATATTTTCAGACGACCTTTTTCATTCCATTTACAGCCATTGCGCCAAGGATTCGGTATCCAAGTCCCATTGCCAGACGCCGTTGTCCGTGCCGTCCAATCCGCGCAGGAAGAGGTATCGGATGGCGATTTTGGGTAACGGCTTGCCGCGCAGTTTGAAATAGCGGGCTACGGCGATGGCGTAGATGAGCGCTTGCAGGTAGTAGTGGTGGTCTTCTACGGCTTCGTTCATGGCTTGTTGCGTATAGGCTTCGGCGCTGTCGCCCAGATGGTTGGATTTGTAGTCGATGATGCATACGAGGTCGTCTAAATCTTGGCAGACCATGTCGATGAAGCCATTGAGAAAACCTTGTACATCTTGGAAATCCAATCTTTCTGCGGCTTCGATACATTCCGGCGGCAGGGAACTGTTTTCGCGGGCAAACCAGCGGCGCAGGTCATGGAGTTTGAAGTCTTCGGTGTAGAGGGTAAATCCCATTTCCGGAAGGCGGCGTTCGGGTGGGATTTCAGACAGGCTTTGTGCAGCAAGGCGCGTTTTGCGGCAGGTGTCGAGTATTTGTTTGACGGCATCTGTCCAAAGCAGGTCGAAGCCGTAGCGGGTCAAGGTTTCGGCTATCAGGTTGCTTTGATTTTCGGCGCTTTGGGCAAAGTCGAATTTTTCCAACATTTCATGCAGGCAGACGCCGGCGTTGGCGCCGCGCGGGAAATGGTGGATGTCGGCATTTGGGAGGTCGTCTGAAACGGAGAGGGCGGTTTCAGACGACCTTTCTGTTTCGGCGGCGGTTTCTGCGGGATCGAGTGCGGGTTGTAATTCTTCGCGTTCGTCGTCTCGGGTTTTGACTTGGCGGCTGAGGCCGGTAAAGCTGGTATGCCGGATGAACTGAAATCCGCGTGCAGGGATAACGGCGGCTTGATAGAGGTCGTCTGAAAGATGGCGGTTTTGCGCGGCAGCAGGTTGCGGCGCGTCTTCGGAAAAGCTGAAGTCGGTATGTTCGGGGGGATTGTTGAGGAAACGCAGCCAGTTGTTTTTCAGCATTTGCAGCTCGCCTAGGGCTTTGTTTGCTTTGCGTTCTTGGTCATAGGCCTGACGGGTATCCGCCCGATTGCTGTCGGCGCTGCCTTCAAGCAGGTAGGCAAAAGGGGAATCGGCGGTATCGCCGCAATGGGCGGCATAAAGGATGAGCTGCTCTTCGGCACGGGTCAGCGCGACGTACAGCAGGCGCAGGCGTTCCGCCATTTCTTCGTCGGCAAGGTGGATGCAGTCTTCTTCGTTGAGTTGCGATTTGGCAAGCAGTTCCGTGGTGTGGTCGGCGGTGTGGAGGATTTGCCAATCGGCGGGCTTCATGTCTTTCGCGTCCCAAACGAAAGGGCAATAGACCAAAGGATATTGCAAACCTTTGGAGGCATGCATGGTAACGATTTTGACCAGTGCTTCGTCGCTTTCAAGCCGTAACAGTCCTGATTCGCCGACAGAGCGGTCTTGCGCCAGGCTGATTTGCTCGTTGAGCCATTGATGTAGGGCGGCGCGGCTGAGGCTTTGTCCCTCTTCTTCGGAGAGGCACTCTAAAAGCTGATGGAAATTGGTGAGGCCGCGCTCGTCGCCGCGTGCAAGTAATCCGGTTTCGATGCCGTGCAACGAGGAGAAGTGTTGCAGCGCGGCATAAATCCCGCTTTTCCGCCAAATGGCAACGGATTCGGCGGAGGTGTTTATCCAGTTTAATAATTCGGCTTCGTTGCGGTTGAGTTGATACAGGGCTTGCGCGTCGTAGCCGAACAATGTGCCGGATAAGACAAAGCGCAGCGAGCCGATTTGTCCGGGATTGAGCCAATAATCTAAAAGCGCGGCAAGGGCGAGGGCTTCCGGCGTGGTGAAAACCGACTCTCGCGACAGCAAAACGCTTTGTATGCCGCGCGTTTTCAATGCTTTTGCCACCATCACGCCTTCGTTAAACGTCCTGACCAAGACGGCAATGTCGCCCGAAACGACCGGTCTGCCTTTGAATTTCAGACGACCTTCGGCAGCTTCGTTGAGCGTGTGGGCGATTTCGTCGGCGCAATATTCGGAGGCACGGCGGCGCAAGATGTCTTTGTTGAGCACTTCGTCGTCTTTGCCGTTGAGCCAGCGTATCTGTATGGCGGTTTGGGGCGGCGAAAGCCGGCTTTCGGAACGTGCGGCGCCGACTTCGGTATAGTCTATGCCGTCCAAGACGAAAGGGCGGTTTTTGCAGCGGAACAATGCGCCTATGCCGTTAATCAGCTTGGCATGGCTGCGGTAATTGGTCGCCAGCGTGTAGCTGTGTTGCGCGTCGGCGGCGGCTTGCAGATAGGCGTAAATGTCGGCGCCGCGAAAGCTGTAAATGGCTTGTTTCGGGTCGCCGACTAAGAATAAAGGCTTGTTTTGGCTGATGAAGATTTTTCGGAAAATCTCGTATTGTAACGGGTCGGTGTCTTGAAATTCGTCAATCAAGGCGATGCGCCAGTTTTGCGCTACCGCCTGAGCCAGTGAGTCGGCCTGCGGGTTGTCGGTTAATGCGTCATAAACATCAAGCAGCAAATCGTCGAAACCGCGTTCGCGCTTGGATTTTTTCTGTTCGCTCAGGCTGGCGTTAAGATGGTCGAGCAGGTCGAGGTGGAGCAGGGTAAGCGTCTCTTCTTCGGCTTGCGCGATGGCAGCCGAATCCGCGCCGAGATTCGCCAATATCTGCAAATCGGCAAAGGCGGCAGCATCGGGAGTATTGCCTTTTTTGACTTTGGACGCTAAAGCTTCTACGGCAAACATGGGCAGCTTTTCTGCCGTCGTCTTGCCAAAAGAAGGAAGGGCATCGGATTGGGAGGCGGATTGGAGTTCGAGAAAGACGGTCTTGAATGTTTTTTCTTGATAGGATTGCCCGTTTAATATCGGACGGATGCGCCAGAATGTTTCTTCCAAAGCGTCCAGTTTGGAACGCACTTTTTCCCATGTTTTCCGAAAGTTTTCCTGTGCGGCGATTAAGTCTGCTTCGGGTCGTCTGAAAACCAAATACGGACGGCTGACGAACTTTTGTATTGCCGCCAGCATGGTTTGCGGCGTTTGGCGGCGTTGAAATACCAGCTTCGCCAAAACGGGATGATTGACGATGCGGTCGCGCCAAAAATCTTGAGCGGGAATCAGCAGGCGGTCGCGGTTGTCTTCGGTCAACTCGACATCCATAGGCGCGTGGCACAAAAACGCATAATCGCGCAAAATGCGTTGGCAGAAGCCGTGAATGGTATAAATCGCGGCGTTGTCGAATTGCCCGATGGCAGCCTTGAGGCGGACAATCAGCCGCGCCCGACTTTCTTGAGCCAATGCCTGTTTGAGCAAACCGGTCAGAAACACATCGCCCGGATGATTGTCTCGGCAATATGCTTCAAGATCGTCTGAAAGATTGTCCGTATCCTCCACGCTCTCCAAAGCATGCAATACTTCGTCCAAACGTGCGCGCAAACGGGTTTTCAATTCCGCTGTCGCCGCCTTGGTAAAAGTAACGGTCAAAATGCTTTCGACCGGCATCTGTTCAAGCACGACCAAACGTGTGAACAAAGCCGCAATGCCGTAGGTTTTGCCCGTGCCGGCAGAGGCTTCAATCAGATTGGTACCTGCTATGGGGATGCTTAGGGGATCGAAGGCTGGAATGGAGGCGTTGGCGGGCATGATAAAAGGAGGGAAGTACAGACAGAAGGCGTAATCATAGCAGAGGTCGTCTGAAAACGGTGGGGAGCTTGGGGGTGAAAACGGGCTTTGGCTTGGTTGTATGGCAGGCTTGCGATTTTCGGTTGTGTTTCGTTAGAGTTAATCGAAGATATCAACCGTAGAAATGAGGTGTGGAAAATAATAAAAACGGCAGCTTGTAGGCTGCCGTTTTCTTTTGTTCGATTAAGCTTGATCTTCAGGTTTATCAGATGACTCTTGGGTTTTATCAGATGGCGCTTGAGCGGTTTCTGATGACTCTTGAGCGGTTTCTGTGGAAGCAGGTTCATGCTGACTGACTGCTTCCGGAGCTTGCGTTACCGCTTCGGTTTCAGATTGTTCCGGATTGTCCTGCCGCAGATTGTGACTGTAGTCTTTAGGCGGGCTGGGTTGCTTACCTGCCATAATTTCCAGCACTTGGTCGCGGTCTATGGTTTCCCAATCCATCAAGGCTTTGCACATCATTTCCATCTTATCGCGGTTTTCATCAAGGATTTTGTAAGCTACTTGATACTGCTCATCCAAGATGCGGCGAATTTCTGCGTCGATTTCTTGTTGGGTTTTTTCGGAAATGTTTTGGGAACGGGTAATGCTGCGTCCCAAGAATACTTCGTCTTCATTTTCCGTATAAACCATTACGCCCATTTTATCGCTCATGCCGTAACGGGTGACCATCTCGCGCGCCATTTGGGTGGCACGTTCAAAATCGTTGGATGCGCCGGTGGAAATACGGCCGATGAAGATGTCTTCGGCAATGCGTCCGCCAAACAGAATCGACAATTGGCTCAGCATTTGGTCTTTATACATGCTGATACGGTCGCGTTCGGGAAGCTGCCAAGTCAAACCGAGCGCACGGCCGCGCGGCATGATGGTCACTTTGTGAACCGGGTCGGTAAACGGCAGGCTTTCGGCAACAATCGCATGACCGGCTTCATGGTAGGCGGTCGCACGTTTTTCGTCTTCGTGCATTACCATGCTGCGGCGTTCGGGACCCATATAGATTTTGTCTTTGGCATCTTCAAAATCGCTTTGGTCGACTTTGATTTTGTTGCGGCGGCCTGCAAATAGGGCGGCTTCATTGACCAAGTTGGCCAAATCCGCACCGGAGAAGCCGGGTGTGCCGCGTGCCAATGATGTCAAATCTACGGATTCGTCCAAAGGTACTTTTTTCGCGTGGACTTTCAGGATTTGCTCGCGACCGCGGATATCGGGCAGCGGAACAACAACCTGACGGTCGAAGCGGCCTGGGCGTTGCAATGCCGGATCCAGTACGTCGGGACGGTTGGTTGCGGCGATGACGATAACGGTATGATTGCTTTCAAAACCGTCCATCTCGACCAAAAGCTGGTTCAAGGTTTGTTCGCGTTCGTCGTTGCTGCCGCCCAAGCCGGCACCGCGTTGACGGCCGACAGCGTCGATTTCGTCAATGAAAATGATACAAGGGGCGTTTTTCTTCGCTTGTTCAAACATATCGCGCACACGGCTTGCACCGACGCCGACGAACATTTCAACAAAGTCGGAGCCTGAAATGCTGAAGAAAGGCACACCGGCTTCGCCTGCGATGGCTTTTGCCAGCAAAGTTTTACCGGTACCCGGGCTGCCTGCCAGCAAAATGCCGTGCGGAACGCGGCCGCCTAAGCTTTGATAGCGGTTGGGGGATTTCAGATAATCGACGATTTCTTGTACTTCTTCTTTTACTTCATCACAACCGGCAACATCGGCAAAGGTAACTTTATTGGTTTCTTTGTCCATCAGGCGGGCGCGGCTTTTACCGAAAGAGAATGCGCCGCCCTTGCCACCGCCGCCGTTCTGCATGCGCATGAAGTAGAACCATGCGCCAATCAGCAGCAATACCGGCAGCAGGCTGAAAACCAGGCTGGTAAAGATACTCGGTTTTTCTTCAGGGATAACGTTGACGCGGACTTTATTGTCCAAAAGCGTTTTGACCAAATTATCGTCTAAAGGCGCATTGGTGAAGAAAGTGGATTTATCGGTACGTTCGCCTTTGATCAGATAGCCGATGATGGCGGAGCCTTCGATTTTGACGTTGCTCACTTCACCGTTGTTTACCTGTTGGATAAATTGAGAGTATTCGATTTGCTGCTTGTTTTCCTGCTTGCTGGTCAGTGCGTTGAACGCAGCCATCAGACCGACGCACAAAGCGACCCATAACAGGATGGACTTAAAGGTATTCCCCACTTAGCCAGACTCCATGATATTAAGATAAACGAAAGGAAGATTTTAAAACACGCTGCCTGTATTGTCAGCGTTTATTTTTTCCTAATAAATAAATCTCACTGGAACGATTGCGTGATGCTTCGGGCTTGCGCGTCTGCACCGTTCCGAAGATTTCGCGCATGGCTGCCATATATTCCTGATAGCCCGCTCCCTGAAATACCTTCACCAAAAAGCTGCCGCCCGTTTTCAAATGATTGACGGCAAAGTCCAAAGCCAGTTCGCACAAGTAAAAGCTGCGGGCTTGGTCGGTTACGGCGTTACCCGACATATTGGGTGCCATATCGCAAATTACAAGGTCTAGTGGGCGGGCGTCCAGCAGGGTTTCAAATTGCGCTAATACTTCGTCCTCCCTGAAGTCGCCCTGAATAAAAGAAACGCCTTCTATTTCATCCATAGGCAGGATATCCAATGCGAACACGCGCCCTGAATTGCCGACCAGTTTTGCCGCTACTTGCGACCAGCTGCCCGGCGCGCTGCCTAAATCCGCCAAAACCGTGCCGGGTTTGATTAATTTGTCTTTTTCGTTGATTTCCAGCAGTTTATATGCGGCGCGGGCACGATAGCCGTCTTTTTGCGCCATGTGGACGTAATGATCGTTGACGTGTTCGTGAAGCCAGGCTTTTGATGATTTTGAACGTACTGCCATAATTTATTTAATGATTTAGAGAAACGCTGTATTGTACGTTATTTTCCCCCGAGATTGCGCCAAATCGCGTACAATGCCGCATTATTCTTTCTTTTCAAGCACTAGAACATGACTGACAATAAATTAAGCACTAAAGAAATTTTGGAATTGAAAGCCCGCGCCCATCACCTTCATCCTGTTGTAATGGTGGGACAGCAAGGTTTGACCGAGTCCGTTATCAAAGAAACCGATGCCGCCCTGACGGCGCATGAGTTAATCAAAGTCCGTGTATTCGGCGACGACCGCGCCGAGCGCGTTGAAATTTGCAATGCGCTGTGCGAAGCCGTTGATGCGCAACTGGTTCAGCATATCGGCAAACTGTTGGTGTTGTGGCGTAAAAACTTGGAGGTTTGATTCTTCAAGAGCATATTCAGACATCTTAAGGACAGATGTACAAAAGGTCGTCTGAAAATATTTATGGCTCTTACCAAGTGTTTTTGTTATGCGCTCGTAAAATCAGGAAAATCGATAAACTCTCTGAGATTGATTACTGTCAATGGGAACATACCCGCAGTTTTTAAAGCTGCGGATTGGCTATACTAACGATAGGAGCACATCATGAAAGCATTATCTGTTGCACTGGTTTTATTGACTTTGGCAGGCTGTCACAATACTTGGAACGGCGTTCGGGAAGATGGTTCACGCATTATCGGGCGTTCTGTCAGCGGTATTGGGCACGGTATCGGTAAGGCAGGTCAGGCATTGGAACGTACCGGCAGCAGAATCGACAACCGCCAACAAGTACAGCCTCAAATGTCCGGACAGAATCAATATCCCTACCCGGCGCAGAACCAATATCCTGAGCAGAATCAATACCAATACTAAGTCTTTTTTAATGCCGACCCCGATTACATGGTTTGTAGTCGGGGTTTTGGTTTTTCAGACGACCTTTATCCTGTATGATTCGGGATTGGCAATGAAATGGGCATATCTTTAGCCGTCTTCTTACTTATAGTGGATTAACTTTAAACCAGTACGGCGTTGCCTCGCCTTAGCTCAAAGAGAACGATTCTCTAAGGTGCTGAAGCACCAAGTGAATCGGTTCCGTACTATCTGTACTGTCTGCGGCTTCGTCGCCTTGTCCTGATTTAAATTTAATCCACTATCTATTTATAACAATATGAAAAATCTCATTTTCTGGCTTGCGCTGTTGGCTGCGGCTTTCGGTTTTTTTTATTATCAGCAAAACCATAGAATTTCTCAGGACGAGCTGATTCATGCTGAGTCGCCGCATGACAGGTCTTCCGTGTCTTCATTCGGCGGATTGGCTTACCTGAATTTTTTGCGTGCAGGCGCGGGGCTGCCGACTTTGGCGCATTCGTCGGTTTTAGAAAAGTCCGCCCGCAATCATGCGCGTTATTTGTTGCAGAACCCTGAAGACGGTCATGACGAACGTCATCGCAGCAATCCGTTTTTTACCGGTTACCGCCCGAATGAACGCGCCCGCAAGGTCGGTTATCTTTATGATGGCGTACATGAAAATATCACCACCGGTTTTTATCCGTATCCTGAAGATATGGATACCAATTTGCCGGTTCAGCAGCAGATTGACGGTTTGATGACCGCTATTTATCACCGCTTCTCTCTGTTGGAACAAGGCATTGATGAAGCCGGTGCGGCATTTGAGCATCGTGATGGGCGGATATCGGTTGCCATCAATCAGGGAAATCATCAGTTTAATTTTTATTGCGGTTTAGGCAGGGTTTATCCTGAACCGGGGCGGCGTTATTATCAGAATGCCTGCAACAACAACGCCGTTGTTTATGCGGACGAAGTCAAGGCGCAACGCGAGTTCTTATATGTCGTTTATCCGCAAGGTGATTTTGCCATGCCGGATTTTCACGGCGAACACCCCGATCCCATGCCGGGACACGAATTTACTGGCAATCCGGTCAGTATCGCTTTTTCGGAATCTGCCGGAAAAATCAAAATGCGGTCGTTCAAGCTTTATCAGGGCAAATCCGAGATAGAGAAGGTTAAGGTGCTGACGGCAAGCAATGATCCGAATCAAACGTTTTCCGATCGTCAATTTGCCTTATTTCCTCTGTTGCCTTTGGAATACGATACCGCGTATCGTGCCGTATTCGAGTATGAGCGCAATGGCAAATCTGAAAAAGCCGAATGGACTTTCCGAACGAAAAAGCCTGATTATCCTTACTTTATCGTTAAAGGCGGAGAAAAATTGGCGGTTGAGTCGGGTAAGAAATATTTCATTCATTGGAAGGATTTTTGGTGTCAGCGGGAATGCGAAGAGTATGTTTACCGCCAACGTGGCAAAGCGAAACTCGAAGTCATGGAGCGTCAGATCGGCGGTATGGTGGTACGGGTTACCGGAGACAAAGGCGATGATGTCCGGTTAACGCCGAAAGAAGAAAATGATAAGGCGGTCTTACTTTATATCTGGCAATAGGCAATCAAGGTCGTCTGAAACCCAAACAGGTTTTCAGACGACCTTCTTTATATGCAACAAGACAAAGCAGGGTGGGGCAAGATACTTTATTGTTTGGGTGAACCGTAAAACTGTTAGAATAGCGGAAATTTTATTTCTTGTTTCTCAAACAATGATCCGCCATCCGAAAATTGCCGCCCATACGCGTTATGCCTTTATCTGTATCGGACTGATGATGCTTTCTTTCCTGATATATGTGGTTTTGGCAGTGTTTGATTTGGGCTTGGATATGTCGATGCGGATTGAGCTGACCCGTTTTGCGCTCATTTTAATCTTGCTGTTTGCGTTTTTGGGCGGCGTTTTTTCAATCTGGGTAGCGGTGCTGCGAAAGAAAATGGGGGTATGACATGAACCAAGTTGATAACAACATTCCTGAAGAAATCCGTTTGCAACATGACCGATCGGCTTTGGTTTTGGTTTATCGCGGCGAACGTAAAACCCTTCCTGCCGAATTTCTCCGCGTTTATTCTCCCAGCGCCGAAGTGCGCGGACATGGTGCGGGACAAGATGTCTTGCAGACAGGTAAAGCGGAAGTTACGATTTCTGATTTAGACCCTGTCGGTCAGTATGCGCTCAAAATTACTTTTTCAGACGGTCATAATAGCGGTTTGTATGACTGGGCTTATCTTTACAAATTGGCTTACGATTATGATGCACTTTGGCAGGATTATCTCCGCAGGTTAAAAGAAGCCGGAGCCTCCAGAATACCGAGTGCCGCAGACCTTATTGCCGGTAAAAAGCATTCCTGCGGCAGCGGCGGTTGTGGCGGGCATCATTGATTACTGAGCGTGTTTGTTCTTTTTGAAGCGGCATTGTGACGGACAGCAGGATGTCGGCAAAGCAGCTCTGTTCCTCGCTTGAAAAAATATATCAGCCTGTCTGATGTCAAACAGAATCGGCTGGAAAGATACGGTCTTGAGGGTACAATGCCACTGCACGGGCGAGTTGCGCTGTTATCTGAATAAAAAAGATTATTTAGCCATCCATTTGATAGACTATACCAAGCAGGTCCGCAAAAAGCATATCGTGAATGACGATAAAAATGCCATCACCTTCTGAGATGAAATTTCAGCATTCGGCGTAGCCATGGACAAATTGAAAGACAGGTTTGCCTCTCAATGATTAAACTTTCAGACGACCCCTAGAGCAAGGTCGTCTGAAAATCGAAATACCGTTTGAACCATATTGATTTCAGATTATTTTAGGAAAGCACCTCTATGAGCGACCACAAAACCCATTTCGGTTTCACTACCGTAAACGAAGAAGAAAAGGCAGGTAAAGTGGCCGAAGTGTTCCATTCCGTAGCCAAAAACTACGACATCATGAACGATGTCATGTCTGCCGGCCTGCACCGCGTTTGGAAACATTTCACCATCAATACCGCCCGTCTGAAAAAGGGCGATAAAGTGCTGGATATCGCCGGCGGTACCGGCGACCTGTCGCGCGGCTGGGCCAAGCGTGTGGGCAAAGAAGGCGAAGTGTGGCTGACCGACATCAACTCATCCATGCTGACCGTCGGCCGCGACAGACTGCTGAATGAAGGTTTGATTCTGCCCGTATCGCTGGCCGATGCCGAAAAATTGCCGTTTCCCGACAACTATTTCAACTTGGTTTCCGTTGCTTTCGGTTTGCGCAACATGACCCATAAAGATGCCGCGCTCAAAGAAATGTACCGTGTGCTCAAACCGGGCGGAACGCTCTTGGTATTGGAATTTTCCAAAGTCTACAAGCCACTGGAAGGTGCATACGATTTGTATTCCTTCAAACTGCTGCCGGTCATGGGCAAACTTATTGCCAAAGACGCAGACAGCTATCAATATCTGGCAGAATCCATCCGCATGCACCCTGACCAGGAAACATTGAAACAAATGATGCTGGATGCCGGTTTCGACAGCGTTGATTACCATAATATGAGCGCAGGCATCGTAGCCTTGCATAAAGGTGTGAAATTCTGATGCCCGAATCGGCTGACCTATCTGTCTGATGTCCATAGCCTATTCCAAAGTATCGGGCTTATGTTGATGACTGAAAAAGGTCGTCTGAAAACCGATTGATAAGGTTTTCAGACGACCTTTGTCGTAAGAAATCTCTGAGTTGTACTGATATATAGCTGCCTGAAAGCGGCTGGGAAGATGGACTTATGCTCTTTGAGCGCGTTCAGGTTTCAATACACAGCCGCCCGAAGGCGGCTGGGACTTTGAAACAAAAAACCGAAAACGAAGCGTATGTTTCAACACACAGCCGCCCGAAGGCGGCTGGAACAGCCACAAACAGCCCCGCAGACCGCCTATGGTTTCAACACACAGCCGCCCGAAGGCGGCTGGTTGAGGCGGTTGCCGCTGACTGGGTTAGGGTGGGCGTTTCAACACACAGCCGCCCGAAGGCGGCTGGCTTGCAGCTTGATAATGTCCACATTGATATCAAGGTTTCAACACACAGCCGCCCGAAGGCGGCTGGGTCAACATATTGACTACTCTTTGCATCCCAAACTTCGTTTCAACACACAGCCGCCCGAAGGCGGCTGGAACCGGCGAGAAGCGAAAAAGTGTCCTCATGGATGGTTTCAACACACAGCCGCCCGAAGGCGGCTGGGTAAGTTCACCAATCATCATATGATGCCCGATGGCGTTTCAACACACAGCCGCCCGAAGGCGGCTGGATTTCTACCGCGTCGCCGAATGCAACAACGACATAGTTTCAACACACAGCCGCCCGAAGGCGGCTGGCAGGATATTTTCCTGTTCCCGCTGGCTCATATCAGGGTTTCAACACACAGCCGCCCGAAGGCGGCTGGAGCCCATGTTGATGTCGATAACCCGCGCCCCGAGGTTTCAACACACAGCCGCCCGAAGGCGGCTGGCTGGTGCAGCCGCCCATAGAGCCACCCTCTCCCCAGCCGTTTCAACACACAGCCGCCCGAAGGCGGCTGGCATTTCGTATCAAATTACATCAATTACCATAAAAGTTTCAACACACAGCCGCCCGAAGGCGGCTGGGATTCATATACACGTGGCGGTAAATTGGCATCAATTGTTTCAACACACAGCCGCCCGAAGGCGGCTGGCTTTGTGCGACGCCAGACGACGGCTTGATGCCCAGTTTCAACACACAGCCGCCCGAAGGCGGCTGGGAAATGGCGCGTTTGATACGTGAAATCGAGGTGTTTCAACACACAGCCGCCCGAAGGCGGCTGGACCGGAACGGGAACAACTGGAACGGGAACAACTGGTTTCAACACACAGCCGCCCGAAGGCGGCTGGAACCAGTACGGCGTTGCCTCGCCTTGCCGTACTAGTTTCAACACACAGCCGCCCGAAGGCGGCTGGGTTCGGTCTCCGCTATTTAAGCAATATTGCTATTGTTTCAACACACAGCCGCCCGAAGGCGGCTGGAGATTTGATAAACGTTGTAGCCTTTCCAAGCCATGTTTCAACACACAGCCGCCCGAAGGCGGCTGGGTTTGGCCGCTTGCATGGCCGTATCAATCCGATGTTTCAACACACAGCCGCCCGAAGGCGGCTGGCAACGACTTGAGGTTGTTTTTTCACGCCGCCGAAGTTTCAACACACAGCCGCCCGAAGGCGGCTGGCAACGCTGACCGTTGATGTCGGCAGGTGGCCAGCGTTTCAACACACAGCCGCCCGAAGGCGGCTGGGTAAAGGAGCTTCATCACTTATTCAACATTTCAATGTTTCAACACACAGCCGCCCGAAGGCGGCTGGGTCTTGTTATTGCCGTATTTACGATAAAGCCAAAGTTTCAACACACAGCCGCCCGAAGGCGGCTGGCCCCACACCCCCAGTCTCGCCGCCGACGGCTCGGGTTTCAACACACAGCCGCCCGAAGGCGGCTGGAATACGGCTCAGGCAATTGAACAAGTTTCAAGAATGTTTCAACACACAGCCGCCCGAAGGCGGCTGGGAACGGAGATTGAAGATGATAACCATACAATTGCCGTTTCAACACACAGCCGCCCGAAGGCGGCTGGCTGAAGGATAAGAATATCCTAGTCGGGGAAAATGGTTTCAACACACAGCCGCCCGAAGGCGGCTGGGTCAGATACCGACCGAGAATACCGAAATCAACAGTTTCAACACACAGCCGCCCGAAGGCGGCTGGATCATCTTCTGATAGATGTGGCTTCGGTTGCTCAGGTTTCAACACACAGCCGCCCGAAGGCGGCTGGAACGGTTTTAATTCTAGGTTGATTGCTTTCTCAGGTTTCAACACACAGCCGCCCGAAGGCGGCTGGAGGGGTTCTAAATGTGTTTTACGCTCCCTTAACGGTTTCAACACACAGCCGCCCGAAGGCGGCTGGGTCAACACCATTGCCCGCGCATAATTGTCCTCCCCTGGTTTCAACACACAGCCGCCCGAAGGCGGCTGGTTTCTTTGTCCGTGCGTCAAGGGGTATCCGTAAGGTTTCAACACACAGCCGCCCGAAGGCGGCTGGTCAAGCGGAATCAGACAGTTTTTTCCCATAAACTGTTTCAACACACAGCCGCCCGAAGGCGGCTGGGATCGGAATTTGTTTGAATGTTCCGATTGTTACCAGTCTGTTTCAACACACAGCCGCCCGAAGGCGGCTGGAAAGGTTCTCGTTTCATCGAATCAGAAGGTATTGTTTCAACACACAGCCGCCCGAAGGCGGCTGGAGCCAGGCTTGCCGTCAGGATTGGGGTCGGGTTGTGTTTCAACACACAGCCGCCCGAAGGCGGCTGGTATTGTAGCGTATTTTGCGCGGCAAGGTCGTCTTTGTGTTTCAACACACAGCCGCCCGAAGGCGGCTGGCGGAGCGGTTGGTGGCTTTGGCTCCGAAGACCACGTTTCAACACACAGCCGCCCGAAGGCGGCTGGAGGCTGCTAAAGACCGTTTAAAAGGTGTTTATGTGGTTTCAACACACAGCCGCCCGAAGGCGGCTGGTTGAGAGGTGTGCGGTTGGACAGCTTGTCACGAGGGTTTCAACACACAGCCGCCCGAAGGCGGCTGGATTCAGCGCGGTGCGGATGCGCCATGAAATATCAGTCGTTTCAACACACAGCCGCCCGAAGGCGGCTGGGCCGTACCATAAGAGATTGCCGTTGATGTCGGTCAGTTTCAACACACAGCCGCCCGAAGGCGGCTGGGCGGATCTTGTAGTGTTAAGAAAGGCAGTGATGAAAGTTTCAACACACAGCCGCCCGAAGGCGGCTGGCTGGATTGTCCAGAGACGTCACGCATTTATACCAAGTTTCAACACACAGCCGCCCGAAGGCGGCTGGTCGCGCTGACGTTGCGTCTTAGTACGGGTTGCATCGTTTCAACACACAGCCGCCCGAAGGCGGCTGGGGCATTCCCATCTGACATGATTTTTTCTTTTACAGTTTCAACACACAGCCGCCCGAAGGCGGCTGGCCAACTTGTCAAAATCTATTACTAGGTCTTTCATTGTTTCAACACACAGCCGCCCGAAGGCGGCTGGCTGATTCTGTAATAGGTCATCCTGACGCTCATCTTGTTTCAACACACAGCCGCCCGAAGGCGGCTGGTTTGTTGGTCGAAGAAATGCATCCTGTGAACAAACCAGGTTTCAACACACAGCCGCCCGAAGGCGGCTGGCCAAGAAAATAAATCAATGCAAATTTAATTTTCTTGTTTCAACACACAGCCGCCCGAAGGCGGCTGGGCGAGCGTGGAATTTGGTTTCAAGTCTGGACGAGGTTTCAACACACAGCCGCCCGAAGGCGGCTGGGCAGCAAAATCAAAATCAAGAGAATCAGCAGCAGTTTCAACACACAGCCGCCCGAAGGCGGCTGGGCGACAAGCGGTTAGGCGTTGTATCCTTGTTATGGTTTCAACACACAGCCGCCCGAAGGCGGCTGGGACCTCCCAATTCCAATACCTGCAGAAAAACATCGGTTTCAACACACAGCCGCCCGAAGGCGGCTGGAGAAGGGACACCTCCCGTACCGATGAGGGAGGCGGTTTCAACACACAGCCGCCCGAAGGCGGCTGGCATGAACATCAGACATAAAAAACTCAAACCGTAGGTTTCAACACACAGCCGCCCGAAGGCGGCTGGGTTCGATTACCTGACCGCATACCCTGAATTGTCTGTTTCAACACACAGCCGCCCGAAGGCGGCTGGTTGTTGACTTAACGTGTTAACGCGTTAACATATCGGTTTCAACACACAGCCGCCCGAAGGCGGCTGGTCCGCACAAAGTGGTTACCGCCAGCGTAGGGATCAGGGCGGCGTTTCAACACACAGCCGCCCGAAGGCGGCTGGGCTAGTTTCGTATGAAGGGCTATCGGTGGCTACTGTTTCAACACACAGCCGCCCGAAGGCGGCTGGACCCGTTGCGACGTGGCAAAAGATTTTTATAGCGTTTCAACACACAGCCGCCCGAAGGCGGCTGGCGCCAGCTTTGGCAAGTCCTCCGTGAAAACATGGTTTCAACACACAGCCGCCCGAAGGCGGCTGGTAGTACGACTGTTTTTTTTTAAGGCTTTCAGTCTGGTTTCAACACACAGCCGCCCGAAGGCGGCTGGTTTAATAGGTTTGCTAGGTCTCGCGGGAATACCCGTTTCAACACACAGCCGCCCGAAGGCGGCTGGCGCGTGTGCGTGACCGAAAATTTTGTGATGTTCGGTTTCAACACACAGCCGCCCGAAGGCGGCTGGGTCGTAGCCTTTTTGTTGTAAGGCTCTTTCACTTGGTTTCAACACACAGCCGCCCGAAGGCGGCTGGAAACTTCTTCAGCGAGCATGGATGCGGCACAGATGTTTCAACACACAGCCGCCCGAAGGCGGCTGGTTCGAAAAGGATGGTATTTTGTTGACCGCCGAAGTGTTTCAACACACAGCCGCCCGAAGGCGGCTGGTTGCGGTTATGGTTTTCGACTGACTACCTTTTATGGTTTCAACACACAGCCGCCCGAAGGCGGCTGGGTATGTTCAAAAAGGCGACGTTTTCAGGCATTTTTGTTTCAACACACAGCCGCCCGAAGGCGGCTGGGAAAGTCGGGATTATATGCTGATTCCTTAAAACGTTTCAACACACAGCCGCCCGAAGGCGGCTGGCTGTCCGCACAAACAAGAGGTCGTCTGAACCGGCTGTTTCAACACACAGCCGCCCGAAGGCGGCTGGTGTTTGTCAACGTTCAAAACAATGCCGAACCGAAGCGTTTCAACACACAGCCGCCCGAAGGCGGCTGGATTTCACGCCTTTAATCATAGACCAAGCCATTTTGTTTCAACACACAGCCGCCCGAAGGCGGCTGGGTCCGCAAACATTATTTTCAGTTCGTCTTACTGGCGTTTCAACACACAGCCGCCCGAAGGCGGCTGGGGACATCCGGCGATTTTTACCAATGTGTCTTTATGGTTTCAACACACAGCCGCCCGAAGGCGGCTGGTTAGTGACTTCTTTCAATGGCGTTCCTTGGGCTGTTTCAACACACAGCCGCCCGAAGGCGGCTGGAGCTTGAATATCCTGTTGCGTGTATATCAGGCGGTTTCAACACACAGCCGCCCGAAGGCGGCTGGTTCCGGTCAGGGTAATTCTAAGATGGGTGGTTTGGTTTCAACACACAGCCGCCCGAAGGCGGCTGGAGCCTCTCTCAAAAGCCTTGCTCCATCAGGCTTCGCAGCCCCGATTTCGCTAAACTCTCAAGAAAAGCGTGAACGCGAGTATAACACAGCCTTGTCCGTTACACCCGCATTCGCAATATCCTGATTGTTAAAGAACAATCCCAGTTCGCCAACCCTGCCGCATTTTCATGAGAACCGCAGGTTGGCGATTTACACAATCAACGTATCCTTAAACACATCCACCGCCGGTTTTGCGCCGTGGTGTTCTACTTTACGTCGCCATTTGCTGCCTAGATGGTAAAAGCGCAGGCTGTCGGTTTCGGGGTTGTAGGTTTTCAAAAGTCTATCTTTTAAAACAACCCACTGGTCGGGTGCGATGTCGCATTCAAACACCGAATACTGCACGCGCACACCGTAGTCCAGACACAATTTCGCCACGCGCCGCAGCCTTGCCTGTCCTTCCGCGTCTTCCAGCGAAATATCGTAAGTAATCAGCATCAGCATTTTATATTCCCATGTGCAGGCTGCTTTAGAGGTCGTCTGAAAACGTCCAGCCTGTTTTCAGGCAGCCTGCAAATCTATCTCATCAAAAACGGCGGATATTCCGCTAAATCCCCGCGCAAGTGCCGCGCCAACAGCATGGCCTGAATATACGGCAGCAAGCCGATTTCCACTTCCTCGCCCAAAAACGGATGCACGATTTTCTCCTGCTTTTTCGCCTGCAAGGCTTGGAACAAGAGCTTACGCGCATCGGCTTTCAGGCTTACCGCGCCGCTTGCCTCGGTAACAAAATCCTGCGGTTTGATTTGCCCTCGGTTAATCAGCGACAGCACTAGCCTATCTGCCCACCACGCGCGGAATTCTTCCAAAATATCTTGCGCCAAACTGTCACGTCCCGGTCGGTCGGCATGCAGAAAGCCCACCTGCGGGTCCAGTCCCACGCCTTGCAGAGCGCCACTGATGTCCTTGCCCAAGATGCTGTAAACAAACGACAACAGCGCGTTCACCCCGTCTCTGGGCGGACGGCGGTTGCGTCCGTCAAAAATAAAGCCGCTTTTTTCGCTCAAAAGCTGTCCGAACACGCCGAAATAACGTGCCGCGGCATCGCCTTCAATGCCGCGCACCACGTCCAGCTCCGCCGCACCCTTCAACTGCCGCAGCGAAATGTTCAAAGAATCGACCGCACTTTGAATCGCCGCATTCTCGCCGTAATTGCGAATCTGCCGCTGAAGCACCCGCTTACCCGCCTGAATCTTCGCTGCGATGATATTGCGCGCAATCGGCACGGGATTTTGCTCCGACACCCGATACTGCGCCCGACGCAAAAGCACATTACCGCTCTGCCGCCCCTGAAGCCGCCCTAAGAAACGTCCGTTTTCGGTAAAAAACGCTAAATTCACATTATTTTCACCGCAAAACCCTAGCAAAAACGGTGACACCAGCACATTCCCAAAACAGAAAATATGCCCGATGGAATGCACCGGCAACTGCGCCACTTTCTTACGCTCCTGCTCCACCACCAGCGTCTCCCGCTCCTTATGCAGATAGCTGCCTTGGGTGGTGATGTAGAGCGTGTTTTGCAGTTTGCGCATGGGGAAACTCCTTGGGGTTTGAGCGTGCTTTTGGGTTAATGGGTTGCTATTTAGAGTGTTTGAAAATTTCTCTTAACTAACATCCTCTTCATAATTAAATTCAACCTTACTTTGTACAATAATTTCATCCATTATTCTTTTTAATGAATCTGAATAAATCATTTCCTCGAAATATTTCATTAAATCTGGAACATTTATTATTTCCTCAATCGAATCCATATATGAATTTACAATTGCTTCAATATTGTATTTAGCTTTAGCTTGTTCTTTAATAATTTTTTCTATTTCTTCATATGAACTATTTGTTTTAACAACGAAAGTAATTGGGAATCTCTGCACTTTGTCTATATCTAAAAAATATTTATTAGCATCTATTGTTTCAGTAACTTGAAAAAATCTTCCTAATGGTTTCATTACAAAATCAATACCGCCATCATTAGCATTTGTTCTTCCCGTTTTGTAAAGCACCAACGATTCTTCTGCTACATCATCTCTAGAATCACCTATCCAAATTGTCTGGTTACTATATCTTTCTTTTAGAACAGCATAACTTACAATTTCAAATACCCTAGCATCTGAGCTTGGATGTAATTGCTCCTGAATAAACTTAACTACAGAATGTGGATCGCTACTGCTTAGGTTTGCGATTTCTTGGCAAGTTTTTAAAAAAAGTTCAAATGATTCTTTTTTAGTTGCAATATACTCATCAATTATTCTAATAATTGAAGGTGCTAAATTTTCTCTTCTTTCTATTCCATTTTTATTTCTTACAGATACTTTAATTAAATCTTCTTGAATCCAATATCTTGATGTTCGAACATCCCGAATAATCGGAACAATACCCAATGTTGGAAAAAATTTTTTAAATTCATCGTTTAGTCTGCTATTAAGAGCATGGTTTTGCAATTTAGAACCAAAAGGCAATTCTCTTTGTCTTCTAAATAAATCAGTAAATTTTGCTCCATCATATTTGGAATAATCTAAATCATCACCCAAATATCCTTTATTTATATAATCCTCTATTATTACATATAAAGCATAATGATTAGCAAAAGAACCCCTAGATTTAGACCCTCTTTCTGCAGATTTAGTTTTAATATTTAAATAGCCCAAAATTGGACTATTCTCAAAAATATAAATAGCATCATCTCCAAATTCATCTTTGAGAATTGAGATAATTTTTCCTGTAAAAGAATGATGCTTTAATATCGAATGATTAATCATTAAATTCTCCAACTTTTGGCATAGATTTACTATTTTTCCGTACGAAATTTTTATCTGTATTGCATAATTTTTCACCACGATACTCTGTCGCAATGCCAAGTCTTCTTAGTCCTATTTTTAAATACTCTTCTTGAAATTCAATACTAATACTTTTTCTATTTAATTTTTGAGCAACGGCACTAGTAGAAAAAGTACCACCAAAAGGATCCAAGACAAGATCTCCTTCATTTGTGCTAGCCCTAATTATTCTTTCCAAAAGTGCTTCAGGTTTCTGACTCGGGTGATTCTCATACTCTTCCATTCGGTATCTAACTCTTGGAAAATACCACGTATTTCCTGGAACTTTGGTTGTTTTATATGGCGTAGGGATCTCTTTACGGTAATCTATAAGCTTTCTTTTTGCTCCTGTTTTGGCTTCTATTTCGATATCTGAAGAATTAAATGTATATGATTTGTTATTCTTCACTGCGAATAATATTGGTTCATATAAAGAACCATAATATTTTTTAGCTTGGACACCCGAACTATCATAATGCCAAATAATTCTAGATAAAATAGTCATTCTTTCTCTAAGCCAAATATCTATGTATGGCATAGATTGCGTACTTGCCATCACATATAAAGAGCCATTATCCTTAAGTTTATTTAAGCATAAGCTAAGCCATTTATAACACCATTCGATATACTCTTTTTCTGTTTTCCAAGAATCTTTAAATTGACTAAATTTTTTTCCAATATTATAAGGTGGGTCAGCGAATATAAGATCAACAGAATTATCTTGAATATCGTTAAGAGCATCGAGGCAATCAGCAAGATATATTTTTGTCATTGAGTTTTCAAAAATCTTCATTTGTAATAATCCATATAAATTCAATAATTAAATCAGCATAGTTTATAGGTAATGTATATTACTCAAAATCAAACTATCACACGTATGATTTTACGCACTTTGCTCAATTAAATCATCTTAATATTCCCCAAACAACTCCTCTACATACCCCACACTTCTATCCCGTTTCCCTAGCAACTCAGGCTGGCAAATCTCCACCAGCGAGCAGGCTTTACAGCGTTTGCCATAGTCGGGCGATGGGGTTTGGCCGCTGTTTAGGAGTTCGCGCACGGCGGCGATGGTGGCGAGTGTTTGAGCGCGCAGGTCGTCTGAAAACACGACGGGGACGCGGTGGCGGGTTTGCATATACCACAGCGCGCCCTCAGAGACGGTTTGCCCCGTCATTTCTTCCAAACACAAACCTTGGGCGCAAAGCTGGATTTCGTCCATCGGGTCGGGTTTGGGCTTGCCGCGTTTGTATTCCACGGGTTTCAGACGGCCGGTCTTCGTTTCCACTTCCACCAAATCCAACACGCCGCTGATGCCCAGTTTCTCCGCCGATACATGCACCGTCCGCTCAAAGCGCACACCCTTGCGCGTTTCCGGCTCACCAGAATCCACCCTCTCATGCAGCGCTTTGCCCTGTGCAGTCAGATAGTTCTCCGCCCACGCCTGCTCGTTGTGAATCAACGCACATTGGCGCGGACAGAAAGCGTAGTGTTGCAGGGCGGAAAGGGGAATCAGGCGCGTGTCCTGATTTTCCCCTTGGGTTTCGGTTGAAAGTGCGGTCATCTTTCCAAATGTTTTTTAAAGCAACTCTTCCACACTCACGCCATTGAGGCCGTCTGAAACCACGCTGATGTTGTAATCGCCAAAACCGCTTGCGGGCGTACCTGATTCGCCGTTTACGCGTTCGACTTTCACGGCGTCAAACAGTTTATGTGCAGGCTGGCTGCCGAATGCGCTGTCGTGTTTGAAAACAATCAGTTTGCGTGCCGCCATTTCGCCACGGGCGGCGGAGCGGTCGTGTTCAAACATCAGTGTCAGGGCTTGCCAGAGTTTGGCTAAGTCGTCGTCTGAAAAACCGGTTTTGGCGGCAAGGTTGGCGGAGATAAAACCGTGCACGCGGTAGAGTGCGTAAGGGACGATGTATTTGCGCCCCATAGTGCGTTCTTTTTCCAAGTCTTTTTCGTTGGTGACTGCCATGCGGGTGATGGAAACTTCCAGCGGCACAATCGGGTCGATGGATTGGGCAAACGCCAGTTGTACCGGGCCGCGCACTTGCCCGCTGTTGACTTCGGTCGTCATAACTGCACCAAAGCTGCGAATATCAAAGAAGTTATTGCACATCCAAGCGGTAATTGCACGCGCTTTAGCTTCGTCTTTGGGCAGTTTTTTGGCTTCCGATTCAATACCGAGTGCTTCATAAGCGCGTTTGTTTTGCAGGTTCAGCACGCTTTTTTCTTTGACGTAGATTTCATAGCCTGCTTGGTTTTCTGCGCTGATTTCGATGAAGTTGCGGATTTTCCGTTTCAGGCAGACATCGGTTACCAAGCCTTTGCTGGATTCGGGATCAAGGCGCGGCATATTGCCTGCATCGGGATCGCCGTTGGGGTTGCCGTTAGTTACATCAAAAAAGTAAACAAATTCATAGCGGTTTTGAATAGCAGACATTTTCTGGCTCCTTAGTTTTCAATGGTTTCAGCGGTTTCTTTTTTAGCAAAATAGCTTTGTTTTTGATGGTAATAGCCGATGGCGAAGCGGCCTTGCTCGTCAATGCTCAAATGGCGAGGAAAGGTTTCGGGCAGTTTGGCAATGATTTCGCCCAAATCTTTATCCAAATTCACCGCCATACCGGCTTTGTCTTTACGCAAGCGCGACAAATGGTGTTTTGCGCCCGACAAAAGACGCGGAAAAACCGAAAACGGCACGGCGGAGGCAGAGCCGTAATAGCGGTCGGCAATACCGGCATTTAATTCGCCCAACGCCTGATATTGAATGCGCTCCAACACGGCAAACAGCCGCCCTAAAAGATAGGCGCGATTCGGGCTTTCATTGTTCAAACTCATAGGAACTCCTTCTTCGATAAAACCTTTTCTAAAACGCCGCTCTAATACGGCTTTCATCATTGCCACGCGCAAGCCGTTCACATCACCGTCGGCGCGGATTCGGGTAATCAGTTGCGACAGCAAGCTCATGGGATACGGCGTGCCGCAAATCACGGCGCGGGTCATTTCACCTGCCAATACGGGCGAGATGTTTTCGCTTTTGCCCAGCACGGCAGTTTGCAATAAGAGTCGCCAAATAGACGGCGGCGTTTTCCACGCGCAAGGCTCAAGGGCTAAATCTTGCCAATGCTGTGCTAGGTTTTTTGCTAACTGCCCAAACGTGGTGTCCAGCCAAAACCGAACAGAAATCCGCGCGGCATTAGGGGCAAGCCCTAAGATATAAAAACGGGTATTGGGAGAGAGTTCGGGCGCAATTTCTTGCAGCGGGCGACCTTTGCCCATTTGTTCCAATACGTTGAAAACTTTGGCGCTTTCTTGTTCATCATCCGGCGGTGTGAACACGTGCGCGAAGAAGCCTTCGGCAGCCTGCGCGGTCGCGTTATCGTCCGCTTCCGCCCAAAAGACCGTGCTGGTACTGCCAATACTTGGTCTTTTATCAAAATCTTGTGATTCATTTTGTTTTTTTGCCCCCCGCAGAGCTGCCCTGATTCTATCTAGCCCTATTATTAAAGAGTGCCCATTTTCTGGACGCAACAGATAGTTCAGCGCAGTGGTGTAGGCAAATGCGGATTGTTCGGAAACAGGCGCATTTGCGCCTTGCTCCTTGCCAAACGAAGCAAAGGCTTCTTTATTAAACGAAATAATCGAACCGCCGGAGCTTTGCCCGCCAAACACGCCTTTAATCGCCGGATGCAGCCGTGCAATCGGGGCGGTGTCGCCGCTAATCAGACACAAGCCCTCAAGCGCTTCGTCGCTTTTCAGGCAGCCTGCCCACAAAGTTTGCGCGGCTTCGCGTTTATGAATAAGTGCGGTCGGTTTTTCAAGAGAAAATGCGATGTTGGCATCGAGCATTTCGGCAGGCAGATTTTCGGCAGCGAAATGTGCAGGCTGCCAGTTTTGCAGGAAATGGCACAAGGCTTGGAGGCCTTCGTCTTCGCTGTTTTGCAGTAAATCAAGATGGTATTGCTTAAAGGCGTCAAAGGTTTTTTCAGACGACGTAAACGGTTTTTCTTTGGCTTCGGCTTTGTTTTTATTGGCTTCCACGCCGAGCGCGTAGGCGGTTTTATCCCACAAAAAATTCGGCTTGATGCCCGATGTGCGTTTTTCAGGGCGCGGCACGCTCATCAATTTCGGCTGCGGCTTTTTATCGGCGGTCAGATTCGGCACAACGGTTTTCAGACGACCTTCTTTATCCAACACCAAAATCCAGCCGATTTTTTCCTCACTAAAACCATAAGGCGGCACTTTCGGGTTGCTCATTTCATCGGTTTCCGCTGCCAAACGGCGGTAATAACGGGCAAGGGACGCAAGAATCATGCTTTCACCTCCTCGGCGTAAAACGGCGGCACATCAATTACGCCGTCTTTCATTTGTGCGCGGAAAAAATGCGGCGTGTTGCCGTGGTCAAAATCAATATCGTGCAGCATCCAGCCCAAATCACGGTTTGCCTCGCTTTCCGATAACGCCGACGGCGGCAGCGGCTCGCCTTCGTCAATCAACGCAAAATCGGCAGGGAATTCACGCACGCCCAAACAAGGCTGCTGAAAGCATTGCCCTTTTTTCGCACGGCGTTTGAACATCTCGATATGCTTGGTAACGGTCTCATCCGCGCCCGCTTTTGCCGTCAGCACCGCATGGGCTTCAATCACATAAGCCACGTCTTTAAGCACCGTCGCCGCGCGCTGCTGGCGGTCGTCTTCAATCAGCGTATATAAATCAGCAACGCTCTTGCGCTTCATCGCGCCGCTGACCTTACCCGCCGAAATCTTGCCACCCAACTCATTGCGCCGCACCGACTCAAACCGAATCGGCTTTAACACATAAATCCGGTCAATCACCCACCGAATCGCCGGCTTCCAATGCACCGCCGCCAAAATCCCGCGCGCCGCCGACGGCGTGATGACATCATAAGACACCCGTTCCACCTTCATCTCCGGACGGGTAAAACAGGCATAATCGCCCCAAATATGTAGGCGGATTTGGTTCATTTGGTTCTCCTTTTGGTTGTACACACGCCCCTTCATAAAGAAGGGGCGGATTAGCTGACTAATCTAACTACTTTAGTTTCAATCCACGCACGGTTAAGTGCAAAAAGTTTTCAAACGGCCTAAAAACAACGGAAAAACTCTTATAAATCAATATTAAGCATTCTTTAGAAATATTTTCCCGAACGATTATCAAAGGCTGGTTTAGTACCCTCTAGTACCGTAACTACTCGTTTATTGATTTCATCGTTTTCAATAGCACCAGCCTGATAACTTATTGTGAAATTATCGGAACGGCTGAAATTGGCATAAATAATTTGTTCGGCATCGCAAACAACCGCCAAATTAGGGTTATGCGTAACCATAATGATTTGGCGTTTTTTCTTTGCTTCAGAAAGCACTGGTACTAATAAGCGAAATACTGTCTCGTTATCTAAATTCTCTTCCGGTTGATCAAGAATAATCGGCAATTGCCCTTTATCCACCAATAAGTAGAAGATTAATAACAATGCTCCTCTTTGTCCTGGTGATAGCTGTTCTATCTGTGTATCCTGAAACACTAATGAATATCTTGGCTCAAGGAACTCCAAGCCAAATATCAGATCATAAACAGCATTGGCAGTCTGATCTTTCTTCAATATATTAGAGATACCAACTGCTTTTTCATTATTGCCCTTGGAAGCTGTTTCAATTTTTTCAAATAGATTACTTATAAAACCTGTAACCCCTTCTTTATGATTTAAATCATAGGCATCAAATAATGTTCTAATAACGGTCAATGCCTCATCTTGTCCACGAAATTCTCCAGAAGTTTGCTTGATTAATCCAAATAGCTGGTTAGCAATTGCATCCGAAGAAGCAGACAACGTCGCCTGAAATTGTAATTTATAGTCATCTCTTATCAGAGAATTATCTTGGATTAAGTCTTGAACAGGTTTAAATAATCTTTCCCTTTCTTCACGTTGCGCATTTAACGTATCAAAAATATCTCTGGATAGTTGCAGACGTTTTTCTCGTAGTTTCTGAAGTTCTAAAGGTAGTTGTTCAATCTGTTTTATCCTTGTTTCCAACCCTATTTTCGTTTCAGGTTCAGTAGTAGACCCTGTTAAAGCATCAAGTTTTTGCGTCCATTCCGTGAGTTGTCGTTGATATGCCTCATACTGCCGTTGCGGCGCATCCAATTGAGCAGTATATGTTTTTTGTTTTCCTGTTAATTCGTTAATCTCACCTTCAACTCTTTCACTCTCCGTTTTTAACTCTAACTGTTTAGACGAAATCATTTCCTTTTTAGAAACTAGTACTGATGTTCTAATATCCAGTACGGCAATATCATTCCAAGATAGCTCAAGTAAAATTAAGTCATCCGCTGATTCTTGTTTCAGTTGATCAAATGAACGCTGAAGCAAAGATAACCGCTCCTGAATATCAAATATTGCTTGTTTTTGCTTAGCTAATTCTGTATTTGCGCTAGCAATAGTTTTTAGACGTTCTTGTCGATTTTGTATTTGTCGATTAACTTCAGCAAGATCATCAGCAATTTTCTGCTGTATTGTATCCAAAGCAATTTCGGGCTGTATGACCTCATCAGGCTTGAGTTTTTTATGCTCCTCAATTTGCGCATTTTTTAGTTGAAGTGTTTCAGTCAGTTTTTTTAGTTCGATAGGCTGTAATTGCGCTTCAATTCCAACAATTTCTTCATTAATCTTAGCTAAATCCTTGCGATATTCGCTTAGTCTATTTCTAAGAGACTGTTCCTGTTTTTCTATTAATTGTTCAAAATCAAGTGCATCAAGTCGCATATCTTCACTCGTATGTGAAAATATGACTGAACGAAGTTCTCGTTCAAAAGCATTTGACTCCCCTGATGTGTGCTCATTACAAAGTTCTTCAAAATATCCTTGCGGGATATAGCGAACTCGTTCGGTCTTTTCTTCTGGTGATAATTCACTAAGAATACGAGTTTCTTTGCCTCCATCATGCCAAGTTAGTATTCCTGTAAATTGGTTAGCTGGTTCTCCAGACTTTCCAAAGAATCTATCTTTTTTCAAGAAACTAAAATGCTTTGACTGCTTAGAATTTCCTAACATAGCAATAACATCAGCCAATGCACTTTTGCCACTACCTTTATTTCCAATAATGGCTGTTAAATCAGGATTTAAAGGAATATTACAGCCATCCAGCCACTGTCCTACAGATTTTGTACCAGTTTTCTTAATCTCAACAGAATCAATATAAAAAGTCTTATTTAATTCAATTTCATTTATCTTAGGCGGTTTCTCTCCAACATAAGATCGTTTTGCTGGCTCTAAAATAGCTTGTTGTAACCCTTTAAAAGTAGGCTCTGCCTTGATCCAAGTTTTTTTATTTGATGGGAAATCACCATATCCACGTTTATCGTCATTGCCAGCTTCGCCTACAAAACAATGTGCATCACTTCCTGAGACAGCTAACCGTGGAATATTTTTTAATGCACCTTGAAAGTTATTAAAATATTTTGAATTCTTATCAGTTTTTTCTCCAACAAATGCACATCTTTTATCAAAATCTCGAGTTTCAAAAATAGGAGAAGATTGAAATAAAGTCATTGTATACGCGTAATGATCAGCCCATTTGATATCATCTAATCCATCATTCGTATCAAAAGGCATAAATCCAATCGCTTGGTTATTTGGAACTTTAGAAATTGCTTGTTTATATGATTCCATGGTGATTTCAGCAATTGTAGAACCTGCCTTTATAGCCTTGTCCTCTTCATTATCAGTATCATTCTTCTGAAATCCATGTTTACTTAGCTTATCCTCCCCTGTTTGTCTTGCAAGATGTATTAATGCTGAATCAGAAAGTGGTCTATCTATAATGGCTATTTGTAAGGCTGATTTAAAGTCATCCAAAATTTGTTTTTCTATTTCATTTGAAAAAATAACATGTGCATTTAATCTTCCATTCATAGGAGCTACTAACCGGAGTTCAATCCCAGGAAAAACAGTTTTTTCCAATTTAGGCGAGTCGGGTTCTTTTAGCCTATTTTGCAATTTAAACCATCCGTCAAATGTCCAATAATCCATGATAGCAAAGACTTCTGGTTCTGCATTATTCAAAGCATGAATCATTTCATCGATTAGTTTATTATCGTGTTCTTTGTCTCCATTGAACTTTTCACCATTCCAGTGAAACGATGCTGGGGTATGAATGTGTAAGTCCCATAGACTCCAAATCGAGCCACGCAAATTTTTTCTGTTACTCATAATGTCATCCTTAAGTTAATTTTTCGTTTTGCTAGTTTCGTATCAATCAGCTAGCAATTTGAACATATGTTATCTCTACTAAACAATAAAATCAATTTCTAAAGAAGTTACATTAAAACACCAAACTCTCCCCCTTCAAAAACTCCGTATCCTCCCAAGAAAGCCCAGCCACTTCATCATACAAATCCAGCCCAATCAGCGTATAAAACTGTTTGCCGAAGTTTTTCTCGTTAATCGGTTCGATACGCCCTGCTTTATACAAAGCGGCGAGGGCTTTTTCTGGGATTTGGACGGTGTAGGGTTGCAGTTTGCGCAAGAGTCCGCCGATGTGGTCGGCGTGGTGCAGGCTGCTGATGAGGTTTTCGGCCTCAACATCGAACGGAATAATCAGCGGCTGCATATGGCTTTCAATCATGCGGAACTTGTCGGCGACGGTTTGGAATGGGAAATCAAGGCTTTGCCCTGTATCGTTGTGCATTTTCAGGATTTTTTTATTGTCCAGTTCGCTGCCTTTTAATTGATAAAGCTCGGCGAAATAGGCGGCGACGGCTTGGGTGGATAAGAGGTCGTCTGAAAAGCTGTCGGCAGTCAGGCGCATAACGGCGGCTTGGGTGGCAAGTTCGGGCGGGGCTTTCCATTGTTCTTCGGGCGCGAATATCCAGACAAAGCTGTTTTCAGACGGCCTTTTGCCTTCGCGGTTGCAGCGTCCGGCAGCTTGGGCAACGCTGTCTAAACCTGCTTCGGCGCGCATCACCAGCGGAAAATCCACATCCACACCGGCTTCGATTAAGGAGGTAGCGATAACACGGCAGGGTTCGCCGTTTTTCAGACGATCTCGGATTTCATCGAGCTTTTGGCTGCGGTGTTTGGCACACATTAAGGTGGTCAGGTGGAATGTGCCGTCAAGGTGTTTGGCTTGGTCGTACAGGCTGCGGGCGTGGCGGCGGTTATTGACGATGACGAGCATTTGCGGGTGTTCGGCAAGTTGGACGAGCAGGTCGGCGTCGGTTTGTGTGCCGATGTGTTGCACGGTGGTGCGGCGCAGTTTGTCAAAAAGTGCGGTCGGTTTTGGGGCTATTTCACGCACATTTTCAAAGCCGCGATAGAAACCGTTTTCGGCTTGCACGGCTGGCTGGGTGGCGGTGCACATGACGACGCTGCAGCGGTAGTTTTGCGCTAATTCTTTGATGACTTGCATGATGGGCAGCAAAAGATTGAGCGGCAACATTTGCGCTTCGTCGAGGATGATGACGGAGCCTGCGATGTTGTGCAGCTTGCGGCAGCGCGAGGAGCGGTCGGCAAAGAGGGATTCGAAGAATTGCACGGCGGTAGTAACGACAATCGGCGCGTCCCAGTTTTCTGAGGCAAGGCGCAATTTGTCTTTGGTGGCCTCATTTTGCAGTTTGCCGTCGTCGAAGGTGCTGTGGTGTTCCAACACGGCTTGTTCGCCTAATTCGCCAAAGGCTTTGCGAAATTCGGCGGCATTTTGTTCGATGATGCTGGTGAACGGAATCACGTAAATTACGCGCCGCATATCGTACCGTTTGGCGTGTTCCAGCGCGAATGCCATGGAAGTGAAGGTTTTGCCACCGCCGGTAGGCACGGTAAGCGTAAACAGCCCTTGCGCTTGCGCCGCTTGTTCTACGGCATGCTCGAGAATTTCGCTGCGCAGGCGGTTTAAGGCGGCATTGCGTTTTTCGGCTTCGGTTTGCTCTGGAGCTTGGGCGATACGTCGTCTGAAATCGTTGATAAATTGATTGAAATTGTGTCGTAAGGCGTTTAGATTGGGATAACCACCGCGTTCGACGGTTTTGTTTTCTAGGTTTGAATAAAAGGTTTCGGTGTCAAGATAATCGGCATCTACCAAGCAGGAATAGAGCATTCGGGTGAAGAAGGCGTAGGAGAAAAAAGGATGATGCGCGTCGGCTTTGAGTGGCGGTGCGGACAGGTTTTGAGGGAGCTTGATTTCTTGTTGCCACAGGTTATCAAGAGCGGGAATATCTGTACCAAATTGCAACGCTAGACGCTGTTTTAACGTGCGGCGGTTATCGCCTTCGCCATTGCCATTTGCAAGCCCCGCATGGTGCCCAGCAATGCAAAACGCCATCAGCTTACCGATCACATTTCCCCAGCGTTCCACCGCAATCTTTGCTCCGGCAGTAGCGTGATCGACTGAAGGACCGCCATGCAATCGGTGATTAAAGGCTTCCGAATATTTCCCTAAGTCATGAAGCTGTCCCGTCTGGCAGGCAATTTCCTGCGCACCGAATACTCGCGCAAACTCCGCCGCCATTTCACCGACATTGACCGAATGGCTTTGTAAGGTTTGCCAGTGTTCGTAAGGCAAGAGATTGCCGAGTTCGTCTTGCGCGGAATGGGCGTAGTAAGTCGTCATCTAAATCCCCTTGGGTATTTTCACAGCTGGGCTATTTCTATTTTCTGCTATCTGTCTTTGTAAAGACAGGCTGTGGGAGTCCGTTTGTTTTACGGATATGGGCGATGCAGTCGAAACTCACATCGATTCTCCAAATTTAAAACGCGCAAAATTTAACGAACAAGCCATACAAATGGTTTGAAGCGTTGAAAAATCGAAAATCTGTGGAATGAGGTCGTCTGAATGACGGGGAAAATATTGTAGATAATTGGGAATTTATGATGTTATTGTTTTATTTGTTACAATTACCCGAACATAATACAGTATTTGTAATAAATAACAATATTAATTTGACTATTTGTGAGCGAATAGGACAAATCAAACATAGCGTGATGGCTCGAATGATGCAGATAAACGATGACAGGTTTTCAGACGACCTTTGTCGTATAGATGGGTTAAATTCGGTAGGATGCGGCTGTGCTTGCCTGATTCCGTACCCAAGCCGTTTTGTTTTACTATACAATCATATTGCTGCCGACTGCTTGTTTGCTGTGGTCTGCATCGGCATACGGATAGTGCGGACGCTGTTTGCGTTTTGGAAAATGCGGCAAGATATTTATTTGCCAGTATTTTTTAAGTATCGGCTGAAGCCTGTATCGGTTTGCCCCAGGTCGTCTGAAATTCCGAAAAAGAAAATTCATGTCAAACACCCCATTCTTCAAAACCGACTGCCCGAGCTGCGGCGCACCTGTTGAGGCGCATTCCGCGACAGCCGTTACGCTGGTGTGCGGCTACTGCAACAGCATGCTGGTGCGGCAGGATGACAGTATCGTTGATTCCGGACGCGATTCCGCTTTGTTGGAAGATTTCAGCCCGCTGCAAATCGGCACGACAGGGACATACGTTACCCGCCCATTTACCTTGGTCGGACGGCTTCAGGTGCAATACGACGACGGTGTGTGGAACGAATGGTATGCGCTGTTTGATGATGGGCAAACCGGTTGGCTGTCTGAATCCGGCGACCTGTATTCCATGACGCGCTTGGTTGAATCGCCTGAAGTTGTGCCGGAGTTCCACGACGTCGTGCCGGGCGGTTGCAATTTTAATTTTCAAAATAAAAACTTTGTTCCGTCGGATAAGCGTGAAATCAGTCTCAGAAAATCGGCGGCGCAGGGCGAATTGCCGTTTAAGCTGACTGAAGATACGACAAGTAAAGTCATAGACTGGCGATGCTCAGGTCTTTTCCTGACGATAGATTACGGCGACGATCCTCCCGAAATCTATTACGGCAGTATGGTCGGCCTAAATGAACTGAAACTGCAGAATACCCGTACCGACGACCAAATCCGTGAAACGGCAGGTCGTCTGAAAGGCAGCCATCATTCGGAAAATTGTCCGAATTGCGGGTCGTCCGTCCATTGGTTGAGCGGTGTCACCGATTTTCTGATTTGCCCGAGCTGCGGCAGCCAATTGGAAGTCGGTAAGGAAAAAGCGCGGCTGATTACTGCCAATGCCATGCGTGTGGAGCAGGATAAACTGTTTACCCTGCCTATCGGCACGCAGGGTCGTCTGAATGACAATGATTATTTCGTGATGGGTGCGGTCAGGTATTCCGAACTGGATCCCGATGCGACTTATGAATATATGTTTGAAGGCAAACGGCGGATACTGACGCCGGTCGGTTGGTGGGTCGAATACCTGCTTTACAATCCGCAGAAAGGCTTTTTGTGGTTGGTCGAATCGTCCGACGGCGAGTGGAGCCAATCCGAAACGCAAAACAATTGGCCGCGTTTAAACAGCGCCCGCAAACCGCAAGGTTGTGATGAACTTTATTCCTACGGCGGCAAAGTTGAAGTCGCCGCCGGCGCGTTTTATTGGCATATCCGTTCGGGTGATTTGGCGTATTACACCGACTACCAAGTCGGCAGCAACAGCAAACTGTGTGCCGAGCTGACCGAACACGAGCTGGCATGGAGTAAAAGCACGCGCACTACCTACGGCAAAGTTGCCGGCGCTTTCGGTTTGCAGGCGGAAGCGCCCAGATACACGGCAAAAATGAACGCAGACGGGGTCGATAACCAATTGCGGTTTGTCATGATCGCCATCTTGGTTGTCGTCAACCTTCCTGCGCTGCTGACCGACGGCAACTCTGCCTCACTTGCCGTCATCTTTATAGGAACCTGGTTGTTGTGGACTATGGGCAAAGAAGACGAGGACGAGGATTAACATGTCGAGAGTTACTTACATCATTTTCAGCACCATCATCATCGTCATCTCCATGATCATCAGCTACGGCTCTTCCGATTCCGACGGCTCGCGTATGCACTCCGGCGGCTATTACGGCGGCGGAGGTTTCTCCGGAGGCCATAAATGACCCATATCCCAGGCAATCATGGCCTTTTAGATTTATATGGTTGTGATGAAGCTGTCTTGAAAGACGAAGGTCGTCTGAAAACCGCCCTCAAAGCCGCTGCCCAAGCTGCAGAAGCCACCATCCTCGCCGAGCGTTTCCACACCTTCGGCGGAGCAGGCGGCATTACCGGCATCTTACTGCTCGCCGAATCCCACATCAGCATCCACACTTGGCCGGAACACCGCTTCGCCGCCATAGACGCATTTATCTGCGGCGGCATGAAGTTGGAAAAAGTGAAGGAAGTATTGTGCAGGGAATTGGCGGCAGAACGGGCAGTTTGGACGGTTGCGCAACGTGGCGAAGGAATATTGGACGATACGCAGCCGCCAATAGAATAATAAAACCTGTAAAGGTCGTCTGAAACAGTCTCAATCTGTTTTCAGACGACCTCATTTTAAAACCCCCAAAAATATTCTCACTAAGAACATCAAGGAACCAAAATGCACTTACGCACTTCCATCATCCTCTCTTTATCCGTGCTCTCTTTAGGCGCGTGTATCAGCAACCCAAGTTCGGCACCCACCAGTTCTTCATCATCAACACCCATCAACCCATTCGCCAAAGACTACATCTATTATTTCGAGCATCTCGACGAAGCCAAAGCTAAAAACGAACAATGTTTGAAAGACGGCGTGTTTAAAAAAGTGGGCGTTGATATGGAAAACGCCGATGAACGACAAATGATTGCGGAGTATCCCGACGATATTTTGATGCTCAATCCCGGCAACAACGAATTATCTCCCTGTTTCGCCGCATGGACGGCAAACAATGCTGCGGAACCGCTGCGCAAATGGCAGGAGGAAAATAAGAAAAAAGAAGAGCTGAATCAAAAATTTGAAAAGCAGGTCATCCGGCTCAAAACCGAATGGGAAAAGAAATACGCCAATGAAGATTGGAACACGTTCTACCCCGAGGCTTTGCGTAAAGAATCCGTTCAAACACGCAATAGAAAAAACCGATTGGAAGATCGGGCCAAAAGAGAAGCCATCGACCGCATTTTTGTCGATAAGGCGGAGCCGTTTTTGAATGAATTGAAAACAAAAAACATTGAAACATTGACCAAAGAAATTCCACAAAGCTGTCGTAAGGGAGCTTGGGACCTTATTCCTTCGTGTAAAGCTTATTATCATGTTTTAAAAGAGAAATTATCAGAAAAAACATTATCCGAATTGGCGGGTATGGAAAAACAATATAAAGGTGCCAAGCATCTGCCTGCTACCGTTCAGTCGGCTGCCTACCGTTCTGCGGTGGAGGGGAATTCAGAAAAAATGGATAAAGCATTAATGCTGGACTATCGCAAACGCAATACCGAATATATGCAATGTGCTAAAAAAATCGGCGATAAAATAGCAGCGACACCGTTTCAGATGGATAAAACCGGAGATTACACCTTTGCCTTTTTTTCAGAACTTTATCCGGAATGCGTTATTACGAATCAAGTCATGGAAAGGTTGGAGCTGCCATCCAATTTAAGTAAGGTTGTTGACAGAGAAGTGTGGATGAAGTTAGGCAAACACATCTGGGAAACGCAAGCAAACCTCGAAAAAGAATACGAGCAGTTGGAAAAAACGCCTGAGGTCGCACAAACCAAAACAATCTTGGCTCAGAAATACGCCCAAACACCTTGGCAAAGTTTCATAAGCACCGTAGAAAAAGACTATCCGGTGAATATGGCAGACATTTTCTCGGGTACGGAAGAGGAACAGAAGCAGAAACAAAAGCAGCATCAGATAATGGTCATAGCATTGGAACAGGTGTTTACTGACAAAATCCAGCCTCTCGTGGATGAATTGGCGAAAAACAGCATCGATAAACTGATTGCCGAAATGCCTGCCAGCTGTCGCGATGAAGGAGAAATAAATCGGGTAGCAGATAGTCAATGTGATGCATATTACCGCGCTTTCTTAAAAAAATTTCAGAATCAGACGTTAGAAGAGCTTTCCGCTTCAAAAGATAAATATGAAAATAAAGATGAAGAGGGGCTTTCACGGGTTTATATAGCCTACTCTTCGGCATTGTATGAAAAAGAGAGAAAACAATACCTTGAACTGAGCAATGATGATACCAAGCGAGAAGCGGCATATAGGCAATGTATCAAAAATATCAGTGGAATCATCGAAAAATCATATGTTTCAGAAGAGGATAATGGTTCTTCGTATGCTAGGCGGGCGCCGGGATGCCTAGCGTTTAGCTCTAGTCTTCGAATTGAAGAGTCACGTTTCGACTACTTTACTGAAACGCTGCTTAATAAAAAACGTTTCCAACAAGCATCCGCAGTCAAACAAAATTGATGGAAACATTTCATCAAAAGGTCGTCTGAAACCGTCTTTACGTTTTCAGACGACCCCATTTTTAAATTTTAAAAATATCCTGACTAAGGAACTAACCATGCGCTTACGCACTTCCGCCATCCTCGCTTTATCTGCCCTCTCTTTAGGCGCGTGTATCAGTCAGCCAAATTCGGCATCTACCGGTTCCCAATCTCCTGAGCCCATCAATCCTCTCGTCAAAGACTATATCTATTACTTCGAGCATCTTAACGAAGCCAAAACTAAAAACGAACAATGTTTGAAAGGCGACGTGTTTAAAAAAGCGGGCGTTAATATGGAAAGTGTTGGTGATCGACAAATGATAGCTGAGTTTCCCGACGATATTATGATGCTGAATCCTGACAACGCCGAATTATTACCCTGTTTCGCCGCATGGACGGCAAATAATGCTGTAGAGCCAATGAGTAGATGGAGAGAGGAAAATACGGAAAAAGAAGCGCTGAAACAAAAATTTGAAAAGCAGGTCATCCGGTTCAAGACAGAGTGGGAAAAGAAATACGCCAATGAAGATTGGAATACATTCTACCCCGAGGCTTTGCGTCAAGAATCCGTTGACTCACAGAATAGACAAAACCGATTGGAAGAGCTTGCCAAAAGAGAAGCCATAGACCGTATCTTTTTTGATAAGGCAAAGCCGTTTTTGAATGAACTGAAAACAAAAAACATCGAAATACTGACCCAAGAAATCCCGCAAAGCTGTCGAGAGGGAGCTTGGAACCTTATCCCTTCATGCAAAGCCTATTATCATGCTTTAAAAGAGAAACTTTCGGAAAAAACAGTATCTGAATTGTCAGACATGGAAAAACAATATAATGACGACGGGCATTTATCTGCTTCCATTTTGTCAATGGCCTACCGTTCTGCATTGGAGGTGAGTTCGGAAAAAATGTCTGCGGTTTTAATGTCGGATTACCGTAAGCTCGATGCCGAATACACGCAATGTGTTAAAAAAATCAGGGATAAAATTAAGACAATACAGATTACTTACTATAGAGGAGACACTCCATCCGAGTATTTTGAATCTTATCCCGAATGCGTCATTACGAATCAAGCCATGGAACAGTTGAATCTGCCTACCGATTTAAGTGAGGCTGTTAACAGAGAAGTTTGGATGAAGCAATTCAAACAACACTGGAAAGAGGGGGAAGACAGCCAAAAAGAACAGGAGCAGTTGGAAAAATCGCCCGAATTTGCACAAACCAAAACAATTTGGGCACAGAAATACGCCCAAACACCATGGCAAAATTTCAGAAGTGCCGTAGAAAAAGACTATCCGAGTATGGCAAATATTTTCTCGGGAACGGAAGAGGAGCAGAAGCAGAAAAAGATAATGTCTATGGTGTTGGAACAGATGTTTACTGACAAAATCCAGCCTCTCGTGGATGAATTGGCGAAAAAGAGCATCGATAAACTGATTGCCGAAATGCCCGCCAGCTGTCGCGGCGAAGAAGCAATAGATTGGCGAGAAGATATTCGGTGTGACGTACCTTTCCGTGCCCTTTCAAAAAAATTTCAGAATCAGACTTTGGAAGAACTTTTCACTTTAAAAGATAAATATGAAGAAGGGCATTCATTGGCTCAGACAGCCTACTATTTGGTATTGCATGAAAAACTGACAAAACAATACTTTGAGCTGAACAAAGATGATGACAAGCGAGAAGCGGCATATAGGGAATGTCTCAAAAAGATCAGTGGAGTCATCGAGAAATCAAATGTTTCAGAAATGGATGATGGATCTTCGTATGTGAGACAGGTACCCGGATGCCTGGCGTTTAGCTCTGATGTTTCGGTTGAATCATTACGTTTCAGAGACTTAATCGACACCTTGCTTTATAAAAAACGTTTCCAACAAGCATCAGTAGTCAAACAAAATTGATGGAAACATTTCATCAAAAGGTCGTCTGAAACCGTAGTCTTGATGTTTTCAGACGACCTCATTCTTAAATTTTAAAAATATCCTGACTAAGGAACTAACAATGCACTTACGCACTTCCGCCATCCTCGCTTTATCCGCCCTCTCTTTAGGCGCGTGTATCAGTCAGCCAAATTCAGCACCCATCACGTCGCCCGTTAAAGACCGCGTGTATTATTTCCAGCATCTCGACGAAGCCAAAACTAAAAAAGAACAATGTTTGAAAGACGATGTGTTCAAGAAGGCGGGTGTTGATATGGAAAACGTCGATGGACGACAAATGATTGCGGCGTATCCCGACGATCTTTTGATGTTGAACCCTGACAACACCGAATTATTACCCTGTTTCGCCGCATGGACGGCTGTTGATTCCGCAGAATCGTTCCATGAATGGCAGAAAGAAAATGCGGAAAAAGAAGCGCTTAATCAGAAAATTGAAAAGCAAGCCATGCAATTCAAAACCGAATGGGAAAAGAAATATGCCGAAGAAGATTGGAAAACATTCTATTCAAAGGCTTTACATCAAGAATCCGTTCACTCCATAAATACCGACAGTTCGTTGGAAGAACAGGCTAAAAGAGAAGCCATAGACCGCATCTTTGCTGATAAGGCGGAGCCGTTTTTGAATGAATTGAAAACAAAAAATATCGAAACACTGACCAAAGAAATCCCGCAAAGCTGTCAGAAGGAAGCTTGGGATCATATTCCTTTGTGTAAAGCTTATTATTATGTTTTAAAAGAGAAATTCTCAGAAAAAACGTTATTTGAACTCGTTCAGACAGAATTAGGATATAGCGATGGCAAGCACATTCCCACGCCCATCTTGACAGCCGCCTACCGCGCCGCCACAGAGGCAGATTGGAAGAACATTGAGAAGACATTAATGTCGGACCACAGCAAACTCGAGGCTGAATACAGAAGATGCTTTAAACAACTTAAGGATAAAGTTGCAGTAACCCAAGTTGACGAATCCGAATACGAAGACTCTTCCTACTATTATGTGTTTGCTCCAGAATGCGCCATTGCGAATCAAGTCATGGAGCAATTGGAGCTGCCTATAAATTTAAGTAAGGCTGTTGACAGAGAAATTCTGATAAAGCAGATCAAACAAAATTTGAAAAAGAAAGAGGGGGAACGGCCAGAATGGGAGCGGCTGGAAAAATCACCTGAAGTTGCAAAAATCAAAGAAATTTTGGCGCAGAAATATGCCCAAATACCTTGGCAAGACTTCGAAAGTATCATGAAAGAAGACCATTCGCGCATGGTAACTGATGCATTGGGTACGGAAGAGAGGGAGCCGGTATTAATTGACATCGCATTGGGGCAGGTACTTGCTGACAAAACCAAGTCTCTAGAGGATGAGTTGCAGAAAAAAAGTATCGATGAATTGATTGCGGAAGAAGCAGAGCATTGTAGTAATGGTAAGGCATCAATAAACTGGGTAAAAGGCGTATCGTGCCAGATACATATCCGTGTGCTCTTTAAAAAATTTCAGGATCAGACTGTAGAAGAGCTCTCGATTTCAAAAGCCAAATATGAAGAAGAGTTTCCAAGAATTGGGATACTTTACAGGTTAGTATTGCAGGAGAAAGAGGAAAAACAGTACAGCGAGTGGATGAAAGACGATGCCAAACGAGAAGCGGTATATAGACAATGTCTCAAAAATATCAGTGGCATCATTCAAGAATCAGACGTTTCAGAAGAGGATAATGGATTTTCGTATGTTTCGCGGGATCCGGTATGTATAGTCAATTAAATTTAAAATAGGACAGTAGCGCATCGTCAAATCGGGCGTAATCAGACAATATGGTTCGCAGATACCGCTTAATATTCGCCCACACCTTCTCAATCGGGTTGAGCTCAGGTGAATAAGGTGCAAGAGGCAATACCTTATGTCCCCATTTTTCCGCCATTTCCCGTAAGACACCCATACGGTGAAATCGTGCATTATCTAAAATAATCACCGATTTTTGAGTCAATGCGGGCAGTAGGCATTGCTGAAACCACGCTTCAAAAAAGACTCCGGTCATCGTATTTTGATAAACCATCGGAGCAATCAGCCGGTTGCCGACTTGTGCGGACACCAGAGATAAGCGTCGGTATCTTTTTCCACTTATCTGCGCTTTCACTATTTGCCCTTTCGGGCTGCGGGCATAGGGACGGAACAGGTAGCGGTCAAATCCTGTTTCATCCAAATAAACGCGTTGGTAGTCGGAAAATTCGGCCAGCTGTGTCAAATAATGCGTCACTTTGGCCGGGTCTTGTTCTTTGTAAGTGGTGGTCTTTTTTTGCGCGTCATCCCCATCTGTTTGAGTGCATAGCAAACGGCGGCTGGCGTACAATCAAAATGTTTGGCGATTTCATGTAGATAGGCATCCTGGTGTTGCTCAACATATTGAGCCAGTTTTTGCCTATCCAATTTGACGGCATTTAGACCGGTAACTTGATGTTTTAGGCTGCCTGTTTGCTTTTTAAGGCGAATCCACAGGTAAAGCGTGTTTCTTGACAAGTTAAACGTTACTGCGGTTTGGCTGATATTTTTGCATTGTTCGTAATAGTTTAAAGCTTTGTTTCTTAAGTCCGCAGAGTATGCCATGGTTAGACCTTCAAAGTTGAGTATTGTACCATTTTGTTTTTAATTGACTATAAAAACATCCGAGGGGCTGTATTTTTTGATGGGGAACGAATTGATTTTTTCATTGATACCCTGCTTAATAAAAAACGTTTCCAACAAGCATCCTCAGTCAAACAAAATTGATAGAAACATTTCATCAAAAGGTCGTCTGAAACCGTCTTGATGTTTTCAGACGACCTGTCAGAACCCTAAACCGACATTCAACCCATGCCGACACGCCGTCAATTCCTCAGTTACACCGCCGCGCTTGCCGCCGCGTCCTCGTTCTCTTGGCTGACTTATAACCGCCTCAACCGCAAACCGCCGGTTTCCGTCAACCGTGTCGGGCTGCCGTTGGGGCATTTGTTGCGCGAAGGGAAATTGATCAGCCCGCCGAGCCGCCGTTACGAATGCAATACGCTGATACTCGGCGGCGGCGCGGCGGGTTTGGGGGCGTTGTGGTATTTGGCGAAACACGGTCATCGTGATGTATTGTTGGCGGAAGGGTTCGAGCGCAACGGCAACAATGCCGCCTACGCCGCTTCAGACGGCCTGCAAGCGCCGAGCGGCGCGCATTATCTTGCGTTGCCGTCGAAAGAGAGCGCGTATGTGCGCGAGATGCTGGCGGATTTTGGTATCTTGCAATCGGACGGCAGCTTCAGGGAAACCGATTTGGTTTACGCGCCCGAGTCGCGCCTTTTGTATCAGGATAAATGGCAGGAACACTTGTTGCCGAAAGAAGATACGGATTCCAAACGTTTTTTTGATTTAATCGGTCGTCTGAAACAGGCTTACGGCAGCGACGGCAAAAAGATTTTTGCTATTCCGATAGCCCTGTCATCGGCAGACGAAACGTGGCGCAAACTCGATAGCCTGACGTTTAAACAATGGCTTACGCAAGAAGGCTACACCTCGCCCGAACTCTTGTGGTATCTCGATTACTGCTGCCGCGACGATTACGGACAGGGCATAGTGCAAGTATCCGCCTTTGCCGGACTGCATTACTTCGCCGCCCGCAACAGCGCGGAAACCGTCCTGACTTGGCCCGAAGGTTTGGCGCACCTTTCCGAAAGCCTGCGCCGCCATGCCAGTTTGCAGGAAGGTTGGCAATGGTCGTCTGAAAACCGCATCCGCCTAGACAAACCCGCTTCCGTCAACGCATCCGCCGTCAAAATCAAACTGCTTTCAGACGACCGTATCGAAGTTTGGCTGCGCGACAATTCAAGCGGCGAAACCGTCGCCCTGACCGCGCAACACGTTATTTCCGCCATGCCGTTGATGGTCGCCGCCCGCATCGTCGAAAATCCCGCGCAATACGGTTTGAACGTTCCCGAATACGCCCCGTGGTTGGTCGCCAATTTCGAGCTACACAGTTTCCCGAAAGAAAAAAACAACAGCGAAACGGCGTGGGATAACGTCATCTACGGCAGTCAAGGACTCGGCTACGTCGTCGCCACCAACCAGCTCATCCGCGTCGCCCGCCCTGAGCGCACCATCTTCACCGCTTACGCCGCACTCAACCACGACGCCCCGCAAACCGTCCGCCGCCAACTGCTCGAAGCCTCCGACGAAGAACTGCGCGACTTGGCCGCCAAAGACTTGATCGCCGCCTACGGAGAGGGCTTCTGGCAACACGTTTTCCACGTCGATGTTACGGTGCGCGGACACGGCATGAGCGTACCGAAAGCCGGTTATCTGAACGACGAATCTTTGTTAGAAATCAGAAACCGTGCGTCAGGATTGCTGTTTGCCCACAGCGATTTGAGCGGCTATTCGGTATTCGAAGAAGCCTTGTATTGGGGCGTGGAAGCAGCGAGGAAGGTGTTGGAACGGAGGGATGGTTGAGTTTTATGTTGGTTGGATTATTTTTCGTCTCGCCTAGCGCGGATGCCAAATAATCAGTGCTATAATCCCGCTTCGTTTGAATATTTAAATCTCAAAGGAAACCGTATGAAATCTCTGAGTTTTTCCCTGATGCTTGCTTTGGGCTTGGGCAGCACTGCTTTTGCTTATGCGGAAAAAAATTTGCCCCTGAATGAAACGGGCTGCATCGACCAACCTATGAAGGTCAAACGCGGCGAGGTGTACAGCTTTAAAGTGACGGAAGGCAATGGTTTGATGCTTTCATTCTCGCCCGTCAGCCCTAATGTGGTCGTGAAAGACCCGAAAGGCAAACGCGTTGCTTTGGAAGTGGGCGCGGACGGCGATACGCCTGAAGACCGCTTCAGCTTTGCAGAAATCAACCAAAAAGGACGCTACACCATCCGCTTCCCGCGCGCGGGCAAGATTGATTCTTTGTGCGTCAACGCAGCCAATTAGGATAAACGTCAAGCCGAACCATGCTTGAGCGGGTTCGGCCGCAGTAAGGGAAAGGTCGTCTGAAACAGTTACCCAAAACTGTTTTCAGACGACCTTTTTATAGTGGATTAACTTTAAACCAGTACGGCGTTGCCTCGCCTTAGCTCAAAGAGAACGATTCTCTAAGGTGCTGAAGCACCAAGTGAATCGGTTCCGTACTATCTGTACTGTCTGCGGCTTCGTCGCCTTGTCCTGATTTAGTTAATCCACTATATCGTTGAGGCAAAGCCGGAAGCGGTTTATTCGGCTGATTCTCCAATAATCAATACCGCATTGCTGCCGCCGAAGGCGAAAGACGAGCTGGCGGCGATGCGTTTTTCAGACGACCATACGCTGTTGCCGTCGGTCAGGGCGATGGTGGGCAGTTCGGGGTCGGGGATGCCGTCCCACTGTTGCGACGGCAGTTTGCCCTGCGGGTTGCAGCCGCGGTCGGCGATGCCCCAGGCGAATGCGGCTTCAATGGCACCGGCGGCGCCGAGCGTGTGTCCGGTTTGCGGCTTGGTTGAAGTACAGAAGGTTTGGCTGCCGAACACTTCGGCGACGGCGCGGCTTTCCATGCTGTCGTTGTGTTTCGTACCGGTGCCGTGCAGGTTAATCCAGCCGATGTCCTGCGGCTGCAAACCAGCATTGTTCAAGGCTGCCTGAAAAGACTGCGCCGCACCCAAACCGTCGGGGCGGGGCGAGGACATATGATAAGCGTCGCTGCTTGCGCCGTAGCCCAACAATTGCATCGTGCCGCCGAAATCGGCATCGCGGGTCATGACGAAGGCGGCGGCGGCTTCGCCAATATTGATACCGTTGCGGTTAGCGGAAAACGGGTTGGCGAGGTCGTCTGAAAGCACTTCCAGCGAAGCGAAACCGTTGATGGTCAATGGCGACAGGGTATCGACGCCGCCGCAAATAACCGCGTCGCACAAACCTGCGCGCAACAGCCGCGCCGCGCTGATTAAGGCGCGCGCGCCCGATGTGCAGGCGGTGGAAACGGCGTAGCACAGGCCGTGAATGCCGTAAACGTGTGCAACAAATTCCGAAGGTGATGCCATTTCGTGCTGAAGCTGGTTGAACGGTTTGTCCGTCCAGCTGCCGCCGTCGGCAACGTGTTGGAACAAAGGCATATTTTCATCTGCGCCGCTAGTAGACGTACCCATGATGACGGCGGTTCGCGCCGCGCCGTAACGGCGGACGGCGGCGTGGATGTCGTCTTCAATCTGCTCCAGCGCGTGCCACAGCAGTTGGTTGTTGCGGCTGCGGTATGCGGCGGGCAGGTTGTCGGGCAGCGGTCGCAGCGTTTCGCTTACCGCACCGAATGCGAAGTTTTTGCCTTTGACCCATTGGTCGGAAAACGTCAGCGGCGAAGTTTCAGACGGCGCCAACAGCGCGTCGATATGGGTTTGCAGGCCGCTGCCGAGCGCGCTGGTTACGGCGGGGCGGCTGAGGTAAACAGAGGATTTCATTATTCTTCTTCTTTGATCGGGCTGACGGTCCAACGGGTTTTGTCGGGGAAGGCAATCACGAAACGTCCGTTATCTTGTGCGACGCACCATAAATCTTGTTCTTTATAACGGAATACCGCGCCGTTGCCGTCGGGACAGAACGCATTGTGTTCGGATGTTTTTTGTTCCACTTCGGGATACAGCTCGGCGGCGCGGTCGGCGGCAAGCAGCGGCAGTAGCGCGGCAAACAGGCGGCGCGAAGCGGAATTGGGCATGATGAAGCCGTCGTTTTTCCAGCCTTTCGTGCCGACAAACTGGCGCGATACGGGCGCACCCAGCGCGTCGGTCTGCACGAAGCGGATGCCCTCCGGCAACTGCTCGACCGCCAGCAGGCTGGTTTGGGCGGCATTGCCCGAAGCATCGGTCTGCTCAAGCTTGAACCACAAACCCGATTGCTCAAGCGTCGGCAGGGTTTGCGGATGGGGCAGCGAGGGTGAAAGGGCGCAGGCACTGAGGGTCAGCGCGGCAAGGGCTAGGCTTGGAAATCGCATGGGGTTCCTTTGTCGGTGCGGGGGAAGGAAGTATTGTAACCGATGTCGGACAGTATTTCAGACGACCTTTTCAGGGGTCGTCTGAAAATGTATAGTGGATTAACTTTAAACCAGTACGGCGTTGCCTCGCCTTAGCTCAAAGAGAACGATTCTCTAAGGTGCTGAAGCACCAAGTGAATCGGTTCCGTACTATCTGTACTGTCTGCGGCTTCGTCGCCTTGTCCTGATTTAGTTAATCCACTATAAAACAGCTTGCCCCGGTGGACAACGATTGGCGTACCGGGGCGGAAGCGGTTGTGAAAGGGCGTCGGCTGCCCCTTATTCGATTTGCAGATCGCCGACCAAAGCCGCCAGTGTGGACAGGCGTTGTTCGGATTTTGCCACGAACGGATTCTCGGTATCCCATGCGTAGCCTGCCAAAATGGAAGAAATCATGCGGCTGATTTCAGGGCTGCGGTTGGGCGCGTATACGACGTTTTGGAAGCGGAAATCATACCAGCCGTCGACGTAAGTGCGGAACGCGTTCACACCGATCATCAGCGGTTTGGCAAATTCGGCATCCCAGTCCACTGCGCCGCCTTCAAGCTGTTTTGCCAACAGGTCGGCGGCGAGTTTGGCGGAGTGCAGCGCGATGGTGACGCCTGATGAGAACACGGGGTCGAGGAACTCGGCAGCATTGCCCAACAGCGCGAAATGCTTGCCGTGCAGCGATTTTACGTTGGCGGAATAGCCTTGGATGGAGCGGAACGGGAAGTCGTTTTCCCAGACGGCTTTGTCCAGAATTTCTTTCAGCATCGGGCATTCGTAGACAAATTTTTTCAACACCGTTTCCGATTCGCCCGCGAGTACGTCGGGCGTGCCGACTACGCCGATGGAGCAGCGGTTGTCGCCGAAGGGAATCAGCCAAATCCACACGTCGCGGTGTTGCGGGTGGGTGGTAATCAGGATTTTGCTGCGGTCGAATTTCGGGTTGGTGATGTTGTCGTCGATATGCGTGAAATGCGCTTGGCGCGGCGGCAGGTGCGACGGCGTTTCCAAGTCCAGCAAACGCGGCAGCACGCGGCCGTAGCCGCTGGCGTCCAATACGAATTTCGCGGTCAGCTCGTAGCTTTCGCCCGTGTCGGCTTCCACGCTCAAACGGGCAAGGTCGCCGCTGTTGTCGAACGCGGTTACGCCGTGTCCGAAACGTACTTCCACGCCTTGTTTGGCGGCTTCGTCGATCAGGATTTTGTCGAAAATACCGCGGCGCACTTGGTAAACCGTGCCGGGGCCGTCTGAAAATTTTTCGGTGAAATCAAATTCGGTATAACGGCTGCCCCATGAAAACGCCGCGCCGTTTTTAAATTGAAAGCTGGGTTCGGCGTGTACGGCGTCGGCAAATCCGGCTTCTTCCAGCATTTCCATGCAGTGCGGCAGCAGGCTTTCGCCGATGACGAAGCGCGGAAAGTGCTGTTTTTCCAATACGCAGACTTTATAACCTTTTTTGTGAAGCAGGGCGGATGCTACCGAGCCTGCAGGACCTGCGCCGATCACGGCGACATCGAATTGAGGTGCGGACATTTAAATATACTTTCAAAACATAACAAAATAAAACGGTCGCTATTCTACTCCTTAATAGACTTATCTGAAATGAATTTTAAAGGCGACATCATGACTAAGATGAAATGGTTGCATAAACGACAACAGCCCTATATCGGGATAGGGCGGATTGCGGCTTGGCATGGATGGTTTTGTTGTCAATTTGTCTGATAAAAAGGTCGTCTGAAAACCTTAGTTTTAGGTTTTCAGACGACCTCTTGCCGTTTTCAGTTAATTAATCCTCCGCCTTCGGCTCGGGAACGTCAAACACCTGACGCAGGTAGGCGAGGAAGGTGTTGTTGGTAGTCATGGTTTTGCCCGGGGAGTCGGAGAGTTTGGCGACGGACTGACCGTTGCACTCGACGAGTTTCAAAACAATGTTCAGCGGGGTATGGCCCATGTCGTTGGTGAGGTTGGTGCCGATACCGAAGCTGGTTTTGAAACGGTCTTTGAAATATTGGTGCAACGCCCACGAGCGTTCGATGTCCAGACCGTCTGAGAAGGTCAGCATTTTGGTGCGGCTGTCGATTTTGAGTTTTTTGTAGTGCGCATGCGCTTTGTCGCCCCATACATAAGGGTCGCCGCTGTCGTGACGCAGACCGTCGAAGAGCTTGGCGAAATAGAGGTCGAAGTCGCGCAGGAAGGCATCCATGCCGACCACGTCGGTCAGCGCGATGCCGAGGTCGCCGCGGTATTCGTGTACCCAGCTTTCGAGGGCGGCTTTTTGGAAATTGCGCAGGCGCACGTCAAGGGCTTGGAAGGCTTGGAGGAACTCGTGCGCCATTGTGCCGATGGGGGTGATGCCGATTTTTTTGGCGAGATAAACGTTGCTGGTACCGCGCACGATGTCGGGGGCGGCTTCAAGCAGGGTGCGGATAACGTGTTCCTGCCAGTCGAGGGTGTAGCGGCGGCGGGTGCCGAAGTCGGAGATGAGGAACGGCGGATCATCGGGGTTTTGCGCGGCGGAGATTTCTTTGAGGCGTTGCGCTTTGGCTTGGAGGCGGCGTTCGCCTTCTTCGATGACGGCGGGGGTTTCGAGACGGCGGAAGTAGAGTTCGTTGACGATGGCGAGGATGAAGATTTCAAAGAACATCGCCTGAATCATGGGGCCTTCGATGCGGATATTCAGACGACCTTCTGAATCGGGGCTGACTTTGACGAAGCGGCGTTGAAGCTGGAAGAGTTCGAGATAATCGACAAAGTCGCTTTTGATGAAGCGCAGGCTGCGCAGGTAGTCGAGTTCGTCGTGGGTGAAGCGCAGTTGGCAGAGCGCGTCGAGTTCTCGTTCCAAGTCGCTTTGGATGTCGGCAAGCGGGTAAACCATGTCGGTGTTGCGACAGCGGAACTCATAAAGGCTGTGGGTTTGGGGGAATTGGTGCAGTATCACCTGAAGCATGGTGAACTTGTACAGGTCGGTGTCGAGCAGGGAGCGGATAACGGGCGTTTGAGGTGCGGTCATGGCTTTTCTCTCGTTCAGCGTAAATGTAAAGCATTATTAGAACACGGTTAGACGGGTGGGTGTTACTTTTTTTGGTTGGAGAAGTGTTGAAAAGGTCGTCTGAAATCTTTCAGACGACCTTTTTCTTCATATAAAACCGACATCAATTATTTGTCCACAACGATTTTGGCTGCCTGTCCGTCAGGCGAGGGTTCGTATTGTGTGGACTCGTCGCCGTAATACAGCACGCCGAGTTTGATGGGGATGCGGCCTTGTGATTTGCGGTGGGCATTGGAGTCGCGCAGGGAGTAGGCGCAGCCGCAGTATTCCTGCTGGTAGAAGTGTTCGCGTTTGCTGATTTCGATCATGCGCGCGCTGCCGCCGCCTTTGCGCCAGTTGAAATCCCAATACACGACGTCGTCGTAGGGTGCGGCGGCGCGGTGGCCGCAGTCGTTGATTTGCGCCATGTTTTTCCAGCGGGAAATGCCCAGCGAGCTGGTGAAGACGGGGAAGCCGTTTTCGTGGGCGTATTGGGCGGCTTTTTCGAAACGCATGTCGAAACACATGGTGCAGCGGATGCCGCGTTCGGGTTCGAATTCCATGCCTTTGGCTTTGGCGAACCATTCTTTGCGGTCGTTTTCGTAGTCGTCGTCTTTGTCGATGAAGGGGATGCCGAATTTGTCGGCGAAGCGCATGTTTTCTTCTTTGCGCAACATGTATTCTTTGAGTGGGTGGATGTTGGGGTTGTAGAAGTAGATGGTGTAGTCGATGCCGCTGGCGAGCATGGCTTCCATCACTTCGCCGCTGCACGGGGCGCAGCAGGAATGCAGCAGGACTTTTTTATGGCCGCCGGGCGGGACGAGGACGAGGCGGTTGATGTCGGTAACGATGGGGCTGGTTTTGTCGTTCATGATCGGGGTGTTCCGTTTCGGTGTTTCAGACGACCTTTGGGTTTTATAGTGGATTAAATTTAAACCAGTACGGCGTTGCCTTGCCTTGCCGTACTATCTGTACTGTCTGCGGCTTCGTCGCCTTGTCCTGATTTAAATTTACTCCACTATATGGGTCGTCTGAAAGGGTTGTGGTGTGGTTATTGGATGGGTTTGTTTTGTTTTTTGGCTGCCTTGCCGTCTTTGGGGTCCGGTGGCGGCGGCTCGGCGAAGATGCTTTCGGGGTTGGGGTGTGCGGCAAATTCTTGCAGCAGTTTTTGGTAGTCTTGGGACTGTTTCATCAGCTCTGCCGCGGCGGTCCGCAGGTTGTCCACGTCTTCGGGCGGGAGGTAGAAGCTGGTGGGGATGTTCAACACTTTGTCGCGCAACGCGGAGGGCGGCAGGTCTTTGAGGTTGAGGCTGACGAAGGAAAAGCTGATTCCGTCGCCGTTTTGTCGGCTGGCTTCGTTGCGTTTGTCGACGAAGGCGCGGAAGCGGCGTTGGGATTCTTGGGTGTATTGGTCGATGGGGATGTTGACGATGGCGGTAACGACGTCGCGGAATCCGGGTACGGCGGCGGTTTTGTCCATATTGCTGCTGATTTGGTTTTGGGCGTTGACGCTGATGACGACGATGTGGCGCAGGTTGCGGCTGCGGATTTGTTGTTCCAACACTTTGTCGGGATACATTTCGGTCATGTCCAAGAGGCTGCGCATGCCGAGGTTGTCGGTCAGACCGCCGTCTATCAGGTGGATGTAGGGACGGGTTTTGCTGTCACTGTATTTGTTGAACCTGTCTTTAAACTCTTGATAGGTGGCGTTTTGCTGCTTTTGGGACTCGAGGCCGGTCATTTGCAGCTGCGGCGGCAGGGTGTAGCCGCAGTTGCCGCCGTTGTTGTTGAGGGTAATCGGGGCGAAGATCATGGGTACTGCGCTGGAGGCGGCAACGGCGCGGGCCAGGCGCAATCTGCCCAAGTCGATACACATGGGGTCGAAATATTCTTGCGTGAAGTTCAGGCGTTCGCCCGCGCCCATGTCGGTGGCGGAAATGATGGCGAACGGGCCTTTGCCGTGCATTTCCAAATCGCGGAAGGTGGCTTTGCCGAAAAGGTGGTTTTCAAACTGCTCCTGCAAGAGGTCGCCGCGTCCGTATTCGGGTGAGGCGAGGCGGGGCAGGTTGGACATGGAAAAGGCTTGTTTGACGACTTGGCGTTGGAAGTTTTGGTGAAGGAAACGCTTGTAAAACATGGGGATGGTTTCTTCGCCTTTGAGCGCGAAGTAGGCGGCGAGGACGGAGCCGCCGGATACGCCGACCACCAAATCGACATTGGACATCAGCGACTTGCTTTTGCCGCCGATGGTAACTTTTTGCTGCTGAAGCTGTTCCAACACGCCGTAGCCCAACGCCGCCGCGCGCGTGCCGCCGCCGGAGAGCATCAGGATGATGAAGGTGTCGTCTTCTTCGCGCCGAAACTGGCTGGTTTCAAAACGATAGCCTTGGTTCATATCAATTTTATTGATGGTGGCGACAGGCTGATACTTGACCAGCGAGCAGGCAGACAGCGCGGCCAAGGTAAAGGCGGTCAGGACGGTTTTGAACGGGCGTTTCGGCATGGAAGTTTGGTTGTGAAACAAAAGAGCTTGATTATAATGGATTAAATCGGTTTTCGATACCTACCGGCGGGTTAAGGCGATGCCGCAGCGTAGATTGAAAGGTTTTCAGACGACCTTGGTTCATTCCGCAATCGGATAGGTCGTCTGAAAAATAAAATCAGGTTTAAGGCTTGTCCGCCTTGTCTCCGATTTTGCCTTCTTTGCCTTGAAGCAGGTTTTGGATATTGCTTTTATGGCGGTACAACACCAGCACGGCAATGACGACGGTCGCCCAAGCCCAAGAAGAGTAGGGCATCAGCCAGAAGGCAACGAGCGGCGCGGCTACGGTGGCGGCGAGCGCGGCAAGCGAGGACACTTTAAAGCCGAACGCCATCACCAGCCAAATCGCCGCGCAAACCAAAGCCGTTGCAGGCGAAAGCGCCAGCAATACGCCCAAAGCCGTTGCCACGCCCTTGCCGCCTTTAAAGCCGAAAAACAGCGGCCACATATGTCCGACCAACGCGGCCACGGCAACCACCGCTATGGTGATGTCCGACAGAGTCAAAGCATCTTGCAGGCAGCGTGCCAAAACCACCGCCACCAAACCTTTGAGCGCGTCGCCCAGCAAAGTCAGCGCCGCCGCTTTTTTCTTGCCGCTGCGCAAAACATTGGTCGCGCCGGGGTTGCCCGAGCCGTAAGTGCGCGGATCGTCCATGCCGTAATATTTGGAAACAATGACGGCAAACGACAGCGAACCGATTAAATAAGCCGCGATAACGGCGGATACATTGAACATTTCAGATGCTTTACTTAAAATGGGACGCTCATTTTATCAAAAAAACAGGCAGGCAAATGGACAAAATCTTTTTACGCGGCATGAAGGCGGATACCTTAATCGGCGTGTATGACTGGGAACGCGAACGCCCCCAAACCCTGATTTTGGACTTGGATATCGGCATTCCCGAACAAAGCGGTCAAGACGACCATATCGGCAATACCGTCCACTACGGCGAAGTCTGCGAAGCCGTCAGGGCAAGCCTTGCCGAACAAAGCTTTCTCTTGCTCGAATCATTGGCGGAACACATCGCCAAGCTGATTCTCGACAATTTCGGCGCGTTGAGTGTGCGCGTCAAAATCATCAAGCCCGGCATCCTGCCCGATGTCAAAGAAGTCGGCATTGAAATCGAACGCAGCAGGGTTTAAAGCAGTACAAACGGTTTAGCGAAACCCGCTTCGCTCCCTTTCAGACGAGCCTTTTCATGACTCAAGAGGTCGTCTGAAAGCTCGGCTTCAACGAAGTTAAAACCCATTCCCGATTTTCAGACGACCCCGTATCAAACTTTACAAAGAGAACACGCAAATGGATTTGAAAGAAACCAAACTCAGCAGCGAGCCGATTTATCAAGGCTCATTTGTTACCATCAACCGCGACAAAGTCCGCCTGCCCAACGGCAACGAAAGCCAGCGCATCGTCATCCGCCATCCCGGTGCGGCCTGCGTTTTAGCGGTTACCGAAGAGGGCAAAGCCGTACTCGTGCGCCAATGGCGTTACGCCGCAGACGCTGCCACGCTCGAGCTGCCCGCCGGCAAACTCGATGCAGGCGAAGATCCCGCCGAATGCGCCCTGCGCGAGCTGGCGGAAGAAACTCCGTACACCGCCGACCGCGTCAAACTTATCAGCAGCTTCTACACCGCCATCGGCTTCTGCGACGAAAAAATGTACTTCTACCAAGCAGAAGGCGTGCGCCTCGGCAGCACTCTGAGCAACGATGAAGACGAAATCACCGAAACCGTCCTGATGAGCAAGGAAGAAGCCCGCACCGCTTTGGCACACAACGAAATCAAAGACGGCAAAACCCTAATCGGCCTGCAATATTGGCTGATGCAGGATTGATGTGAAAAGGATGTAAAAAGGTCGTCTGAAAAGCAGGTTGCACGTTTTCAGACGACCTTTCTGCAAACCGGCTGGAGAGCAATACCTATAAAACCGACGATTTCAAATCCACTATAAAACAAAGAGAATAGAGAACGTTATGAATAAGCCGCATCATTCGCATGCCGCCCCTTTGCTGGTCGTCGGCTGCGTCGTTTTCGGATTGGGCAGCTTGATTGTCAAATTTGTCGACGTCGGCTCTTACGCTATCGCATTTTGGCGGCTGGCGATAGCGGCAGTGATTTTTTGGCTGCTGTCGCGCCTCTTTGGGCAAAAGCTGCCCAAAAGCAGAAAAGCCATCTACACCGCCATGCTCTCCGGCGTGTTTTTGGCATTCGACCTGTCGCTGTGGCACGAAAGCATACACGCCGTCGGCCCCGGTATTTCCACCTTGCTCAACAGCTTGCAGATATTTTTCCTCTCCGCCATCGGTTTCTTCTTTTTCGGCGAACGCTTGAGCAAATCGCAAATGTTCAGCCTCATTCTCGCCATCAGCGGCGTCGCCCTTATCGGCAGCCCTGAGTTCGGACACAACGGCAACGCCGTCTGGGGCTTTATCAGCGGCATCACTTCGGGCGGGATGCTCGCATTGTCTATGGTGTGTATCCACAAAACCCACCAAATCGAGAAAACCTCCCTGTTCCCGATGATGATGATTTTGAGCTTTGGCGGCGCGTTATCCCTCATCATCCCGTCCATATTGTTTGACAGCCACGCCCTCTATCCCGCCACCATGCGCGATATTGGGTTGGTATTGATTTACGGCGCGGTGATGCAGTGTTTCGCATGGGGCATGATAGCCTACGCCATTCCCTTATTATCATTCTCGCTGACCGGACTGCTGTTGCTCTCCGAACCCGTCGCCGCCTTGCTGATAGACTATTTTGGGTTGGATAAACCGATCAACGCCCTCCAATGGAGCGGCGCCGTGTTGACCCTGATTGCTATTTACTTAGGGCGTGCCAACGAGAAAAATGCTTGATGTTGCCTTACCGTCACAAACGGATGCGATGACTTGCCGTTATTCGAGTAGGTGCATTCAATAGATTTTCAGACGACCTTTTTCCAATCCCGGATTCTGCAAAAGCAAAAACACCGAAGACCAATCCATCTTCGGTGTTTTTTAATAGGGTGGCGAGCCAGACCCCCGGCACTGACGCATCGGAGTGGGCTGCTGGCTTCCGCCCCTGACCCGGTGTTCCGAATTACCATGCGGGGAGACCCGCCGTAAGAGAGTGGCATTATAACTGTTTTACGGGAAAACTCAAGCGCGGCGGCGTCGAAGGTCGTCTGAAAAGTCTTTTTACCTTTAAATTGTCAACAATATTCGCCTTTTTGAAAATTATTCCTATTGAAACATTTTTCGCCTTTTCCGTTGAAAAACATCGGAATTTAAACTACATTATCGCTTTTCCAACGAGTTGTCTGATTGTTTTGAAAATCATTTTAACTTCGTTGAAGCTGCACTTTCAGACGACCTTTTCATAAAAATACGGCGAAATCATGCCGCAGCTTTGCGCATTTTCGCCGTACCAATAATCATACGGACACACCGCCACCATGACCACGACTACCGCCCCGCAGCGTATTCGGGAAATTCCCTACAACTATACTTCCTACACCGACCGCGAAATCGTCATCCGCCTGTTGGGCGACGAGGCGTGGCAGATTCTGCAGGACTTGCGCGGACAGCGCAGGACGGGGCGTTCGGCGCGGATGCTGTTTGAAGTGTTGGGCGATATTTGGGTGGTCGTGCGCAATCCGTATCTGGTTGATGATTTGCTGGAGCACCCGAAACGCCGTGCCGCGCTGGTGCGGGAAATGCGCCACCGGTTGAACGAAATCCGCAAACGCCGCGACGACAATCCGCAAGTCGATGTATTGGTGGTGGCGGCGGAAAAGGCGGTTGAGCGTTTTGACGGCAGCTTTGACGAAACGCGCCAAAAGCGGCGGCAGATTTTGGAGCGTTTGAGCAAAATCACCAAGCCGCACAATATTATGTTTGACGGGCTGGCGCGGGTAACGCACGTTACCGATGCGACCGACTGGCGCGTGGAGTATCCGTTTGTCGTCGTCAATCCCGACACGGAGGCGGAAGTCGCGCCTTTGGTGCGCGCCTTAATCGAGCTGGATTTGGTCATTATCCCGCGCGGCGGCGGCACGGGTTATACCGGCGGCGCCGTGCCTTTGGATGCGATGAGCGCGGTTATCAATACGGAAAAGTTGGACAAGCATCGCGGCGTGGAATTTGTCGAACTGGCGGGTTTGGACGGCAAACATCCGATTATCCATTGCGGCGCGGGCGTGGTAACGCGGCGGGTGGAAGAAACCGCACATCAGGCGGGTTTGGTGTTCGCCGTCGATCCGACTTCCGCCGACGCGTCCTGCGTGGGCGGCAATGTGGCGATGAACGCAGGCGGTAAAAAAGCCGTGCTGTGGGGGACGGCGTTGGACAACCTCGCCTACTGGCAGATGGTCAACCCGCAGGGCGAATGGCTGCGCATCGAGCGCGTGCGCCACAATTTCGGCAAAATCCACGATGAAGAAACCGCCGTGTTCGACGTTCACACACTGGATTCAGACGGCATCAATGTCGTTAAAACCGAACGCTTGGAAATCCCCGGCCACAAATTCCGCAAAGTCGGTTTGGGCAAAGACGTTACCGACAAATTCTTGAGCGGCCTGCCCGGCGTGCAAAAAGAAGGTACGGACGGCATCATCACCAGCGTCGCCTTCGTGTTACACAAAATGCCGAAATACACGCGCACCGTGTGTATGGAGTTTTTCGGCACGGTCGCCACCGCCACGCCTTCTATCGTCGAAATCCGCGATTTCCTGCTCGCCCACGACAGCGTGCGGCTGGCGGGTTTGGAGCATTTGGACTGGCGTTATGTCCGCGCCGTCGGTTACGCCACCAAAGCGGCGGGCAAGGGACGACCGAAAATGGTCTTGCTGGCGGACGTGGTTTCAGACGACGAAGCCGCCGTAGAGGCAGCCGCCGAACACATCTGCGAACTTGCCCGCGCCCGCGACGGCGAAGGCTTTATCGCCGTGTCGCCCGAAGCGCGCAAAACCTTCTGGCTCGACCGCAGCCGCACCGCCGCCATCGCCAAGCACACCAACGCCTTTAAAATCAACGAAGACGTGGTGATTCCGCTGGAGCGGCTGGGCGAGTATTCGGACGGTATCGAACGCATCAACATCGAGCTTTCCATCCAAAACAAACTCACCCTCTGCGCCGCATTGGAGCAATATCTTTCCGGCAAACTCCCCATCGACAAAATGGGCACGGACCTGCCGACCGCCGAACTTTTGGGCGAACGCGGCAAACACGCCCTTGCCCACGTTTCCGCTGTCAAAGAACGTTGGGACTGGTTGCTCGCCCATCTGGACACGCCGCTTGCCGACTACAAAGCCCGCTACGGCGCAGCCGTCCATGCCGCGCCCGAAGCCAAAAACGACGAGAGCTGTTTTACCGCATTCCGCGATTTCCGCCTGCGCGTGTCCGTCAAAGAAGATGTAATGAAGCCGCTCGCCGAAATCTTCAGCGGCAAAACCGACACCAAAATCATTGAAGGCTTGGGCAAAATCCACGCCAAAACCGTGCGCGGCAGAGTCTTCGTCGCCCTGCATATGCACGCCGGCGACGGCAACGTCCACACCAACATCCCCGTCAATTCAGACGATGCCCAAATGCTTCAGACGGCCTATCGTTCGGTCGAGCGCATCATGAAACTCGCCCGCTCGCTCGGCGGCGTGATTTCAGGCGAACACGGCATCGGCATCACCAAGCTCGAATTTCTGACCGATGAAGACTTGCAGCCGTTTTGGGACTACAAAAACCAAGTCGATCCCAAACACACCTTCAACCGTCACAAACTGATGAAAGGCTCGGACTTACGCAACGCCTACACGCCGTCTTTCGAGCTTTTGGGCGCGGAATCGCTGATTATGGAAAAATCAGACCTCGGCACCATCGCCGATTCCGTCAAAGACTGCCTGCGCTGCGGCAAATGCAAACCTGTCTGCTCCACCCACGTTCCGCGTGCCAACCTGCTGTACAGCCCGCGCAACAAAATCCTCGGCGTGGGTTTGCTGACCGAAGCTTTCCTGTACGAAGAACAAACCCGCCGCGGCGTTTCCATCAAACACTTTGAAGAACTCATGGACATCGGCGACCACTGCACCGTGTGCCACCGCTGCGTCAAACCCTGCCCTGTCAACATCGACTTCGGCGACGTAACCGTAGCCATCCGCAACTACCTTGCCGATTCCGGTCATAAACGCTTCGCACCCGCCGCATCGATGGGCATGGCGTTCCTGAACGCCACCGGCCCGAAAACCATCAAAGCCCTGCGCGCCGCCATGATACAAACCGGCTTCCCCGCGCAGAATTTCGCCTACAAAATCGGCAAACTCCTGCCCGTCGGTACCAAAAAACAAAAAGCCGAACCCAAAGCCACCGTCGGCACCGCCCCGGTCAAAGAACAAATCATCCACTTCATCAACCGTCCTTTGCCCAAAAGCGTGCCCGCTAAAACACCGCGCTCCATGCTCGGCATCGAAGACGACAAAAGCATCCCCATCATCCGCAACCCCGCCGCGCCCGAAGATGCCGAAGCCGTGTTCTACTTCCCCGGCTGCGGTTCCGAACGCCTGTTCAGCCAAATCGGACTCGCCGTCCAAGCCATGCTCTGGCACGTCGGCGTACAAACCGTCCTGCCGCCTGGCTATATGTGTTGCGGCTATCCGCAGGATGCGGGTGGTAACAAGGCAAAAGCCGAGCAGATGAGCACCAACAACCGCGTCGCCTTCCACCGCATGGCGAACACCCTCAACTACCTCGACATCAAAACCGTCGTCGTCAGTTGCGGTACCTGCTACGACCAGCTCGAAAAATACCGCTTTGAAGAAATCTTCCCCGGCTGCCGCATCATCGACATCCACGAATACCTGCTCGAAAAAGGCGTGCAACTGAACGGCGTAAAAGGTCAGCAATACCTCTACCACGACCCCTGCCACACGCCCATCAAAACCATGAACGCCACCCAAATGGCCAGCAGCCTCATGGGGCAAAAAGTCGTCTTAAGCGACCGCTGCTGCGGCGAATCCGGCATGTTCGCCGTCAAACGCCCCGACATCGCCACCCAAGTCAAATTCCGCAAACAGGAAGAAATCGAGAAAAACCTCAAAGAGCTGCCGCAGGGCGAACCCGTCAAAATGCTCACCACCTGCCCTGCCTGCCTGCAAGGCCTGAGCCGCTACGCCGACGACAACGACATGCCCGCCGACTACATCGTCATCGAAATGGCGAAACACATCCTCGGCGAAAACTGGCTGGACGAGTTTGTGAAAAAAGCCAACAACGGCGGCGTGGAGAAAGTGTTGCTGTAAGGCGTACGGTTTTCAGACGACCTCAAAGGTCGTCTGAAAACCGTCATTCATTAAATCGGCGGAGAGACTTTGGAAGGTTGGAGAAGAGTTTGCCGAACCCTTAATACAATGTGCCGAACAGTCAATCCGATTTTCAGACGACCCCTACGTTTTAAGCAGATGAAAACAGTTTGAATAACACCCTGACGGTTGCACCCTCCAGCCGTCAGGGTGCATTTTTATAGTGGATTAACTTTAAACCAGTACGGCGTTGCCTCGCCTTAGCTCAAAGAGAACGATTCTCTAAGGTGCTGAAGCACCAAGTGAATCGGTTCCGTACTATCTGTACTGTCTGTGGTTTCGTCGCCTTGTCCTGATTTAAATTTAATCCACTATGCGTAGGCGGGGGCGGGAATGACGGTAGCCAGACAGAAATCTATGCCACGACGCGCAACCTGCTCCCTCTCCCGTCCGGCGGGAGAGGGTTGGGGAGAGGGTGGTTTTACGGGCTGCACCAATTTGATTTTGCCTAAAGCCGCGAAGCCACCCCCATCCTAACCTTCCCCCGCAGGACGGGGGAAGGGACAAGGTTGCTGATACGGTAAAAGGTCGTCTGAAACTGAAAATTTGGTTTCAGACGACCTCTTCTCATAATCAGAACATGCTAAATACCCCGCCAGATAGGGAAGGGCAGGTTGCCGTTGAAGCAACGAGTAGCGTGATATCCCGATCAGCATGATACTGCTTAAAGGCGGATGAAGCAGGTAGATGGTTGTATGGATTGTTGCAAACGGGAGCGTTGCAATTTGAGATGGAAAAAGCCGAGTCCTGTTTATGCAGAACCCGGCTTAATAGGGAGCGCCCAAATAGGCTTTTACGGGCGTCCGAGATTTGAGGCGCAGTTTAGATTCAAATTCAGACGACCTGTTGTGACATCGGATTGCTTAACGCAGTTCCGTATGCAGGCGGCTGAGGAGCGTAGAGGCATCGCTGCCTTTGTATGCGCTACCGTCTTTGTTTAAGAGGCTGATGCGCGAACCGCCGTTGACAGGCTCGACGAATACGATGATTTCGGGGTAGGCGGCCGGTTTCTCAACTTTTTTGCCTTTGCCCAGCATACGGCCGAAGAAGCCCGGTTTTTTCGTGGAAACGGCGTCGCTTTCGTTAGGTGCCTGTTGAACCAAGAAGGCGTGGCGTTCGATGTTTTGACCCAAGACATTCAAGCCGATGCGGTCGAGGGCAAGCGCGGTGCGTCGCCAGTTGCGGCCGTAGTCGCCGGAGACGAGCAGGGTGTTGCCGTCGATTCGAGCTAATTCGCTGCCGCTGCGTTTGGCAACGCTTTGGGTCAACGCGTTCTCAGCTTGTTGCTGATCGACGCCCAAGTATTGCATGAAGCGTGCGAGGAAGGCAGCTTCAAGGTTGGGGTCGTTGGCAGCAGGTTGCCACATGGTCGTGTCTTTTTTCTTGTCAGCGTAAACTTCTTTCATGCCTTTGTGGGCGAAGAAGACGTCGGTCGTGCCGTTTTTGCCTTGTTCGATGCGGATGATGAATTTATCGCGCTCGCTGGTGGAATAGATGCCGCCCATGCCGACTTTGTCTAAGAGGCGGCGCAGGCCGTCTTGCGGGATTTTGGCGCGGTTTTCCGCCCATTCGGTTTCCATTTGGCCGATGCCGGGTTCTTCGGATTTGATGTCAAAGCCGTTTTCTTGCCAGAATGCTTTCAACAGAGGCCAAATTTCAGCAGGGGATTTGCCTTGGACTTCAATCCAACGTTGGTTGCCGTCGCGCTCCAAACGGACGCCTTTGACGGATTTGAGGACTTCGGAATTCGCGGCCTGTTGGGTTGCCGATGTGCGGCGGCTCAGGTCGCTGGCGCGGACGGCGCCGCTGCCTGCGGGTATTTGATAGAGGTTGCCTTGATCGGGATTGTTCAAATCAGGCGGTACTTCTAATTTGACGATTTTGCGTGTCTGGGTTTGGTAGTCCAGCTTAGGCAGGTCTTTTTTGTTACCCGAACAGGCAGTCATGCTGATCAGGGCGATTGCTACGACGACAGGTTTCATATAGGTCATATTGGTTTCCTGTGGGATGTGATGGGTTAACGGCAGGTCGTCTGAAAACGGTTTTCAGACGACCTTTGCGGTTTATGCGGTGAGTTGTCCGGATTCTTGCAATGCGGCGCGGACTTTTGCCTGTCCGGCTTCGGTCAGGGGGACGAGCGGCAGGCGGACATAAGGGTCGCATTTGCCCAATGCGGAGATGCCCCATTTGGGCGCGGCAGGGCTTGGCTCGCAGAACATAGTGTTATAAATCGGAATCAGGCGGTCATTTAATTGACGAGCGGTCGCAATATCGCCTGCAAGGGCGGCGCGGCACATATCGGCGAAGAGTTTGGGAGCGACATTGGCAGCAACGGTCACAACGCCTTTCCCGCCGCAGAGCATGAAGGGCAGGCCGGTGGGGTCGTCGCCGGAAAGGACGGTGAAGCCTTCGGGCGCGTGTTTGATTAATTCGAGATTGCTGCCGATGTTGCCGCTGGCTTCTTTGACGCCGACGATGTTCGGGATTTTGGCAAGGCGCAGGATGGTGTCGTTGGTCATGCTGACGACGGTGCGGCCGGGTACGTTGTAGATAATCATCGGAATCGAGGTGGATTCGGCGATGGTTTTGAAATGTTGGTAAATGCCTTCTTGGGAGGGCTTGTTGTAATAGGGAACGACGGAGAGGGTGTAGTCTGCACCGGCTTTTTCGGCGGCGCGGGAGAGCGCGATGGCTTCAAGGGTGTTGTTGGCGCCGGTGCCGGCGATAACGGGAACACGCTTGTTGACGTGTTTGACCGTTTCTTCGATTACGCTTAAATGTTCTTCGACGGAGAGGGTGGCGGATTCGCCTGTCGTGCCGACGGCGACGATGCCGTCGGTACCGCTTTCGATATGCCAGTCGATCAAATCGCGGAGTTGTTCGTAATGGATGCTGCCGTCTTGATTCATGGGTGTAATCAGGGCAACCAAGCTACCTTGTAACATACGGAAACCTTTTTATTCATTGTGTGAGGTCGATTATGCTTCGGATTGTAGCTTACTTTGTTGTTTGTGTGAAACATATCGGCCGGACGGTTGGTTTAAAGGCTTAAGGGCTATCATATCTTAATAAATAATATTTTTTATAATCATAAAATTATTGGTTTTGAGCGGTGGAAGTGCTGTCAAGAATTAAAATGTGTTAAGCGCATAAATACCGTCTAAAAATGAAGGACTGTCTGGTGCGGGAATTCAAAGAAATTCGAATTTGGGCAGCCGGAGAAGTTTTTACGCTGGAGGATTAGAATTGATAAGGGATCTTTGATTCGCTACAATTTCGTTCCTTAAAAATTTTTAACGTTTGACAACGGATAGAAAGACTGCAATGGCTGAAACAATGAAAAAACAGGCGGATACGCCTGATTTGGTGTACGGTTTGGAGGATAAACCGCCATTCGGAAATGCCTTATTAAGCGCGATAACGCATCTTCTGGCGATTTTTGTGCCGATGATTACGCCCGCGCTGATTGTGGGCGGCGCGCTGGAGTTGCCGGTGGAGATGACAGCGTATCTTGTGTCGATGGCGATGGTAGCGTCGGGTGTCGGCACTTATTTGCAGGTCAACCGCTTCGGACCGGTCGGTTCGGGGATGCTGTCTATCCAGTCGGTGAATTTCTCGTTCGTTACCGTCATGATTGCGCTCGGCGCGGGGATGAAAGAGGGCGGCTTGACTAAGGATGCGATGATTTCGACGCTGTTGGGCGTATCGTTTGTCGGCGCGTTTTTGGTGTGCTTCTCGGCATGGCTTTTGCCGTATTTGAAAAAAGTGATTACGCCGACGGTCAGCGGCGTGGTCGTGATGCTGATTGGTTTGAGTTTGGTACACGTCGGCATTACTGATTTCGGCGGCGGCTTCGGCGCGAAGGCGAACGGCACGTTCGGCTCGATGGAAAACTTGGGGCTGGCGTCGCTGGTGTTGCTGATTGTGTTGATATTCAACTGCATGAAAAATCCTCTGCTGCGTATGAGCGGCATCGCAGTCGGGCTGATTGCCGGCTACATTGTCGCGCTGTTTTTGGGCAAGGTGGATTTTTCCGCGCTGCAAAACCTGCCGCTGGTTACGCTGCCCGTACCGTTTAAATATGGTTTCGCTTTCGACTGGCACGCGTTTATTGTGGCAGGCGCGATTTTCCTGTTGAGCGTATTTGAGGCGGTCGGCGATTTGACTGCGACGGCAATGGTGTCCGACCAGCCGATTGAAGGCGAGGAATACACCAAACGCCTGCGCGGCGGCGTGTTGGCGGACGGTTTGGTATCGGTGATTGCGACGGCTTTGGGTTCGCTGCCGCTGACCACCTTCGCGCAAAACAACGGCGTGATTCAGATGACCGGCGTGGCTTCGCGCCATGTGGGCAAATATATTGCGGTGATTTTGGTGCTGCTGGGTTTGTTCCCCGTTGTCGGGCGCGCGTTTACGACGATTCCGAGTCCGGTGTTGGGTGGCGCGATGGTTTTGATGTTCGGACTGATTGCGATTGCGGGCGTGCGGATTTTGGTCAGCCACGGCATCCGCAGGCGTGAGGCGGTGATTGCGGCAACATCGGTCGGTTTGGGCTTGGGCGTGGCGTTTGAACCGGAAGTGTTTAAAAACCTGCCAGTCTTGTTCCAAAACTCCATTTCCGCCGGCGGCATTACGGCAGTTATCCTGAACCTGCTTTTGCCGGAGGATAAAACCGACAAAGTCGTCAAAATCGATACCGAGGGGCTGGAGCATTAAGCTTCAAGCGTAAAAAAGGTCGTCTGAAATTTGATTTTCAGACGACCTTTTATATCGGGCTTGAATTGAAACCGTATTCTGTCAAAGAAGTCGGTTTGTATAGTGGATTAAAATAAAAATGAGACAAGGCGGCAACGCCCGCCGTGTACGGATAGTACATAAGGGCGTTGGCAACGCCGTATCATTGCAATTTTAATCCACTATAATTTATTTGCCGATGGTGACGCGCTTGATGATGACCGGTTTGACGGGGACGTTTTGATGGAAGCCGCGTGTCGCAGTCGGGGTTTTGCTGATTTGCTGCACGACATCCATGCCCGAAGTTACTTTGCCGAAGACGGCATAGCCGTAGCCTTGCGGGGTTTTGTTTTTGAAGTCGAGGAATGCGTTGTCGGCAGTATTGATGAAGAACTGGCTGGTGGCGGAATTAGGATCGCCGGTGCGCGCCATGGCGATGGTGCCGACGGTGTTTTTCAAGCCGTTGTCTGCTTCATTGTTAATGGCTTTGTCTGTGGCTTTTTGGGCAAGGTCCGGGGTAAAGCCGCCGCCTTGAATCATAAAGCCGTCGATCACGCGGTGGAAAACGGTGTTGTCGTAAAAGCCTTTGCGGGCGTAGCTGACGAAGTTGGCGACGGTTTTGGGCGCTTTGGTTTCGTCGAGCGACAGGCTGATGTTGCCCATATTGGTTTCGATAACGGCGTGGGTCTCGGCTTGGGCGTTGAAGGCTGCGGCAAGCGCAAGGGTGGCGAAAGTGAGTTTGAGGGTTTTGTTCATTTGAGTGTTTCTCGTAGTGTGAAAATTAAACGTTATTATCGCGGATTTTATGTGAAATCTCTAAAAGGCGTTGTGAAATATTTTAAGGTCGTCTGAAAACGGATACAGCAAACTTCGTTTTCAGACGACCTTTTGTGTTGCGCAGCGGCTTATTGTTTGGCTGCTTCGATTTGGATGTCGATGCGGACGTTTTTGGTCATGCCTGCATCAACCAGATAGTCCACGCCCCATTTGGTGCGGTCGATGGTGGTGCTGAAGTCGCCGCCGCAAACTTCGGTTTTCGCCATCGGGCTTTGGTAGCAGTTGAATTTTTCGGCTTTGAGTTTGACGGGGGCGGTTTTGCCGTGCATGGTCAGGTTGCCGTCAACGGAAAGCAGTTTTTTGCCGTTGAAGTTGAATTTGGTGGAAACGAAGCGGATGTTCGGGTATTTGGCGGCATCGAATATGTCGGCGGATTTCAGGTGGTCGGTGAAGTGTTGCGAACCGCTTTGCAGGTTGGCAACAGGAATGGTGATGTCGATTTTGCCTTGGCGCTTGGCTTGGTCGAAATCGACGGAGCCGGTCAGACCGTAGAAACCGCCGACGTTGGTGCTGGTGTTGAAGTGGTCGATGGCGAAACGGGCGTTGGCGTGGTGTTCGTCCACTTTGTAGGTGGCGGCGGAGGCAGTACCGATGGCTGCTGCTGCGAGTGCGGCGAAGATGATTTTTTTCATGATTCTTGTCCTTTGTGTGAGGTTGTAAAGACGTTTATCTTAACATAGGAAAGAATGCATATCATTTCTTAAGGGTGAACGGTGGATTTACTTGGATTTGATGATGGGGTCGTCTGAAACCTGAGAAGGACAATATTAATCAAAAAAGCGCGGTGTTATCCGCGCTTTTGGTTTTCAGACGACCTTTTACAAGGCGGCGAGTACTGCGTCGCCCATTTCGGAGCAGGAAACGAGTTTCGTGCCTTCTTCGTAAATGTCGCCGGTGCGCAAGCCTTGTTGCAGCACTTTTTGGACGGCGCTTTCGACTTGTTGCGCGCGGGCTTCGTCGTTCAGGCTGTAACGCAGCAGCATGGCAAGCGAGAGGATGGTGGCCAGCGGGTTGGCTTTATTTTGTCCGGCGATGTCGGGTGCGGAGCCGTGTGACGGTTCGTACAGGCCTTTGCCGTTTTCGTCCAGCGAGGCGGAGGGCAGCATGCCGATGGAGCCGGTCAGCATGGAGGCTTCGTCGGAGAGGATGTCGCCGAAGATGTTGCCGGTGGCGATGACGTCGAATTGTTTGGGCGCGCGCACGAGCTGCATGGCGGCGTTGTCCACATACATATGGGAGAGTTCGACGTCGGGGTATTGTTTGCCGATTTCTTCAAAGATTTCGCGCCAGAGTTCGGTGGTTTCCAAGACGTTGGCTTTGCCGACGGAGCAGACTTTTTTGCTGCGTTTTTGGGCGGATTGGAAGGCGACGTGGGCGATGCGGCGGATTTCGCTTTCGCTGTATTTCATGGTGTTGTAGCCTTCGCGTTCGCCGTTTTCCAAAACGCGGATGCCGCGCGGTTCGCCGAAGTAGATGTCGCCGGTGAGTTCGCGCACGATGAGGATGTCGAGGCCTGCGACGATTTCGGGTTTGAGCGTGGAGGCGTTGGCAAGCTCGGGATAGAGGATGGCGGGGCGCAGGTTGGCAAACAGGTTCAGGTCTTTGCGGATTGCCAATAGGCCGCGTTCGGGACGCAGCGGGCGGTCGAGATTGTCGTATTGCGGGCTGCCGACCGCGCCGAGCAGGACGGCATCGGCTTTGCGGCAGAGGTTTTGCGTGAATTCGGGATAGGGATGGCCGTATTCGTCGTAGGCTTCGCCGCCTAGTGGGGCGTATTCGTAGCTGGCGTCCAAGCCTTGGGCGATGAGTTTGTCGAGTACGCGGACGGTTTCGGCGACGATTTCGGGGCCGATGCCGTCGCCTCGGAGGATGGCGATATGTTTGGTCATGGCAAAATCCTTATGAGGGTTTGGAAAAGGGGAGGTCGTCTGAAAACGGCAAAGCGTTTTCCATTTGTAAGGATGGTGTTTTCAGACGACCTTTTGTGTCTGTTTGCAGGTCGGTTTGCTTGAACGAGGCTGATTGTACCATTGCGGCATCGAGAAAGCCGCTTGGAAATCATGCGGGCGGATTCTTCGGGAACGCGATGGGCGATGTAGCCGAGTTTTACAGTATTTGCGAAGGCGAAGGAAATCAGTAGCGTTCTGCTTCGATACGGATTTTAAAGACGGCTTTGCGTATGAACTTTTCTTCACCCACCAGCGGAGCATGCGCGTCGTTGGGAAAGAAGAGGGCAAACTCGCCCGGTTGGAGCGTGAGCCAGGTTTCCGGTTCGCAGTCGAAAAATTCGATGTCGCGCTTTTCGTCGTAGCCCAAACCGTTTTTCAGACGACCTCTGTCTATCCAGCCGTAGGTTTCCTCTCCGCTGATGGGGGCTTGGATGTCGATGTGTTTCAAATGCGCTTCGGGCTTGGCTTCGGCTTTGCCCCTCATCGGTTCGCTGCCGACAAAGAGGCGGATATTGGGGTTTGCGCATGGCACTTGTCCGTCGGGCAGGGCGGCGAAATCCAGCGTTTGCAGCAGGTGGACGGCGTCGGCGAAGTCGGGGTGCAACGCGGCGTAGCGTGCGGCGTTGGCGATGGTGTCGGTAATCATGTTTTGCAGAAAGAGATGAAAAGGCCGTCTGAAAATTAAACCTCAGGGTGTAGCGAAGCCAATACGTTCTTCAAGATGCCTTGCCGGAAGACAAATAAGACTTCGGTATAGGCGGCACCATCTCCGATGACGGTCGTTAAGAAAAGGGTGTCGTTTTTAGCGCGGTAGTAACAGTGGCTCAGTTGCGTATTATCGCTTGCCTTTTCAAAATATGGGTTGAACAGGTGGTCATATTGGGCTCGGGGAGCGATTTGTGTTTTACCGTTGCGGAAAAAGGCAATTTCACGATAGTGGCTGAATGGAATTGTACCGTCAGTGCCGAACATTTCTTTTCCGCGATAATGGGAAAGTCCGTATTGATCGTGTGTAAACAGATGTTTTTCTTTCTTATAGTTGAAACGTTCCGATTTAATGCGCACGCCCATGCCGTTTTTTTGGCAGGTAAAGCCGTCGGCAGTAGCCGTAACGGGGATGCTTTCATAACGCGACAACGGAATCAGTCGCGAAGTATGCACCCAGCCATCCAGGCTTTTTTTGCCGCGCAAATCGTAGGTCATCTGCCAACCGTGTTCTAAATGAAGCTTTCCCTCCATCTCGGGGGTATAAACATGGGTACCGTTTGGAATTTTGGTCAGGATTCGGCTTTGGGTGTTCGGTTTTTCGCGTAAGTTACTGTATCCGTCAGGATCTTGAATTTCTGAGAATTCCGCATGTGCGGCGAGGCTGATAAAAAGTATAGGGAGCAGGATAATTTTTTTCATGGTGTTGTGTGTGTGAAATTGTTGGGTATGTTTTTCAAATATGATGGTAAAGAGTAACGACCTGATTGTGTGTTAATAAAAGAGGTCGTCTGAAAATTCGCTACACTTGTTTTCAGACGACCTCATCGTTTATCAACCGTTAAACAGCCAAGGCTGGCTTCGGCGGCGTTTTTCTTCGAAATCGCGGATTTCGTCGGCGTGTTGCAGGGTTAAGCCGATTTCATCCAAACCGTTTAAGAGACAGTGTTTGCGGTGTTCGGTAATGTCGAATTTGAACGTCTCGCCGCTTGGTGTGGTCAGGGTTTGCTCGGCAAGGTCGATGGAGAGCTGATAGCCTTCGTTGGCTTCGACTTCTTTGAAAAGCTGGTCGACTTGTTCTTCGGTCAACACGATGGGAAGAAGACCGTTTTTGTAGCAGTTGTTGAAGAAGATGTCGGCGAAGCTGGGGGCGATGACGGCACGGAAGCCGTAGTCGTCCAATGCCCAAGGGGCGTGTTCGCGCGAGGAGCCGCAGCCGAAGTTTTTGCGCGTCAACAGGATTTGCGCGCCTTGGTAACGCGGCTGGTTCAGCGAGAAATCGGGGTTCAGCGGGCGTTTGCTGTTGTCCATGCCCGGTTCGCCGTGGTCGAGGTAACGCCATTCGTCAAAGGCATTGGGACCGAAGCCGCTCCGTTTGATGGATTTTAAAAATTGTTTGGGGATGATGGCGTCGGTATCGACGTTGCTGCGGTCGAGCGGGGCGACGATGGCGGTGATTTTGGTAAAGGCTTTCATGTCAGGTTCTTATAGGAATAATGTGAAAAAAAATGATGGTTGTTTGGCGGGTTGGATTAACGTGTGCTGTGCAAACCGATTCGGTTGCCCTCTGTATCTTCGATAAAGGCGGCAAAGCCGTTGGCGATGGGAAATTTCCCCTGCAACAATTTTCCGCCTGCCGAAACGGCTTTTTCTGCGGTCTCGGTACAATCCGGACAATTGAAGAAAATGGTCGTACCACCGTGGCCGGATTGGGCGTTGCTGTCGTGCCAAATCATGCCGGCAGTGCCGTGTTGCGTGTAATCGGCTGGGAAAATGATGAAACGGAAGCCGTTACCGCCGATATCTTGCAAAGGTTTGCCGAAGACGGATTCGTAAAACGCTTTGGCTCGATCCAAATCTTGGGCATGTATGCCAAACCAGCTTGACGGGTTACTCATGGTTCTTTCTTTGCATGGAATGCTGAAAATTTCGGTTGTATTGCCAATGTAGGGTTAGAGGTCGTCTGAAAAAAGGGTTTGGATTTTCAGACGACCTCGGCTGCCGGTTTATTCGGTAGCGGCTTCGATTTTGCTGCCTACATTGCTCATTCCGCGGCCTACGGCGTTGCCGCCTTTTTTAACGGCTTCCTCGGTCTTGTCGGCTACGTGCTCGGCAGTTTCTTTGGTTTTATCCCAGTTGCGGCTGGTGTCATCTTTCGCTCCGGACCAAGTGCTGGAACAGGCAGACAAGATGAAAGCTGCGGCAGCCAATGCAAAAAGTTTTTTCATAATGTATTCCTTTCAAGTGATAAATGATTGAAAAGGTTTCAGACGTTTTGCGCAACGATGGGGAGATTTGCTTGAGCAACGTATCGTTTTCAGACGACCTCTATTGATGAGGTCGTCTGAAAGATTATGCCATGGTGCGGATATCGGTAAATTTACCGTTTACCGCAGCGGCAGCAGCCATAGCAGGGCTGACAAGGTGCGTGCGTCCACCGTTGCCTTGGCGGCCTTCGAAGTTGCGGTTGGAGGTGGAGGCGCAGCGTTGACCCGGAGTGAGGCGGTCGGCGTTCATGGCGAGGCACATCGAGCAGCCCGGTTCACGCCATTCGAAACCAGCGTCGATGAAGATTTTGTCCAAACCTTCCTGTTCCGCCTGCCGTTTAACCAAGCCGGAGCCGGGAACGATTAACACGCGCTGTACGTTGTCGGCTTTTTTACGGCCTTTGGCGACGGCGGCGGCTTCGCGCAAATCTTCGATGCGGCTGTTGGTGCAGGAACCGATGAATACGATGTCGACGGGGATTTCGTTCAGCGGTGTGCCGGCTTCCAAGCCCATGTATTCGAGGGCGCGTTCCATGCCGCTGCGTTTGACGGGATCAGTTTCTTCGGCAGGATTCGGTACTTTGCCGCTGATGTCCAAAACCATTTCAGGTGATGTGCCCCATGTTACTTGCGGTTCGATATCTTCGGCTTTGAAACGGTATTCTTTGTCGAATACCGCGCCTTCGTCGGAAACCAGCGTGCGCCAGTATTCGACGGCTTTGTCCCACGCTTCGCCTTTGGGTGCGAAGGGTTTGTCTTTGACATAGTCGATGGTGGTTTGATCGACGGCAACCATGCCGGAGCGCGCACCTGCTTCAATCGCCATGTTGCACAGGGTCATGCGGCCTTCCATCGAAAGGCTGCGGATAGCTTCGCCGCCGAACTCGATGGCGTAGCCCGTACCGCCTGCCGTGCCGATTTGTCCGATGATGTAGAGGGCGACGTCTTTAGCGGTAACGCCCGGTTTCAGACGACCTTCAACGGTAATCAGCATGGATTTGGATTTTTTCGCGGTAATACACTGGGTCGCCATGGTGTGTTCGACTTCGGAAGTGCCGATACCGTGTGCCAGTGCGCCGAATGCGCCGTGGGTAGAGGTGTGCGAGTCGCCGCAGACGACGGTCATGCCGGGCAGGGTCGCGCCTTGTTCCGGTCCCATAACATGAACGATGCCCTGACCTTTATCCATGAACGGGAAGTAGGCGAGTGCGCCGAACTCTTTGATATTTTTGTCCAAAGTATCGACTTGCAACTTGGAAATCGGGTCTTGGATGCCTTTGTCCCAATCGCCGGTCGGGGTGTTGTGGTCGGCGGTGGAGACGACGCTGTCGATACGCCAAAGCTTGCGTCCCGCCATTTTCAGGCCCTCAAAAGCTTGCGGGCTGGTGACTTCGTGTACTAAATGGCGGTCGATATAGAGCAGGACAGTGCCGTCTTCTTCTTCGCGGACGACGTGGCTGTTCCAGAGTTTGTCGTAGAGGGTTTGTGCGCTCATGATGGGTTATCTTTGCTTATTAATAATAGGAGTAGATGGTTTGTTTTGATGGGCGGATTTTAGGCTTTTTGCAGGGGTAGCGCAATAGAAATTTGTCTAATTTCTACTTTTTCACATAAAAATCTAAAAATAACTTTTAAAAATTAGACAAATTGTAGAATTGTTGACAAAAAGAGGTATTTTATTTGAAACAATGCTTGTCGTACCGCCTAAAAAAGCACTATCATTTCCATCCGTATCCCACATCCGACAACAGAGGTATAGAGAATGAAATTACCGGTTATGGCTGCCGAACATCTGTCGCAACTTCAGGCGTTTGAAGCGAAAATCCTGTGCAACCACGCCAAAATCGAAGCATGGTTCCGTTCGCAATGGAACGCGCATCGCCCGCCGTTTTACGGTTCGGTCGACATCCGCAATGCCGGTTACAAAATTTCATCTATTGATATGAACCTGTTTCCCGGCGGTTTCAACAACCTGAATCCGAATTTCATCCCGCTGGCGGCAGTGGCGGCGCAAGACGCGGTACAGCGCGCTTGCGAAACGGCAAAATCCGTATTGATTATTCCCGAAAACCATACCCGCAACACATTCTACCTGCAAAACGTTTACGCACTCAGCGAGATTTTGCGCTCGGCAGGGTATGAAGTCCGTTTGGGCAGCCTGAATCCGGAAGTTACCGAGCCGACCGAGTTTGAAACTGCGCTGGGCGATAAAATCCTGCTGGAACCTTTATTGCGTACCCGCGAGCGCGTCCATCTTGCCGACGGCTTCTCGCCTTGCGTCGTCTTGTTGAACAACGACTTGTCCGCGGGCGTTCCCGACATTCTCAAAGGCATTAGCCAAACCGTATTGCCTCCGCTGCACGGCGGTTGGACGACGCGCCGTAAAACAGAACATTTCAGCGCATACAACCAAGTCGCCGCCGAATTTGCCAAGCTGATTGACATCGACGAATGGCAGATTAACCCGTATTTCGAAAAAATCGGCGGTTTGGACTTCCAAGAGCGCGAAGGCGAAGACGCGTTGGCGGAAGCGGTAGAGCGCGTGCTGGCGAAAATTCAAACCAAATACGACGAATTGGGCATTACCGACCAGCCTTTCGTGATTGTCAAAGCCGACGCAGGTACTTACGGCATGGGCGTAATGAGCGTCAAATCCGCCGACGAAGTGCGCGGGTTGAACCGCAAAAACCGCAACAAAATGGCGAAAGTCAAAGAAGGCTTGGAAGTCAGCGAAGTGATTGTCCAAGAAGGCATTTATACCTATGAAACCATGAACGGCGCCGTGTGCGAACCCGTCGTTTATATGATGGATCGTTTCGTTATCGGCGGCTTCTTCCGCGTACACGAAGGGCGTGGTGCGGACGAAAACCTCAACGCCGGCGGCATGGTGTTCGTCCCGCTGTCCAACAGCATCCCCACCGGCAGCGGCGACAATTCCCAAGAAGCCCCCGAAGCCTGCAAACGCGTATTTGAAGAATGGGACTCGCTCGGTATGCCGCGTTCCGAAAAAGACTGCGACGTGGACAACGAACACAACCGCCTCTACGTTTACGGTGTAATGGCGCGCCTGTCACTGCTTGCCGCCGCGCTTGAATTGGAGCAAACCGCGCCGTAAAGCGCGTTTGGTCTGATTATTTGAAATAGTAAAAGGTCGTCTGAAAACCATAGTTTAAGTTTTCAGACGACCTTTTTATGTGGGCAGGTAGGAATAGCAGGCAACCATTAAAGCAACAAGCCGCAGATGGTACGGACAGTGCGGTAGCTGTGGCGAAAAATCAGTTTATTCGCCATATGATTCAAAAGGGATGCAAAAAGCCCGAAAAGCGCGGTTTTATGCTAAAATTCCCATCTATTTTTGCCATACGAAATAAAGAAAACCATGACCGACGCAACTATCCGCAACGACCATAAATTCGCACTCGAAACCCTGCCCGTCAGCCTTGAAGACGAAATGCGCAAAAGCTATCTCGATTACGCCATGAGCGTGATTGTCGGCCGCGCGCTGCCCGATGTGCGCGACGGTTTGAAGCCGGTGCACCGCCGCGTGCTTTACGCCATGCACGAGCTGAAAAACAACTGGAATGCCGCCTACAAAAAATCGGCGCGTATCGTCGGTGACGTCATCGGTAAATACCATCCGCACGGCGATTCCGCGGTTTACGACACCATCGTGCGCATGGCGCAGGATTTTTCGATGCGCTACGTCTTAATCGACGGTCAGGGCAACTTCGGCTCGGTTGACGGCGACGGCGCCGCGGCCATGCGTTATACCGAAATCCGCATGGCGAAAATCGCTCACGAAATGCTGGCGGACATCGAAGAAGAAACCGTCAATTTCGGCCCGAACTACGACGGCAGCGAGCATGAGCCGCTGGTGTTGCCGACCCGCTTCCCAGCACTGTTGGTCAACGGCTCGTCCGGTATCGCCGTCGGTATGGCGACCAACATCCCACCGCACAACCTCACTGACACCATCAACGCCTGTCTGCGTCTTTTGGACGAACCCGAAACCGAAATCGACGAATTGATCAACATCCTGCAAGCGCCCGATTTCCCGACCGGTGCAACCATCTACGGCTTGAGCGGCGTGCGCGAAGGCTATAAAACCGGCCGCGGCCGCGTCGTCATGCGCGGTAAAACCCATATCGAACCCATAGGCAAAAACGGCGAACGCGAAGCCATCATCATCGACGAAATTCCGTATCAGGTGAACAAAGCCAAGCTGGTGGAAAAAATCGGCGAGTTGGTGCGCGAAAAAACGTTGGAAGGCGTATCCGACCTGCGCGACGAATCCGACAAATCCGGTATGCGCGTCGTTATCGAATTAAAACGCAACGAAAACGCCGAAGTCGTTTTAAACCAACTCTACAAACTCACCCAGCTTCAAGACAGCTTCGGTATCAACATGGTTGCTTTGGTTGACGGTCAGCCGCGCCTGTTGAACCTGAAACAGATTTTGGCGGAATTCCTGCGCCACCGTCGTGAAGTCGTAACCCGCCGCACCCTGTTCCGCCTGAAAAAAGCGCGTCATGAAGGCCATATCGCTGAAGGTAAAGCCGTCGCCCTGTCCAATATCGACGAGATGATTCGCCTCATCAAAGAATCTGCCGACGCGCCTGAAGCCAAAGAAAAACTGCTGTCCCGTGCATGGCGCAGCGGTTTGGTGGAAGACATGCTGAGCCGTACCGACCTCGACCTGCGCATGGCGCGTCCCGAAGGTCTGCCCGCCAATCTCGGCTTGCAGGAACAAGGCTATTATCTGAGCGAAATCCAGGCTGACGCCATCCTGCGCATGAGCCTGCGCAACCTGACCGGCCTTGACCAAGAAGAAATCGTTGGCGACTACAAAAACATCATGGCAAAAATCATCGACTATTTGGACATTTTGGCGAAACCGGAACGCATCACCCAAATTATCCGCGAAGAATTGGAAGAAACCAAAACCAATTTCGGCGACGAACGCCGCAGCGAAATCAACCCGTTCGGCGGCGACATTGCCGATGAAGACCTGATTCCGCAACGAGAAATGGTTGTTACCCTGACCCACGGCGGCTATATCAAAACCCAGCCGACCACCGACTATCAGGCGCAGCGTCGCGGCGGACGCGGCAAACAGGCGGCGGCAACCAAAGACGAAGACTTCATCGAAACCCTGTTTGTTGCGAATACGCATGACTATTTGATGTGTTTCACCAACCTCGGCAAGTGCCATTGGATTAAGGTTTACAAACTGCCCGAAGGTGGACGCAACAGCCGCGGGCGTCCGATTAACAACGTCATCCAGTTGGAAGAAGGCGAAAAAGTCAGCGCCATCCTCGCTGTGCGCGAATTCCCCGAAGACCAATACGTCTTCTTCGCCACCGCGCAAGGCATGGTGAAAAAAGTCCAGCTTTCCGCCTTCAAAAACGTCCGCAGCCAAGGCATCAAAGCCATCGCGCTCAAAGAGGGCGACCACCTCGTCGGCGCCGCGCAAACCAGCGGCTCGGACGACATCATGCTGTTCTCCAACTTGGGCAAAGCCATCCGTTTCAACGAATACTGGGAAAAATCCGGTAACGACGAAGCGGAAGATGCCGACATCGAAACCGAAATTTCAGATGACCTTGAAGACGAAACCGCCGACAACGAAAACGCCCTGCCAAGCGGCAAACACGGTGTGCGTCCGTCCGGTCGCGGCAGCGGCGGCTTACGCGGTATGCGCCTGCCTGCCGACGGTAAAATCGTCAGCCTGATTACCTTTGCTCCTGAAGCCGCGCAAAGCGATTTGCAAGTGCTGACCGCCACCGCCAACGGCTACGGCAAACGTACCCCGATTGCCGATTACAGCCGCAAAAACAAAGGCGGACAAGGCAATATTGCCATCAACACCGGCGAGCGCAACGGCGATTTGGTCGCTGCAACCTTGGTCGGCGAAACCGACGACCTGATGCTGATTACCAGCGGCGGCAAACTCATCCGCACCAAAGTCGAAGAAATCCGCGAAACCGGCCGTGCCGCGGCAGGCGTGCGCCTGATTAATCTGGACGAAGGCGAAACCTTGGTATCGCTAGAACGTGTTGCCGAAGAAGCGGAAGATGAAAATCCCGAAGTAGAAAATCCGGAAGGCAATGAAGCCGAGAACGCCGTATCGGATACTGAAGGTGGCGAAGCGTAAATCAAGTTTCTGAATTAAAGAAGCCAATGGATTGGCAGGGTCGTCTGAAACAATGGGTTTCACGATATTAAGAATATTGGCTGAACGATTGCCTGTTCATCGTTTCTATTTCAATAGAAAGAGTGGGTGAGCAGGCAATAAACCAAATGGTTTTAAAATCGATTTTTAATATACCAGCCCTGTCTCAGCCTTCTTTCAGATTTTCGATAATTTATTGATATAGTGGATTAAATTTAAATCAGGACAAGGCGACGAAGCCGCAGACAGTACAGATAGTACGGAACCGATTCACTTGGTGCTTCAGCACCTTAGAGAATCGTTCTCTTTGAGCTAAGGCGAGGCAACGCCGTACTGGTTTAAAGTTAATCCACTATAAATCTAAAAAATGGAGAAATCATGTCAACTTTATCCGATAAAATCATCATGGTAACCGGCGCATCCCAAGGTTTGGGCGAGCAGGTTGCCAAGGCTTATGCGGCGGCTGGCGCGACCGTCATTTTGGTGGCGCGTCATCAAAAGAAGTTGGAAAAAGTTTATGATGCCATTGTCGATGCCGGCTATCCCGAACCCTTTGCCATCTGCTTCGACTTAATGAGCGCGGAAGAAAAAGAGTTTGACCAATTCGCTGCAACCATTTCCGAGGCGACCGGCGGACGCTTGGATGGTATCGTGCATTGCGCCAGCTATTTCTATGCGCTTTCTCCTTTGGATTTCCAGACCGTATCCGAATGGGTCAACCAATACCGGATCAACACCGTCGCCCCGATGGGTTTGACACGCGCGATGCTGCCTTTGCTCAAAGCTTCTTCCGATGCTTCCGTGATTTTTGTCGGGGAAAGCCATGGCGAAGATCCCAAGGCTTATTGGGGCGGATTCGGCGCGTCTAAAGCCGCATTGAATTATTTGTGCAAAGTCGCTGCCGACGAGTGGGAACGTTTTGATAACCTGCGTGCCAATGTTCTGATTCCGGGACCGATTAACTCGCCGCAGCGCATCAAGTCCCATCCGGGCGAGTCGAAAAGCGAACGTAAAAACTATACCGACGTATTGCCGCAGTTTGTGTGGTGGGCAAGTCAGGAAAGCAAAGGGCGCAGCGGCGAGATTGTGTACCTCTAAGTTTGAACGGTAACGCGGCAAAATCATCATTTGATGAATGCCGCGTTTTGATTTTCAAAACATTATAGTGGATTAAATTTAAATCAGGACAAGGCGACGAAGCCGCAGACAGTACAGATAGTACGGCAAGGCGAGGCAACGCCGTACTGGTTTAAAGTTAATCCACTATACGATTGAAATGTCAGGCAAGCGATGCAAAAGGTCGTCTGAAAAAATTTCAGACGACCTTTTGCTATAAACAGACTGCTAGGGCTGCCAATCCAAGAAGTTACGTAACAGCAACAGACCAGCGTCGTGGCTTTTTTCCGTGTGGAACTGGGTAGCGAACACATTGTCTTTGCCGACGATGCAGGCAAATTCGTGCGGATATTCGCTGGTAGCAAGGATGGTTTCGGGGTCTTCGGGGGCGAAGTAGTAGCTGTGGACGAAGTAAAAGCGCGTTTCTTGCCCGATGTCTTTAAACAGCGGGTGCGGGCGGGTTTGGCGTACTGTATTCCAGCCCATGTGCGGCACTTTCAGACGACCTCCGTGTCCATCGGTTTGATTGGCGGCGAAGCGTTTGACCCTGCCTTTAAACCAGCCCAGTCCGGCAGTATCACCTTCTTCGCTGTGTTTGAACAATAATTGCGCGCCGACGCAGATGCCGAAAAACGGTTTGTTTTTCAATCCGTCTTCCACTGCCTCGCCCAAACCGCTTTGCCGCAGCGCCGCCATACAGTCGGGCATCGCGCCCTGACCGGGGAAAATGATTTTGTCGGCAGCAAGGATGTCTTCGGGGCGGTCGGTCAGGTAAATTTCGGCGGCTTTGCCGGACAAGGCTTGCGCGGCCTGTACGGATTTAAGGACGGAATGCAGGTTGCCCATGCCGTAATCGACAATAGCGGTTTTCATGTTTTCTCCTTGATTTTTGGATAACGGGGCAAGGCGGGGAAGGGCATTGCGATGGTAATGATTTTATAGCAAACCCCGAACGCGGAAAATCGTTGCGTTGCGCGGCGGTGAGGGTGGGGCGGCACTAAAGCCAAGTTTGAAAACTTGGCTCTTTATATCGTTTACAGGATGATGGGTCGTCTGAAATAGGAAATGGAAAGATGAAGCCTTGTTTCAGACGACCTTTTTCACATATTACTCAATCTTTACCCGTTTCAGCCTCAAGGCATTGCCCAACACCGACACCGAGCTTGCCGCCATTGCCGCGCCTGCGATGACGGGATTTAAGAAGCCGAGTGCGGCGAGCGGAATACCCAAGATATTGTAGAAGAAGGCGAAAAACAGGTTTTGCTTGATGTTTTTCAACGTCGCCTGCGACACCAGCAGGGCATCGGCGAGCTGGTTGACCGAATGCTGCATCAGCGTGGCGGACGCGGTGTGTTCGGCAACGTCCGCGCCGCCTTTCATGGCGAAGCTGACGTTGGCGGCGGCGAGTGCGGGCGCGTCGTTGATGCCGTCGCCGACCATTGCCACGGTTTTGCCGGCGGCTTTGAGTTTCTGCACTTCGGCGGCTTTGTCGCGCGGACTCATGTTGCCGAAGGCGTGTGCGATACCCAGTTGTTTGGCGACGTATTCGACCGTGCCTTGGTTGTCGCCGCTCATGATGTAAACGTCGATGCCGTGTTTTTTCAGACGGCCTATGGCTTCGGCGGTGTCGGTTTTCAATGCGTCGGCAAGAGCGAATGCGCCGATGGGTTTGCCGTTGGTGGAAACGGCGACAATGCTTGCGATGCGCCAGACGTCGTCTGAAAGGTTTTCAGGCAACTTTAATTCGGCAAAATCAAGTTTACCCGCTTTCACCAAACCCACGCCTTCGACTTCAGCGGTAATGCCTGCGCCGACAACCGTTTGCGCATTTTGTGCGGCGGGAATGTCCAAACCGCGCGCTTGGGCGGCGGAGACAATGGCGCGGGCGAGCGGGTGGGCGGCGTTTTGTTCGACAGCGGCGGCAATGCGGTACAAAGTGTCTTCGTCAAAACCGCTGTCGGGAACGCAATAAACGGCGGCAACCTGCGGCCTGCCTTCGGTCAGCGTGCCGGTTTTGTCCAACACGACGGCATCGACGTGGGCGGCTTCTTCCATCGCCGCCGCGTCTTTAAACCAAATACCGTGTTTCACCGCCTTGCCCATGCCGACCATAATCGCGGCGGGCGTCGCCAGACCGAGCGCGCACGGGCAGGCAATCACCAAAACGGCAACGGCGTGCATCAGCGCAACCGTCCAATCACCTTTCACCAGCCAAGTGGCGATAAAAGTCAGAAGCGCGATGCCCACAACGGCAGGCACGAACACCGCCGCCGCCTTGTCCGCCACGCGTGCAATCGGTGCTTTACTGCCCTGCGCTTCGGACAGCGCGTTCATCATGTCGCCGAGCAGGGTTTGGCTGCCGAGCTGCGTGGCGCGGTAAACCACGCTGCCCTCGGTCATCAGCGCGCCCGCCAACACTTTGCCGCCTGCCTTTTTCTCTTCGGGATTGGACTCGCCGGTAAGGTGGCTCTCATCCGCCCAACCGCTGCCGCTCTCGATGATGCCGTCGGCGGCAATGCGTTCGCCGTGGTTGGCGCGGATTAGGTCGCCGATTTGCACTTGGTCGATGGGCAGTTGTTTCCATTCGCCATCGCGTTGCACGTTGACTTGGGTCGGCGTGAGTTTGAGCAGCAAGCCCAAGCTGTTCAGGCTGGATTTTTTGGTGCGGTGTTCCAAAAATTTTCCCAGCGACACAAAACCAATCACCATCACGCCTACTTCAAAATACACATGCGCCATGCCGTGCGCCGCGTGCGGGCTGAAAAACAGCATATAAACGGAATACAGGTAAATCGACACCGTGCCGATGGTAACGAGCACGTCCATATTCGCCAGCCCGCCCTTAATGCTTGCCCACGCGCTTTTGTAAAACGGCACCGCCAGCCAAAGCTGCACCACACTCGCCAGCGCAAACTGCCATATCGGCGGAATCATCCAATCGTGTCTGCCGATCATCATGCCCGCCATGCCGATCAGGAACGGAACATTGATGGCGAACAGCAGCCACAACCGCCAGCTTACATGCGCGGTTTCTTCGGGTTGCGGCAGCGCGTCTTCCATCTTCTCCTTCGCGCCGTAACCGGTTTTCTCAATGATTTTGGCAATGTCGGCAGCGGAAGTTTTGCTGTCGTCAAACGTAACCTGCGCCTCCTCGCTGGCGAAGTTCACCCCTGCCGATTCGACAAAATCTTTTTTGTTCAACACTTTTTCAATACGCGAAGCGCAGGCCTGACAGGTCATGCCTTCGATTTGAAAACGGACTTTTTGTTGCATGGTTTCTTCCTTCTGAATGTGGTTGGGCTACCTGAAAAAAGCGGAGCAGGGTTTTCAGGTAGCCTTTGGGGTGTTGCAGTCGATTTGTTGCGATTCGATTTACAAAGCCGCATCAAAGCCGCCGTCTTCCACCGCTTCTATCAGCGCGGCGGGGTTGGTTTGGGCGGGGTCGAATTCCACGACGGCATTCTTGTTTTCCAGGCTCACTTCGGCCTTGTCCACGCCGTTTACGCCTTCGAGGATGCTGGTAACGCTTTTCACGCAGCCGCCGCAGGTCATGCCTTCGATGTTTAATGTGATGGTTTGCATAGGGTTTCCTTTCTGTTGGAATGAGGCTGAGGTTTTAAAGCCCGTTGCAGCCAAAGCTTTCAGGTAACCTGAAATGATGGGTCTGCTCTTGCTTTCCCGCTAAGTGCCGCCACTATAAAGCTTTACCCGAAGTAAAGGTCAAGCATCATGATGAACATCAGCCAGGCCGCGGCCGAGAGCGGCCTTTCCGCCAAACAAATCCGCGACTACGAAAAGCACGGCCTAATCGCCTCGGCCGCGCGCAGCGAAGCGGGCTACCGCCGCTACGGACAGGCCGACCTTGTCCGGCTGTGCTTTATCCGCCATGCGCGGGAAGTGGGCTTTTCGCTGCCGCAGATCGGGCATCTTTTGAGCCTGCAACGCAACCCGCAGCGTACCAGCCGCGAAGTGAAAACGCTCACCGCGCGGCACATCGCCGAGCTGGAAGCCAAAATCGAACGCTTGCAGGGCATGGTGGCCGAGCTGCAACGCTGGCACGATGCCTGCGCGGGAGACGACTGCCCGGATTGTGCGATTTTGGCCGGGCTGGAGGAGCGTTAGGCGGCTTGGGGCCAATACACATGAGTGCAACCACCTGTTGCCTTTGTTGGAAGGGATAGCCGAAGGTACGACCGTCTATGCCGACAAAGGCTATGACAGTAAGGAAAACCGGCAACATCTGGAAGAGCATCAGTTACTGGACGGCATTATGCGCAAAGCCCACCGTAACCGTCCGCTGACGGAAGCGCAGACGAAGCGCAACCGATATTTGTCGAAGACCCGTTATGTGGTCGAACAAAGCTTTGGTACGCTGCACCGTAAATTCCGCTATGCCCGGGCAGCCTATTTCGGGCTGATTAAAGTGAGTGCGCAAAGCCATCTGAAGGCGATGTGTTTGAACCTGTTGAAAGCGGCTAACAGGCTAAGTGCGCCTGTTGCCGCCTAAAAGGAGGCTCGGATGCCTGATTATCAGGTATCCGTGGAGGATTGAGGGGGTATTTGGGTAAAATTAGGCGCAATTAGGGGCGAAAACAGCCGAAAACCTGTGTTTGGGTTCCGGCTGTCAAGGGAAGGGCTTTTTTACAAAGGTCTCTGCTCATAAAAAAACTGCACCTTGTGAGTTGGAGGGGATGTGTCCAACTTTTGGGGTGCAGTTCAAAAGGGGAGGGCGGTTTTCAGACGACCTTTTTGAGTTGGCGAAGTGCTGTCTTGTCATCCGATTCAAATCTTTCCCAAGCGATATCTGGTGCTGAGGCGGCAGGTTTTCAATTAAGCCGCGCCAAATTCCGTTAATTTCCATTAAAGGTCGTCTGAAAGCCTTCGGTGTCATACTTTCTCGGTTATAATAGCCGGCTTCTTCAATCTGACCCTTTTTTCGGAAATATATCATGGCCTTTGCCTCGCTTTTCACCCTTTTGGACGATATTACCGCTGTCTTGGACGACGTTGCCCTGATGACCAAAATGGCCGCGAAGAAAACGGCGGGCGTGGTCGGCGATGATTTGGCGCTCAATGCGAATCAGGTTACCGGCGTGTCGGCGGAACGCGAGCTGCCGATTATTTGGGCGGTGGCGAAAGGTTCTTTGGTGAACAAGCTGATTTTGGTGCCATTGGCTTTGCTGCTGTCTGCCTTTTTGCCGAAGCTGATTACGCCTTTATTGATGATAGGCGGGATTTATTTGTGTTTCGAGGGCGTGGAAAAGCTGCTGCATAAGTTTTTACACCGCCACGAAGCGCATGAAGACGAGGAGGCAGCCGCCGAAACGCTGGATGAAAAAACCAAGATTAAAGGCGCGATTCGTACGGATTTCATCCTGTCTGCCGAGATCATTATTATTGCTTTGGGCGTGGTTGAAAAATACGATCTGATGACCCGTTCGCTGGTGATGACGGCAATCGGCATCGGTATGACCGCTTTTGTGTACGGTTTGGTCGGCGTTATCGTCAAACTCGACGACTTCGGTATGCTGCTGATGCGTCAAAAAAGCACGGGCATCCAAACGGTCGGACGGGGCTTGATTGCCTTTATGCCTTGGTTCATGCGCGGTTTGAGCGTGGTGGGTACGCTTGCCATGTTCCTTGTCGGCGGCGGTCTGATTGCCCACAACTTGGGCTTTTTGCATGATTTCTTACACGCGCAACATTGGGACAGCGGTTTGATGGAGCATATCGCCAACCTTGCCGTCGGGCTGATTGCCGGCGCTATCGCCTGCGCCGTTGCGCTGCCTTTGATGAAGCTGTTTCAAAAACACTAAACAACCGATACGTCGTCTGAAAATGGTTCAACTTTGTTGAGGCTGTATTTTCAGACGACCTCTTATTTTCTTTTCTCTGCAATGAACATTTTCCGCAAACTCGAACAATATTGGCAGCATCCTGTGCTGTACTGGCCGCTGGTGATCCTGATTGCCGCCGCCACGCCCTTGACTTTCGCACCTTATTACCATTTTTGGCTGATGCCTTTGCTGTTTGGCGCATTGATCCGACTGATTGAACTGCGTCCGCGCTTCGCTGTTTCGACCGCCTATCTGTTTGGGCTGGTTGCTTATACGGCGCAGTTTTATTGGATACATACCGCGCTGCACGATGTTTCCGGCCTGCCTAATTTATACGCGGTTCCGCTGACTTTCCTGCTGCCTGCGTTTCTCGCGCTGTATCCCGCCGCCTGTTTTTGGCTGTGGAAGAAGTTTCATCTGCCGCGTTGGGTTAAGGTCGGCATCGTTTTGCCGATTTTGTGGACACTGGCGGAATTTGCCCGCGAACGCCTGTTGACCGGCTTTGGCTGGGGGGCGATCGGCTATTCTCAAATCGTCAAAGAAAGCCCGCTTGCCGGCTTTGCGCCTTTGGGCGGTATTCATCTGGTGACGCTGGCGACGGCATTTGTCAGCGCATGGCTGGTGTTGCTGATTGACAATACGGGTCGTCTGAAACAACGCCTGCTGCCGATGTGCATGATTGTCATGCTGTGTACCGTCGGCTATATCGCCCAGCAAACCGACTTTACCAAACCCGACGGCAGCACCAGTACCGTCGCGCTCGTGCAGGGCAATATCGAACAGAGTCTGAAATGGAATGAAGAACAAGTCGTCCCCACCATTCAGAAATACTACGGTCAAATCAGCAAAACATCCGCCGACATCGTTATCCTGCCGGAAACCGCTCTGCCTGTAATGCGTCAGGATTTGCCGGAAAACATCCTGACCCAGTTTGCCGAGCAGGCGCGCACGAACGGCAGCGCATTGGCCGTCGGTATCGGTCAATACACAGCCGACGGCAGCGGATACGAAAACACCGTAATCAATTTGAGCGACTACGATGATATTTCAGACGACCTCCCGTATTACGCCAAAAATCATCTGGTTCCCTTTGGCGAATACAAACCGCTGCCTTTTTTGACCGAACCGTTGTACAAAATGATGAATATGCCGCTTGCCGATTTCCGTCGCGGCGGAGCGGGGCAGGCTCCCTTGACGATGAAAGATCAAAAAGTCGCCTTCAACATCTGCTATGAAGACGGCTTTGGCGACGAACTTATTGCTACCGCCAAAAACGCTACGCTGCTTGCCAACGTCAGCAATATGGCGTGGTATGGCGATTCCAACGCCATGTACCAACAGCTCCAGCAATCCCAAGCCCGCGCGATGGAGCTTGGACGCTATATGGTCCGTGCTACCAATACCGGTGCAACCGCCATTATTTCTCCCAAAGGAAGCATCATCGCCGAGAGCGAACCCAATACCGATGCCGTCTTGGAAGGGCATATCAAAGGCTATGTCGGCGAAACCCCTTATATGAAGGCAGGCGGTTCGCTGTGGCTGATCGGGGTATTATCAATTATTGCCATCGCACTGTTTTTAATCAGGAAAAAAGCAGATTGAGTTTGAAAAAGCGGTCTTTTTATAAGGCCGTTTTTCTTGAACTTTAATATTTACATACAAGAATGTTTGTAATATACTGAACTTATTCCCAGTAAAACAGTCAAATTTTCAAAATCAATCGAATTTCAAAAAGCAAGAAAATCTACCTATCAAACAGTCTTTTACAGAAAAAGGCATTTGACAGCATACGATAGGGCAACAGGCAGTGATATACTGCACGGCAAACAACAAGTAAACAATAGTCTCTACATCATATAAAGGAAAGCAACTCTCATGAATAACGCCTTTGCATTACCCGTCATCCACAGCGGCAACGGCAGCCTTGAGCAATACATCCATACCGTCAACAGCATTCCCATGTTGACGCCCGAAGAAGAAAGCCAACTCGCGGAGCGTCAGCAAAAAGGCGACCTTAACGCCGCCAAACAACTCATTCTTTCCCATTTGCGTGTCGTCGTATCCATCGCACGAGGCTACGACGGCTATGGCCTGAACCAAGCCGACCTTATCCAAGAAGGCAACATCGGATTGATGAAGGCGGTCAAACGCTACGAGCCCAGCCGTGGCGCGCGCCTGTTTTCATTCGCCGTACACTGGATTAAGGCCGAAATCCATGAATTTATCCTGCGCAACTGGCGCCTGGTACGCGTAGCGACCACCAAACCGCAACGCAAACTGTTCTTCAATCTGCGCAGTATGCGTAAAAACCTGAATGCCTTGTCTCCGAAAGAAGCGCAAGACATCGCCGACGATTTGGGCGTCAAATTGTCCGAAGTCATGGAAATGGAACAACGCATGACCGGACACGACATCGCCATCATGGCGGACAACAACGATGACGAAGACAGCTTCGCCCCCATCGACTGGCTTGCCGACCACGATGCCGAACCCAGCCGCCAACTGTCCAAACAAGCCCACTACGCCCTGCAAACCGAAGGTCTGCAAAACGCGTTGGCGCAACTGGACGACCGTAGCCGCCGCATCGTAGAAAGCCGCTGGCTGCAAGACGATGGCGGATTGACTCTGCACGAGCTGGCAGCCGAATACGGCGTATCTGCCGAGCGCATCCGCCAAATCGAAGCCAAAGCCATGCAAAAACTGCGCGGTTTCCTCGCGGAAGAAGCTGAAGCGGTTTAAAAAACAAACAGTTCAGTAGAAGGAAAAAGGTCGTCTGAAACCCGAAATCTCGGTTTCAGACGACCTTTTTTGTGTATGGATGCCTTATTTTTTCGCTTTAGCCTGTTTGGCGTCTTTTTCGGTAATGGTACCGCCGCCGTTGTTAAACGCATTCATGATATAGGTGGCAACGGCAGCGAGATCGGCATCGTTGATGGCGGTCGCGGGCATAAAGCCGTTGTAAGGTTTACCGTTGACTTTGATGGGGCCGTTGATGCCTTTGGTCATGCTTTGCAGCAATACCTGCGGTTTTTTCATAATATAGTCCGATTGGTAAAGAGGGGGAAACATGGTTCCCCTGCCTTCCCCTTTTTTACCGTGGCAGGCGGCGCAGTTGCTTTCATAAATTTTTTGGCCTTGCGTCATTTGGGCAGCATCGGCGGCAAAGGTGCTGTGGATGGACAGGGTAAAAATTGCAGCCGTCAATATTTTTTTTGTTGTGGTCATGATGTGTCCTTTTTATCGGTATGGTCTGTCTATCGATAATACAATAAAGGTCGTCTGAAAACAGATTTTTCAGACAACCTTAGACTTAAATCAAATGTAACGCTTTCAGTGGAAAACCGCAGATAGGTTTTAAATGAGGATGCTGTCGCAGCTTGGTTTGGGTTTAAAGTCCATCAGTGATCACCAATATCCCTTGTCGGATGATGTATCCGGTTATTGCCAGCCTTGCAGGTTGTTTTTGACCAGTTCGGTCAGGGCGAGAATCCATGCGGGGTGGTCGTTCAAGCAGGGGATGTAGCGGTATTCTTTGCCTCCGGCTGCGTGAAATTGCTCGCGCCCCATGATGGCAATCTCTTCCATGGTTTCCAGACAATCTGCCATAAAGCCCGGACAGAATACATCTAATTTGCTGACGCCTTGTTTGGGCAGTTGGTCAAACAGGGCTTGTGTGCTGGGCGTCACCCATTTTGCTTTGCCAAATTGGCTTTGGAAGGAAACGATGTATTCTTGCTCGTTTAGGTTGAGTGCTTGGGCAAGAAGTTTTGCGGTATGGCGGCATTCGTCGGGATAAGGGTCGCCGTCGTCGTAATTTTTTTGCGGAATGCCGTGAAAGCTGAGCATGAGTTTCTCGCCGCGTCCGTGTTCTTTCCAATATGCTTCAATGTGTTGTTTCATGGCATCAATATAGGCTGCGTCGTCGTAAAAACGCGAAACGGTACGCAGGCTCATTTGGTTGCGCTGCTTCAGCAGTTGTTGGAACACTTTGTCTAATGCCGCGCCGGTGCTGGAGGCGGCGTATTGCGGATATAAAGGGACAATCAGCAATTTGCCTACGCCTTGGGCTTTCATTTCGGCAAGGACGGTTTCGATGCCCGGGTTGCCATAGGTCATGGCATGGCGGACGATGGTGTCGGGCATGGCTTTGGCGAGGGCGTCTGCTTGGCGTTGGGTATAGACGGCAAGCGGAGAGCCTTGTTCAAACCAGATTTTGGCGTAAGCATGTGCGCTTTTCTTGGGACGCAGCGTCAGAACCAAGCCATGCAAAATCGGCTGCCAAAGTAGTTTGGGCAGTTCGACGACGCGTTGGTCCGATAGAAATTCTCGAAGATATGGTTTGACAGCGGCTGCAGTCGGGGCATCGGGCGTGCCGAGATTGAGGAGGAGGACGCCTACACGGTTTTGCTGAGTGTAAGACAGGGAAGGTTCGACGTGAAAAAGCGGCATGATGTGCCTTTGGATTGGAGTGGAAGTCCGTATTGTAGCAATGTGAAGGTCGTCTGAATATGGTCTGCGTTTTCAGACGACCTTTTTTCAGGGTTGTGTTTTAAAGTTTATGATGTATAATGTTATACCATAACATTTATCGGAGGAATGATGAAAGCGAATATCCACCCTGAAAATTACCGTACTGTGCTTTTTTACGACAGTGGTGCCAATGAAGGCTGGCTGATCCGTTCTTGTGCGGATACACACGGCAAAACGATGGTTTGGAACGATGGTAAAGAATATCCCTTATTTTCTTTGGATACGTCTTCTGCCTCGCATCCCGTCTATACGGGCAAACAGCGCAATGTGAATACCGAAGGCCGCGCCAGCAAGTTCAACCAAAGGTTCCAATCTATGATTTCGTCTTTTAGAAAGGATAAATAATGCAGGTTTTGTCTTCATTGAAAACGGCGAAAAAGCGCCATCGCGATTGTCAAATCGTTCGACGCAAAGGTAAAGTTTACGTCATCTGTAAAAGCAATCCCCGCTTCAAAGCCCGTCAGCGGTAATGTTTTCATATTTTGTAATGCTCTCAATGGATTGCCGCTCGCGATGATTTTCGCGGGCGGTTTTTTTGTTTTCAGACGACCTCGGACGGGCGGGTAAGTGTGAAGCAATGGTTGAGGGAAGTTTTAATGTTTGCGAAAAAACTACGGAGCTTTGGAAAAAGCTACATTCGGGGGCGTGCAGGTAAATTAGGGTAAGCTCCCTTGCTAGACTATAAGGATGTTTATAACATGGAACGACTGTTATGCAGTTCCACATTTTCAGGAGTATTAATATGAAACTTAAAGCTGTATTGGCCGTAGCGGCTGTTTTGTCCTTGGGTGCTTGTGCTGCCCCTGATTATGATGATAATGATGCTCCTCGCCACGAGCACCGTCATGACCATGGAGATCGCAACTATGATGATCGTGGTCAGTCTAGCGACCGCCGTTCGCCCCAATCTTTTGAGTGTGAAAACGGTTTGTCTGTGACTGTACGCAATCTGGACACCAACCGCGTCGAGTTGAGCCTGGATGACAAACGCGCTGTCTTGTCTTCTGCGGTTTCCGGTTCCGGCGAGCGTTATGTTTCCAACCGCGGTCTGTTCGGTAAAGGTGCAGAATGGCATCAAAAAGGCAGCCAAGCCTTCTTCAGCTTCGTTGATCCTTATGGCAACAAAGTAGACACTTCTTGCAATCAGCGTTAATGACTGCGTGAATTGTTAGGGGATGGCGGGTTTGCGATGCCTATCTCCGTGAAACCAAAAAGGTCGTCTGAAAATTTCAGACGACCTTTTGCTATGGGTAAATGCGAAACCTGTCGGTATAGTGGATTAACTTTAAACCAGTACGGCGTTGCCTCGCCTTAGCTCAAAGAGAACGATTCTCTAAGGTGCTGAAGCACCAAGTGAATCGGTTCCGTACTATCTGTACTGTCTGCGGCTTCGTCGCCTTGTCCTGATTTATAGTCAATTAAATTTAAAATAGGACAGTAGCGCATCGTCAAATCGGGCGTAATCAGACAATATGGTTCGCAGATACCGCTTAATATTCGCCCACACCTTCTCAATCGGGTTGAGCTCAGGTGAATAAGGTGCAAGAGGCAATACCTTATGTCCCCATTTTTCCGCCATTTCCCGTAAGACACCCATACGGTGAAATCGTGCATTATCTAAAATAATCACCGATTTTTGAGTCAATGCGGGCAGTAGGCATTGCTGAAACCACGCTTCAAAAAAAACTCCGGTCATCGTATCTTGATAAACCATCGGAGCAATCAGCCGGTTGCCGACTTGTGCGGACACCAGAGATAAGCGTCGGTATCTTTTTCCACTTATCTGCGCTTTCACTATTTGCCCTTTCGGGCTGCGGGCATAGGGACGGAACAGGTAGCGGTCAAATCCTGTTTCATCCAAATAAACGCGTTGGTAGTCGGAAAATTCGGCCAGCTGTGTCAAATAATGCGTTACTTTGGCCGGATCTTGTTCTTTGTAAGTGGTGGTCTTTTTTTGCGCGTCATCCCCATCTGTTTGAGTGCATAGCAAACGGCGGCTGGCGTACAATCAAAATGTTTGGCGATTTCATGCAGATAGGCATCCGGGTGTTGCCCAACATATTGAGCCAGTTTTTGCCTATCCAATTTGACGGCATTTAGACCGGTAACTTGATGTTTTAGGCTGCCTGTTTGCTTTTTAAGGCGAATCCACAGGTAAAGCGTGTTTCTTGACAAGTTAAACGTTACTGCGGTTTGGCTGATATTTTTGCATTGTTCGTAATAGTTTAAAGCTTTGTTTCTTAAGTCCGCAGAGTATGCCATGGTTAGACCTTCAAAGTTGAGTATTGTACCATTTTGTTTTTAATTGACTATAAATTTAATCCGCTATATTTTCCAACAGGTTTGCCGGCGGATTATTGGCTGCGTTTGATAATCAGCTTGTCTTCGGTGACTTCGGCATTGAGTGCGGTTGCCATTTCTTTGACGACGTTGTCCAAATCGCTTTCTTTGATATTGGGATCGTATTGAGAAGCCAGTTTGAGCACTTCTCTGATGAAGTTTTTATCGACCTCCGCGTTGATGTTGTATTTCAGCTTACTGAGGAGGTCTTGTTGAAGCTGCTCGTCGTTTTTATATTCGATAGGCGGAATGGAGGCGTCTGCATCGGCTTTGACCGCGCTGTTGTTCAAGTAGATTTGATTGCCTTTTGAGTCGAATTTGATGCCGGTTTTTAAAAAGGTTTTTACGGCTTCCATCAGTTCTTTTTGTGTGTCGGGACTGTTCATATCGACGCACTCTTTACCTTGACGGTCGAAGAATTTATTGATGCGGTCGATACCTTCGCCATTGATATCGCGGAGGTTGAAGTTGTAATGGATGCGGTCGAATTTGATGTTGTTGATGCGGAAGTTTTCGACTTCGCTTTGTCCTTCCATAGCGTATTTGTTGTCTTTTGCAGACTGTTTGCTTCCTGCTTTGATTTTGTCGACAGCGAAATCAAAGGTTTGGTTGCCCATTTTGAATGCGGCAGAGTCTACGGTGAAGAGGGATGTGCCGTTGCGCAATGCAGTGGTGTCACCTTTTTCCATATCGGCCTGATATTTAACGTTTTTCAAGCTAAATTGGTATCCCGGGCTTTCAGGTTTGTCAGGGTGTGAGGCAGTCATGCCGGGCCATTCGAAATTGAAATTATCGAGATGGTACTGATGGTTGGATTTGTGGCCTTTGACAGCCAAAGTCGCCGTTTCCCATTTGACTTCGTCGGAATCGATGTTTAATGAGCCTGCCAGTGCGGTCAGTTTGCCCTCTAATTCACCACCCCAAGAAAGCACGGTATTGCCGTCCAACCGGAATATTTCTTTATTGTCATCTCCAATCAGATAGAGTTTGGTTTGGATGGTGTAGCCGTTCAGACCGCGGGTAATGATGTCCTCACCTCGTATTGAGAATTTTGTGTCCTGATGGCACAAGTCGGGCGTGATGTCGCCCCTCCATGAAGCTTTACCCGAAGTGAGGCCCATGTCGAATTTATCCAGAGTGATTTTCAGGCGTTTGTCGGCATCGGGATTGTTTTGGAAATAGTATTCCTGTTTCAATTTGTTGTCGGCATAAATGCCGCCGCCAACGGTTGCTCCTCCCAGTGCGGCGATGCCGACTAATGTTGCAATGATGCTTTTCTTCATGTCTTGTCCTTAAGCAGGTGGTAAAAATGTAATGGATGGATTGGAATCGGGTAGATTCAAATCAGCTTGGCGGCAAGATAGGGCAGTTTCCTGTCGAGCTCAAACTGCGACGTTGCCGGGTTGCGCCTTGGCGGAAATTGGATCAACTGACGGTATTTGCCTATGCCGATTTTAAAAATGCCAATATTGTAATATAAAAAGGTCGTCTGAAAACTTTCAGACGACCTTTTTTCAACCGTTCAAGCGATTAACAACATCTTCCACCGTTTGCACCGCAGCGGCGTTTGCGGCAGTAGTCTTGAAATTGCAGCTCGGTCATGACGGGGGCGTTGGGATTATGTTTGCGCTGTTGGGCAACGTAGTTTTCATAATCGGGCACGCCTGCCATGAGATTGGCGGTAAGTTTGGCGGTTTTCCACCAAGCGGCGAGTTTACGCTTCACCTTGTGCCTCCGGTTGTTTGCCGTCGCGGTACACTGCCGGAATTTCTTTGGCGGTCGGCCAGCCGACTTTGCGTGCTTTCATGGCAGTACGCACGCCGTAGATGGCAACGATGACGACGACGGAGAGGAACAATGCGGTCAAGCCGGCATTGATTTTGTCGTTGAAGATGATTTGCGCCATTTCGCCGATGTCTTTAGCGGGTGCGAGGACTTCGTTTTTAGCCAATGCGTCGCTGTATTTGCCGGCATGGGCGAGGAAGCTGACGCGCGGGTCGCTGTGGAACAGTTTTTGCAGACCGGCGTAGCAGGTTACAAACAGTACGCCGACGGCGGGAACGAGTGCCACCCAGACATAACGGTCGCGTTTCATCTTAATCAGCACAACGGCACACATAATCAAGGCTACGCCTGCCAGCATTTGGTTGGCGATGCCGAACAAAGGCCAGAGCGAGTTGATGCCGCCCAGCGGGTCGGTCACGCCGGTGTAGAGGAAGTAGCCCCACAATGCCACGGCGAAGAAGGTCGCAATCAGGTTGGCAGGGATGGAGTCGGTGTTGCCGAAAGGTTTGTAGAAGATACTGCCCAAGTCTTGAATCATGAAACGTGCGACGCGCGTACCGGCATCGACGGCGGTCAGGATGAACAAGGCTTCAAACAACAGGGCAAAGTGATACCAGAATGCCATCATGGCTTCGCCCGGAATCAGGCGGCTCATGATGTGTGCCATACCGACTGCGAGGGTTGGCGCACCGCCCGCACGGGAAAGGATGGTGTTTTCGCCCACTTCCTTAGCGGTGTGCAACAGGGTTGCGGCATCAACGGGGAATTGCAGCTTGGTGGTAATCACTTCGGCGGCGGTATTGGCATCTGTACCAATCAGGGCGGCGGGGCTGTTCATAGCGAAGTACACGCCGGGATCAAGCGATGACGCGGCAGCCAAGGCCATAATCGCCACGAAGCTTTCCATAATCATACCGCCGTAACCGATCATGCGGACGTGGGTTTCGTTTTCCAGCATTTTCGGCGTGGTACCGGAAGAAATCAGCGCGTGGAAGCCTGAAACCGCACCACAGGCGATGGTAATGAATAGGAACGGGAACAATGCGCCTGAGAATACCGGACCGGAACCGTCGATAAAGTGGGTTACGGCAGGCATTTGCAGCGCAGGGCTGACGATAAGGATACCGATGGCGAGGGCGACAATCGTACCGATTTTCAGAAAGGTAGAGAGATAGTCGCGCGGAGTCAGCAGCAGCCATACCGGCAATACCGATGCTACGAAACCGTAAATCATAATCGCCCAAGTGAGCTGGATGCCGTCAAGGTCAAACCAATGACCGATGGAGCTGTGTGCCACATTGTCGCCGTAAATCACCGCCAGCATCAGCAGGATAAAGCCGACGATGGAAATCTCGCCGATTTTGCCCGGACGGATATAGCGGGTGTAAATACCCATAAACAGTGCAATCGGCATGGTAGCGGCAATCGTAAACGTACCCCAAGGGCTGTGAACCAGTGCTTTCACCACAATCAGCGCCAACACCGCCATGATGATGACCATAATCATCAAAATACCGATGGACGCGATCACGCCGGGGACGGTGCCGAGTTCTTGTTTTACGATATCGCCCAAAGACTTACCGTCGCGGCGCATGGAGACGAACAAGACCATCATGTCTTGTACTGCACCGGCAAACACTACGCCGAAGATAATCCACAGCGTACCCGGCAGATAACCCATTTGCGCAGCCAGCACGGGACCGACCAAGGGACCTGCGCCCGCAATCGCGGCAAAGTGGTGTCCGAACAATACGCCTTTGTGTGTCGGCACATAGTCCAAACCGTCATTGTGCCGCTCGGCGGGCGTGAGGCGGTTCGGATCAAGCTGCATCACATATTTGGCGATGTAGAGACTGTAAAAACGGTAAGCGATGCAGTACACCGACACGGCGGCGGTGACCATCCATACCGCGCTGACCTGCTCGCCCCGACTGATGGCCAAAGTGGTAAAGGACGCTACGCCGACCAAAACCACAATGCCCCAAATAAGGAACGTTTTGAGCGATTTCATTGTTTAATCCTTAAAATACAAGAGTGAGAATATTCGGGTTCTTATTGTTGCGGGGGGACAAACTGCATCCCGAAGCATTTATGGAAGAAAAAAATGAAGCGATGATGGTGCGGGAACCCTGGCTTGAGATAATTAATAAACAAGGGAACCAAAACCCTAGAATGTTAACTATCATCAAGCCTAGCGTAAGGTTAACACAATCCGATAACGTGCGGGCTAGATTTAACTCAAGCAATCGTCATTCATTACGATATAGTGGATTAACTTTAAACCAGTACGGCGTTGCCTCGCCTTGCCGTACTATCTGTACTGTCTGCGGCTTCGTTGCCTTGTCCTGATTTAAATTTAATCCACTATATTACCGCTTATTTTTTGACAGATTCTTTACACAATATCCTGACGAAGAGAAAGGTCGTCTGAAAACCGATTTTGGGTTTTCAGACGACCTTTTGTATGGAAGAGCGAAAGCAGTGAAGGGGTTGCTTCCGGTTTACGGTTGATGTCGTTTTCTGTCGGCATGTTCCTTGAGGGTGGCACACATGCCGGCAGTGTTGCCGCCGTTCATGAGCATGACCGGTTCGCCGTTGAGGGCATAGCCGCCGCTGCCGTCATCGGAGATGACTGTTTTGTTGTCATCCAGTTTTAGGCTGTTTGGTGTTTTTTGCCAGCGGCCGTTTTTGACCTCGTTTTGCACAGCCATGCAATAGCTGCCATTTGCCAGGATACCGACAAGCTGCGAATCCATGGTCATGTAAACGCCGGGAGGCGGGGTTTTGGCAAATGCCTGTGTCGACAACATCAGAGCGGCGGCGGTTAGAAGTTGGAGGGAAGTTTTCATATTAAATTACGCGTTGCCGCGTTTCGGGTCGTTCGGGCGCAGTTGGGCGGCGAGTTTGTCGAGGATGCCGTTGACGAATTTGTGTCCGTCAGTACCGCCGAAGGTTTTGGTCACTTCAATGGCTTCGTTGATGATGACGGGGTAGGGGGTTTCGGGCATCGCGCTCAATTCGTGGCATGCCATCAGCAGGACGGCGCGTTCGATGGGGCTGAGGTCTTTTTCGTCGCGGTCAAGCAGGGGGCGGATTTGTTGGATGTATTCGGCTGCATGGGTGTGTGTGCCGAAGAAGAGTTTGTTGAACAGCTCTTCGTCCGCTTTGGCGAAGTCGGGCTGGTCTTGGATGTTTTTAGCGATTTCGGGGGCGGCGGTGTTGTTGATGCCGGCTTGGTAGAGGGCTTGTACGGCTAACTCGCGGGCGCGGCGGCGTGGGGTTTTCATGGGGATTCCTTCGTTGGCGGCACGGTGGGTGCGGTAATGAATGTTTCAGACGACCTCTGTCGGATGACGGGTCGTCTGAAAACGGTTTGTCCGACAGACGGGGCGAAACCGGAATGCGGTAAAGCTACGGGTTTCGCGTTCGGGCTTATTCTTCTTCGTCGTCAAACTGCTCTTCGATCAGATAGTTGACGAGGTTGGCGCATTCGACAGCGACTTTGGCGGCGTCGGCGGCTTTTTCTTCAATGCGCGCGACGGCTTGTTCGTCGTTTTCGGTGGTCAGGATGGCGTTGGCGATGGGGATGTTGTAGTCGAGTCCGACACGGGTTACGCCTGAACCGGATTCGTTGGAAACGAGTTCGAAGTGGTAGGTTTCGCCACGGATGACGACGCCGATGGCAATCAGTGCGTCATATTGCTCGGAGGCTGCCATGTTTTGCAGGACGAGCGGTACTTCGAGCGCGCCGGGTACGGTGGCGACGGTGATGTTGTTGTCGGCTACGCCCAATTCTTGCAGGGTGCGGCAGCAGACTTTGAGCATTTCGCTGCCGATTTCGTTGGTAAAGCGGGCTTGTACGATGCCGATGCGCAGGTGTGCGCCGTCGAGGTTCGGGGCGATGATGTTCATGGTGTTTCCTTGTATTTTGAGCGGTAAACGGGTTTTCAGACGACGTGAGGCTTTTCTGAAAACGATATTGGGGATTTATTCCTGCGGCTGCCAGTCGGCAACGGCTTGAAACTCGCCGTCTTCGCCGATTTCCCATGCGCTGCCTTCGGGTTGGGTTATCAGCGCGGCGATGGCGGGATTGGACTGGGTGATTTCGGAAAGGCTGACGACGCTGAAATTGTCGGGATCGTCGGTGTATTCGTCGGTTTCGTCGCCGCTGAAGAAGCGCCAGCCGCTGTCGTTTTCGAAAACGGGGGCTTCGCGGTAGAGGAAGCCGACGGGTTCGCCTTGTTTGGCTACCGTATTGGTCACGATGCAGCGGTCGAGGGCGGCTGAGAGGGCTTGGGCAAATTTATTCATTGCGGTGTGTGCATGCCGTAAAAATTGTGCGGATTTTATCATGATTAGGGCTGGCTCTGCACCGTGTATCTTTATATTTGCCGCTTATGGTTTGATGGTACAATGCTGGTCGTCTGAAACGGGCTGAGCTGTGTTTCAGACGACTGTTGCAGCCCTAAAGTGTTTCCGTATTTGCATGAAGTGCCGAAACGCATTCGGGTTGGTTTGGGAGGCTGAATTTTTGCCGCCTCCCGCCGATATTCCGAAGCAAGAAGAAAGACAAACGTCCTCATGAAAACAGATGTGTTAAAACAGCAGGCGCATGCCGCCATTCAGAATAAACTGGGTTACCATTTCAAAGATACCGCGCTTTTGCAGCAGGCGCTGACCCACCGCAGCTACCATGCGAAAAACAACGAGCGTTTCGAGTTCGTTGGCGATTCGATTTTGAACTACACCGTCGCCAAAATGTTGTTTGACGCGTTCCCCAAGCTGACCGAAGGCGAGTTGTCGCGTTTGCGCGCGAGCTTGGTCAATGAAGGCGTGTTGGCGGAAATCGCTTTGGAAATGAATGTCGGTGACGGGCTTTATTTGGGCGCGGGCGAGTTGAAAAGCGGCGGATTCAGACGACCCTCCATCCTTGCCGATGCTATGGAAGCGATGTTTGCCGCCGTCAGCTTTGATGCGGATTTCGCCGAGGCGGAGAAAGTGGTGCGGCACTTGTTCGCCGAACGCGTCAAACGTGCCGATTTCAAAACGCAGGGCAAAGACAACAAAACCGCCCTGCAAGAAGCCCTCCAAGCCCGCCGCCTTGCCTTGCCCAAATACCGCATCGAGGAACAAATCGGTCATGCCAATGACAGTATGTTCCTGATTTCATGCGACTTGGGCGAACTCGGTTTTATCTGCAAAGCACAAGGCAGCAGCCGCAAAGTTGCCGAGCAGCAAGCTGCCAAAGAAGCGCTGCAATGGCTCGAGCAACACCACCCTTTGAAAAAAGCGAAAAAATAGCCGATTTATTTTTCAGACGACCTAGGGTCTGACGACATTCAATAGTTTCCATGTTTTTTTATCGCCAAAGCGGCATCTTCCGCTTTGCGAACAAAAATCCACTTGGACAATTAAATCTCGACAGCCCCTATGACAAGACAAAAAGGTCGTCTGAAACGTCAAACAGAAAGCCATCATGGACATCGAAACCTTCCTGCAAAACGAATCCAGCCACCCCGCCGACTACCGCTGCGGCTTCGTCGCTATTGTCGGCCGCCCCAACGTCGGCAAGTCCACGCTGATGAACCACCTCATCGGGCAAAAAATCAGCATCACCAGTAAAAAAGCCCAAACCACGCGCAACCGCGTTACCGGCATTTACACCGACGACACCGCCCAATTCGTTTTCGTCGATACCCCCGGTTTCCAAACCAAACACCGCAACGCCCTGAACGACCGCCTCAATCAAAACGTCACCGAAGCGTTGAGCGGCGTCGATGCCGTTGTTTTCGTCGTCGAAGCCATGCGTTTTACCGATGCCGACCGTATCGTGATGAAACAACTGCCGACAAACACGCCCGTCATCCTCGTTATTAACAAAATCGACAAAAACAAAGCGGGCAGCAGCGGTTTGCAGGAATTTATCGACCAAATCAGCGCAGAATTCAAATTTGCAGGACATGAAACCGTCAGCGCCAAACACGGATTGGGCATCGCCAACCTGCTCGCGCGCCTCAGACCTTACCTGCCCCAAAGCGTGCCGATGTATCCGGAAGAAATGGTGACCGACCGTTCCAGCCGTTTCCTCGCCACCGAAATCGTGCGCGAAAAACTGTTCCGTTACCTCGGCGAAGAGCTGCCCTACGCCATGAATGTGGAAATCGAACAATTCGAAGAAGAGGAAAACGGACTCTACCGAATCTACATCGCCGTATTGGTCGATAAAGACAGCCAAAAAGCCATCCTGATCGGCAAAGGCGGGGAAAAACTGAAAAAAATCTCCACCGAAGCCCGTCTCGATATGGAAAAACTGTTTGATACTAAAGTGTTTTTAAAGGTTTGGGTCAAGGTCAAATCAGGCTGGGCGGACGACGTGCGCTTCCTCAGGGAATTGGGTTTGTAGGTTGTCTGAAAATACAGTCTCAAATAAACAAAGGTCGTCTGAAAACAAGCATTGCAAGTTTTCAGACGACCTTTTTCATGGTCAAGCCATTAGTTCTTCATCGACTGCACCGGCGCGGGAATTCTGCCGCCCCGGTTGACGAACACTTCGCACGAACCTTCTTTAACCGGCATCACGGGCGCGTAGCCCAACAGGCCGCCGAATTCGACGTTGTCGCCGACGGTTTTGCCCGTTACCGGAATGATGCGCACGGCGGTGGTTTTGCTGTTGATCATGCCGATGGCGGCTTCGTCGGCGATGATGCCGGAAATCGTGTGCGCGGGCGTGTCGCCGGGAACGGCAATCATGTCCAGACCGACCGAGCAGACGGCGGTCATCGCTTCGAGTTTGTCCAGCGTCAGCACGCCTGCTTCGGCGGAGGCAATCATGCCTTCGTCTTCGGAAACGGGGATAAACGCGCCGCTCAAACCGCCGACCGCGCTGGAAGCCATCATGCCGCCTTTTTTCACGGCATCGTTCAGCAATGCCAAGGCAGCCGTCGTGCCGTGCGTACCGCAAACGCTTAAACCCATTTCTTCAAGGATACGTGCCACCGAGTCGCCGACGGCGGGGGTCGGTGCCAGCGACAAATCGAGAATACCGAACGGGATGCCCAGTATTTTCGAGGCTTCGCGGCCGATGAGTTCGCCCACGCGGGTGATTTTGAAGGCGGTTTTCTTCACGACTTCAGCGACTTCGGTCAGGCTGACTGCGTCCGAATTTTCCAGCGCGGCTTTGACCACGCCCGGCCCCGATACGCCGACGTTGATAACGGCGTCCGCTTCGCCCGACCCGTGAAACGCGCCCGCCATAAACGGATTGTCTTCCACCGCATTGCAGAACACGACGATTTTAGCGCAGCCGAAACCTTCGGGCGTGATTTCAGCCGTGCGTTTGATGGTTTCGCCCGCCAGTCTGACCGCATCCATATTGATGCCCGCGCGCGTGCTGCCGATATTGATGGAGCTGCACACAATGTCAGTGGTCTTCATCGCTTCGGGAATGGAGCGGATTAACACCTCGTCTGAAGGCGACATGCCTTTTTGCACCAGCGCGGAAAAGCCGCCGATAAAAGACACGCCGATGGCTTTGGCTGCCTTGTCCAAAGTCTGCGCCACGCTGACGTAAGAATCGGCTTTGGTTGCCGCCGCGATTTGGGCAATCGGCGTGACGGAAATACGCTGATTCACAATCGGCACGCCGTATTTGGCGGAAAGGTGTTTCGCAGTAGCGACCAAATCTTTGCCGACAGTGGTGATTTTGTTGTAAATGTTTTGGTTCAACACGTCGATGTCGGTGCTGATACAGTCGTGCAAATCAATGCCTATGGTAATGGTGCGGACGTCGAAATGCTGGTCGGCAACCATTTTGACGGTTTCTAAAATTTCGCCGGATTGGATACTCATCACATTCCTCCGACTCAAATGCGATGCATGGCTTGGAAAATTTCTTCGTTTTGCATACGGATATCGAGCGCGAGTTTTTTGCTCTCTTCCGCAAACAAATCCAGCATTTCTTGCCGCGATTTGGGGCATTTTGAGGTATCCACCAAGATAATCATGGTGAAGAAATCGTCCATCAGCTGCTGGCTGATATTGAGGATGTTGATTCGGTTTTCCGCCAAAATTCTGGAAACGTCGTACACGATGCCGACGCGGTCTTTGCCGATCACGGTGATGACTGAATTGTTCATAAGTCAGGGTCCTTGTAGGGGTCATCTGAAAAATCTGGTTCGGGAATTATAGCACCGCTTTAAAATAAGATGGCTTGGATTGTTGACAATTTTTAGGTTCTGTCGGTTGGGGCGGCTGCGTATTGAATAGGATGGGCTGAGGATGATCGGCAGGTTTGCGATTTGGGGATTTTGGGTAAACCGATATTAATTTGTTCAAATATCCATGCAAACAGGCGTACCCAAACACGTCAATTTGCGTATAATGGCGCAAATTCCGATTAACCGATTCATGTAAATAAGGATTAAACCATGACATCTATCCACGACCAAATCAAAGAAGTTGTTACCACCCACCGCGTTGTTTTGTTTATGAAGGGTACGAAGCAGTTTCCGCAATGCGGCTTCTCTTCACGCGCCGTACAAATCCTCAGCGCCGCAGGCTGCACTGATTACGTTACCGTGAATGTTTTGGAAAACGATGCTGTCCGCCAAGGTATCAAAGAATACAGCGATTGGCCGACCATCCCGCAACTCTACGTAAACGGAGAGTTTGTCGGCGGTTCCGATATTTTGATGGAAATGTATGAAGCAGGTGAGCTGCAAGAATTGCTGAAAGCTTGATTTGCCCGATACGGAATCATGAAGAGGTCGTCTGAAATATTTCAGACGACCTCTTTTCATTTTAACCAAGACTCAAGAGGGGTTTATTCCTCGGGACGTTCGCCGTCGGTGTCGTCCAGTTTGCCTTCGGTGATATCGATGTTGATGCCCACGGCGGCACGGATTTTGGCGTCGATTTCGTTGGCGATTTCGGGGTTTTCTTTCAACCATACGCGGACGTTGTCTTTGCCTTGTCCGATTTTGGCGCCGTTGTAGCTGTACCATGCGCCTGATTTTTCAACGATGTCGTATTTGACACCGAGGTCGATCAGTTCGCCTTCCCAGCTTACGCCTTCGCCGTACAGGATATCGAATTCGGCTTGGCGGAACGGAGGGGCGACTTTGTTTTTGATGACTTTGACTTTGGTTTCGTTGCCGATGACGTCGTCGCCTTTTTTGATTTGTCCGGTTCGGCGGATGTCGAGGCGGACGGAGGCGTAGAATTTGAGGGCGTTACCGCCGGTGGTGGTTTCGGGACTGCCGAACATCACGCCGATTTTCATACGGATTTGGTTGATGAAGACGACCAGTGTGTTGGTGCGTTTGATGTGGCCGGTCAGTTTGCGCAGGGCTTGGCTCATCAGGCGGGCTTGCAGGCCGACGTGGCTGTCGCCCATTTCGCCTTCGATTTCGGCTTTGGGTACGAGGGCGGCTACGGAGTCGACAACGACCATGTCCACGCCGCCGGAACGTACCAGCGTGTCGCAGATTTCCAGAGCCTGCTCGCCGGTATCGGGTTGGGAGAGGTAGAGTTCCTCTACTTTAACGCCGAGTTTGCGGGCGTAAACGGGGTCGAAGGCGTGTTCGGCGTCGATAAAGGCGCAGATACCGCCGTTTTTTTGGCATTGGGCGATGGCTTCGAGACAGAGCGTGGTTTTACCGGATGATTCGGGGCCGAAGATTTCGACGACGCGGCCGCGCGGCAGACCGCCGACGCCGAGCGCCAAGTCCACACCGAGCGAGCCGGTGGAGATGACGTCAAGGTTTTCTTCTTGCTGGCTGCCGTCCATTTTCATGATGGAACCTTTGCCGAAGTTTTTTTCAATTTGGGCAAGGGCGGCGGCTAGGGCTTTGCTTTTTTCGTCTGACATAGTGTTGTTCTCGTTTGATGTTGATGAAGTTAGCTAAGAATTTGTTTAGCTATTATCTCATAAATTAAGAAAAAGTATAGTTTATTTCGATTTTATTTTGACGTGCAGGCGGGCTTACTTGAAAAATTTTAAATAACTATTTGTTTCTAATAAAATTAAATGTTTTCTAATTTTTGAGCGTATCGGTGTTGCAGATTTTATTTGTTACAGAGGTCGTCTGAAAAATCGACTGTGGTTTTCAGACGACCCTTGTCCAATCCAATTACTTGCACACGGCGGATACTTTGATTTCGACCGCCCATTCCGGTTTGGCGAGTTTGGCTTCGATACAGGCGCGGGCAGGGGTGCGGCCGAGGGCTGTCCAGGCATCCCAGGCTTCGTTCATGGCGGCGTAGTCGTTCATATCGGTCAGGAAGATGGTGGCTTCGAGGATGTGTGCTTTGTCGGAGCCGCATTCTTCAAGCCAGCGGTCGATTTGTGCCAAGACGTTTTCGGTCTGGGCTTTGGCATCGGCTTCGGGATTTTCGGGAACCATGCCTGAGAGGAAGACGAATCCTCCGGCGCAGACGGCTTCGGAGTAGCGTTCGGTGGTACCGAGGTATCGGATATTCATTTGATATTCCTTGAGGTTGGGCGCACGGGGCATTCTGTCCTGTTGTCGGATTTCAGTTTGCCTGATGGGGTCAGAACGAGACGGCGGATGTTGGGCAGGGGCTTATGGTAACATTCAGCTTGATTGTCTGCCACAGCAGGCGGGCGGTTTTGTTGTTTTTGAAAAGATGCGGAAACTATTTTTACGCGTCATTGTCATATTAATTTTAGGTCGTCTGAATATTATTGGAACTGCATCATGAGCAAAAATACCGATTATCCGGTTACTCCTGCCGTCCGTTTCTTGCGTACACATCAAATTGATTTTGAGCCTTATATTTATGTTTATGAAGAACACGGCGGGACAGGGCAGTTTGCACAGTTGTTCGGCGTGGACGAGCATCAGGTAGTCAAAACCATCGTGCTGCAAAACGAAGCGAAGAAAGGGCTGGTCGTCGTGATGCACGGCGACAAGCAGATTTCCACCCGCAATCTGGCTCGCGATTTGGGCATGAAACACATCGAGCCTGCCGATCCGAAACAGGCAAACAAATGGACGGGCTATCTGGTGGGTGGGACGACGCCTTTCGGTATGAAAACCCGGTTGCCTGTTTATGTTGAAAAAAGTATTTGGGATTTGGAGAAAGTTTATATCAACGGCGGCAAGCGCGGATTTATCATCGGTGTCAGTCCGCAGGCTTTGCGGACTTTGAATCCGCAGGATGTACAGGTCGCCGTCTAAAGGGATGCAAAACGGTTTTTAAGTCGGGAAACGCAGATTCGGGCAAATTTGAAGGTTTTATAAAAAGAACACAATGCCTGATTTTATATCTGTTTTCATTCTGTCAAACAGCCTGTTGCCATGATTTCACGGTATCGGGCTTTGGCAAACACAAACCAAAGAGGCACACCCTAATATGGAAAACCGTAATTTTTATGAAATTCTCGGCATTTCGGCGGATGCGGACATTGCAGAAATCAGAAAAGCCTATCGCGATTCGGCAATGAAATACCATCCCGATCGTAATCCCGGCAATCCCGAAGCGGAAGAGCGTTTTAAGGAAATCCGTCAGGCTTACGATACGCTGGTCGATCCCGAACGTCGGGCATGGTACGACGAGTCGCTCCGTGAATTCAGCGGTAGAAGCGGGCAGACCGCCAGCCAGCAGACCGGTAGCGAACATACGGCGGAAGCGCCGCGCCAAGACGGCGACCGGACTTATGTGATGGCGATGTATGCCTTGTTTGCCTTGGCATTTGCGACCTTCGTGATGCCTGTAGCCGGCATTGTTTTGGCGTATGTAAAACGTGGCGATATGGGAGACTCGGTTTATAATAACCACGCAGACTATCTGATTAAAACCTTCTGGGGCGGTCTGGCGGGGTTTGTTTTGAGTAAAATCACCGCGTTTATCGGCATCGGCTCTGTGTTGCTGTTTTTGGTATCGGTTTGGTTTGCTTACCGTCTGGCGGCAGGTTTCGTCAGACTGACGGATAACAAGCGTATGTCTTTGGATACTTGGTTCTAAGCGCAACCGCCCGCCTTGTTTTCAGACGACCTTCGCATCTCGGGGTCGTCTGAAATTTTTGTATGGGTCGTTTGCGGGAAACTAAATATCAAAACAGGACACCAACAAGGTCGTCTGAAAATTTGTCCACGCATCCGACACATTCAATCAAAGGAAAAACATGATTTATTTATTAGCAAGCATACTGTGCAGCGTGTCTGTGTCGGTATTGCTCAAATTGGCGCGTAAGAACAAAATCGACGTCGCGCAGGCGGTGGCGGTGAACTACATCGTCGCAGTGGCGTTGACGGCTTGGGTGTTGAAACCCGATTTGAGCAATCCGAAAGCCTTTTTGCCGACTTGGTGGCTGTTCGGCGCGCTGGGTGTGCTGCTGCCTTCGGTGTTTGTGATTATGGGCAAGGCGGTCGATGCTGCGGGTATCGTCAAGTCTGATGCGGCGCAACGTTTGTCTTTGATATTGCCGATTATTTCCGCGTTCGTCATTTTTGGCGAAGCCTTGACCGAAGGCAGGCTGATAGGCATCGTTTTGGCGTTTGTGGCTTTGTTCTGCCTGTTGTGGAAAGCCGACGGCGGCAAGAAATCGGGCGGATTGGGTACGCAAATCATGCTGCTCGCGGGCGTTTGGGCGGGCTACGGCATCATCGACATCCTCTTCAAACAGCTTGCCAAAAGTGGTACGGCGTTTTCCGGCAACCTTTTGGTCGCCTTCAGCCTCGCCGGTATTTTGATGTTCGGCTACCTTTTCTCCCAATCGACCAAATGGACGAAAGAAGGCATTATCGGCGGCATCGTTTTGGGCGGTTTGAACTTCGCCAACATCGTTACCTACATCACCGCCCACCAAATGATGAAAGACAACCCGGCGCTGGTCTTCGCAGGCATGAACATCGGCGTCATCGTCTTGGGTACACTGGTCGGCGCGATGGCGTTTAAAGAGAAAATCAGCAGCATCAACGCCGCAGGCATCAGCGTCGCCGTCTGCGCCATCGCCTGTTTATTTTACTGGCCGCAGATACGGGGGCTGGTCGGGATGTAAGCATGTAAAAGGTCGTCTGAAAAAGGTTTCAGACGACCTTTTACCTTTCGGGTGGGAGTGTTTTTTCTGCTTTGATAACAACGGCGCATTTGCAGCTAGACAACCCATGCAAAACGGTCTAATGTTCCGCCTGCATATGCACATTACTTGATAAACCAACGAATGAGAAGGTAAGAGAAATGACTGTCCGTATCGAACACGATTTGCTGGGCGACCGCGAAATCCCCGCCGAGGCGTATTGGGGCATCCATACTTTGCGCGCGGTGGAAAACTTTAAAATTTCCAATCAAAAAATTTCCGACGTGCCGCAGTTTGTCCGCAGCATGGTGATGGTGAAAAAAGCGACTGCGCAGGCAAACGGTGAGCTGGGCGCGGTGAAGCCCGAAATCGCCGCCGCCATCGAAAAGGCTTGCGATGAAGTGTTGCTTAAAGGCCGCTGCCTCGACCAATTCCCGTCCGACGTGTATCAGGGCGGCGCAGGGACTTCGGTCAACATGAACACCAACGAAGTCATCGCCAACCTTGCTTTGGAAGTGTTGGGCTACGAGAAAGGCCGCTACGACATCGTCAATCCGATGGACCATGTGAACGCCAGCCAGTCCACCAACGATGCGTATCCGACCGGCTTCAGGCTGGCGGTGTATTACAGTGTCGGCGAACTGCTGGAAAAACTGGCGTTGCTGAAAGACGCGTTTGCCGCCAAAGCCGATGAGTTTAAAGATGTTTTGAAAATGGGGCGCACCCAGCTTCAAGATGCCGTACCGATGACGGCGGGGCAGGAGTTTCAGTCTTTCCAAGTGTTGCTGGAAGAAGAGATTTTGAATCTGGACCGCACGCGCGCCCTGCTGTTGGAAGTCAACTTGGGCGCAACCGCCATCGGCACGGGCGTGAACACGCCGAAAGGCTACGCGGCTTTGGCGGTGAAAAAATTGTCCGAAGTCAGCGGCTTGGATTGCAAACTGACCGAAAACCTGATTGAAGCGACTTCCGACTGCGGCGCGTATGTGATGGTACACGGCGCATTGAAACGCACGGCGGTGAAATTATCGAAAATCTGTAACGACTTGCGCCTCTTGTCGTCCGGCCCGCGCGCCGGTTTGAAAGAGATTAACCTGCCGGAAATGCAGGCAGGCTCGTCGATTATGCCCGCCAAAGTCAACCCCGTGATTCCCGAAGTGGTCAACCAAGTCTGCTTCAAAGTCATCGGCAACGACACCACCATCACCTTCGCCGCCGAAGCGGGGCAGTTGCAATTAAACGTGATGGAGCCGGTCATCGCGCAATGTATGTTTGAAACCATTTCTCTCTTGGGCAACGCTGCGGTAAACCTCGCCGAAAAATGCGTCAAAGGCATTACCGTCAACCGCGAAATCTGCGAACGCTATGTGTTCAACTCCATCGGCTTGGTCACTTACCTGAACCCGTATATCGGCCATGAAAACGGCGATTTGGTCGGCAAAATCTGCGCCCAAACCGGCAAAGGCGTGCGCGAAGTCGTACTCGAACGCGGCCTCTTGAGCGAAGCGGAACTCGACCGCATCCTGTCACCCGAAAACCTGATGAACCCGCATTTGTAAGATAGGGCATAAAGAAAAGGTCGTCTGAAAACGGAATTGCCGTTTCAGGCGACCTTTTTCTATTTGTTCAAATTCTTATTTCAACATCAAAATCGCAGCCACCGCCGCAGCCGTGAATACTAAGGCGGCAATCAGTTTGGCGGCGGAAGCAAATTTCAAGGCAACGGTTTGCCCCTCGATATACTTGTAGCCGCTGATCATCGGGCGGATCAAATCTTTTTTCTTCAAAAACTTATACGCCAAGACCGTAACGATGTGTAGTCCCGCCAATGCCGCCAGCAGGTTGAAGAAATTGACGTGGATTTTGCGCATCAGGCTGCCCGTGTCCGAGCTGACCAGATGGTTCAGATAGCCGCTGTCGGTAAACGTGTTTTCATCGGCGGCAAACAAGCCCGTCGTCGCTTGCAGCAAAACCGCCGCAATCAGCGCAATGACCATCAGCGCGCCCAAAGGGTTGTGTCCGGGCTGTTCGTTTTCCGTCAGGCTGCCTTGCAGGTAGCGGCGGATGGACGACGGACCGCGCACGAATTGCGAAAACCGCGCCGTATCGCTGCCCCACAAGCCCCAACACAGGCGGAAGACAATCAGCCCCGCCACCAGCAGCCCGCAGCGCAAGTGCCAAACCAGCATCCCGCCGCCAGCCTGCGCGCTGTACCACATAAATCCGACCGACAAGACCAAGAGCCAGTGAAACAGGCGCGTCGGCAAATCCCAGACTTTGACTTTTTGTTTCATTAAATATTCCTTGTTGTGCGGTTGTAGTGTTCCTATACGGGGCGGTAGAATCGTGAAAACAACAGTCGATATAGTGGATTAACTTTAAACCAGTACGGCGTTGCCTCGCCTTGCCGTACTATCTGTACTGTCTTCGGCTTCGTCGCCTTGTCCTGATTTAAATTTAATCCACTATAAAAGACATCTTCTTTTCGCCACGCATCCGCTATTTTATCCCAAACTCAGGCAGATTGATGATGAACCCGTCCTATAAGCTCCCCGACACGCCCGATTTTTTTCAGACGACCTCGCAATTTCCCGACGTATTCACCCCGCGCCAAGCGGAGTCGCACAAAGGGACATACGGCACGCTCGCCGTCGTCGGCGGCGCATCGGGCATGAGCGGAGCCATTGTTCTCGCTTCCACCGCCGCGATTTATCAAGGCAGCGGCAAAGTGTGGGCGGGCTTCAATCAAACCGCCTTGCCCTTTGCCGTCATCCCCGAACGCCCCGAAATCATGCTGGCAACTGCCGAAGACCTGCTGAAACGCAAGGACATCAGCGCATGGACGGTCGGCTGCGGCATGGGTTTGGACGAAACCGCCAGCCAAATCTTAAATACCGTGTTGACGCAAAATCAGGATGCGCCGCTGCTGCTCGATGCCGACGCACTGACTTTGCTGGCAAGGTCGCATTCCGAAACCCGCGAAGCCGCACAAAAACGCAGCAATCTGGTTCTGACCCCACATCCCGCCGAAGCCGCCCGCCTGCTCGGTACATCCACCCAAGCCGTTCAGCAAGACAGAATGTCCGCCGTCCAAACCATCAGCGCAACATTCCAAGCCGTAACCGTCTTAAAAGGACACCGCACACTGGTCACCGCGCCCGACGGCACGGTCTATACCAACCCAAGCGGCAACGCCGGACTTGCCACCGCAGGCAGCGGCGACGTTTTAAGCGGCATCATCGGCAGCCTGCTCGCTCAAGGCATCCCGCCGTTCCAAGCCACTTGCGCCGGCGTATGGCTGCACGGCGCAGCGGCGGATGTCATCAAACACTCGACAGGCGTGGAAGCCGGTATGCTCGCAGGCGAAATCGCACCTGCGGCCAGATGGTTGAGGAATCGGCTCGTGACGGATAAAACAAAAAATTGAGCAGGAAGGAGGTCGTCTGAAAACGGCTTTCAGACGACCTATGTGTTGTTATTAGATAAAAAAGGGAAAAAATGAAACCGAATATTTTTGATATTGCGACTAAAGAGCTGAGTCAGGATGCTTTTATTACTTGGCTATTGATGTTTGCCGATGAGGGATGCAAACGAGAAGATGAGGTTTTAAATGAATGTGCGCGGGAATTTGTTACAGAATTAATCAAATCACACTATCCGAATTTTGATGAAAAAATTACTTCTGTGAAAGCAGGGAGGCAAAGGGAAAATATTGATATATGGGCTGAAGTGAATGATAAATATTTTATTGTAATTGAAGACAAAACCAATACTAAGGAGCATTCCAATCAGCTAAACCGGTATAGGGAAGCAGCGGAGAGAATGGCGGAAGGCAAAAGCATTGTCTGCATTTATATAAAAACCGGTAATGAAAACAAAGCCAGCCTGACAAGAGTGGAAAATAAAGGGTTCAAGGTTTTCGACAGGAAAAACCTTATTCGTATCCTCGAAAAATATACGGATCTTATAAAGAATAATATCTTTATAGATTTTCTCGAGCGGATTAAAAGGCTGGAGGACAAAAATAATCAATTTGGAAAGATAGCCATTACGGAATGGCAGGGTATTGATTGGCAGGGATTTTTTCAATTTCTAGAAAATGAATTACCAGCGGCAGATATGTGGTGGGATTATGCAAATAATCCCAGTGGCGGTTTTTGGTGGTATGCCTTTTCTAAATTGCCGCTGACAGACAAAAATTTTATTTATATGCAGTTGGAGCAAAGTAAGGCAAGGCTTTGCTTTAAGGTCAATATATCTGACGAGAGTGTTGAAAACGATAGAAGACAAATACGAAATAAACTTTTTAAGTTGTTTATATCGGAAGCTCGTAAAGAAGGTTTCTTCGAGATTAAAAAACCGGAAAAGTTTGGGAAGGGGAAAACCATGACGTTTGCCGTGGTTGAAAGAGAGGGGTGGTTTGGTAACGATAAGTTGGATAGGGAGGGTGTTATTAAAAATATTTTGAAATATCAAGAATTTTTCATAGAGTTTCAGAAAAAATTCAAAGCTGATACGCAGTCTTCAGAACAGGCATAAATACCTAGTTTACGTTTTAAAAAACAATACATACAGGATTTCAGACGACCTCCCCATCCGTTTGAAATCCTCCCCCGTACCGATTAAACTGCCGACTTGCTCTTTTACCATCATCCTTATTTTGTCCATCACACACCATGTCCAAACCGCTTATCATCCGCTGGCTTGCCGTCTGCCTGATACCCTTGGCGACGCTTGCCGTTTTCGCCGTCAATCCGCCCGAAGACGCGGCGCAGCACTTAATCAACGGCATCATCCTTGCTTGCGAAGCGACGTTTCTGTTCAAATTCGTCCTTTTCGACACCATCAAGCATCATCTTAAGCAAGAGTTTGATTTGAAACGTCAAACCATGCTGCTGTTTATTCCAATCGTTTTGCTGATTGTGTATTTGTTCCACTATTTCGGCGCGTTTTAGTTTTGAAAAGGTCGTCTGAAACCGATTTCAGACGACCTCGAGTCTTTTATGAATACACACGCTTTTCCTGTTTGTTGGATTTTTTGCAACGTCATCGACAATTTCGGCGACATCGGCGTTTCCTTGCGGCTTGCCTGTGTTTTGCACCGTGAACTTGGTTGGCAGGTGCATTTGTGGACGGATGATGTGTCCGCCTTGCGTGCGCTTTGTCCCGATTTGCCCGACGTTCCCTGCGTTCATCAGGATATTCATGTCCGTACTTGGCATTCCGATGCGGCAGACATTGATGCTGCGCCCTTTCCCGATGTTGTCATCGAAACTTTTGCCTGCGACCTGCCTGAAAATGTGTTGCACATCATCCGCCAACACAAGCCGCTTTGGCTGAATTGGGAATATTTGAGCGCGGAAGAAAGCAATGAGAGGCTGCACCTGATGCCTTCACCGCAGGAGGGTGTTCAAAAATATTTTTGGTTTATGGGTTTCAGCGAAAAAAGCGGCGGGCTGATACGCGAACGCGATTACCGTGATGCCGTCCGTTTTGATAGCGAAGCCTTGCGAGAGCGGCTGATGTTGCCCGAAAAAAATGCCCCTGAATGGCTGCTTTTCGGCTATCAGAGCGATGTTTGGGCAAAATGGCTGGACATGTGGCAACAGGCAGGCAGCCCGATGACCCTGCTGCTGGCGGGGACGCAAATCATTGACAGCCTCAAACAAAGCGGCGTCATTCCGCAAGATGCCCTGCAAAACGACGGCGATGTTTTTCAGACGACCTCTGTCCGTCTCGTTAAAATCCCTTTCGTGCCGCAACAGGATTTCGACAAACTGCTGCACCTCGCCGACTGCGCCGTGATACGCGGCGAAGACAGTTTCGTCCGCGCCCAACTTGCCGGCAAACCCTTCTTTTGGCATATCTATTCGCAAGATGAAAACGTCCATCTCGAAAAGCTCCACGCCTTTTGGGATAAGGCACACGGCTTCTACACGCCCGAAAGCGCCTCGGCACACCGCCGCCTTTCAGACGACCTCAACGGCGGAGAGGCATTATCCGCCACGCAGCGCCTTGAATGTTGGCAAATCCTGCAACAACACCAAAACGACTGGCGGCAAGGTGCGGAGGACTGGAGCCGTTATCTTTTCGAGCAGCCTTCCGCCCCCGAAAAACTCGCCGCCTTTATTTCAAAGCTTAAAAAAATACGCTAGAATAGCGTGTTTATTTACAACCGATTTGATTGGACAATACATGAAAACAGCACAAGAACTGCGCGCCGGCAACGTATTCATGGTCGGCAACGATCCTATGGTCGTTCAAAAAACCGAATACATCAAAGGCGGCCGCTCTTCCGCCAAAGTCAGCATGAAACTGAAAAACCTGCTGACCGGTGCCGCTTCCGAAACCATTTACAAAGCCGACGACAAATTCGACGTCGTCATCCTGTCCCGCAAAAACTGTACTTACAGCTACTTTGCCGACCCTATGTACGTCTTCATGGACGAAGAATTCAACCAATACGAAATCGAAGCCGACAACATCGGCGATGCGTTGAAATTCATCGTTGACGGCATGGAAGACCAATGCGAAGTAACTTTCTACGAAGGCAACCCCATTTCTGTCGAACTGCCTACCATCATCGTACGCGAAGTTGAATACACCGAGCCTGCCGTTAAAGGCGATACTTCCGGCAAAGTGATGAAAACCGCGCGTCTGGTCGGCGGCACTGAAATCCAAGTGATGTCTTACATCGAAAACGGCGACAAAGTCGAAATCGATACCCGTACCGGCGAATTCCGCAAACGCGCTTAAGCATCAGCTGCGGTTCAAGATAAAAGGTCGTCTGAAAAGTTTCAGACGACCTTTTGCCATCTCTGCGTCTTAATTCAAGGCGCGAATCTTATAGTGGATTAACTTTAAACCAGTACGGCGTTACCTCGCCTTGCCGTACTATCTGTACTGTCTACGGCTTCGTCGCCTTGTCCTGATTTAAATTTAATCCACTATAAATAAGATGGGATAATGTTCCCTTTGAATCTGCACTCAGCACCATTATTACGAATATCAAGCCGAATCATGATGCGGACGATAAAGAGGGTCGTCTGAAAACAGAAAAGGGGGTATCAAGGCTGTTTTCAGACGACCTTTGCTTGATGGATGGAGGTTTTACGGCTTCCTTTATCCGTTTCGGAATAAGCAATATAAAAAAGTATTCTTTGTGTTTGCCGCAATTTCACTTAGAATGCGGCTCTTGCACACTTTTTCTTCAGGAGAGGATTATGTTGAAAAAATTCGTACTCGGCGGCATGACCGCATTGGTTTTGGCGGCCTGCGGCGGAGAGGGCGGTAGCGCGTCTTCTTCTGCTCCCGCCCAATCTGCCAACGCTTCCGGTTCTTTAATCGAGCGTATCAATAATAAAGGTACGATTACCGTCGGTACCGAAGGCACTTACGCGCCGTTTACCTACCACGACAAAGACGGCAAGCTGACCGGCTACGATGTAGAAGTGACCCGCGCCGTTGCCGACAAACTGGGCGTCAAAGTCGAATTTAAAGAAACGCAATGGGATTCGATGATGGCGGGTTTGAAGGCGGGACGTTTCGACGTGGTGGCAAACCAAGTCGGTTTGACCAGTCCCGAACGCCAAGCGACATTCGACAAATCCGAACCTTACAGCTGGAGCGGTGCGGTTTTGGTTGCGCGCAAAGACAGCAACATCAAATCCATCGACGACATCAAAGGCGTCAAAACCGCGCAATCCCTGACCAGCAACTACGGCGAAAAAGCCAAAGCTGCGGGTGCGGAACTCGTACCGGTGGACGGTTTGGCGCAATCGCTGACCCTGATTGAACAAAAACGCGCGGATGCGACGTTGAACGATGAATTGGCAGTTTTAGACTATCTGAAGAAAAACCCGAATGCCGGCGTGAAAATCGTTTGGTCTGCGCCTGCCGATGAAAAAGTCGGTTCCGGCCTGATTGTCAATAAAGGCAATGACGAAGTCGTGGCGAAATTCAGCACGGCAATCAACGAGCTGAAAGCCGACGGTACGCTGAAAAAACTGGGCGAACAATTCTTCGGAAAAGACATCAGTGTTAAATAATTTTCTTGCTTCGCTGCCGTTTATGACGGAAACACGCGCCGATATGATTGTCAGCGCGTTTTTGCCTATGGTCAAAGCCGGTTTTATGGTCTCACTGCCGCTGGCGGTGGCGTCATTCCTGATCGGGATGGTGATTGCCATCGCCGTGGCTTTGGTGCGGATTATGCCTTCGGGCGGCATCGTGCGGAAAATCCTGCTGAAACTAGTGGAAACTTATATTTCCATCATTAGGGGGACGCCGCTGTTGGTGCAGCTTGTGATTGTGTTTTACGGGCTGCCGTCCGTCGGTATTTTCATCGATCCGATTCCCGCCGCCATCATCGGTTTCTCGCTCAATGTCGGCGCATACGCTTCCGAAACCATACGCGCGGCGATTTTGTCCGTGCCGAAAGGACAGTGGGAGGCGGGTTTCTCCATCGGTATGACCTATATGCAGACTTTTCGCCGCATCGTCGCGCCGCAGGCATTCCGCGTTGCCGTGCCGCCTTTGAGCAACGAGTTTATCGGCTTGTTCAAAAATACCTCGCTCGCAGCGGTGGTGACGGTAACGGAATTGTTCCGCGTCGCTCAGGAAACGGCAAACCGTACCTACGACTTCCTGCCCGTCTATATTGAAGCCGCTTTGGTTTACTGGTGTTTCTGCAAAGTACTGTTCCTGATTCAGGCGCACTTGGAAAAACGCTTCGACCGCTATGTCGCCAAATAAGGGGAAGCCATGATTAAAATCCGCAATATCCGCAAAACCTTCGGCGAGAACACCATTTTACGCGGCATCGATTTGGATGTGGGCAAAGGGCAGGTGGTCGTCATCCTCGGACCTTCCGGCTCGGGTAAAACGACGTTTCTGCGCTGCTTAAACGCGCTGGAAATGCCCGAAGACGGACAAATCGAGTTCGACAACGAGCGACCGCTTAAAATCGATTTTTCCAAAAAAACGACAAAGCACGACATCTTGGCGCTGCGCCGCAAATCCGGCATGGTGTTCCAACAATACAACCTTTTTCCGCACAAAACCGCGTTGGAAAACGTGATGGAAGGTCCGGTTGCCGTACAGGGTAAGCCTGCCGCCCAATCGCGCGAAGAAGCTTTGAAATTGCTGGAAAAAGTTGGCTTGGGCGACAAGGTTAACCTTTATCCCTACCAGCTTTCCGGAGGTCAGCAACAGCGCGTCGGCATCGCCCGCGCATTAGCAATTCAGCCCGAGCTGATGTTGTTTGACGAACCCACTTCCGCGCTGGATCCCGAATTGGTGCAAGACGTATTGAACGCCATGAAAGAATTGGCGCAGGAAGGCTGGACGATGGTTGTCGTGACCCACGAAATCAAGTTTGCGCTGGAAGTCGCTACTACCGTCGTCGTCATGGACGGCGGCGTCATCGTAGAGCAGGGCAGTCCGAAAGAGTTGTTCGACCACCCTAAACATGAGCGCACGCGGAAATTTCTGCAACAAATCCGTAAGGATTCGGCAGATTATCAACATTAAGCCGTTTCGTTACATCAAAGGTCGTCTGAAAACGGATATAGCGGGTTTCGCTCAAACATCCTCCGTTTTCAGACGACCTTTTTCCATCATGGATTCACGTTGAAACGCTACGGCACCAACGAACGGCGACATAATGCTGTTTTCACTATAAAATACCGCCTTTCCCATTTTTCCGCCCGTCCATTATTACATCATGATTGAAATCAAAAACCTCACCCTGCAACGCGGTTTGAAAGTCCTGCTCGACAAAGCCAACGCCACCGTCAATCCCGGTCAGCGCGTCGGTTTGATCGGTAAAAACGGGACGGGCAAATCCAGCCTGTTTGCCTTAATCAAGGGGGAAATCACTCAGGACGGCGGCGATGTCTCGATTCCGAAGAATTGGCGGATCGCTTCCGTTTCCCAAGAAACGCCCGACTTGGACATTTCCGCATTGGACTACGTTTTGCAGGGCGATGCCGAGTTGCAGGTTTTTCAGACGATCTTGGCGCAGGCGGAAGCACAAAATGACGGCATGAAGCAGGCGGAATACCATGCCAAATTGGAAGAAATCGACGCTTATACCGCGCCGGCCCGTGCGGCGAAATTGCTGAACGGACTGGGTTTTTCGCAAGAAGAACACAGCCGTCCCGTCAAATCCTTTTCCGGCGGCTGGCGTATGCGCCTGAATCTTGCGCAAGCCCTGATTTGCCGCGCCGATTTGCTATTGCTTGACGAACCGACCAATCACTTGGATCTGGAAACCGTCTTGTGGCTGGAAAACCACCTTGCCTCTTTACCCTGCACGCAAATCATCATTTCCCACGACCGTGACTTCCTCAATGCGGCCACCACCCAAACCATCGAATTGTCCCAGCAAAAGCTCACGCAATACGGCGGCAATTACGATTTTTACCAAAACGAACGTGCACAACGCCTGGCGCAACAACAAGCCGCCTATGTCAAACAGCAGGCGCAAATCAAACATCTGCAATCCTTTATCGACCGCTTCAAAGCCAAAGCCACCAAAGCCGTTCAAGCGCAAAGCCGCATGAAGGCGTTGGCGAAGCTCGAGCGCATCGCTCCCGCGCATTTGGACAGCGAGTTTTCCTTTGAGTTTTACAATCCCGACCATCTGCCCAATCCCTTGCTGAAGCTGGAGCACGCTGATTTGGGTTACGAAGGAAAAACCGTCCTGCACGACATTACCCTGTCGCTGGAGAGCGGCGCACGTTACGGGCTATTGGGTGTCAACGGCAGCGGTAAATCTACGTTTATCAAAGCTTTGGCAGGCAAAATCGATTTGCTCTCCGGCAGCATCGTCCGTTCCGAAAAACTCAATATCGGCTATTTCGCCCAACACCAGCTCGACACCATCCGCGCCGACCAAAGCCCTGTTTGGCATATTCAGCAGCTTTCTCCCGAAGTGCGCGAACAAGAAATCCGAAATTTCCTCGGCGGCTTCAACTTTGTCGGCGATATGGCGTTGCAGAAAACCGAACCCTTTTCCGGCGGAGAAAAAGCCCGCCTCGCCCTTGCCATGATTATCTGGCAAAAACCGAATTTGCTGCTGCTTGACGAGCCGACCAACCATTTGGACTTGGATATGCGCCACGCTCTGACGCTCGCGCTGCAAAGTTTCCAAGGCGCCTTAATCGTCGTATCGCACGACCGCAGCCTGCTTGAAGCCACTACCGACAGCTTCCTCCTGATTGACAAAGGTCGTCTGAAAAACTTTGACGGCGATTTAAACGATTATCGTCAATGGCGGTTGGCGCAGGAAAACGCCACAGCCGCGCCTGCCGCTTCCGCGCAAAGCCAAAACCGCAAAGATACCAAGCGTATCGAAGCACAAATCCGTCAAGAAAAAGCCCGACGCGGCAAGCCGATACAGCAGAAAATCGACAAAGCCGAAAAAGAAATGGCGCAGCTTTCCGAAATTCAAACAGCATGTGAAACATTTTTGGCACAAGAAGAAGCCTATTCGGACGAAAATAAAACAAAATTACAACAAACCCTCGCACAATTAACAGAAATTAAAGTAAAATTAACACAAATAGAAGAAAACTGGCTTTTGTGGCAGGAAGAGCTAGAGCAAATCCTGACGGAAATCGACGCAGAATTTACACAACTATAAATACTTCGCAGCGAGGGTTTCCGTACTTGCCTTCAGAAGCCGCCAAAAAAATACAGTTCGGCATGGTCATTTCAGACCGTCGGACTGTATATAGTGGATTAACTTTAAATCAGGACAAGGCGACGAAGCCGCAGACAGTGCAGATAGTACGGAACCGATTCACTTGGTGCTTCAGCACCTTAGAGAATCGTTCTCTTTGAGCTAAGGCGAGGCAACGCCGTACTGGTTTAAAGTTAATCCACTATAAAAACAAAAATAGGTCGTCTGAAAACTCAAACTACGGAAAACACATGCGTTCACGAATCAAGCAAGGGGCACTTATCGTCGCATCCTCCCTCATTTTGGGCTTATCCCTCCACACCGCAGCAGCCGTCTTCAGCTGCCATTCCGGTAACAGCAAAACCTACACATCCGAACCATCTGGAAACTGCACAGGCGCGGATCTGCCCAAAATCAGCAGCCACCAAGGCGGTGCATACCGTCTGAAAATCAACAAATTAAGCAGCGATACCGAAGAAAAAGCGGCCAAGCCCAAGAAGGTGCGTTCAAAAGAAAAATCGCGGGAAAAGGCGCAAGAGCAAGAGACAAAGAGCAAAAACGCCAAATCACGCGCCAAAAAATCGGATAAAGCCGCAAAAACGTCGTCTGAAAACGAGTGAGGCAATTTTCGCTATAACGAATGAGACGGTTTGATTTGAAATTAAAAAAGTCAGCCGTCCTATTTGAGAGAATATGCTGGCATTGTTATACTATTACAGTTGAATGCAATATCTATCGAACAATTACTTATTTCACATTACGACCTTACCATGAAACAATCATTCCACGCATTGGCAGCTTCATTGCTGATGTTTGCCGCCGCATCAGGTGCACAAGCTTCCTCTAAAATCTATACCTGCACAGTCAATGGCGAAGTTGTCTACACTTCGCGCCCATCCGGAAACTGCCATTCGGCAGATTTACCGACCATCGGCAAATACAGCAGCACGCGCTACGATGCTCCCGCTTTAGAAATGCCCGAGCCTGCTGCCGAAGCTCCGTCAAAACGAGCCGGCAACGCAAAACCTGCCCCTAAAAATACCGCTAAGGCAAATCCCGCACCTGCGCCCATCCGTCCGGCTCCTGAAGTCGCAGCAACGCCTGCGCCCAAATCTTCCGGCAGTGCTAGCCGCCGTTCGATTTTGGAAACAGAGTTGAGCAACGAGCGTAAAGCGCTGGGCGAAGCGCAAAAATCTCTGGCGCAAGCCCGTGTAGCCAAAGGCGGTCATGTCAACCAACAGGAAATCAACAGCCTGCAAAGCGCGGTACTCGACCGCCAGCAAAACATCCAAGCCCTGCAAAGGGAATTGAGTCGGATGTAGGCTGTTCCTACCTTCTTTACCTGCCTTTCTTGGTTTTACATTACGTTAAATATTTCTAAAATATAAAGTTTTACAATTAACCTTTAAAACTTTTAGAAATAGGTACGTATATGGCATCCTATTTGTCCGCTTTTGTACTGGCTGCACCTATGGTGCTTGCCGCCCCGTATGTTGCCGCTGCACATCCTGCACAAGAGCAGATGCAGCAAAATATCGATACTGTTTTGAAAATCGCACGCAATACTTCCTTGAGCGAGCCGCAGCGTGTCAAACAAATACAGCAGTATGCCGACCGTTATTTGGATTATGAACGCATTTCCGCTTTGGCTGTCGGCGCGCCTTGGCGCAATTTCTCAGCACAGCAGAAAACAGATTTTATTCAGGCATTCAAAGAGATGGTGGTTTCGATGTATTCCCATTCCGCTTTGGTGGGCGCTGCCGATGCGAAGGTTAAATTGCTGCCTAAAATGACTGAAAACGGCAATAAGTTTGATGTGTTTTCAGAGCTTCAAACGAAGAGCGGTAAGAAATACGAAGTAGCGTATCAGCTTTATCGGGTAGGTTCTGCTTATAAAATCTACAATTTCCGTCTGGATGGCACAAGTTTAGTGACGGTATACCGCAATCAATTCAATGAGTTGATTAAGCAAAAAGGTATTGACGGTACTATTGCCGTCGTTAAAGCCAAAGGTTTGAAGAAGCAATAATTTGATTGATAATTTTCCTGTTTTCTCAAGAGAAGGATTGGAATGGTTTTTCCATTTGAGGATAAGGGATATCATAGTAGATTAAATTTAAATCAGGACAAGGCAACGAAGCCGCAGACAGTACAGAACCGATTCACTTGGTGCTTCAGCACCTTAGAGAATCGTTCTCTTTGAGCTAAGGCGAGGCAACGCCGTACTGGTTTAAAGTTAATCCACTATAGTAAAGCACAGAATGGATGGATTCTGTGCTATTTCTATGGCTTGTGATATTCAGATTAAGACCAAATTACAACGTTACATCCTGATCTATTTGCGCCACGTTTATCAAGCCATCAAGTGTTTGCTCATTTGCGGAACGCTGTTGTCCTCAAATTTAATCAGGCTGGCTTTCGCGTGATAACCCAATACTTTGGCAACAAGTCCACTCATGGTTTTTCTCAACATGCGGTTGTAGCGTTCTGCAGATCGATTGTAGGCGCGTCGTGCAGATACAACATCGGTTTCGGCGGCGTCCAGCATTTCAAGCTGGCTTTTCAGACCTTGATCGGGGCGTTGTTTCAGGCTTTTTTCTAAAACTTCTTGCAGGGCGCGGAGTGAGTTGTTCAAGCTTGCTTCTGCGTTGCACAAGCGCGAAAGGGATTCAGGTGAAAATGATTTGGATGCTTGGGTCAATACGGCTTCGGCATCGCCACATGAGGACAATAAATTGCTGTCGACATTGTCATCTTCTCGCCCCAGATAAATTTTTGAAGCATCCAAAACATGTCTGACTGCCTGATGGCGGCATGCTAGGGCGATACGGAGTGCAACAAAAGATTCTTGATAATCTCTTTTGCAACGGTCTAATTTTTGTTTGAAGTTGAGCAGTAATACGGTCAGTATTACGGCGATGAAGATAAGACTGATGATTCCCATAGCGTGCATCCTTATTGTTTGTTGCTGTAATGTGTTGTTTGATATAGTGGATTAACTTTAAACCCGTACGGCGTTGCCTCGCCTTAGCCCAAAGAGAACGATTCTCTAAGGTGCTGAAGCACCAAGTGAATCGGTTCCGTACTATCTGTACTGTCTGCGGCTTCGTCGCCTTGTCCTGATTTAAATTTAATCCACTATATATGCGGATTTTGCTGTTTGTGAGTAGATACAGTTAGCCGCTGTTTTAATTTAGTTTCGTGTAATTATACCCCAAATAAATTATTTTGCCCATTAGTCATAAAAGATTATTGTGGAAGACAATAGGGAGGATAGGCTATGGAGGCTCAGTTTGATGGAAAAATGAAATATTAATTTGGCAAAAAGGTCGTCTGAAAATTTTCAGACGACCTTTTGATTACGCTAGTTCAAAATTATTTCGCCAATTCGGCACGCAGTTTGTGGGTAACGTTCATCATCACTTGGAGTTGTTCCAGAGTTTCTTTCCAACCGCGTGTTTTCAGACCGCAGTCCGGGTTCACCCACAGGCGTTCAACCGGTACGACTTCGATGGCTTTGCGCAACAGGTGTTCCACTTCGGCTTCTGTCGGTACGCGCGGGCTGTGGATGTCGTAAACGCCCGGGCCGATGTCGTTCGGGTATTTGAATTCGCCGAACGCGGTCAAGAGTTCCATGTCGGAACGTGAAGTCTCGATGGTAATCACGTCGGCGTCCATAGCTGCGATGGCGGGCAGGATGTCGTTGAACTCGGAGTAGCACATATGAGTGTGGATTTGTGTGCTGTCTTCGCAACCGGTAGAGGACAGGCGGAAGGATTCGCCGGCCCAGTTCAGGTAGGCATCCCAATCGGCGCGTTTCAAAGGCAGACCTTCACGGATGGCAGGTTCGTCGATTTGGATGACTTTGATGCCTGCTTTTTCCAGATCCAATACTTCGTCGTTCAGAGCCAGTGCGATTTGTTTGCACACGGTAGAGCGTGGAATGTCGTTGCGGACGAAAGACCATTGCAAGATGGTGACCGGACCGGTCAACATGCCTTTCATCGGGCGTTTGGTCAGGCTTTGTGCGTAAGTGGACCAAGCGACAGTCATGGCTTCAGGACGGCTTACGTCACCGAAGATGATCGGTGGTTTCACGCAGCGTGAGCCGTAGCTTTGTACCCAGCCGTATTGGGTGAATGCAAAACCGCTCAACAATTCGCCGAAGTATTCGACCATGTCGTTACGCTCGGCTTCGCCGTGTACCAGTACGTCTAAGTCCAGTTTTTCTTGCTCTTCAACCACCAAGGCGATTTCTTTTTTCATCGCAGCTTCGTAATCGGCGGCAGACAGTTCGCCTTTTTTGAAGGCTGCGCGTGCTTGACGGATTTCGGTGGTTTGCGGGAAAGAACCGATATTGGTAGTCGGCAGCAGAGGCAGGTTCAACCATGCTTGTTGCGCTTTGATACGGTCGGCAAATGGAGATTTGCGTTGGTCTGCGTTGGCAGGCAAATCAGCCAGACGTTTGGCAACGTCTGCGCGGTGGATTTCGCTGCTGTTGGCGCGTGAATCGGCGGCAGCTTGGCTGGCGGCGAGTTCTTCGGCAACGGAATCACGACCTTCGTTCAATGCGGCTTTCAGAACGCGCAATTCTTGGGTTTTTTGCAGGGTAAATGCCAACCAAGAGTAGAGGTCGGGTTTGTTGGCTTTCAGTTTTTCTTCAACTGACAAGTCAAATGGGGTGTGCAACAGCGAGCAAGAGCTGGAAATCCACAAACGCTCGCCCAGTTTGGCTTTCAGAGGCTCGACAGTTTCCAAAACTTTGTTCAGGTTGGCGCGCCAGATGTTGCGGCCGTCGATAACGCCGGCAGACAGGACTTTGTCGTAGTCGGCGAACGCATCCAGTTGTTCAGGAGCGCGTACCAAGTCGATGTGCAGACCGTCAACGGGCAGGGCTTTCAACAATGCGGCGTGTTCGGCAACAGAACCGAAGTAAGTGCTCAACAGGATTTTGGCGTTTACTTTGCTCAAAGTGGCGTAAACGTCTTTGTAGGCTTCCACCCATTCTTTAGGCAGGTCAACAGCCAAAGCAGGCTCGTCGATTTGAATCCATTCGGCACCGGCTTCAACCAAAGCGTTCAGGATTTCAACGTAAACGGGCAGCAGTTTTTGCAACAGGCTCAGGCGGTTGAATTCGACTGCGCCTTTTTCTTTACCGACCCACAGGAAGGTCAGCGGGCCGACGATGGTCGGTTTGGCTTTCAGACCCAAAGCTTGGGCTTCTTTCAGTTGTTGAACGTAGTGTTTGGCGTTTGCTTTGAATTCGGTATCGGCGTGGAATTCAGGCACCAAGTAGTGATAGTTGGTGTCGAACCATTTGGTCATTTCGATGGCGAATTGGTCTTTGTTGCCGCGCGCCAGTTGGAAGAATTGTTCCAAAGACAGGTTTTGGCTGTCGAAGCCGAAACGGGCGGGAATTGCGCCGGTAGCGACTTGCAGGTCAAGGATGTGGTCGTAGAAAGTGAAATCGCCTACGGCAACGTAATCGGCGTTGGCGGCGGCTTGGTGTTTCCAGTTTTTTTCGCGCAGGTCTTTGGCGACGTCGAGCAGCTCTTGTTCGCTGATTTCTTTACGCCAGTATTTTTCTTGGGCGAATTTCAATTCACGGAAGGCGCCGACACGCGGGAAGCCTGAGAAATGTAATGTTGTCATGTTGAACTCTCCAGTTGGATTTTGTAAGGACCGGTTCAATCCGAATCGGTCGGTATTGTAAATCAGAATAGGGCGGATGGGGCGGTGTTTTGTTTTTCAGACGACCCCTGAGGTCGTCTGAAACCGTTTTCGGCTTTAAGGACGCACGCCTAAAATATGGCAGATGGCGTAAGTCAGCTCGCTGCGGTTGAGCGTGTAGAAGTGGAAATCTTTCACGCCTTCGCGGGATAGGACTTTGACCATGTCGATGGCGATACTTGCCGCCACCAGATTGCGCGTTGCTTGGTCGTCGTCCAAGCCTTCATACATTTGCGACAGCCATTTCGGGATTTTGACGTTGGTTACTTGCGCCATTTTGCCGAGTTGCTTGAAGTTGGTAACAGGCAGGATGCCGGGAACGATTTCGACGTCGATGCCCAGCATTACGCAGCGGTCGCGGAAGCGCAGGTAGCGTTCTACGTCGAAGAAGAATTGGGTGATGACATGGTTTGCGCCCGCATCGATTTTGCGCTTCAGATTAATCAGGTCGGCTTGTGCGGATTTCGCTTCGGGATGCACTTCGGGGTATGCCGCTACGGAGATGTCGAAGTTGGCGACAGAGCGCAGGAGTTTGACCAAATCTTCGGCGTAAAACGGTTTTTTCTCATAACCGGGTGGCTCGTCGCCACGCAGGGCGACAATACGGCGGATGCCGCTGTCCCAATAGTCTTTGGCGATTTGGCGCAATTCGTCGGGAGAGGCGTCGATGCCGGTCAGGTGCGGCGCGGCTTCCAAGCCGGTTTCCTGTTGGATGCGTTTGACGATGCTGTGCGTACGGTCGCGTTCGCCGGAGTTTGCGCCGTAAGTTACGGAAACGAATTTGGGATGAAGGGTTTGCAGGCGATGGATGGAGTCCCACAGCATGGTTTCCATTTGTTCGTTTTTCGGCGGGAAAAATTCGAACGAAACGTTGATGTCGCCCTTCAAGTCGGAAAGGCTGTTGTTTAACGCATTGATTTCTTTTGCGTAACTCATTGGCTGTGTACCTCGGTTGTCTTTTTTAAACGTTTTCAGGCTTGTATGATAAATTTGCCTTGTATATGAGTCAAATTCAAAATTTTCAGAAAGTTTATGAATTATTTTAATGTGGTTGCCATTATGCTTGTCTCTATTCATATGAGGGCAAGCCGGCGAGAAAATACATATTCTGATGTGTGGGAATGTCTTGAAATTAAATGGATTTCAATGGTTTGTATTTTTGTTGGTAACGCAAAAGCAATAAGATGTTTCGCGCTTGAGTTGGCTATCAACCCATTCAAACGTCGTCTGAAAAATTTTCAGACGACGTCTTGGTTTTTAGCTTACAAATGATGTTGCCTCACTCAGCCTCTTCAATCCATGCCTGTTGTACGGCTTCGAGGATACGTTCGCCGCAGCGTGCGGGATCGTCGTCGAAGTCGGGCAGCGCCATAATCAGGTCGCGCAGTTGGGTGAAGCGAACGGTTTTCGGGTCGATGCTGTCGCCGTGCAGGTCGTAGAGTTCCTCAGCGATGCGTTGGGTGTCTGTCCATTTCATGATGTCGTTCCTTTTGGAGTGTCCGAATGGGTTGATTCGGGATGGCTTGTTTAGGTTTTAATGCTTTGGGGAAAATTCGTGTCGGCAATGATTAATGCGTCTGAAATCGCATATGGTATTTTCCTATGTAATATTTTCAAGGTGTACGTTAATACATTTTTCTGACTTTCACTAAGGAAAATTTACACTTTGTCATGCAACCAAATCATTTGGAATGGTTCTTAAAGAAATCCATTATAGTATGAATAACAGGAAAATCGATGAACAACGCACTCAATGCCAAATTATCCAAACTTATTTACGCGCTCGCCTCCGATGATCCTAATTATCTTGCTAAAGCGGGGGTGTTCGACCGCCTGCTGCTGCTTATCCGCGAGCTTTATCAGATGCTGGACGATAGTGAGGGGCTGAAGCGGCTTTCGCTGCGCCTCCGTTATGGCAAGCGTTACGGCATGATTGCTTTGGATGCCGCCACGCCGGACGAAGATGCGGGCGCTTTGCGTTTGAAACGCTGGATGGTGTATTCGCGTATTGCGGAACGCATTGTCGGCTGCGGCAACGACGTGTCTGTGGCGCTTGACGATATGGTGGTGGAAAACGAAGAAGCAAAACAGCGTTATATGGATGCCGCAAACAAAATCATCAAACGCTTCGGCTTGGCGGGATATGTCCCCGAACCGCCGAAATCCGTTACAACCGCAACAAAAAACGAACCGGCACCGAAGCCCGAACCTAAGAGCATCATTACCCGTCATGGCAGCAGCCTCAGTATGCTGAACGCCAAAGGCAGAGTGGAAAATTACCCTGTTGCGCAAACCGTCGCTTCGATGAAAGTATCCCGCTTAAGGTTTGTCGTTCCACGTTCCAAATAAACGATTTGGCAGCGATTTGACGGAAGGTCGTCTGAAAACGGTCGGTAAGGCAGTTTCAGACGACTTTTTGTTTGCTCAAAATTTGGCAGGGGTCGTCTGAACATTGCTGTATCCGTTTCAGACGACCTCTTTGCATCAATGATCTTCGCGCGCGTGGTTGATGGTGTATTTGGGGATTTCCACCACCAAGTCTTCGTCGGCAACCACTGCCTGACAGCTCAGGCGCGAGTCGGCTTCCAAGCCCCATGCCTGGTCGAGCAGGTCTTCTTCCAGCTCGCTCGGCTCTTCCAAACTGTCGAAGCCTTTGCGGATGATGACGTGGCAAGTGGTGCAGGCACAGGATTTTTCACAGGCGTGATCGACTTCGATGTCGTGGTCGAGCAGTACGTCAAGGACGGTTTTGCCTTCGGGTGCGTTTTCGATGACTGCGCCTTCGGGACATAATACGGCGTGTGGGAGTACGGTGATTTTGGGCATTTTTATTGTCTCTTGTAATGAGTGGTTTGATAATGGTGGGGTTTAACAATAGTCTGTGTTCTATGTCCATTCGAATGTAAATAATGCAATCCGGCTGACGGGTTCGTAGAGCAGAATTACGTCATCTGCTCCGTTGGAGTATCCATATCCTGAGCATGAGGCAATATGGTAGAAAGGATTACCCTGGTGTTCTATGAATACGTTCCAATCCTTGTCTTCTTTTAGAGTGAAGGCGGGAGGAATGGGACTAGTATCTACCCAATTTCCACCTTTAATCACTCCGCCTAATCTATCAAGATATAGACCAAAATAGGTATTATCGTAAGGCTCGTCGCCGTACCGCCCCTCTCGTTTTTCAAAATCTGATTTGTTCTTTTGATAGATTTGAACAGATTCATCGAAATACTTCAGTGCTTCTTGATAAAACTCTTCTTTACACTTTTCCAGAATGTCTTTGTTTTCAAAAGCATTGGGATCGAAATCGGCGCAAAGTATTTGTTTTAAGTTCTCTCTGTATTGAGGACTGCGGGTGAAATAGCCTTCTTCTCCCAAAAATTCATATTTGTTATCGTCTGTCAAACGGAAAGCCAGCCAGTTTTCACCAATAAATTTATTGTGGTAAGCGGGTGTGCAGCCACCTATATTGTATCCATAAGGTTCGATTGGGTTGATAAGATGGACGATTGTGCCACTCCATTCTGTTTTAAATTCTCCCAAATCTATACTCATCATGGGTAGGAAATGATTTTTTAGCCATGGCTGTTTTTCACAGAATACAGTTTCCGGTTCTGCAAAAGCAATGAGATTTTCATTGAGTTCGTTAACTTTTTCCTTGAACGGAAGATTTGTAAGTTTGTTCATGGTTTGCTCGTGCTGGGTTGGTCATTATAGTGGATTAAATTTAAATCAGGACAAGGCGACGAAGCCGCAGACAGTACAGATAGTACGGAACCGATTCACTTGGTGCTTCAGCACCTTAGAGAATCGTTCTCTTTGAGCTAAGGCGAGGCAACGCCGTACTGGTTTAAAGTTAATCCACTATATTTCAGACGACCTTTTGTGATGAAGAGGTCGTCTGAAACCGTTTATAACACGATGCCTTTGCTTTTTAAATTTTCCAGACATTCGTCCAGATAAGCATCATCGTGTTCGGGGTAAATCGGCGAATCGGCAGCTTCGGTATTGTGTGCGGGATAAGGGGCAACCGCTTTGCCGCGGTACAGCGGGTCTTTCCACAACGGATCGGGTTTGTAGCCGCGTTTTTCCATTTCTTCCATAATCAGCGCGTGATACAGATAGAGTTTGTCAGGCGAATGGGTGAAAACGTAATTCACCGTCGCGTGTGGCCTGCCCCAGCCTGCTCCGCGCAGGGCGGCGCATTCGCGGTGTTGCCCTAAAAGCTGGGCGCGGGGGAGTAGCGGGATGAGGGTTTGGTGCCAGAGTCTCATGTTCGGTAGGTTGGAGGTCATCTGAAATTGTATCTTGGTTTTCAGACGACCTTTTGTTTAGTGGGGTGGTTCAAATATCTTGATGACGTTTTGTCGGTCAAGGAGGTGTGCGACGCTGAGTGTGGTCAGTCTTTATGTTGTTCGGTCATTTTCGCTTTTTTGGCGGCAACCCAGTTGTCTATGCGGCCTCCCCATCGGGGATGAAGCAGTAGTGCTAAGGTCAGAAGCAGGGTGATGCCGGCGGCTATTAGTCCTGCTACCAGTCGTCGGGAAAAGGAATCCCAGGTAAAGGATAAAGGCTCTATGCGACCTTCTGTCAAACGGTAGTGATTGGTCTCTGTTTGATCTGTACCATAAGCAATGAACTTGTATTCTTGAGTATTTATCTGTTTTAAATCGCAACCGGTTTTCGTCTGTGGGATTGGGAAACAAGACATGTCCTCAAAGCTTTGTGTGCAAATTTTGTCCTGAACGGAATCAAACTCTGTCCATCGTTTTAAGACACATTCACCATTTTCATTTTTGAGGACGGGAACGCTGAATTGTGCGTTTATCTTGCTGCTTGGGGTGTAAGTTTCGTGTTGCGGTGGTAAAAAGTAAAACACAGCAATACCGACCAGAACAGATACGGTAAATCGCCAAACAAGAGCCCAAATGACGGTCAGTATTGTCAGTATGATTAGCATGATTAGTCGAAATCGATCGGACATTTTTACTATTCTTTCTTTTCAGACGACCTCATCAAGATTTAGGTCGTCTGAAACAGTTTAAACCCATCTATAAGGCGGCAATATATTGAACAAAATCTGTTTATTTTGCGGTTTACAGTATGGTCAGTCTTTATGTTGTGCCGCCATTCTTGCTTTCTTGGCTGCCGCCTGAATTTTTCTACGGCGTCGCCACGTACAGTAAAGTAGCGGTACTAAAGTCAGAAGAAGGGTGAAGATGCCGGCTAGTAGTCCTGCTTCAAATCTGCGTGAGGATGAGTCGAAGGTAAAAGACAAGGGTTCTACACGACCTTCAGTTATACGGTAATGACTGGTTCTTTCCTCTGTGAAGAAGGGGTCAGTATAAATGAGTTCGTATTCTTCGGTACTGATACGTTTTACATTGCAAGTGATTTTCGAATTTACGTAGCAATCATTTTGATCAGGGCGGTACGTACACACTTTATCCTGCTCGGCATTGAACTCATTCCATGGTTTCACTGCACAACTACTGTCATCAGTTGGGCGAACGGCGATTTGAAACAAGGCGTTTATTTTGCTGCCTTGGGTGTAAGTTTCGTGTTCGGGTGGTAAAAAATGAGATACGGTCTTTCCGACCGAAATAGAGACGGTCAGCCGCCAAACAAGGGCCCAAATGAATTTCAGTATTGTCGGTATGATTAGTCGAAATCGATCGGACATTTTTCTTTTCTTTTTTTCAGACGACCTATGGTTTAGTGGCGTGGTTCGAGTATCTCGATGACGTTTTGCCAGTCCATAAGGCGGGCAAAGTCTAGGGCGGTCAGTCCTTCTTGCGTGGTGGCGGCCGGGTCTGCACCCAATTCGAGCATGGCTTTGACCAGGGGCGCGTTGCCTGCGATGGCTTCGTGATGGAGCGGTGTGTAGCCGTCTTCGTCTTGCTCGCGCAGGTAATCCGAGTTTTGTGCCAGCTGTTGGCGGAAGTCGTTCAGACAGTTTCGACACATCGGATGTTCGTCCAGATTTTCGGGGTGTTTTTTTTCTTCGTAAACCAGCAAGACTTCTTCGGGATCGCCAAAGTCGATGCCCCATGCGGCATCGTGTTCTGCGCGCTCTTGCGGCGTCATTTGGATGCGGACTGCCTGTACGGTGAAGCCGCCGTAGGGGATGCCGTTACACAGGAATATCCAGTCGCTGATATCGTCAACCGGAACGCAGACGCTTTCGCCTTGTTCTACATTGGTCAGGTCGTTGGGTTCGTTGACCAGCGTGCCGTAAATGTGGAGGCCGTCGAAGTAGATGTCGTTTATCCACATATGTTCGCAAATTTCGCCGTCTTCGCTGTCTTGGAAAAAAGGTACTTTGACCATGGCAAAATCTAAGGCGGGTATGATGCGGCGGTTTTCCCAATACAGCTCGCGCCAGAAATATTTGAATGTGGAACGTGCCTGTTCGAAGGCGCGGTTCATGAGTTCATTTTCCTGATCGATACCGTAAACAATGGATTCGCTCATGGGATTCTCCTAAGGTCAAAGTGGATGCGGGTCGTCTGAACGGGGCTGCCGGTGTGTTTTCAGACGACCTGATGCTTTATTGGACTAATATGCTGCCCCAGCCGTCGTAGTCGCCATTGTTTTCGTGGGCGATATCGATCAACTCCCATGTGTCGTTGTCGATGTCGGTAAGCGGGGCGTTTTTGGAAAGTTGCAGGCGGTAGCTCGGGTGGTCTTCTTCCTGCTCGATGCGGCCGCTGTCGCTGACGGTATAGCCTAATGTGCCGACTTTGGCGGCTGCGGCGTTCAGGTCTGCTTCGGTGTGGAAAAACAGCCAGTGGTCGATGGGGCGGGGCTTATCGAGGCGGTCGCCGTCTTGTCGGAAACGGCGTAAAACCTGTTCGTTGCGGATGGCTTGCAACTCGTAGCTGTCCGGATACAGGAATTCTTGATAAAACGACCATTCGGCATCTTCGCTGATTGTGATGTCGCAAACACGGTCGTTTTGTGTCAGCAAGTTACGGCAGGCTTGGGCGAAGGTTTCGGCATCTCGGCTGTAAAAATGCCAATTTGCCGCGCCGTTTGTGGTGACTATGCCTGAGGGAATGTTGTCGTTGCCCGCCAGTCGGTCGATTTGGTCTTCGATGTCGTAAACCGCTTCGCTTTCTTCGGGCGTCGGGAAGCCGTGTTCGTTGGTTTGTTCCAATTTCATGCTGACGCGCACATGTTGCGGATACTCTGCCAGCGGCGCGACTTCGATTAAGGCAAGGTTGATGCGTAAGGCGGCGGGTGCGTCGCTAATGCGGCTGAAATAAACGTTCCAGTCTTGGGGGATGGAAGGGTTTTGCATGGGATGGGGTCGTCTGAAAAATAGTGTTTGAATTTTTTCAGACGACCTTTGTGTCTTTCGAGGTCGTCTGAAACCGTTTGCCGTCAAATATCATCCACACTTTGCCCTGTCAGCGCACGTTGGATGTTGCGGTTCATGCGTTTGGCGGCGAAGTTGTCGGTGCTGCGGCTGAGTTTGGTGACGGCGGCGCGGATGTCTTCGGCGTTGCTGTCTTTCAGACGACCTTGCAAATCGGCGATGTCTTGCTGGATTTGTGCAAGCTCTTCGGCATCCAGCAAATCGTTATCCAACTCGAGGGCGGCGTTGACGGCGTCGGTCAGGCTTTCGGCTTCGACCACGGCTTCGGCACGGGCGCGTGCCGCCATGTCTTCGGCGGCGTTGCTCATGCTGTCTTTGAGCATTTGGGTGATGGTGTCGTCGTCCAAGCCGTAGGAAGGTTTGACTTCGATTTGCGCCTGTACGCCGGTGCTTTGTTCTTGGGCGGAAACGGACAGCAGGCCGTCGGCGTCAACTTGGAAGGTAACGCGGATGCGCGCCGCGCCTGCGGTCATGGGCGGAATGCCGCGCAGGGTGAATTTGGCAAGGCTGCGGCAGTCGGAAACGAGTTCGCGCTCGCCTTGTACGACGTGTATCGTCATAGCGGTCTGGCCGTCTTTGAAGGTGGTGAAGTCCTGCGCGCGCGCGGTGGGGATGGTGGAATTGCGCGGGATGATTTTTTCGGCGAGTCCGCCGTAGGTTTCCAAGCCGAGCGACAGGGGGGTAACGTCCAGCAGCAGCCATTCGCCGTCGGTTTTGTTGCCGGCAAGGACGTTCGCCTGTATGGCGGCGCCGAGCGCGACAACTTCGTCGGGGTTGAGGTTGTTCAACGGGGTTTGTCCGAAGAAGGTGGCGACCGCTTGTTGAACGTGCAGCATACGGGTGGAACCGCCGACCATAATCACGCCTTTAATGTCGGCTTTGGTCACGCCCGCGTCTTTCAAAGCCTGTTTGACGGGTTCGATGGTTTTTTGCACCAGATTTTGCGTCAGGTGGTGAAATTCTTGGCGGGTAATGACGGTATGGATTTTGCGGCCATCTGAAAGCGTGGCTTCGACGATAGCTTCGGTTTGGCTGGTCAGTTGTTCTTTGGCGGCGCGGACAAGGGAAAGCAGAAGCTGGCTGTCGCGCTCATTGAGTTTGGAAAGGTCGTTTTGCTCAAGCAGGTGGCAGAACAGGCGGTGGTCGAAATCGTCGCCGCCCAATGCGCTGTTGCCGCCGGTGGCTTTGACTTCAAACAGCCCTTTGGTCAGTTGCAATACGGATACGTCGAACGTGCCGCCGCCCAAGTCGTAAACGACAAATGTGCCTTCCGAGGCGTTGTCCAGCCCGTAGGCAATCGCGGCGGCGGTCGGCTCGTTGAGCAGGCGCAAGACGTTCAAGCCCGCCAAACGCGCGGCGTCTTTGGTGGCTTGGCGTTGGGCATCGTCGAAATAGGCGGGAACGGTAATGACGGCGCCGACCAAATCGCCGCCTAATGTTTCTTCGGCACGCGATTTGAGGGCTTTGAGAATTTCAGACGACACTTCGATAGGCGTTTTTGCACCTTGGCGGGTGTTCAGCTCGACCACGCGCTCGTTGGGCGTGAAACGGTAGGGCAGGTATTGCGCGTCCTGCGCGAGGTCGGCAAGCGTGCGGCCAATCAGGCGTTTGGCGGAGCTGATGGTGTTCAGCGGGTCGGTTTTTTGGGCGGCAAGGGCGGCTTTGCCGACTTCGACGGCATCGCCTTCGCCGTAGCGGACGACAGAGGGCAGGGTGGTGCGCCCGTCCATATCGGTCAGACAGACCGGGCTGCCGCTGCGGACGGTGGCAACCAGGCTGTTGGTCGTACCCAAGTCGATGCCGACGGCGAGGCGGTGTTGATGCGGAGCGGCGGACATGCCGGGTTCGGAAATCTGCAAAAGAGCCATGATTGTGTGCCTTTTGATGCTGTATTTATTAGGATAGGTCGGTATTTTAACAGATTTCGGGCGGATAGTTGAGTGGTTTGGTAGGGAATTGACTGTGGTTAGAGGATTTGCATTTTTAGATAAAAACAAAGCCGACCGGATTGTTTTTCAGGTCGGCTTTGTGTCTAAACATGGATGCCGTCGATTTCGGCGTACCGTTTTACTTTTTCTTCCTCGTTTAAAAACGAGGCTTTGAACGAGTTTTTGCACAAGGTGCGGATGTCTGCTTCATTCAAATCCAATGCGTCGGCAAGTTCGATGAAATTTTGGTTGAGGTAGCCGCCGAAGTAGGCGGGGTCGTCTGAATTGACGGTAACCAATACGCCGTGCTCAAGCATACGGCGCAGGTTGTGCCGGGACAGGTCGCCGACGACTTTGAGTTTGAGGTTGCTCAATGGGCAGACGGTCAGGGGCATTTGCTCGGCAATCAGGCGCTGCATAAGGGTTTCGTCTTCTTCGGAGCGCACGCCGTGGTCGATGCGGACGACTTTCAGCAAATCCAACGCTTCCCAAACGTATTCGGGCGGGCCTTCTTCACCGGCATGGGCGACGGCGGGAAAACCTTGGGCGCGGGCTTGGGCAAAGACGCGCTCGAATTTCGAGGGCGGGTTGCCGAGTTCGCCCGAATCCAGTCCGATGCCGTCGATATGTCGTCTGAAAGGCTGCGCTTGGGCAAGCGTTTCAAACGCGGATTCTTCGCTCAAATGTCGCAGGAAACACATAATCAATCTGCTGGAAATGCCCCATTTTTCCTGCGCTTCCAGACGTGCACGGGTAATGCCGTTGATGACGGTTTCAAACGGTACGCCGCGCGCGGTATGGGTTTGCGGGTCGAAGAAGATTTCGGTGTGGACGACGTTGTCCTCGCGGCAGCGGGCGAAATAGGCGGTGGTCAGGTCGTAAAAATCCTGCTCGTGGAGCAAGACCGCCGCCGCAGCGTAGTAAATATCGAGGAAGGACTGGAGGTTGTGAAAATCGTAAGCGCGGCGCACGGCGTCTACATCCGCATAGGGAATGGAAACGCCGTTGCGTCCGGCGATGGCGAACATCAATTCCGGCTCGAACGTGCCTTCGATATGGACGTGCAATTCGGCTTTAGGCAGGGCGCGGATTAAGGTGTGTACGGTCATGGGCGGCATCCGCTCAATCAATAGTGGCGGCGGCGGAAGTAGAACATTCCTTCGCTGTCGAGTTCGAGGATGTAGCGGCCGTTTTGAACGGCGGCATAGCCGCTTTTGCCAGCCTGATACGGTTGCAGGGCGGCATGGGAGAGGAGGTAGCTTGTCAGTTTGCCGCCGTCTTCGGCGATGTTGCCGACCAGTTTGGCAAACAAGGCATGGCATTTGCCGTTTTCAGTCCAGCCCAAAGGCTCGCCTTTGTCGCCGGTTTCCATACATTTGCCGCTGATGACTTCCAAATCGTTGGGGTGGTTGCCGATCAGTTGGATGACGTTTTGTTCGGATAAGCCGTTAATCGGATAGCTGATTTGTTTTTTGCCGTCGTTGGTTTTGCCTTCGCTGCTTTGTCCTAAATCCAAGCCTGCGATGGCGTTGTTGTCGATGTATTTGACTTTAAACGTGGGCTTTGGCGCGGCTTCGGCGGCATTTTGTGCAGGCTCGGCTGGGGCTTCGGATTTGCCGCAGGCGGCAAGCAGGAGGGCTGATAAGAGAATCGGAAAGGCTTTCATCGGATATTCCTTGTTTTAAACAGGAAAAGGTCGTCTGAAAATAGCGGGCTGCTTTTTCAGACGACCTTTTGAGATTTACTTCAATGGGCGGATGCCGACGGCGTCGCGTACTTGATCCAGCAGTTCGCGCGCTTCTTTGCGCGCTTTGGCGGCGCCTGTCTGCAGGATGTCTTCGATTTGCGAAGGGTTGGCGGTCAGCTCGTTGTAGCGTTCGCGCGGTTCTGCCAGCTCGGCGTTGATTTTGGCGGCCAAGAGTTTTTTGGCTTCGCCCCATGCCAAGCCTTCGGCCAGCATTTGCGTAAACGCTGCGGTTTCAGACGGCGTGGAGAAGGCTTTGTAGATTTCAAACAAGGGGCTTTCGTCGGGCTGCTTCGGCTCGCCCGGCTCTTTCATGTTGGTGATGATTTTGTTGACCGATTTTTGGGTTTTCTTGTCGTTTTCCCAAAGCGGAATGGTGTTGCCGTAGGATTTGGACATTTTACGTCCGTCCAAACCGACCAAGAGTTCGACGTTTTCGTCGATTTTCACTTCGGGTAGGGTGAAAACTTCTTTGAAGCGATGGTTGAAGCGGCCGGCGATGTCGCGCGCCATTTCGACGTGTTGGATTTGGTCGCGGCCGACGGGTACTTCGTTGGCGTTGAACATGAGAATGTCGGCGGTCATCAGGATGGGGTAGCTGTACAACCCCATTTCTACGCCGTGGTCGGGGTCTTCCTGATTGTTTTCGGCGTTTGCCTGCACGGCGGCTTTGTAGGCATGGGCGCGGTTCATCAGGCCTTTGGCGGTAATGCAGGTCAGAATCCAGTTCAATTCCATCACTTCGGGAATGTCGCTTTGGCGGTAGAAGGTAGTGCGCTCGGGGTCGAGTCCGCAGGCAAGCCAAGTGGCGGCAACGGCTTGGGTGGATTGGTGAATCATCTCCGGTTCGTGGCATTTGATGATGCCGTGGTAATCGGCGAGGAAGAGGAAGGACTCGGTATCGGGGTTTTGCGCCGCGCGGACGGCGGGGCGGATGGCGCCGACGTAGTTGCCCAGATGCGGGATGCCGGTGGTGGTTACGCCTGTGAGGACGCGTTTCTTGCTCATGGAGATATCCTTAATGGCTCAAGGTCGTCTGAAAATGAAATAATGAAATAGGGATGGATTATACCTGATTCTGATGCGTTTCAACTTTACGGAAATCGGCGGTTTCAGGCAGGAGTCTCAACACAACGGACGGGTAAAATCGTCAAGCTATTTGCGTGAAATAACAAAAAACGGATGATTTGTTTTTTGGCAAAGTTTCAAATATATCCGTTCTGCTGCTCATCGCGGTTGAAACGGAATTTATAAAACCCTACCAGCTGTCGCGCTTCATGCGGTCGAGTTGGCGGCGGTCGCGTTTGGTCGGCCTGCCGTCGGGATACGCCGCGCTGATGCGGCTTGCTTGGTCGAGTTGTTTCTGCGCTTCGCGTTCGGCGGCGGTTTTCATGTCTTCTTCGTAAAGCTGACGCGCTTCGGGGGCGGGGCGGCGCTGGTGGTTGAGTGCCAATACTTTGATTTTGTAAGGCAGTGAATTGAGCGTCAGGTCGATGATGTCGCCTGCGCTGATGTTTTTGCTGTTTTTGACTTTGGCGCCGTTGACCTGAACCCTGCCCAATTCGATATGTTTTTGAGCCAGCGCGCGGGTTTTGAAAAAGCGCGCAGCCCAAAGCCATTTGTCGAGCCGCATCGCTGTATTGTCGTGTTCGTTTTTCATAGCCTGTTTGAAATGATTGAACTGAATGGAAGTTTATCATAAGATACGGCACTTCATTTGTTTAGTGCAGATATACTATATCATCCGCAAAAGGTCGTCTGAAAAGGCATCCGCCCGATTATCTGCCGTTTTGCACGGCATATCCTCAATGAGAAATGCTGCCAAATATGCCTGATTGGCGTATGATAGCGGCAGCGTCCCTACCGAGAGCTTCACCCTATGAAACCAGTTTTTTTGGATTTTGAACAACCCATCGCCGAATTAACCAATAAAATCGAAGAGTTGCGCTTTGTGCAGGGCGAATCCGCCGTCGATATTTCCGATGAAATCTCCAGATTGCAGAAGAAAAGCAACGACTTGACCAAATCGATTTTCAACAAGCTGACGCCCGCTCAGATTTCGCAGGTTTCACGCCATCCCCAACGTCCTTACACCTTAGATTACATTCAAGCCATTTTCACCGATTTTGAAGAGTTGCACGGCGACCGCCATTATTCAGACGACCATGCCATCGTCGGCGGTTTGGCGCGCTTCAACGGTCAAAGCGTGATGGTTATCGGCCATCAAAAAGGCCGTGACACCAAAGAAAAAATCCGCCGCAATTTCGGTATGCCGCGTCCTGAAGGCTACCGTAAAGCGTTGCGCCTGATGCAGACCGCCGAGAAATTCAATATTCCCGTGATGACTTTTGTCGATACGCCGGGCGCGTATCCGGGTATCGGCGCGGAAGAGCGCGGTCAGTCCGAAGCCATCGGACGCAACCTGTACGAATTGACCCGCCTGCGTGTGCCGGTTTTGTGTACCATTATCGGCGAGGGTGGTTCCGGTGGCGCGCTGGCGATTGCGGTCGGCGATTACGTCAATATGCTGCAATATTCGACTTACTCGGTTATCTCTCCGGAAGGTTGTGCGTCTATTCTGTGGAAAACCGCCGAAAAAGCGGCAGATGCCGCGCAAGCCTTGGGTATTACCGCCAAACGCCTGCAAGAACTAGATTTGATCGATACCGTGATCAACGAGCCTTTGGGTGGGGCGCACCGAGACTTTGAAACGACCATGAAAAACGTCAAAACGGTTTTGGAAACCGAGTTGCGCGAAGCGCAAAATATGCCGATGGCGGATTTGCTGTCGCGCCGTTTCGACCGGATTATGGCTTACGGCAAGTTTACGGATAAGTAAACAATTAATGTGTAGAAAAGCAGGCAGAAGCCCCCCTGCCTGCTTTTTCATTTCTCAGAACTTGCCTTGCCGACAAAACATAGATTACGCCATATGAACCCGACGTCGTCTGAAAACCTCCCGCCTCAATGTCGCAGTTTGTTGGAAACCCTGCGTCTTTCGGCGCGTTCGCTTCCAGATGGTTGTACGGTAACGGTCGGATTAAGCGGCGGTTTGGATTCGGTGGTGTTGCTGCATATGCTCGCGTGTTTGCGGGAAGAGCTTGGTTTGAATGTACACGCTTTGCACGTTCATCACGGATTGAGCCGCAATGCGGATGACTGGCTGGGGTTTTGCACACGCTTATGCCAAGAATGGAATGTGCCGTTTAGAAGCGTAAAAGTTGAAGTCAAAAAAGACGGCTTGGGAATCGAAGCCGCCGCACGGAAAGCGCGTTATCAGGCGTTTTCAGACGACCCCTCCGGCATCATCGCATTGGCGCACCATCAGGATGACCAAATTGAAACATTCATGCTCGCGGCGGTTCGCGGCGGCGGCATTAAAGCACTTGCCGCCATGCCGCAATGGCGCAAGCTGGATGAGGAAACGCAAATTTGGCGGCCGCTGCTGACGTTTTCCCGAAAAGAACTGGAAAGCTACGCCGCTGCCTGCAATCTGCCGAACATCGAAGACGAAAGTAACGCCGATACTGCCTTTTTAAGGAATTGGATGCGTTATGAGGCGTTGCCGGTTTGGCGGGAGCGCATTCCGAATTTTGACCGTCATGTGTGTGCCAACATCCGTTCTTTGCAAACCGATTTGGCGATTTTAGACGAAGTTGTCGAAGCGGATTATCAGGCGGTTTGCCAAAGCGGGCGTTTCCAAGTCAGCCGCTGGCAGACATTCAGCGAAGCGCGCCGCAGCCGGATTCTTTGGCGGTTTTTTAAAGAGAATGAGATTGTGGAAAGTTCTCCGAGAAAGCTGGCGGATTTCGCGCGGATACTGTTGGAAGCAGAAACTGCACAATGGCAGTTCGGCGAAACATCGGTATGTTTATACCGGGATTTTTTATTCATATTGAAACAAAACCAGTTTGCAGACGCGGATTGGATAAAGGGAAAAGAAGTCAGAGGTCGTCTGAAAGATATTCTCCAAGAAAACGGCTTTTTTCTGGTGCCGCACCGCAACGGATTGCCGGAATCGGTCTTGGAAAAAGACGGAATCATTCGGACGGCGGGCAGTGATGATATGATGAATGTAGGTTTTTTGTATAAAAACGTTAAGAAAGTGTTGCAAGAAAACCATATTGTACCGTTCGTCAGAAAATGCTGGCCGATTATCACAAATACTGACGGAAACTGCATTGCTATTGTTAACCTTACGGTAAGCCACGATTTTCAAGGGTTTGACGGTTTTTTACCGGTTTACGGAAAATTTTTGAGATATAAATGGAACTAAATACGGCGGCAGTTGTCTTTAACTGGCACGGCACGCTTTACTATTTTATAGCTTATAATGCAGTTATTATAAAAGGTAAGATATGAATGATCGCCAGATTGATCAGGCCTTGGTAGAGCGCGCGCAGAAGGGCGAACAAAAAGCATTCGAGTTGCTGATGTCCAAATATCAGCGTCGGCTCATCAGATTGATTTCCCGTTTTGTCAAAGACGAACACGAAGTCAATGATGTGGCGCAAGAGGCAATGATTAGGGCTTATCGGGCCTTGCCGAATTTCCGGGGTGAGAGTGCTTTTTATACTTGGTTGTACCGGATTGCCATCAATACCGCCAAGAATTTCTTAGTAACATCAGGAAAGCAGCCGTTCGTCAGTGCAGAGGCTGCTAACGAAGACGGGGATATTCTGGATTTGTCGGATCAGATTGCGGATTACCATACGCCGGAAGCTGAAATGATCAATCGGGAAATCCTGCAAACAGTCGAATCAACAATTTCGCATTTGCCCGAAGACTTACGCAAAGCCATTACCCTGCGGGAAATGGACGGTTTGTCTTACGAGGAAATAGCCAAAATTATGGATTGTCCGATAGGAACGGTCCGCTCCCGTATTTTCAGGGCGCGGGAAGTGATAGCAAAAGATTTGAGGCCGCTGCTGGAAACCTCTGAAAATCAAAGGTGGTAAAAAAATGGTAACAACTATGGATACAACAAGAGAATATGTTTCCATGCTGATGGATGGAGACCAAGTAAGCGAAGAGATGCTTGACCGTCTGTTGTCCGACGATGCCGCTGCCGAAGCGTGGTACGAGTACCATCTGTTAGGCGATTGCATGCGCTATAAAGAAGGGACAGGGCGTGATGCGGATTTCATGCAAAGCGCGGCATTTACCGCTACGCTTGCGGAAATCAGCGAAGAACACAAACAGCGTCATGAAGCCGAAGTTGCCGCTGTGATGCCTGTTGTTAAGGAAGTACAGGCTGCGAACAGTTCCTTCTTCAAATCCTTCGCCGTCGCCGCCAGCGTGGCAGCGGTTGCCGTAGCCGTATGGCAATTCGGTCCGCAAGTGAAGGGCGACTCTTCTGGTATGGTCGCGGAAAAAGCTGTTGAAACCAAAAATCAACAGGAAAATATCGTACCTGTAGCCGCCAATCCGACAGCCAAAAATGCTTCGGACGCTGTGGTAATGCCTGAATCCGCAAAGAATGATAAAGGTGTGAGTCAGACTACAGTTCGAACCGAAACGCAGGTTCAACAGGATTCCGTCGTTCATTAAGCTGCATAGAGATACAGATTTTCATCAAGTAGAGAAAATCCCTTCCCGAGCTATTCGGGCAGGGATTTTGTTTTTGACCGGACGCATCTTGAGGTCGTCTGAAAAAGCGGGTTGAACAAAGTCGGACGGTATTGAGCTGTATCCTTTTTATTTGAATCCGCTATATAATGCGGCACATGAAATTGATTACCTCCGCGCAAAACGAGCAGCTCAAGCATTTGTCCAAGCTGTTGACACAATCTAAAGCACGCCGTGAATACGGGCAAACCGTGTTGGAAGGCGTGCATCTTTTGCAGGTCTATTTAGAGGCGGGATACACGCCCAAACAAGTGTATTTGCCCGAAAGTAAAAACACGCATCCTGAAATCCGAAATTTAATCAGCAGTTTGGACGAAGATGGTATTACTTGGGTCGGAAACGAAGCCTTGTCTAAAATCACCAGTCTGAACGATGCCGACGATGTGATGACTTGGATAGAGATTCCGCCGCAAGGTGATTTGCCTTTAAGCGGCGACTGCGTGGTGTTGGACAGGTTGCAAGATCCGGGCAATGTCGGGACGGTTTTACGCAGCGCGGCAGCTTCGGGCATTAGGCAGATTGTGTTGGGTAATGACTGTGTCGATATTTGGTCGCCCAAAGTATTGCGTGCGGGTATGGGGGCGCATTTTCTGCTGGACATATACAGCCGCGTTTTTCTACCGCATTGGCTGGATGCTTATCAGGACAAAATATGGGCAACCGCTTTGGACGGGCGCAATCCTTCCGACTTGTACCAACTGGATTTAAATGCCCCTTGCGCTTGGGTTTTCGGCAATGAAGGCAGCGGCGTGAGTCGGGAAATTTTGGAAAAAGTTGACGGCAGCGTCAGAATCCCGATGCTGGGACAGACCGAATCGTTAAACGTCGCCATGGCGGCAACGGTATGCCTTTTCGAGCAAATGCGCCAACGCATCGCCTAAACCGTTTTCAGACGACCCCTTAGAGAATATAGTGGATTAAATTTAAATCAGGACAAGGCGAGGCAACGCCGTACTGGTTTAAAGTTAATCCACTATAAACATACCATTTAAAATTAAGGAATAACCATGCAATTGCAAGCATTTGACGAAGCGTCGCGCGTACGCCTGATGGAGCTGCTCGATGCCAAATCGGAACACCACAACACCATGCGCTGCGATGAGGTGCAGGCGTTTATGATGGCTTTGTTGAGCGGTCCCGATGCGTTGAACCCGAATGACTGGCTGCCTGAAGTTTTGGGCGACGAATCCTTATTTGATGCCAAAGAGCGCACCGAAATCGAACGTTTGGTCATCGGTTTGGCAGCGGATTTGCGCATCAAACTCAGTAAAAAAATGCTGCCCGATTTGTGGTTATACGAAGATGCCGCTTCTAATCCCGATATTTATACTTGGTGTAACGCTTATCTGTATGCTTTGGATATCGTTCCGACCGATTGGTTTGAGGCGGTTGATCAGGAAGAATTTGAAGATTTGTTCTATCCGATTATGGCTTTGGGCGGGATTTACGATGAAGAGCGAAACGGCGAAATCATCCTGCACCTGACCGAAAAAGAACTCGCCCAGCTCGAATCCGAGCTGCCGCATGTGTTGCTGGATATTTATTGGTATTGGCAGGCAATCATCAACAAACCGCAAACGGTACGCCGCGAAGGCGACAAAATCGGACGCAACGACCCTTGCCCTTGCGGCAGCGGTAAGAAATACAAAGCCTGCTGTAACAAATAAGCGTTCAAAAACCAAAGGTCGTCTGAATTTTCAGACGACCTTTGGTTTTGAAGATATGGCTTAGAAAAACGAAGCCAGCCATACGAATAGGACAGTCAGCATAATGGTCAGCGCGCAGCCGATTTTGGCAACCGTACCGATGATAAAGCCGATAAACGTACCGATGCCGACTTTGCCTGCCTGCCAACTGTCTCTGCGGGCGATGAATTCGCCGCTGGCTGCGCCAATCAGAGGGCCTAACAGCAGGCCGGGGATGGCGAAGAATGCGCCCACAATGCCGCCGATAAACGCTCCCCAGACAGCGGTTTTACTCGCCCCCGTATATTTTGCCCCCAGCGCGCCCGCGACATAATCCATTGCCGTGCCGAAAATGGCGACAACGGCAAGGAAAATGAGTGTGCCGGAACCGAAAACCTGATAGTCGCCGGCATAGCCCAACAGCCATGCGCCGACAAACATCAAGCTCAATCCCGGCAAGGCGGGGTAAATCGTGCCAAAAATGCCGACCGCTATGGCAATCAGGCCGAGGATAATCAGGATGGCAGTCATCGCTTTCTTTCAAATATGAAGTGGTATAACGGCAGTATTATGGGGATGTTTCGGCTGATTTCGATAAGGCCGGATGCAAGAAAATGAAAATTTATATCGGGATGTTGCAGCTTGGGATAGGGAATTGAGCATTGCAGGATATTTCATTGAAAGGCGGTTTAAGAGAAATCAAATAGATTTTTGTATGAACATAAAGCCTTGTCTGCAAACCGCGCTAAACATTTTTGTGTTGAACAAATTTCCTGAAAAAGGTCGTCTGAAAAAATGAATTTCGGTGTTTTCAGACGACCTTTGATGTCTTAATTTCAGTAAAACATTGTTAATAACGAGTGCTTACTCTATAATCACGCCCGATTTAATCGGATAAAGTGTTGGTATTTAAAATAAAAACAAAAATATGGATATCAGATGTAATGCAACAGCAGCTTCCGCCGATATCCGCTTTAATCCGTTTCCTCTTCAAGATTTTTTTACAAACAATGGAGTGTTCATGTCCACAATGTTTTTTATCCAGTTCGCCATCGTACTGGTGTGTATCTTAATCGGCGCGCAGGTCGGCGGCATCGGCTTGGGCGTGCTCGGCGGTATCGGGCTGGCGGTTTTGGCCTTCGGTTTCCATCTTGAGCCGACCAGTCCGCCGATTGATGTGATGCTGATGATTATGGCGGTCGTTTCCGCCGCCGCATCGATGCAGGCAAGCGGCGGCTTGGACTACATGATTAAAATCGCCACCCGTGTTTTACATCGCAATCCGAAATACATCACTTTCATCGCGCCTATGGTGACTTATCTGTTTACCGTATTGGCAGGCACGGGACATGTCGCTTATTCGGTATTACCCGTCATTGCCGAAGTCAGCCGCCGCAACGGCATCCGTCCTTCCCGCCCGCTGACGATGGCGGTCATCGCGTCGCAATTTGCCATTGTTGCCAGCCCGATTGCGGCCGCGGTCGTCGCCTGCGTGACCTACCTGGAGCCGCAGCACATCACGATGGCCGATGTGCTGAAAGTGACTGTTCCTTCAACTATTTTAGGTATCGGCCTTGCCTGCATATTTGTCAACAAGCTCGGCAAAGAGTTGAAAGATGACCCGCATTATCAGGCGTTGCTGAAAGACCCGGAATATGTAGAAGCCAACGAAAAAGATTCGACTGAAGTATCCAATGCGCCCGTCAGCAAAGCGGCGAAACTTTCAGTCGGGATTTTCCTCGCCGCCGCATTGTTGGTGGTCGTGATGGGTGCCGTCCCCGAGTTGCGCCCAACCTTCCAAACGGAAGAAGGCCCGAAACTGATGGGCATGGCGCACACCATCGAAATTGTCATGCTTTCCGCTGCTGCGCTGATTATTCTGCTTTGCAAACCGAATGGTAACGCGATTACCAAAGGCTCGGTGTTCCATGCGGGGATGCGCGCCGTTATCGCCGTATTCGGCGTGGCATGGCTGGGCGATACATTGATGCACGGTCATTTGACCGAAGTCAAAGAAACCGTATCGCATTTGGTCGAAACCGCGCCGTGGACTTTTGCGTTTGCCCTGTTCGTTTTGTCCGTCTTGGTCAACAGCCAAGGGGCGACCGTTGCCACGCTGTTCCCCATCGGTATTTCGCTGGGCATTCCCGCCCCGATTATCATCGGCACGTTTGTCGCGGTGAACGGCTATTTCTTCATCCCGAACTACGGCCCGATTATCGCGGCGATTGATTTTGACAGCACGGGTTCGACTAAAATCGGCAAATTCATTTTCAACCACAGCTTTATGATCCCCGGCCTCTTGAGCATGGCATTCAGCTTGGCATTCGGTTTGCTGCTGGCGAATTACTTCTTTTAAGGTCGTCTGAAAAAAGGTCGTCTGAAAACACAAAATAGGTTTTCAGACGACCTTTGCTATATCTTTCCGGCAAAAATCTTATTCGCAATGAAGCGAGCGCGTTTTTTCGGCGAACGAATCCATGGCAATTTTGCACATGGTTTCACGCTGCGTTAAATCGGCGGCAGGCAGGGATTGAAACAGGAATTTTGTATTGTTGCGTTGAAAATCGGATTTGGCGCCCGCCTTTTTGTAACAATTCTCCGCGCGCGTGAAGTATTGTTGGCAGATTTTGGGCAGCTCTTCAAAGGTCAGCGGCTTATGTTTATGCATGCCGTGAGCGGATGCTGAGAATGCCGATGCCGTTAAAACAAAGGCGGTTAAGAATTTTAGAGGTGTTTGCATGATGCACTCCGGTTAAAAAATGGGGCAAAACAGGCAGGAGCAAGGTCAGCCCGCCTGCTTTGACAGATTGGTTTCATCTATCGCCGACGTTTAAAAAAATATGCGCTTTGTATTTCGCATTTGTTGCATTTTTGCCTTACGCGCCGTGTCGGTATTGAGTAAGCAATGCCATCCATTGCTTCAAGTTTTGCGCTGGATACGGGGCAATTTGCGGATAAAGGTCGTCTGAAATACTGTTTTCAGACGACCTTTAAACGTGTTTTAACGAGGCAGGCCGCGTTCCCATGCGCGGCGGGCGCGTTTGCAGGCAAGCTGTTCTTTCCAATTCATGTAGCGTGCTTTAAAGCGGGCTTTCATGAAGTCGTCGAACTTGCGCTGTACGGTCAGGTTCCACAAACTATGCGCCTTAACCACCCAGCTTTCATCCCATGCGCGCAGGGAGATGGAGAATGAGCCGTCAAGGTATTTCATCCAATGCCACCAGCCGGTCGGCATGAACAGGGTGTCGCCGTATTCGAGGAAACATTCGATGCCTTCGATGCCTTCAAGCTCGGGGAAACGTTCCGTATCGGGGTTGTCGACGTGGTAGTCTTCCAGCGCGTAAGTGGCGAAAGGAATACGGAACAGGCGCTCTTTCCATTTGTAATCGAACAAGATGATGTGTTTTTTGCCGAAATGCGTATGGAAGATGTGCGCCATATCGATGTCGTAGTGCAGGAAGGTTTCCGAACCTGCACCGCCGAAAAACAGAGTAGGGTAACGGTCTAAGAATCCGCCCATCAGCTCTTTGGGAAAAACGTAATCGTTCAGTAAGGCGGGAGCGTGTTTGATGGGGTCAAATAAGAAAATCCGCAAATCCGTCGGCTCGCGTTTGATCAGATCGATATAATCGCTGAAGCGCATTTCCGTACTGGCGGCGTTAATCGGCGCGGAAGGGTCGGCTTTGGCGCTGTCGTACAAGGGGACGACGATATCGCCGACGGTTTCTTTCATATAGTCCAGCGACCATTTGTCACGGGCAGGCCAGTTGCGGGTCAGTCCTCTGATCACGACGGGACGGCGCGGCTTGAGATAATTCTGATAAAAATCTTCGCGGCTGATGTCATCAACAACATCAATCGGAGTAAGTTTGAAACCCATAAGCAAATCTCTTTTTGGAATGTAAGACTGATTTTAAGTGAATATTTCGGAAGGAGGCAAGCGATGTTTCAGACGACCTGATTGGAATCAAGAATCGCGGTTAACTGTGATATTATGTCGATATAAATATTCCGTCCGAAACGCTTATGAACGATGCAGACGATTATTTGGGCAAGATGCCTTTTTTTATTGTATTCCTCGACCCGCTGCACACGGATTTCCACAGCAGCGGCAAGCCTCTGAACGAATACATCGCCCGCCATCCGCTGATGCACGACAAGCTGCACCGCCCCGCTTTTGCCGCCAAAGTGTTGGAAATGGCGGCAAACAGCAGCAATATGCGTGTTTTTGTCCGCAAAGCGGATGCGCTGATTAAGCATCCGCTGCATTATATTGTCCGTAACGGCGTTTTCCGAACCGAAGAGCAGATGTGGGCGTTTATCAATTCGCCCGAAAACATCGCCGCCGTCAAACAACCCTAAAAGGCCGTACCCCATGCTTTTGTTCATTGATAACTATGACAGCTTCACCTACAACATCGTCCAATATTTCGCCGAACTTGGTCAGGAAGTCGTCGTCCGCCGCAACGACGATATTACGCTTGAAGAAATCGAAGCTTTGAAACCGCAATATCTCGTTATCGGGCCGGGTCCTTGTTCGCCGAAAGAGGCGGGCATTTCCGTCGCCGCCATGCGCCATTTTGCCGGCAAGCTGCCGATTATGGGTGTGTGCCTCGGGCATCAGACGATAGGCGAAGCGTTTGGCGGGGATGTGGTGCGGGCAAAAACGCTGATGCATGGAAAAGTTTCGCCCGTGTTCCATTTGAACAAAGGCATGTTCAAAGATTTGCCCGATCCTGTCACCTGCACGCGTTATCACAGCCTTGTCATCGCCCGCGATACGCTGCCCGATTGCTTGGAAGTAACCGCATGGACGGAAGATCAGGAAATCATGGGCGTGCGGCACAAGGAATATGCTATCGAAGGCGTGCAGTTCCACCCCGAAGCCCTGTTGACCGAACACGGACACGATATGTTGAAAAACTTTTTGGAAGAATTTAAAGACTTCCAAGCGTCCGCCGCTTAAACCAAACGTCGTCTGAAAATTTTCAGACGACGTTTGACGTAAAAATACCCGTAAAAAGGATTGAACCATGATTACACCGCAACAAGCCATCGAACGATTAATCAGCAACAACGAATTGTTTTACGACGAAATGACCGACCTGATGCGCCAGATTATGAGCGGGCAGGTGCCGCCCGAACAAATCGCCGCCATCTTGACCGGATTGCGGATTAAAGTCGAAACCGTATCAGAAATCACCGCCGCCGCCGCCGTCATGCGCGAATTTGCCGCCAAAGTGCCGCTGGAAAATTCAGACGACCTCGTCGATATTGTCGGTACGGGCGGGGACGGTGCAAAAACCTTCAATATTTCCACGACTTCGATGTTTGTCGCGGCGGCGGCAGGCGCGAAAGTCGCCAAACACGGTGGGCGCTCCGTTTCCTCGTCCAGCGGCGCGGCAGACGTGATGGAGCAGATGGGCGCGGTGTTGAACATTACACCGGAGCAAGTCGCCGAAAGCATCCGTCAAACAGGCTTGGGCTTTATGTTTGCCCAAAACCACCACAGCGCGATGCGCCACGTCGCGCCCGTGCGCCGCTCGCTCGGGTTTAGAAGTATTTTCAATATCTTAGGTCCGCTGACTAACCCTGCCGGTGCGCCAAACCAGCTTTTGGGCGTGTTCCACATCGACTTGTGCGGCATCCTGTCGCGCGTATTGAAACAGCTTGGTTCCAAACACGTTTTGGTCGTGTGCGGCGAAGGCGGTTTGGACGAAATCACGCTGACGGGCAAAACCCACGTTGCCGAGCTGAAAGACGGAGAAATCCGCGAATACGACATCAGCCCTGCGGATTTCGGCATTGAAATCCGCCGCAATTTGGACGAAATCAAAGTCGCCAACGCACAAGAATCTTTGGAAAAAATGGATGAAGTGTTGAGCGGCAAACATGGCGCGGCACGCGACATCGTCCTGCTCAACGCCGCCGCCGCGCTTTATGCCGGCAATGTCGTGCCTTCGTTGTCGGACGGTGTCAAAGCCGCCGAAGCAGCCATCGATTCAGGCAAGGCAAAAGCGAAAAAAGAAGAATTTGTCCGCTTTACGCAGCAATTTGACAAAGAGTAAGCGAAGGTCGTCTGAAAACGGGAATTCGATGCTGATTATCGGGAACGGGCTGAAACGCTGCAAAACCGTTCGATAAGCAGTTGAGGAGGATTGAACGTCTTCAAGAAAAGATAGAAAAGTGCCGTCATCAAAAAAAGGTCGTCTGAAAATTTTCAGACGACCTTTTGTTTAATCTGCCATTTGTATCAAGCTGTCGGCGAGGCGGTCGGCGGCTTGGCGGTAGCCTTTGCCTGAGAAGTGGACGCCGTCTTTGGCGGCAAGACCTTGGTTCATCCAGCTTTTCATGCTGCATTCGCCGCCCATCGCGTTCTGCCACGACCAATACATGATTTTTTCATCGCGGGCGACGCGCTGCTGCATTTGTTGGATGCTGCTCAAGGTGGCGGGACGTGTGCCGCAGCTTCCTGAAGTGCTTTTAAGGGATTCGGGCGCGCCGAGAATCAGGATGCCTGCGTCGGGCAGGCTTTGTTTGATTTGGCGGATGTAGCTGCGCCAGCTTTGTTCGGTGGCTGTGATGTCCAAATTTGGCGCGAAGGCTTCGTTGGTGCCGTAGGCGAGGATAACGAGGTCGGCGCGGGTTTGGGCAAGGTCATCCTGCCAAGAGGGACGCCATTTGGACCAGTGGGTCAGTTGCGCGCCGTTGATGCCGAGTGCGGAAACGGTTACGCCGCGTCCGGGATTTTCGATATTGATGTAGCCGATGTCCCAAGGCATGGAGCTGCTGAGGGTCAGGGGCAGGCGACCGTTGCTGCGGATGATTTGCCAGCCGCTGCTTCCGGCAGGAACTTCGCGTCCGTTGAACGACAGGGTTTGCTCGGGCAGGACGGGTTTGGCGAAAACGGAAATCTGCCTCTCGCCGCTGCTTCCGTCTTTGGCGCTGATGGTAACGCTGCTGCCGTTGGCTTTGGCTATGATGCCGCCTAAGGGGAAGTCGTCTGAAACGCTGCGGCTGCTGACGGTTTGCCATGAACCGTCATAGCGGACGGCTGCGCTGCGTTGTCCTTTGACGGTAAAGGGGTAAACCCAGCCTATGCCGCCGTCGCCCCATTTTTGTTGGAGACGCAGGCGCAGTTGTTCGGTGAAAAGGTCGCCGGCAGTGTGTGAATCGCCGATTTGGAGGATGCGGAATTTGCCGTCCGAGCTGCGGTCGAGTTTTTTGAGCTTGAAGAGCCAGGTGGGACGGCTGCTGCCGTAGTTTTCCAGCAGCATATCGGCGGCGGGGGCGGCGGCAGACAGGCACAATGCGGTAAGGGATACGGACAGGGTTTTGATGTTCATGAGTTTCCTGTGTGTGGTTTCAGACGACGTCTTTTGATGCGGCGGATGGCTATTGTAACGAAAAAGACGGCATTGGATAAACTAAACGCCGTCCTTTTGCTGCCGATACGGGCTTAACGTGCGGACAATTGTTCCGTGCGTTCTTCGCCGTTCATTTCAGGGGTCGTCTGAAAAACGATTTTTTCCATGATTTTATCCGCGAGCAGTTTTTGTCCTTCAGCAGAGAAGTGGATGCCGTCTTTGCTGCGGTAGCGGATGATTTTTCCATTGATGTTGACGGAGTCGGCGTAGGTGTCCGAGCCGTTGCTGAGGAGTTTGTCGGTCGGTATCCACAGGGCTTTTGGACTGATCTCGTCTGCTAAAAGTTTGTCGAGATATCGCATTTGCTTGTTAAGTTTTGCCTGTTTCATATAAGGGATGCCCATCCAAATGACTTGCACGTGGTGTTGTTCGGCGGCGGCCAAGATGCGGTTGACGCGGCTGAGGTATTCTTCCGACCATTCGGGCGAGGCGAATTTCAGGTATTTTTTGCCTTTCGGGAAATCCCACGGATCGTTGGGACCGAGGAAAACGACCAGAAGGCGGATGTCGGTTTGTTGTTTCAGCGTTTGTTCGATGGTGTTCGGCCAGTCAAAAAATTTGGGATAGGACAATCCGGTACTTTGCTTGCTTAAGTTCACCGACTGGATACCGTATTGTTTTTTCAGGCTTCTTTCAACAAAAGGTGCAACGCCCTGCATCATCGAGTCGCCGGCAAAAAAGACTTTGTCGCCTTGTCCGAGAACGATATTGGCGGGCGGGGTAATAGGGAGACGATGTGCTTCGGGTTGTCCGCCGTGTTGTGCCGTTTGGGGTTGACGTCCGTCGGCGGGACGGTTTTTTTCGTGCGGTTCGGACGCATTAAGCTGCGCATTTTGTTCAGACGACCCGTCGTTTTCAGCGATTTGAGGTTCCGGTTCGGCAATCACAGGCTGTCCTGCCAAACGTGCTTTGAGGTCGTCTGAAAAGGCGTATGCGTCTTGTTGCAGCTTCGCGCCCGTGCGCCACCATTCGTATTCGGACAAAGGCTCCAACGGAGAAGCCTGATGATAGGTTTGCTGCCAATAGGCATTGATGGAGTCTTGACTGAACCACGCCGCGCCAAAGGCGCAAACCAAAAGGGAGGCAAACAGGGAAATAAAGCGTTTCATATTCTGATTGTCCTTTTAAAAATCGGCGTAAATAAAGCCCGGGATGCCTGACGGCGCCAATACGATAATCAACACCAACACCAGCGTCAGCGGTATAAACCACAGCCACATCGGCATTTTTTCCAATGCCGCCACTGTGCCGTCAAACAGGCGAAGCAAATACGGGTAGAGCAAAATCATCAGGCCAAACGCGGCAAGCAGCAGGGTATCCGCCTGTTTCGGCGCGGCCCAACCTGCTTCGTTGGCGAATAAGGCATCAAATACCATCTGCGTATCGGCGAGGCTGCCGGTGTTGAACACGACGAAAGTGAAGCAGACAAAATGGAAAGTGACGAACCAGGCAAGCGGACGTAAGATTTTCAGACGACGTGAGCCATCCCGACCGAATATTTTGTCGCCGCAGTTGAGCAAAATTAATGCCACGCCGTGCAGCGCGCCCCACAGCAGGAAATTCCAGCCGTAGCCGTGCCAAACGCCCGACAACACCATCGCCAGCAGCAAGTTGAACTGCGTCAGGACGAAGCCGTGTTTGTTGCCGCCCAAAGGAATATAAATATAGTCGCGTATCCAGGTGGAAAGGCTGATGTGCCAACGGTTCCAGAAGTCGCGGATATTGAACGCGCGCAGCGGTGCCGCAAAGTTTTTCGGCAGGCGGAAACCGAGCAGCATCGCCATCCCGATTACCAAATCCGAATAGCCTGAAAAATCGAAGAAAAGCTGGAAAGTATAGCCGTACACCCCCGACAACACGCCCCAGCCGTCAAATTGGGCGGGATTCTCGAAAACGGGCGATACCCAGCCGTCTCCCAGCGCACCCGCCAGCCACCATTTTTTAGCAATGCCCAGCAAAATCAAGCACACCGCTAGAGCGGGGCGCACCAATGCGCGCGGTTCTGCCGTCCGAATCTGTTCCAAAGCCCCCGCCTGTTCACCGTCTATGCTTTTAAACGCCGCGGCACGGATAATCGGCCCGGAAGTAATCGTCGGGAAAAAGCTCAAATGCAGCAGCAATTCATGCCACGCAAAGCGGTCGCCCATCGGATGACGGCAGCAGTACACCAAATAAGCCAAAGATTGAAATGTGTAATAAGACAGCCCCAAAGGCATCAAGATATCGACAATCTCGCTCTGCCCCGTGTATTGGCGGATAAACGGGCGGAAAAAGTCGAAATATTTGAAGAAACACAATACTGCCAAAGCAGTTGCTACGCCGAAGCCCAGCCAGAATTTCCGTACGTTTTCGTTTTCAGACGACATCAACAGACCGAGCAAATGCACGCAGGACGAATAGCAGGTAATTATGGCGGCAAAGATGGGATTCAAGTGATACAGCCAGCCCATCCCCGCCAGCAGAAGCAAAACATTCTGCACTGACGGCATACGGACAAATGCCCAATAAATAGGCAAAAAAGCAATAAAAAATACCGCGAATTCAATCGACAGCAACGGCATAAGTGTTCCTTGAAATTTTTATTATTTCAGATGCCCCGAATATAGGTTTGGCAAGTCGAAGCGAACCATATATTTTAAATAAGTGTTTGAATTTATACAACTAACGCTAATCTCGTTTTAGAACCGCTCGTCAGGGTTTGGGGTGGATTTTGAAATCTTTTGTCATAAATATCGTATTGGATAAGCAGGCTTTTTTTAAATTTTCAGAGATAAAAAGCAGGTTGGGCAGGGCATGCTGATTGCCCTTGTTTCGACACTCAATTTCAAGCAATGAATTGATTTAAGATGAAAAAAAAGCAGATTCGGGGTAAAGATGCCCGTAAGGTGTTTAAACCTTGACGGGTTTTACCTTGAATCTGCTTTTAATAAGGTTGGTTTTTAAGAATAATATTTTATTTCAATAAATTAGATGATTTTTTACTTAAGAGGATAGGGCGGCTTGCTGGTGTGCCGTCAACTCGGCAATGCCTTTCTGCGCCAGCGCAATCAGTTTGCCAAATTCGTCCAAGCTGAACGGCGCGCCTTCCGCCGTGCCTTGGATTTCGATGATTTTGCCCGAAGCGGTCATAACGATGTTGACGTCGCTGTCGCAGCCGGAGTCTTCGGGGTAATCCAAATCCAAAAGCGGCACACCGTTCACCACACCTGCGGATACGGCGGCAACGGCTTCGCGGATGGGATTTTCGCTGATGAGGTCGTCTGAAAGCAGCTTGTTGACTGCAATTTGCAGGGCGACGAACGCGCCGGTAATAGATGCGGTGCGCGTTCCGCCATCTGCCTGAATTACGTCGCAGTCAATCAGGATTTGGCGTTCGCCCAGTTTTTCCATATCCACGATGGCACGCAGCGAGCGCCCGATCAGGCGCTGGATTTCCTGAGTGCGGCCCGACTGTTTGCCTGCCGCGGCTTCACGGCGCATACGCGAGGCAGTGGAAGCGGGCAGCATCCCGTATTCGGCAGTAACCCAGCCCTGACCCTTGCCGCGAAGGAAGGGCGGGACATTTTCGTCGATGGAAGCGGTGCAGATAACTTTGGTGTTGCCGCATTCGATCAGGCACGAACCGTCGGCGTGCGGCAGGAAGTGCGGGGTGATTTTGATGTCGCGCAGGCTGTCGGCAGCGCGCGAGGTTCGGGTGTAATTGCTCATGATTTGTCCTTTGGGGAAGCGGTAAAAATTTGTGGTCGGTATTATAGGGCAGAAGCCAAATGAGATGGGAAGGTCGTCTGAAAACAAAGGTTGAATCCCAAAAATTGGGGCGGTATAGTCAATTGTGTCGAGTATTATCAGCAATTTGAATATGTGTCTGATGAACTAATCAAATTGGGACTAAAATTAAATTCAAAAAATATTTTTGAGATCATTATTATGAATGGTGCAGAATTTAAATCATCCTATCAAAAATTTGACAATGACAGAGAGAAAGAGGAATTTCTACAAAATTACGCTGATGAGGATATGTCTGAAGAGTTGGCGAATTTTCTTTTGGATATCGGTCTAAGTTCAAAAGAATCCGATATTGCCCGCCATGAAGCATTCAGCATCTTAAGGGTGTATATAGGCGAATTTGATTATGGTTATATTTTTGAAAAAATAATTGATTTTTTTGAGAATCTAGATGAAGATATTTATCTTCGGATTGAGGCGCTAAGTATCTTAAAAAGAGAGCCAATAACTGTTAAGGAAGCGGAGTTTGCAATGAATGTCCTTAAGAGGAATGAAAATGAGTTAATAAGCAGTGCAGCCCTCCAAGTTTTAACATTTCATCGAAAACTGCCTTTTGTTAAACTGTATTTAAAGCAACTAATTGAAGATAAATCAGATTTTTCTGAAGATGCCCGAATAGCTTTAGATTGGTGACCAGAGTATATGAAAACTTTCAATAAAGACTACCACGACGCAGAAATTATCGGCTATGTTTATCAGTCAAAAGAACAAATCCTCAAATTTTTCCTTGACGATGGTTCAATATTGGATTTTCAGGATGTGGTGTTTTTTGATTTTGATAATATCGGTACGCAGAATGTCATTTTTGATATTCAGACGTATCACAATCAATCATGTCCCGAATGGTTGATTGAGTTGTTTCCATCCATTGAGTTTTATGTGGACCAAAAACGGCATGAGTCATTTGATTTTTACTATATTTCATCATCGGTGGGGCTGGAAGCTTTGATTGTGTGTGAAAATCAAGCTGCGTAGTCGGTATGGCAAGTTGCAGCCAGTATTCCCTTCTTTGTAGAAATTTATTTGTAAACCAAGTCTGTGAAAATCATAAAGGTCGTCTGAAAACCATCAAACAGGGTTTCAGACGACCTTTTATATTTCCCTTCCAATCAAGCAAGGAACAGGCGGTATGCGGCGTTTTGGGTTTCGTCCTGATAGCTGTAACCGAGGCTTTCGAGGAAGTTTTCGAAGGCTTGATTGTCGCCGGGCGGGACGTCGATGCCGACGAGGATGCGGCCGTAGTCGGCGCCGTGGTTGCGGTAGTGGAAGAGGGTAATGTTCCAGCCGCCCTGCATATGGTTGAGGAAGCGGGCGAGTGCGCCGGGGCGTTCGGGGAACTCGAAGCTGATCAAGCGTTCGTGGGCGACTTTTGTTGTGCGTCCGCCGACCATGTAGCGGATGTGGATTTTGGAGATTTCGTCGTCGGTCAGGTCGACATTGGGCAGTCCGGCTTCGGTCAGCTGGCGGCTGATGACGGCGAGGTCTTGGGAACCTGCGGTTTGCAGGCCGACGAAGATGTGGGCTTTTTGGTCGTCGCCGTAGCGGTAGTTGAACTCGGTGATGTTGCGGCTGCCGAGCAGGTTGACGAATTTGAGGAAGCTGCCGCGTTCTTCGGGGATGGTAACGGCGAAAATGCCTTCATTGCCTTCGCCCAATTCGCTTCGTTCGGAAACGTGGCGCAGGCGGTGGAAATTCATGTTGGCGCCGCTGGTTACGGCGATAAGGGTTTGGTTTTGGATGCGGTTGCGGGCGGCGTAGGTTTTCAGGCCGGCAAGGGCGAGGGCTCCTGCGGGTTCGGTGATACTGCGGGTGTCGTCGAAGATGTCTTTGATGGCGCCGCAGATGGCGTCGGTATCGACGGTGATGATGTCGTCCAAGAGGTCGCGGCAGAGGCGGAAGGTTTCTTCTCCGACGACTTTGACGGCGGTACCGTCGGAGAAGAGGCCGACGTCTTTGAGGCTGACGACTTTTCCGGCTTCGACGGATTGTTTCATGCAGCAGGAGTCGTGTGTTTGCACGCCGATGACTTTGATGCTCGGTCGGACTTGTTTGACGAACGCGGCAACGCCTGCCGCGAGCCCGCCGCCGCCGATGGGGACGAAGATGGCGTGGATGTCGTCGGGACGTTGGCGCACGATTTCCATGCCGACCGTGCCTTGTCCTGCAATCACGTCGGGGTCGTCAAATGGGGCGATGTAGGTCAGTTTTTCTTTTTCTGCCAATTCCATCGCGTAATCATAGGCATCGTTGTAGGAAACGCCTTTGAGGACGACTTCGCCGCCGCGGCTTTTGACGGCGTCGATTTTGATTTGGGGCGTGGTTTCGGGCATAACGATGACGGCGCGGCAGCCTAAACGCTGTGCCGAAAGTGCGACGCCTTGTGCGTGGTTGCCCGCGCTGGCAGCAATGACGCCGCAGGCGAGTGCTTCTTTGGGCAGCTTCGCCATTTTGTTGTACGCGCCGCGGATTTTGAAGGAAAACACGGGTTGCAGGTCTTCGCGTTTGAGCAGGACGTTGTTGTTCAGACGACCCGACAGCCCGATGGCGGGTTCGAGCGGGGTTTCGACGGCAACGTCGTAAACGGAGGCGGTCAGGATGCGGATGAGGTAATCGGAATAAGATGGGCGGTTGTTCATGGTTTTGTGTGCCGGAGGAGTATTTTCGAAAGGAGTGTCCGCCGTCCGCGTCAAACTTTGTCAACAAAACGGCGGAAAGGTAAAACCATACCCGCGAGGTCGTCTGAAATCAAGAAAAATCTTAGCAAAGCGAAGTTGCGGCGGTATAATGACAGCCTTTTGCGCCAAACCGCACGACGCGGTTGTTTTTATTTCTATTTCCGCACCACATTCCAATGAAAAAAACATTATCCGTATTGATCGCGGCGATGATGATTACCGCCGCGCAAGCCGCGCCGCAAGCGGCTAAAAACAACGCAGCTCCCGCAGTTGCCGCTTCCGAGCCGGCTCCTGCCGCTGCGTCCCAGCCCGAAGCCATGATGCCCAGCATCAACAGTCCCGATGCGCCGCCTGCCATTGCCGCTGCCGCCTACATTGTTACCGATTTGCACAGCCATCAAGTGCTTGCCTCCAACAATATCGACACGCAGATCGAACCGGCTTCGCTGACCAAAATGATGACTGCCTACCTCACGTTCAAGGCTTTGGAAAACGGCACATTGCGCGCCGACCAAATGCTGACCGTGTCCGATGCAGGCTGGAAAATCGAAGGCTCGCGGATGTTCCTCATTCCCAAAGTCCCCGCCAGCGTAAGCGATTTGATTAAAGGCATGATTGTCCAATCCGGCAACGATGCTGCCACCACGCTTGCCGAAGCCATGGGAGGAGGCTCGGTGGACGTGTTCGTCCAACAAATGAACGAAGAAGCCAAGCGTTTGGGCATGACCAAAACCCACTTTAAAAACCCGACCGGATTGGCTGCCGAAGGCCACGTTTCCACCGTCGGCGATTTAGCCATTTTGTCCGCCGCGCTGATACACGATTATCCGAAATACTATCCCGTATTTTCGATTAAATCCTTCAAATACAACAATGTCGAACAGCCAAACCGCAACCTCCTGCTCTACCGCGATTCCAATGTGGACGGTCTGAAGACGGGACACACCGAAAGCGCAGGCTACAACCTTGCCGCGTCCAGCAAACGCAACGGCAGACGCATCGTTTCCATTGTTGTCGGTACCGATTCCACCGAAGCCCGCGCGTCCGAAAGCGGCAAATTGCTCAACTGGGCATTGCAGGCATTCGACACGCCCAAGCTCTACAACGGCGGCGAAATCATTTCCAAGGTCAAAGTTTATAAAGGCAGCAGCAAATCGGTGAACGTCGGCTTCCTCGAAGACGTGTACATCACGATTCCCCACGATGCCGGACAAAACATCAAACCGATTTTAGAAACCGTCCAGCCCGTTATCGCCCCGATACGCAAAGGTCAAACCTTGGGCAAACTCAAAATCGTCAAAGACGGCAAAGTCATTACCGAGAAAAACGTCGTCGCCCTCCATTCCGTTGAAGAAGGCAGCTGGTTCAGACGGATGTGGGATGATATCGTATTGTGGTTCAAAGGCTTGTTCGGCAGCAGTTCGAAATAAGCAGGATTGATGAAAAGGTCGTCTGAAAATGGTTTTCAGACGACCTTTGTTTTGGATGCGAACAGGACGACGGCAAAGTCTTTATAACTCAAATCCGCTTTCAAATATCCGTTCTTGCCCTCTGATCGGGTCGGTAAACTCAATCCGTTTTGCCAGTAGTTTCAAAGGTTTTTCATAATCTTCATCGCCCACCGCCAAAGGGGTGGGATAAAGCGCGTCGTTTAGCAGCGGCATGCCCAAACGCATCATATGCACCCGAAGCTGGTGTTTTTTCCCCGTATGCGGCGTCAGCCGGTAGAGGCTGAATTCGCCGCGGTTTTCAAGCAATTCGACCGTCGTATGGGCGTTCGGCTCGCCTTCGGTTTCCTGCGTCGTGAAAAACCGTTCCCCGCGCACCATGCGCGAAACCACGTCCAAGGGATATACCAAATCCGTCCGCGTCGGCGCGACGGCGTGATAGGTTTTACGGACGCTTTTTTCCTGAAACATCGTTTGATAATCGCGGCGCGTGGCAGGATTGTGCGACAGCAGCATCACGCCCGCCGTATCTTTGTCCAAGCGGTGAACCGGCGTAATGTCTGCTACGTTCAAATGCTGCAATTCCGGCCGCAGGCGCAGGCGCAGGCGGGTCAGCAGGGTTTCGCGCAAAAAACGTCCGCTGGGGATAACGGGCAGAAAATGCGGTTTGTCAACGACAATCAGATGGTCGTCGATGTGTAGGATTTTTTCTTCAAACGGAATGACGGGTTCGCTGTCGCTGCTGGTTTCACGGTAATAAAACATGGTTTTGCCCGGCTCGAACAGCGTGTGTTCGTCAAACGGCGCGCCGTCTGCATCGACGACGAAGCCGCTGTTCAAACGCCTGCGCCAGTTGTCCTCGCCGACAAAGGGAAAGCGGACGCAGAGGAAATGCAACAGGGGCAGGCCGTAAAACGGTTTTTCGTGCGGCAGCACCAAATAGCTGGGTTTGACGCCGTTTAAAAGCGGGAGGGGGTTGGAGCGTTTTTTCATGTGGCGGATTGTACTCGGTTTCGGTCTTTTTTTCAGACGACCTTGGCTGGGTTAAGGCTGTCGGGTGATAATGAAGCGGTTTGCGTGGGGAAAGATTGTGTTACGGATGATGGGAAAGGGGTCGTCTGAAAAGCCGGATTTGGGGTTTCAGACGACGTTTTTATTTGGTTTTTTTAAAGACAGGTTGGGTGGTGTTTTTCGTGGGCAAAGCCCACGCTACGGGAGGGTTGTGGATGGAACGTGTGGTTTGTTTGAACGCATGAAGAAAGGTCGTCTGAAAACAGGAAATCTATTTTCAGACGACGTTTTTATTTGGTTTTTTAAAGACAGGTTGGGCAGTGTTTTTCGTGGGCAAAGCCCACGCTACGGGAGGGTTGTGGATGGAACGCGTGGTTTGTTTGAACGCATGAAGAAAGGTCGTCTGAAAACGGGAAATCTGTTTTCAGACGACCTTGGTTACCACCTGTTTAACAAAAACTTATTCCGCCAATTCGGTTTGCTGGTGCGACATGAGTTCTTGTCCGACATCGGTCAGGAGGTTGAGGTAACGCTCGTACTGCTTGAGGATGTCGGCGATGAGTTCGCGGCGGTTCATGTATTGCACGTCGTAGCCGCTGCGACCGTCGAAGAAGTAGGTGTAGGGCTCGTAGGTGACGTTGTGGCGGATGTGCGGGAGGTGGCCGTCTTTGATAAGCTGTTCGGACACTTCGCGCTTGATGGTTTTAATGCCGTACATGAAGTCGCGCAGGGACTCTTTGTGGATGGTGAATTCGACGGCAGGTTCTTCGCGGTCAAAGTGGGTTTGGATGTCGACGCTCAGGCTGTATTTGTCGGACAATTCCTCGCCCAATTCGCGCATGGCGGGCAGGGCGGTGGTTTTGAGGAATTTGAGGATGTCTTGTTCCTGCGTTTGGTTCAGCATACGCTCGAGCCTGTCCTGCCAGTTGTCGCCGCTCCAATAGACGCTGGAGGGGGTGACGGCGGTCGTAAAGTATTTGTGGTCGGCATTTAATCCGCGCCATAGGCTGAAACACATGATCAGCATGAGCAGGGCGAAAGGCAGGGCGACGATGAGGGTCATGGTTTGCAGGGTGGGCAGTCCGCCGAAGCGCAAAAGGACAATGGCGGCGGCGGACATCAACAGCCCCCACATCACTGCCTGCCAGCGCGGGGCGGCCACGCTTTTGTCGCGGGAGGCGATGTTGTTGAGGACGTAAATGCCGGAGTCGGCGGAGGTGATGAAGAAGAGGGCGATCACCATGAGGCTGACAAGCCCTGTGAGGGTCGGCAGGGGGAGGTATTCGAGGAAGCGGAAGAGGAGTTTTTCGGGTGTGCCGGTCAATTCGCCCAATGCGCCTGCTGCGGTGTGGTCGTTAATCCAGATGGCGGTATCGCCGAAGATGGTAAACCAGATGACGCAGAACAGGGAGGGAACCGCCAAAACGCCGAAAATGAATTCGCGTATGGTGCGTCCGCGCGAGATGCGGGCGATGAAGAGTCCGACGAAAGGCGCCCAAGAACACCACCATGCCCAGTATAAGATGGTCCAGCCGCCGAACCATTCGGTATGGTTTTGTTCGTAGCTGTATGTTTTGAAACTGAGTTGTACGAGGTTGCTCAGGTAAGTGCCGAGGTTGTCGTTGAAGGCGGAGAGCAGGTGGAGGGTCGGGCCGGTGGCGAGGACGAAAACCATCAGTACAAAAGCAAGGGTCAAGTTCATCTCGCTCAACATTTTGACGCCTTTGCCTATGCCGGAGGCGGCGGAGGCGACCGCCAAACCCATGACGGCGAAAATCACGATGGTTTGTACGGAAAAGGTGTTTTCGCTTATCCAGCCGATTTGTGCCAAGCCCGCACCCAACTGCGCCGCGCCGAAACCAAGCGTGGTAATGATGCCGAACAGGGTGGCGACCAGCGCGAGTATGTCGATGATGTCGCCTGCCTTACCGTCGATTTTCTCTTTCAACAGCGGATAAAAGCAGGAGCGCAGGGAAAGCGGGAGTTTGTAACGGAAGGCGAAATAGGCGAGCGCCAACGCCATGGCGGCGTAAACCGACCAGGCATGTACGCCCCAGTGGAAGAGGGTGTGGAGCAACGCGTCCTGCTGCCTTGCGCCGCTGCTGCCTTCGGTGATGGGGGACAGATAGTGGGTGAGCGGTTCGGCGACACCGAAAAACATCAACCCGACCCCCATACCCGCCGCGAACAGCATGGCGAGCCAAGACCAAAAGCTAAATTCAGGTTCTTCTTCGTTGCTGCCCAGCTTGATGTTGCCGAAGCTGCTGACTGAAAGTGCGAGCAGGAAGAAGAAGAAGGCTGAAAACGCCAAGATGTAAAACCAACTGAAGTTTTTGAAAATGCCTGTTTTGGCGGCATTGAGGACGGTTTCTGCCTGCTGCGGAATCAAAAGCGCGATGCCGATGACCAGCAGCACGAAGGACAGCGTAACGGAAACGACGAAGGGATTGAACGAAGAGCGGTTGCGTAAGAAATGAAATAAAGACAAACCTTGACCTCCTTTGGGATGGTGAGGCAGGCGGATACGGGCGCAAGGCTGTATATGGTTGATTAACAAAAACTAGGAATAAAACATGGTCTGTCGGACAGGGTCCGAGACTTTCCCGATTTTTGGTAATCCACTATAAAACGCAGACAAAAAACGAATGGCGTTTAAACCGTCCTGCCGGATGAAAAACAAGGGAAAAAGAGAGTAAAAACGCACAGATGAATGAGCCGTAATGAGGGCCGGGTGAGACAAAATGGATGATGATTATTTCTTTTTTTGAAGGAATAATAACAAAATCAGGGGATTGTTTCAAATTGGGAAAGATTTGTGTGTATAGTGGATTATAGTCAATTAAAAATAAAATAGTACAATACTCAACTTTGAAGGTCTAACCATGGCATACTCTGCGGACTTAAGAAACAAAGCTTTAAACTATTACGAACAATGCAAAAATATCAGCCAAACCGCAGTAACGTTTAACTTGTCAAGAAACACGCTTTACCTGTGGATTCGCCTTAAAAAGCAAACAGGCAGCCTAAAACATCAAGTTACCGGTCTAAATGCCGTCAAATTGGATAGGCAAAAACTGGCTCAATATGTTGGGCAAGACCAGGATGCCTATCTGCATGAAATCGCCAAACATTTTGATTGTACGCCAGCCGCCGTTTGCTATGCACTCAAACAGATGGGGATGACGCGCAAAAAAAGACCACCACTTACAAAGAACAAGACCCGGCCAAAGTGACGCATTATTTGACACAGCTGGCCGAATTTTCCGACTACCAACGCGTTTATTTGGATGAAACAGGATTTGACCGCTACCTGTTCCGTCCCTATGCCCGCAGCCCGAAAGGGCAAATAGTGAAAGCGCAGATAAGTGGAAAAAGATACCGACGCTTATCTCTGGTGTCCGCACAAGTCGGCAACCGGCTGATTGCTCCGATGGTTTATCAAAATACGATGACCGGAGTCTTTTTTGAAGCGTGGTTTCAGCAATGCCTACTGCCCGCATTGACTCAAAAATCGGTGATTATTTTAGATAATGCACGATTTCACCGTATGGGTGTCTTACGGGAAATGGCGGAAAAATGGGGACATAAGGTATTGCCTCTTGCACCTTATTCACCTGAGCTCAACCCGATTGAGAAGGTGTGGGCGAATATTAAGCGGTATCTGCGAACCGTATTGTCTGATTACGCCCGATTTGACGATGCGCTACTGTCCTATTTTGATTTTAATTGACTATAACTTTAAACCAGTACGGCGTTGCCTCGCCTTAGCTCAAAGAGAACGATTCTCTAAGGTGCTGAAGCACCAAGTGAATCGGTTCCGTACTATCTGTACTGTCTGTGGCTTCGTCGCCTTGTCCTGATTTAAATTTAATCCACTATATTTGGACAAGAAAGATGGCGGCAATAAAATGGGCAAAGGGGTCGTCTGAAAGGCATTTCAGACGACCCCTCATCAGTTTTATTAGCTATTGCCGCCATCTACTTTCTTAAACGACAGCCAAATGCAGACGCCGACCGATATCAGCCAAGCCGCCAGCAGCCAATACGGGTTGAGCAAATGGGCGTAGGGGTTCAAATCGGGATTCTTGATAGGCGGCAGATAAACCATAACACCGAAGTAGGCAGACGATAGGGCAAGGCCGCTCAAAATGCCTTTTTGGTCTTTACGCAGACGCATCAGCATTGCCGTCAAACCGCTTGCCACCATGGCGGCAAAGCCAAAGAAAGTCATCGGGATAAAGTGTGCGCTCCAAGCTTGTGTGTCGGGGAAGGCGGAGTCCGGTTGCATCAGGAAGGCGCAAGTCAGGAAAATCGGTGTGCCTGCCAAAGCAAAAGCAAGCGGAATCCACCAGCGGTAAGAAAAAACGCCTTTTTTTTCAGTTGCATGTTCAAAAATGACTTGCCCCGCATGAATGCCCGCCTTCACGGTTTTCACGGCAATTTCCCGCTCCCGTTTATACCCGCTTTCACTAGGTAAAAACACCAGCCCAAAGGGAATAACGGCAAACGCATTCAATAGGCTGAATATCGTTAATCCTTCGAAATAAAAATTAAACAGCATCTCTATATCTTTTGACAAAAACAGCGCAAACAATATCGTGCTTATGTAGGAACAGACAAAGCCGATGAGCATGGCGGTCAAGATATGCTTCAAGTTCCTACGCAAACGAAGCTGCGTCATCGCCATACCGGTCAGTATGCCCCAAACCAGCATATAGCCAAGCATATAGAGTAAACCGTTAATTATTGCAGCCACACTAGCCAGACTGCCGAACACCAGTCCGAAAATACCGAAATGGAGCATAGAGGCAAAAAAAGCTGCCACCCCGCCGGAAGCTACGGTAAGCTGAACGGTGAGAAACACGAGTAAAACGCCGTAACACAAGGCATAAACGGTAAAAAGCAGTATAAGGTACGGCTTGCGCGGTTTCTTGTCCTTCAGGGCGGTGTTGTCCGACATTATGCTGGTTTCCTTTGGATGATTTATCGGAATTGAAGTAGTTTCAGACGACCTTTGAGCGCGGATACATCGAGCTCAAAATTGTCGTATCGGATTACGGTTAAGCCGTTATGGAAATTTGAATGATTATAATGGAATAGTTTGTGTTGATGATAGCCGTATAACGATATTGCATTTTCGTGAAACCGATAATAGGCAACAAGATTTGCCATTGCAGTAAAAAAGGTCGTCTGAAAACTGTTTTTCAGACGACCTTTTGCCGTTTTATCACTCAAGAAAGCGACGGATTACGAACGTACCTGCCCGTCGCCCAAGACAATCCATTTCTGCGAAGTCAGCCCGTGCAGACCGACGGGGCCGCGGACGTGGATTTTGTCGGTGGAAATGCCGATTTCCGCGCCGAGGCCGTACTCGAAGCCGTCAGCGAAGCGGGTGGAGGCATTGACCATGACGCTGGCGCTGTCGACCGTGCGCAGGAAGGTGCGGGCGTCGGTGTAGGATTCGGTTACGATGCTGTCGGTGTGGTGGCTGCCGTGGGTGTTGATGTGGGCGACGGCTTCTTCGAGGCTGTCGACGATTTTGACGGAGAGGATGGGGGCGAGGTATTCGGTGTCCCAGTCTTCTTCGGAGGCCGTCTGAATGTGGGGCAGGATGGAAAGGGTACGCGGGCAGCCGCGCAGCTCGACGTCGCGGGCGGCATATTTCTCCGCCAATACGGGCAGGATTTCGGCGGCGCGGCTTTGGTGGACGAGCAGGGTTTCCATGGTGTTGCAGGTGCCATAGCGCGAGGTTTTGGCGTTGAAGGCGATGTTGACGGCTTTTTCGGCGTCGGCGGCGCGGTCGATATAGACGTGGCAGATGCCGTCGAGGTGTTTGATGACGGGCACGCGGGCTTCGGCGGCGATGCGGGAAACCAGCGACTTGCCGCCGCGCGGGATGACGACGTCGATAAACTCGGGACTTTTCAGCATGGCGCCGACGCTTTCGCGGTCGGTGTTTTCAATCAGGCTGACGGTTGCTGCGGACAGGCCGTTTTCAACTAACGCCTGCGTAATCAGTTTGGAGAGCGCCATATTGCTGTTGAAGGCTTCGCTGCCACCGCGCAGGACGCAGGCGTTGCCGGATTTGAGGCAGAGGGCGGCGGCATCGATGGTTACGTTGGGGCGGGATTCGTAAATGATGCCGACAACGCCCAACGGTACGCGCATTTTGCCGATTTGCAGGCCGTTTTCGCGGGTGCGGAATTCGTCCATTTCGCCGACGGGGTCGGGCAGGGCGGCAATCTGGCGCAAACCTTCGCACATATTGTCTATGGTTTTTTCGGTCAGCCGCAGGCGGTCGAGCAGGGCGTCGTTCAAACCTTTCTGCGCGGCCTGTTCCATATCTTGAGCGTTGGCGGCGAGGATGGCGGTTTGATGGTGTTTGATGAGTTCGGCGGTGCGCAGGAGCGCGGCGTTTTTTTGCGCGGTTTCGGCGGCGGCGACAACATAGGAAGCCTGCTTGGCGGCGGACGCGGTGTGGCGGACGTAGTCTTGGATGTTTTGCATGGTGTCTCTGCGGGGAAAGTGGGAATGGGTTGATGATAAGGTCGTCTGAACGGGAATTCAATAGGATGCAGGGAGACGGTTCAAATGATACTGGGGAAGGATAACTGAGAAAATCGCAGATAAAAAAAACCATCTATACTAAGGGGAAAAGTATAGATGGCCAAACACATTACGGGGAAAACGTCTTACTCACTTACTCACTTCTCTCGAAGCAAGTGTTACTCAGACACGCGAATTATATAATAGTTCACGAATGATGACGTTAAGTTTGGTTAATGACATCTTAACAATTATATCATCATGTTTTAAAACAAATAAAAAAACCATAATGGTTAAAATTTTTTTGAAAAAACTTCAAAATTTTCAAACTGTGATGAATTTCCACTCCCCTGAGGCTAAATTTTCTACCGTTCGTCCGTTAAATTCGTCCCGATGGAGGTGTTCGACGCGGTTGCCGGCGGCGGCGACCATGCGTTTGACTTGATGATATTTGCCTTCGGTAATGGTCATCAGCAGGGTGGTCGGATTTTCCAAAACGGCTTCGGCAGCGCGGACGGTTTCGTTGTCGTCGTGCAGCAGGACGCCGTTTTTCAGCGTTTCACACAGGCTGTCATCGGCAGGATGCTTCAGGGTAACACGGTAGATTTTGGGCACTTTGTGTTTCGGCGAGGTAACGCGGTGGTTGAACTGCCCGTCGTTGGTAATCAGCAAAACGCCCGTCGTATCTGCATCCAGCCTGCCGACCGCCTGCATGTCGATATTGCGCATATGGTCGGGGAAAAGGCTGAAAACGCTGGGGTATTGCTGCGGTTTGTGCGAGGTTTCGTAATCGGCAGGCTTGTTGAGCAGGATATAAAAATAGGGCATGGGTACGACGACGATGTCTTCTCCGTCTATGCGCAGCGTTTGGACTTCGGCGGGATCGATATCGGCTTTGGTGTCGTTGCGGATCGTATCGTTGATTTCGACACAGTCGTTTTGAATCAGCCACTGGCATTGTTTGCGGCTGCCTATGCCTTGGGATTGGAGGTATTTGATCAGTTGCATGGGAATGGCGGGAACGGGTTTCAGACGACCTAATTGTATATCAGGACTTCGCTTTCAAACGATAGAGATAAGTGGTTTCCCGATTGCGGGCGAAGGCGAGCGGGTCGGATTCGTCGGCGGCTTTGCGGTGGCGCGGTTTGGTTTTCAGAATATCGGCCACTTCTAAAGAGGTCGTCTGAAAACATTGTTCCAGAAAATCGCGGTCGCGCAGGTGCAGATGTTCCGCCAAGTCGGAAATGATTAACCATGCTTCGCCTTGTGGGTTTAAATGCTGCTGCACGCCGTTTAAGAAGGCGGTCAGCATGGCGTTGTCGGGGTCGTAGAGGGCGGCTTCGACGGCGGAAGTCGGTTTGGCGGGCAGCCACGGCGGGTTGCAGACAATCAGGTCGGCGCGTCCTTCGGGAAACAAATCGACGGCTTGGACGACGACTTGTTTGTCCAGCCCCAAGCGGGCGAGGTTGGCGGTTGCGCAGGCGATGGCTTTGGGGTTGGTATCGGTAGCGATGATTTCGGAAATGCCGCGTTTGGCGAGGATGGCGGCGATAACGCCGGAACCTGTGCCGATGTCGAAGGCCGTCTGAATATGGGGATTTAACGGTGCTTGGGCGATTAAGTCCAAATATTCGCCGCGCAGGGGCGAGAACACGCCGAAGGGAACATGGATTTTGCCGTCAAGCTGCGGAATCTCTATGCCTTTTTTGTGCCATTCGTGTGCGCCGATAAAGCCCAAAAGCTGGTTGAGCGGCAGCAAAAACGGTGTGTCATTCGGTTCGGCGTACACATCGGCAAGGGCAGCGCGGACATCGGGTGCGCGCGGGTTGCTTAACTGAAAACCCGCGCCGATTTCGACGGCAAGCATATTCAGCACGCGGCTTTGCTGCGCCTGTTTCATACGGTGGGTGTGGAAGGCCGTCTGAATATCGGCGGGAGCGTTTTTCGTTTTTTCAGACGACCTGCGGACGCGCTTTTTCATCGCTGCCAAGACTTGCTTGGCGTTGTGGAAATCGCCCGTCCAAACGGTTGCCGTGTGGGCGTGGGCGTTTTTCAGAATATCGGCGGCATTGCTTTCATGCACATAAACCGCCTGCTTGGGCGGCTTCTGCGTGCTTTCGTTGCGCCATTCGGCAGCGGCGCGGTCGGTGGGGATAATGGGGAACATGGAGGGAAGGAGGAAGGGAAACCGGCGGCAAGTTTACTATAGTGGATTAAAATTGCAATGATACGGCGTTGCCAACGCCCTTATGTACTACCCGTACACGGCGGGCGTTGCCGCCTTGTCTCATTTTTATTTTAATCCACTATATATTTCGGCTTGCGATGTATTGCCGTTATAGTGTGCAGGACATTTAAAATAAGCAAGTGAAGTTTGGGCAGTGATGCCTATTCATTATTTAGCGGCAGGTATGTGTCGCCTGCCTTTTTGTATTTAAGATTTTGAAACTAAATTGGACAAAATGTATAAAATAATTCTATTTTTAAAAAGTAAATCCGTATTTTTAGAAAAATAGATTGTCGTTTTGTCTAAAATGCGTATAATCCCCTTCCAAAGCAAACCATAATTTCGATAAAGTTTGGACAAGGAACATCATGCAATTAGACATTGACCGCTTAGTTGCTTATTTCGGCGGCGTGAATGCACTTGCCGAAGCGTTGAAACAGCACGATCCCGAAAATGCCGCAACAACCGCTGCCATCTATAAATGGCGCACGCGCGGGTCGCTGCCTTTGGCGCAACTGCAAAAGCTGACCGCGTTGGCGGAAGCGCAAGGCAGACCGCTGGATTTGAATGCTTTTTTACAAAAAAACGAATCTCTGGAGAGAACAGAAATGACACAAACCAACCGCGTAATTATTTTCGACACCACCATGCGCGACGGCGAGCAGTCGCCCGGTGCATCCATGACCAAAGAGGAGAAAATCCGCATTGCCCGCCAGTTGGAGAAAATGGGCGTGGATGTGATTGAGGCGGGTTTTGCCGCCGCCAGCCCGGGCGATTTCGAGTCGGTCAATGCGATTGCCAAAATCATCACCAAATCCACAGTCTGCTCGTTGGCGCGTGCCGTTGAAAACGATGTGCGCAAAGCGGGCGAAGCCGTTTCCCCCGCGCCGAAAAAACGCATCCATACCTTCATCGCCACCAGCCCCATCCACATGGAGCACAAACTGAAAATGAAGCCGCAGCAGGTCATCGATGCGGCGGTCAAAGCAGTGAAAATCGCCAAAGAATACACCGACGATGTGGAATTTTCCGCCGAAGACGCCGTGCGTTCGGATTTGGACTTCCTCGCCAAAATCTTTACGGCGGTTATCGAAGCGGGCGCGACCACCATCAATATTCCCGATACTGTCGGCTACTCCATCCCTTCCGTGTGGTACGAGCGTATCAGCAACATCATCAAAAGCGTGCCCAACGGCGACAAAGTAGTCTGGTCGACCCACTGCCACAACGACTTGGGTATGGCGGTTGCCAACTCGCTGGCCGCCGTTCAGGCAGGTGTGCGCCAAGTGGAATGCACCATCAACGGTTTGGGCGAACGCGCAGGCAATGCCAGCCTTGAAGAAATCGTGATGGCGTTGAAAGTGCGCCATGACCTTTTCAGCTTGGAAACCGGCATCGACACCACGCAAATCGTGCCGGTATCCAAACTGGTGTCCACCATTACCGGCTATCCGATTCAGCCCAATAAGGCGGTGGTCGGCGCAAACGCCTTTGCACACGAATCAGGCATCCATCAGGACGGCGTGTTGAAACACCCCGAAACCTATGAAATCATGACTGCCGAATCGGTCGGCTGGTCAACCAACCGCCTGACCTTGGGCAAATTGTCCGGCCGCAGCGCGTTCCGCAGCAAACTGGCGGATTTGGGCATCGAGTTGGAAAGTGAAGAGGCGCTGAACGCCGCGTTTGCCCGCTTCAAAGAACTCGCCGACAAAAAACGCGAAATCTTCGATGAAGACCTGCACGCGCTGGTGTCCGACGAAATGGGCAGCATGAACGCCGAAAGCTACAAATTCATCTCCCAAAAAATCAGCACCGAAACCGGCGAAGAGCCGCGCGCCGACATCGTGTTCAGCATCAAAGGCGAAGAAAAACGCGCTTCGGCCAGCGGCTCCGGCCCTGTCGATGCGATTTTCAAAGCGATTGAGAGCGTAGCGCAAAGCGGCGCGACTTTGCAGATTTATTCCGTCAACGCCGTAACGCAAGGCACGGAAAGCCAAGGCGAAACCAGCGTCCGTTTGGCGCGCGGCAACCGCGTCGTCAACGGTCAGGGCGCGGATACCGACGTTTTGGTCGCCACCGCCAAAGCCTACCTCTCCGCCTTGAGCAAACTGGAATTCGGTGCCGCCAAACCGAAAGCGCAAGGCAGCGGTACGATTTGAGCTTAAATGGTTTGATTTGATTTTTAAAAGCAAAGAGGTCGTCTGAAAACCGGATTTTGGGTTTTCAGACGACCTTTCTTTATTTTTTCACAGAACTGAACAGGGGAAAAAGGTTAATCAAATACAGTAAAAAATACAAAACGAGTATTAAAATCAGCCATATATTTTTAAGTTTTATACTTGAGTAAATGATATGAAACAATAAATCTAGGTCGCCTATTAAATGGACAAAAAAATACGCTGTAAGGATGAAACAGAAAATGCCAATAAACTTTCTTCCTAATAGAAAGAATAGAATAGAAATATTGTTTATTATAAAAAATAATTTAATAATCATGGGGTTGTCGTTTATTTCACCTTGTAAGTCAGATAAATTATAGACATCCCCATCAGTTATATAGTCTATGATGTAAAATTCATCGGTATTAAGGAGAAATGAAAACGAAATAAGTAGCAATAAAATGAGGTAATTAATTGTTTTTATGAATTTTATACTGAAAATACGGTTTGCCATCATGCTCCCATTCGTTTTATTTTTTCTGTGTATTTTTTATAACGTATTCCTGCCTGAAAGGAAGGCAATAGGTAGTATACATTGTAAACTAAAAAATCAGTCTATCATAAAAGCTTCAAACATAATCGGCTTCCAAAAGGTGTGCTGATTTAAGTGCTGACTCTTATTGAAGTTTCATCAGTCGGTCTTGTTCGACTGACAACACGCCGTTTACCTTTTGGAAATAAGCAATGGCATCTTGAATATTGGTTTTGGCTGATGGACGAATGGCAATTCCGTGCAGGTTTTTATATTCGTAAACCAAGCTCGCGCCGGAATCTTTCACTGCCTTTATCAATGGACCTGAGCCGATGTCTTTATCGTAGAAAATAATCAGGTTACCCGTTGTGGCTTGTGCTTGTCGGGTGAGGACTGCTTCAGTCGCTTGGGTTGGTTTGCTCGGGCTTTGACAGGCGCAGAGTAGGGCGGCGAGTAGGATGACTGTAAAAGTTTTTTTCATGGTCGTTAAGAGGATTGTGTGATGAAACAAGGTCGTCTGAAAATGGGGTAAACGAAATCATGGAAGATAAAGTTAAAAAGATAGCTAAATCTTTAGGTTATAAAGGATGAAGGAAATAATGAATTTAAGTAGTACATATAATTTTTCACTCAATCAATATAATTTCTATTTTGAGATAAATTGGGAATTTAATTTTCTGTATTTAGAGAAATTAAATCAGTGTGGTCAAGTCTATATTGATTCTGGTTTTTATATCAATTTGGGAAATGGTCTGTCTCTATATATTGCCGGTGAAGAGGACTATGGCAATTTATTGGATTTTATAGAATTGATCTCAGATAATAATCAAAACGAATTAAAATTTAAATCACTTACTGCTAAGATAAGCAAGAAGGATAATATCTTGAATATGAAATTTAAGAAAAATAATATACTGAATATGGAGATATTAGGGGGCAAAGAAATAAATATAAATTTCAGCCATGAGTTATATGCTGAATTAAATTCTTTAGTATCGAAAATTCAGGATGACTATAAAAAATTTTCTTCTAATTTAGATGTAATTAAAAAGATTTGGTTTGGAACTGACGCAGATTAGCAGTTATATCCAGCGATTGTCGCGCACAATATAAAAAGCGAAGCTGGTATGGTCGTCAGAATACAAAGATTTCTATTTGCCTTTCAGACGACCTTCCCAGCAATCTCGATGGTTATGCCTCAGGCAGTTCCATGTCTAAAACGGTTTGCTCCTGCTTGGCGCGGAAGTCGGCAAGCTTTTGCGCCAGCTCGGGATTTTCGTTGGCAAGCAGTGAGATGGCGAACAGGGCGGCGTTGGCGGCTCCTGCTTCGCCGATGGCGAAAGTGGCGACGGGAACGCCTTTGGGCATTTGCACGATGGAGAGCAGGGAGTCTTCGCCGCGCAGGTATTTGCTGGGTACGGGTACGCCCAATACGGGGACGGTGGTTTTGGCGGCAACCATGCCGGGCAGGTGCGCCGCGCCGCCTGCGCCCGCGATGATGGCTTTGATGCCGCGTTCGCAGGCGGTTTCGGCGTATTCGAACATTAAATCGGGGGTGCGGTGTGCGGACACGACGCGGGCTTCGTATTCGACGCCGAACTCTTTGAGAAACTGCGCTGCCTGCTGCATGACGGGCCAGTCGCTGTTGCTGCCCATGATGATGCCGATTTTGGCCATATTTACTCCTGGTGTATAAAACGTTATTCAATGAATGATTTCAGACGACCTTTGAATATGGGAGGTCGTCTGAAAAGTTATCGTTGCTTGATGCTGACGGCGGCGCGTTTGGCGGCGGCGCTGCCGGGGTAGCTCTGTATCAGTTTGCGCCATGTGTTGCGGGCGATGTCTTTCTGTTGCAGCTTGTATTGGCATTGCCCGATGCTGAAGAGCGCGTCGGGGGCTTGCGGGCTGTTGCGGAAACGGTTGGCGAAGCGTCCGCCGATTTCGATGACGGATTCGCAATTGCCCATGTGCTGTTGGCTTTGCAGCAATAAATACATATTGCGTCGGGCGCTTTCGCTGCCGTTGCCGCCGTCTGCTCCTTTTAAGACTGCGGCCGCTGCGGCGTAATTGTTGCGCTGATAGTATTTGAGGGCTTGGTTGTAGAGATGGGTTTCGTTTTGGTTGGCGGAGTCGGCTTCTGAAGGCGCGGTGCCGCCGTTTGCCAGATAGGTGCTTTTGAGCTTTTGGTCGTCCAAACGCTGGGCAGGCACTTTCCTATTGCTATGGCGCGGGGTTTTGTTTTGTTTTTCGAGTTGTTGCAGGCGCTGGTTGGTGTTTTCCATCTCGCGCTCCAAACGTTCGACCTGCATACCCAAGCGTTCGATTTGAGTCATCGTGTTCAAATCGGGATAGGGGATGGCGGAGGATTCGGCTGTGGCGGTGGGAATATCGGGCAACATGAAGGTGTCGCCGGATTTGGGTTTGGGGGCGGTAGAGGCGCAGGCGTTGAGCAGGAGGATACCGGCAAACAGAATGGGAAGGGTTTTGTTCATTTTATTTTTTAAGCAGCAAAGTCAGACCGTCGCCGACGGGCAGGGTAATGGGTACGATGCGGGAATCGTCGGGTAGGTTGCGGTTGAAGGACTGGAGTATGTTCAGGCTGGGCGGGGCATCGTGTTCTGCTTCACCCATGACGCGCCCGTTCAGCAGGACATTGTCGATGGCGATAACGCCGCCACTGCGAATCAGTTGCAGGCAGCGTTCGAAATATTGCGGGGTGGGCGGTTTGTCGGCATCGATCAGCGCCAAGTCGTAGCTGCCTGATTCGCCTTGGCTTATCAAGTCGTCCAGGGTCAGCAGGGCGGGCTGGAGGTGGAGGGTGATTTTATGGGCGACTTGCGCTGCCTGCCAGGTTTCGCGGGCGATATCGGTAAAGGTGACGTTGATGTCGCATGCGGTAATTTTGCCATGTTCGGGCAGGACTAAGGCGACTGCGGTGCTGCTGTAACCGGTAAACACGCCGATTTCCAGATATTTTTCGGCTTTGAGCAGGCGCGCGAGCCAAGTCAGCAAGGCTGCCTGTTCGCGGGCAATCGCCATTTTCCCTAAACGGTGGGATTGCGTGCGCGAACGCAGGGCGGTCAGGACGGGATGCTCTTTTTCGCCGATGCTGTTGAGGTAGTCTTGTAACGCCGGGTCGATATTGTGTGTCTGGGTGGTCATGCCGTTTGGCCGTCAGTCTTGGTAGTAGGTATAAGGTTTTTTGGCGACTTTGGCGGCTTCGAATTCTTTCTGTTCTTGGGGGTCCAGCTCGACATCCCACAACAGATGGCGGTTTTCAAGGCGTTGTGTTTCCAGCTGCGGATTGTCTTCGATGAGTTTGTCGAGGAATTGGGTGGCTTCGGATTTGTAGTGATACATGATACGGTTCCGTACAGGTTTGTGTCAGTCTTTTATTATAACTGATAACGCCGTTACGGTTTTTAGATATTCGACTATATAGTGGATTAACTAAATCAGGACAAGGCGACGAAGCCGCAGACAGTACAGATAGTACGGAACCGATTCACTTGGTGCTTCAGCACCTTAGAGAATTGTTCTCTTTGAGCTAAGGCGAGGCAACGCCGTACTGGTTTAAAGTTAATCCACTATATTTTCAGGGTTTATGGTGTTTCGGGTATAATGCCGCCTTATTTTTTAATGCGGTACGGCAGGTCGTCTGAAGCCTTTGCATAATATTTTGCCCGTATTCCAGGCAGAATATTGCGCAAAGGCTTCGCCGCCGGTTTCAGACGACCTCTTTTTATTTTGGAAAGAGTTTTATGTTGAAAAAATGGTTGCATAAAGTTTTACCCGGAAAGCAGCCGAAGCAAGTGCCTGTGGCGAAGGAAATCCTTCCTTTCGACAGGCACCATATCAGCGCGGATATGTTGAGTTTTGCGGCGGAAAAAGTTGTCCGCCGTTTGCATGACGAAGGTTTTCAGGCTTATGTTGTCGGCGGGGCGGTTCGCGACCTGTTGCTGGGCGTCGAGCCTAAAGACTTCGATATCGCCACCGATGCGACGCCGGAGCAGATTCATAAGATTTTCCGCAGAAGCCGCATCATCGGCAGACGCTTTCAAATCGTACACGTCATGGTCGGGCCGGAAACCATAGAGGTCACAACCTTTAGGGGCGGCGGCAAAGTGCAGCAGAACGCGCACGGCAGGATTATGAAGGACAACACTTACGGCAGTATGGAAGAAGATGCCATGCGCCGTGATTTCACCTGCAACGCGCTTTATTACGACCCGATTAAAGAAGAAATCATCGATTTCCACCACGGTGTCGGTGATATTGCCGACCGCAAGCTGGTGATGATCGGCAATGCGGCTGAACGTTATCAGGAAGACCCTGTCCGCATCCTGAGGGCAGTGCGGTTGTCGGGCAAACTTGGGTTTGACGTGGAAGAAAACACCGCCGCACCGATTCCGGAACAGGCAGGTCGTCTGAAACACGAACCCGTAGCGCGCCTGTTTGACGAAATCATGAAGCTGCTGTTTTCCGGTTATGCCAGAGAATGTCTGAAACGATTGAATTCCCTAGGCGTTTCAGACGACGTCCATCCGCTTCTGACTGCGCTCAAATCGGCTGCAAAACCTGAAAACCGCATTATCTCTCTCGCCTTGAAAAATACGGACGAACGTTTGCGTGCAGACAAATCCGTGTCGGTGGGCTTTGTCCTTGCCGCCGTATTGTGGCCGGTTTTGAACCGTCATTGGCAGGACAACATCAAACGCGGTCAAAAACCTGCGCATGCTTTATCCGAAGCGATGAACACCATGCGCGAGACGGTGGAAAAAGGCTGGGGTGTGCCGCAGCGTTTTGCCGCGACCATGCGGGAAATTTGGCAGCTTCAGCCGCAATTCGACTACACACGCGGCGCGCGTCCGCACAAAATGCTGGCGCAAGCGCGTTTCCGTGCGGCTTACGATTTCCTTGTGTTGCGCGGAGAGGTCGGCGAAGTGGAGCGGGATTTGGTCGAATGGTGGACTAAGTTCCAGCATGCGGATGCGGAAGCCCGCGCGGAGATGACGCTTGCCACACAACAGCGTCGGCAACACGGGCAAGGCGATGGCGCGGATGGCAAGCCGAATCGCAAACGCCGCCGCTCGCGTAAGAAAAAACCGGCTGCGGATAAGCCGGAATCATGAATCGACGGATTGCAAACGGTTTTGTCTTATTTTTATAGTGGATTAACTTTAAATCAGGACAAGGCGACGAAGCCGCAAACAATACAGATAGTACGGAACCGATTCACTTGGTGCTTCAGCACCTTAGAGAATCGTTCTCTTTGAGCTAAGGCGAGGCAACGCCGTACTGGTTTAAAGTTAATCCACTATATTAGTTTGTTGCAGGACTGAAGTGTTGGTTTGAATGCCAAATTGTTTCTGCCGTATCTATCTTAGTAATGAGGTCGTCTGAAAATTTTCAGACGACCTTTTTGAATGGTTTAAAGAATCAAGAGGGAAACATTCACCCTTTACAAACCCGCAAGCAAACGGCGGATTTTGCCGATGGCGAGCTCGGTTTCCAAGCCGCATTCCGTTCCTTCCGCTCCGCCGCTGAGGCAGCGGATGTCGGTGATGCCGCAGAAGTGGGCGTATTGGATGCCCAGTTCGCGGGCGAGGAAGGCTTCGGGCATTCCGGTCATGCCCAATACGTCCACACCGTCGCGGCGGTAACGTTGGATTTCGGCGCGGGTCGGCCAGCGCGGGCCTTGCAGGCAGCCGTAAACGGCTTGGGTGTATAAGGGCATTTGGTGCTGTTGCGCGTGTTCGGCAATTTTTTCGCGCAGTCCGGCGGAGTAGGGTTCGAGAAAATCGGTGTGTACGACCGGTTCTTCCTGTCCTTCAAAAAAGGTGTCCTTGCGGCCGTAGGTGTAGTCGATCAAGTCGTCGGGCAGGACGAGTGCGCCGTTTTCAAAGCGGTCGTTGATGCTGATGACGGAGGAAACGGCGACGATGTATTCCGCACCTATGGAATGCAACGCCCAGATGTTGGCGCGGTAGTTGATTTCGTGTGGCGCGACGGTATGGCCGAAGCCGTGTCGCGCAAGGAAGAAAATGTCCTGACTGCCCAGTTTGCCGCTTAAGACGGGGCTGCTGGTCAGTCCGTAGGGGGTGCGGACGATTTTGCGGTCGGTGATGCTCAGTTCGGGCAGCTTGGTCAGGCTGCTGCCGCCGATGATGGCTAACATATGGTCCTTTGTGTAAGTGATTTTAGGGAGTGAGTGTCGGAAAGAAAAAGGTTTGCAAAACAGCCATGAAAATGGAAAACAGGATTAACACCTTCATTTTTTCCGGAAAGCTGTATCCGTCGTCTACGGGAAGCACTTCCCATAGCAACATCGACAGAAAACCGGATATAAACCAAAGTGCAAAATTGTTCAACATGGCTGTCGAAGAAAGGCTGGGAGGTCGTCTGAAAACCCATATCCGTTTTCAGACGACTCTTTTACCCTTTTATTTGTGTTTGTAAAAACGGCTGTGGAAATAAGCATTTACACCTTCGCGCAGCAGGACTAAGGTTACTGCGGCAAGCGGCAGGCCGGCGAGCATGCCGACAAAGCCCATGAGTTGTCCGAACGCCATCAACGAGAAAATCACCCAGAATGGCGACAGGCCGATGCGGTCGCCGACGATTTTCGGGGTAACGATAAAGCTCTCGAGGAATTGTCCGATACCGAACACTATCCACACCATAACCAGACCGTGCCATGTGCTAAATTGCAGCAAAGCGGCGATGGTTGCCAGCAAAAGCCCGGTAAATGCGCCCAAATACGGGATAAACACCAAAATACCGGCAATCATACCGATGGCGAAGCCCGAATCCAGTCCGACCAGCATCAGCCCGACCCCGTACACCAGCCCCATAATCAGCATCACCATCAACTGTCCGCGCAGGAATTCACCCAAAACTTCATCCATATTGCTGGTAATGCGCGTATAAGTGTCGATAAAGCGGCGCGGAACTAAGGCGCTGATGCCGTAAGACCAGCGTTTCCAGTCCAAAAGGAAATAATACAGCAAGAGCGGCAGCAGGATCAGGTTGCTCATGCCGCTGATGACGTTGCCACTCTGGCGCATCAGCGTCGGGACCCAAGCCTTGAGCGTGTTGCTCAATTCGCCCGTATGCGACTGCAACCATTTGACCACCGAAGCCTGATCGATATGCACATAATTGCCCGCCACATGGTTCAGCCAAGGCAGCAGCCTGTTTTGCGTAAAATCGACGATTTGGGGAATGCGGCTAACCATATTGTTGAACTGGTTGATCAGCATAGGCACGATAATCAGCATCAGCGACAGCAGCAACAGCAAAGCGAATACCATCACCATCATGGACGCGGGACCGCGTTTAATCCGTTTTTTCTGCAACCATTCCACCAGCGGATTCAACACATAAGCCAACACTGCCGCCACAATAAACGGCGTCAGGATGTCGCCCAGCGCGTACAGCAGCCAGACAAAAGCCGCAATCACGCAGCCCATAATGATCCACGGCTTCATGCCGCGCGTTTTTTTCTGATACATAAAACCTTTCCATGTGTGTTTCAGCGGGAGCCGCCGCAATCGTTTTCAGACGACCCCTGACCGTCCAGTATAACAGAATAAACAGGCTCGTCTGAAACCTCAGATTGTTTACAAAATTACCGAAAAATCCAAGCCCGCGCCTGCAAAATAAGGTAAAATACGCCCCATCGTTTTTCCGTCCCAATCACGATAAGGAACCCATTCATGAGCACTTCACTGAGCTACCGCGACGCAGGCGTCGACATTGACGCAGGCGATCAACTGGTCGAAAACATCAAACCTTTTGCCAAACGCACCATGCGTCCCGAAGTGTTGGGTGATTTGGGCGGCTTCGGCGCATTGGTCGAAATCAGCAAAAAATACAAAAATCCCGTCCTCGTCAGTGGTACCGACGGCGTGGGCACCAAGCTCAAACTCGCCTTCGATTGGGACAAACACGACACCGTCGGCATCGACCTCGTCGCCATGAGCGTCAACGATATTTTGGTTCAAGGTGCTGAGCCTTTGTTTTTCCTCGACTATTTCGCCTGCGGCAAACTCGACGTCGCCCGCGCTACCGACGTGATTAAAGGCATCGCCCAAGGCTGCGAAGAATCCGGCTGCGCCCTCATCGGCGGAGAAACCGCCGAAATGCCCGGCATGTACCCAGAAGGCGAATACGACTTAGCGGGCTTCGCCGTCGGCGTGGTCGAAAAAGAGCGCGTCATCAACGGCCGCAGCATCAAAGCAGGCGACATCGTGTTGGGGCTGGCTTCCAACGGCGCCCATTCCAACGGCTACTCCCTCGTCCGCAAAATTATCGCCCGCGACAATCCCGATTTGGACGCCGAGTTCGACAACGGCAAAACCCTGCGCGAAACCATCATCGCCACGACCCGCCTGTATGTGAAACCCATCCTCGCCGCTTTGGAAAAATTCATCATCAAAGGCATGGCGCACATTACCGGCGGCGGCATTACCGAAAACGTGCCGCGCATCCTGCCGGAAAACACCGTTGCCCAAATCGACGCCAAAGCGTGGGAATTGCCCAAGCTGTTCCAATGGCTGCAACAGGCAGGCAACGTGGAAACGCAAGAAATGTACCGCACCTTCAATTGCGGCATCGGCATGGTGGTCGTGATTGCCGAAGAAGATGCCGATGCGGTGCAGGCATTCTTAACCGAACAAGGCGAAACCGTTTACCGTTTGGGCAAAATCCGCGAACGCAACGGCGACGAGCATCAAACCCAAGTGGCTTAAATCACAAGCCTGAAGCTAAATAAAAGGTCGTCTGAAAACTGAACTGCACCTTGGTGGTTGGATATCCCCCAACCACCAAGGTGCAGTTTTTTATAGTGGATTAACTTTAAACCATTACGGCGTTGCCTCGCCTTGCCGTACTATCTGTACTGTCTGCGGCTTCGTCGCCTTGTCTTGATTTAAATTTAATCCACTATAAGACCTAATCCACGACTACTGTTTTAAGGAATCGAAATAACATCTGCAATGCATCTTGGACCATCAAAAATTTTAAATTTCGTATCTAATGGTATTTTTTCGTTTTTTCTTATCAGGAACCAAGCGTTTGCATAACTGATGTTTTTATTTGGTATATGCTCGTAAATGTCTAAAACTATACTTCTAGGAAAATTTTCTTGAAAAACACCATCTTCAAATTTACTTACGGGATAAAAGAGACCAATGGGAGGAATCATCTGACAACCTCCGTCTTCTCGTAACTTCCAAAAAATTTGAACATTAGCAGTATTTTCAGCATTTATAGTGGATTAAATTTAAATCAGGACAAGGCGACGAAGCCGCAGACAGTACAGATAGTACGGCAAGGCGAGGCAACGCCGTAATGGTTTAAAGTGAATCCACTATATCATTGAATCCTCCCAGTGTTCTAGTTTCAAAAGGTTGAGGTTATTTTATTAAGATTTTTAATTCATCCGGTAGCTTAGCACCATTTTCATATGCTTTTTTAGCCCAAGATGTCCATTTTTTGCCGCTATCTCTAGCCATTTAAATTCTAAATTTTGATTTAGAGATACAAACATATGGTATTGATATAATTTGAATGATGAATTTTTATCTCCATGAGAGGCTTTTTCTTCCAGAGTATGAATTTCTTCATCCGAAATCCAATAAGTACTACCCGTTGATATGGAGTCAGCTATTTTTTCATTTCTTTTCGGATATTGTTTACATGATAGTATAGAAATTGATAACACCAATAAAATTAAGAAATTTTTAAATATTTCCATGGTCAGCACCTTTCACATTGGTCTTTTTTATTTGAGGAATGAAACCATTCATAATGCATTTATATTTAAGGTCTCCTTTAACTTGTAATCTTAATTTGGAAAAGGGTCGTCCGAAATTAATTTCAGACGACCTTACTGTATGGTTTGATCTTTATATGGTTTACTAAGTTTATGTGCTTTCTAGATTTTTCAATAATTGACCAGCTTCTTCCTTAGAGATTTCAGTAATATAATCGCTCTTGATAGCAAACTTAAGTAATTCTATTATCTTATGATAATCCCTCTTGTTTTCCCTATTAATTAAGAATTTTGCATAATCAAGAGCTGCATCTCCATCATTTAATTCTAATATTGCTTTATTCCACCAAAATTTAGCCTGCCTTATATTACCTAAACCGGCATAAAGTGATGCAATATTAGAACATACCCCACCACTTTTCCCTTCATATTGCCAACTTTTTCTATACCATTTAAGCGCCAAAAGTGGATTTTTTTCAATCCCATATCCAAGATCATATAAAACTGCTAAATTATTATAACAATTAGCATCTTTTTCCAAAGCTCCTTTCTTCAAAAAATAAAAAGCTCTCTGATAATCTTCATTTTCAAGAAAATAACTAGCTTGTAAAAAATTATCAGTATGATAAGCGTCATTACACATAGAACCCATCCTTAACATTTTATTTTTAGGGGCAGCATTATAAGAAAGAGCCCATTATCGCGTTCGATGTCAGCGATGACCTCGTTGTCACTGTTCATCGCACCAATTGGTTTTGGGCAGGCCGTTTCAGGCGTTCTCTTCTTTGAACAGCACCTTCCATTGGTGTTGGGCGATGAGTCAGCCGTTTTCGTTGTAGTCGAATCAGGTGATGCTTTGGCTGTTGGCTGGCGGCTTGGACGATTATGCCTTCAAGTCGTATCAGTAAACGGTTTCCTGGACTTTGTCGCCGCCGTCGCGGGCGAGGGTGTGGATTAAGCGTTCCAATATATCGCGTTTGAATTCGGTAATCCTAGTGAGGTTTGAGCTTCGAGGTCGTCTGAAAAGCAGAAAACGCATCTGCGCGTACAGCACTCATTCTACGTCGGGATTGGGGACATACGGACCACTAATTACCCTATATTTATATTTTTCATTATTTATTAATATACTGTAACTGATTCGACTTTGTTATTTTCAAACCAAAATATCGCTCTAATATCATCACAATCTACACTATCATATTTATCTAAAACTAAAGAATCATAACCAAAAATTTTTTTTATTTCTTCAATATCCTTGCCAATTAAATTTATATCTTTGTAAAAAAGATTATTCTTTAGTTCCATTCCTGCAAATTGGCCATTTTTTTCAAAGTAAATTAATGAGTTAATTCCATTTTCTTCAAAAATAAAAGAGTCATAAATATCTTCATTTTCTGAAAAAATATTTGCATTTAACTCATCTAATATCTTCTTATAATCAGGATAAATTTTATCAAAATGCAGTTCATTAATTTTAATTGTAGGGATCCAATTCCATTTTTTTGTTTTCATCATCTTCTATTATCTTTCATGTGATATAATTCACCTGTTTCATTTATTTTCTTTGGGTGTTTTAAAAATTTTCTTGAATTTGCAGATAAAATTATATAAAATAAATATATTTATAAAAAGGCTAATTGATCCGTAAGTAAAGTGTATTATTCTTCGATAAAAGATATTATCAACAGTAGGATTCAGGTTTAGTCCAAAATAAGTAATAATATCTTCTTCAATAATGGACCATGGAAGCGTTATGGTAATATTAATTAATTCTAAAATCCAAGGATTTATTATGAATAATATTATATATATAAATAAATATAATAAAAAATATTTAAAGATTTTCATAAAATTACCAGTTTGTAGGTGTTTTTTAATGGTTTTATTAGTAGATAGTGGATTTTGGCAAGTTCAGGTCCCAACGCTTTATAGAAAAATCAGGATGAAGAATTAGGATCATGTTGGATATTTTTAGATGTATTCATAAGAGTGTCATCGCACCTTACCATACAGTTATATTTTTCTAATTCTGAATATGAGAATTGTTCCCTACATTTAGCATAGCAAATATCATGTTGTCTACAATCTATATCCAATACTTCCATTGGTTCGACATAATATCCATTATTTTCTCGAAGTTTACAGTATTTTTCTTCCATCTTTGTCCAGTCTGGTCCACATCAATTCCCATAATATCTAAACCAATCTAATGTATCTATCTATTTCGTAGTATCCGGTACAAAAGCATAAAAATTAATATCTCAAAATAACCCAATCGGATACTGACCCCAAGCCGGTCTGCATCAGGTTCGTAATACCTGAAGAAGCTGTAATATAGCCCTGATTCACGGTCGGCATACTGGTTTTGCAGGCGGAAGGGTTGATAAGTGATATCCGTTACCTTTGCTGCCTTGCTCAGGGGGGGGATAATTCAACCTAAAGAATCAAGTTCGTAGTGGCTGACGAGTTTAGCTTGAATACGATAGATTTAGCGATGCAGTTTATCTCGTTCGGTGTCGGTGATAACGGGTGATTTGATTGTTTTCGTTGTAGTTGAAGTAGGAGGCGGCATGGGGAAAGGTCGTCAGGCAATTTATTTCAGACGACCTTGGTGCTTATTGGGTCTCGACCCAATTTACGGCCACTATTAGGTTATAAAGAAGATTCTAAATATAAATAAGCACGCTATTATATCTAAAAACAAGCAAATTATAACGAATAATAATAATTGAATAGTTTGACTTTTTACTATCAATGATGCTAAGTATTTTGATAAAAAAATAATACTTAAACTTAAAAAGGAATAGAATAAAATCTCTACTATTCCTAAAATATAATTGCTTATATTTCCATTACAAATGTTTAGAATGAAGCTAATAAGTCCTTTCAGTTCTCTGGTTAAGTACAAAATAAATAATAGGTTTAAAAATGATGAGATAAATAATTTCAACATATTATTTTATAAGGAAACACAACGTTGTTTACACAACAGGTTGAGAAAAATAAGCCTGTAAGACCTCAAAAGGTGCAAACTCTTCTGTAGCTTTACCGTATTATAAAAATTCATAAAGCGGCACAACTCCTTTTTCCAATGTTCCGAATCTCTAAAGGGAAATTTATCATGCCAAATTTCCATCAAGATGAGAGCACTCGATCTAACCTATAGCTTAAATCAATATTTGCAACTTTTGAGATTAACTCAAGCGACAATATCTACGCTTACTTGGTGGTTACCCATCCTTGCGAATATTACCGTAATTGCTTAATAAGATATTTATAAACTCCTCTCCAAACTCTCTTGTTAATACCTTTTCCATAGCCTTAAATCTTTCAATGTCTACAAACCAATCTCGATCCATCATATGGAATAATCTTATAGATTCTTTCTTTGAGCTTCGAAATGCAAAAACGCCCCAATTAATAGGTATATCCTGAACCGCAACCCAATTTAAATCAGTATCTGCCATAATAACTCCACCGTCACCATAATCATTCGTACAGCTTATTATTCTTTGTATATTTTTTAGTGAATTATCATGTTCAAGAATCCAGTTTTCCAACATAATATTAAAATCACAATCTAAAACATTAACTTGCTTATTAAAGCCACCTAAATCTAACAAGTCAGAAAATTCCCCAAGAAACTTTAAATCCATTCCAAGCACAAAATCAAAGAACAAAAAAGTATCATAATTTGGTATTAAAAAATTGTTGGGTAAAGAAAAATTCTGCCCAATAAAAATATCATTTATTTTTTTCATAAATATTTCCTCTTGTGGGATAGGGTCGTCTGAAAGATGAATTTGGATTTTTTCAGACGACCTTTCTGGATTGTTAGGTATTGACCAAACCTAAGCGTTTCAATACATATGTTACAAAATATGGCATCAATCATTATCATAATAATAAACACTTATTGGTAGGCTAACTTTATATTTTGTTAACTCTGCCAATAATTCATTATTGAAAATTTCGAAATTACATTGATCTGAATAGAAAGCTTCAATAAAAATTCTAAAATCATCAGCATTATTTAATCTTAATAATTGATAATTTTTTCTAAAAAAATCTACGAATTCCTGTTCATATTCACTGTCACAATATTCTTTTGAAAATTCATTTTTGTGGTTTAACTCCAGACATCCATAATCATTTATTTTACCAATGTCATCTTTTTCTCCAGTATCAAAATAGCTAGTAACTTTAAGAGAAGTATCAAGTTTATTAACTATTTTACTAGGATTAAAATTATTACCAAAAATCGTAATTGTAAATCTTAAATTCATAAAAATACTCCTTGCTATTTTGTAAATTTAAATTTAATTCGCTGTCTTACCCCCATTGTGGAAAACCATTGCTGATGGCTGTTCGACTTTCCCATCGACATCTCTTCCGATATTTTTTGGATGAAAATTATAAGGAGAGGTCATCTAAAAATTAATTTCAGACGACCTTGATGTGTTTTGTCGGGGCTTGACATAATCTGCGCAGGCTAATCATCTTCTATATATGGACTTGCTATAATAGTAACAATCCTGCTATTTTTCTCCCAAACTTGCAACCCTATTGTTTCAAATTCATAAACAAATTGTGGTATGCCATCATCTTCAAAATCCAATTCATCTATTTTACCTATAAAATTACTCTCAGTAATTATTTTAAATTGCTCAATAGTTAATCCAATTAAATTAGTGTCTTTATAAAATAGTTCTTTATAGCAAAATATAGAATCAATTTTATTTTCTCTCACAGTAATAAAAAAACTACTATCTTGAGATTCATACTCACATACTCCAAATTCATCCGGTGAGCTATATTTAAAAAATTGTAGGATAGAAATATATTTATCAACATTTTCTCCAAACTTAAATGGACCTACAGATTTAAACGGGGATAGGTTTAATTTCATCGTTTTGCTCCTCTACTATGTTCTACACCTTTTGCTTTTTGTTCCGCAGTTTTCTTAATATTACTTATTTTTTTCTCTCAACTAAGCTTATCTCTTCTAGGCATTCTAGGTTTAATCTGCTCTTGTAATTCCTTAATCCGTTTTTCAGCTGCTTTAAATGATCTACACCATCTCCATGTTTCTCATTTTTAGAACTATCAGAATTTCTAGAACCTTTTTTCTGTTTCCTATTATCTTGCTACGCTTTATATTTTTTACACTTTATAAATAATTTGGAGTAAGAAACCGCGTATGAGCCTTGGGACACGCAGCCTACATATGGGCTACGGTTTACTAGGGGTTTAATTCACTTAAGGTTTGTTATTCATACCAAATACCATTTCCATCACTTCCATAGTCAGGATTGAGAAGCAAGAAATTAACAATATCCGATATTAGTAATGGAGAGGATAAGTCATCATATTTTTTTATTATATGTGTTGCTTTTCCATTGGAATAATCACAAATAACTCCTCCCTTTTTTACGATGTTAGTCATTACATCCTTTAATATTTCAATAATCTCGCAATTTGATAATTCAGGAAAATCATCTTGTATTCCGGCCTTGGTTCTCCATAGCCAAACTTCATCATCTAATATTTCGTTACTCCTTTTATCAATATAATCGTTTAAATCGCGGTATCCTTTAGCTTTTAACTTTTTATCAATATATATATGTTCTCTAGTATTATGCATAATAAAAATCTCCTAATGTTATATCATTTTTGATGGATTTTAAAATCTCGTGGAAGCCCTTTGACATTGAAATCCAGTGTTTCACCATGTCTTGACGAGTGCCTAATACCAAATTTATCTCCATTTGGTAATCCTGCCCAGTTTGTCGTACTCGAACTTGGTCGTGCCCGTCCGCTGGTCGGTGCTGTGGGTCAGGTTGCCGGTACGGTCGTAGCCGTAGCTGCGTTTGACGGCGGTTTGGCCATAGCCCGCCGCTACTTTGGTTTTGCCTTTACCGCCTTCCGTCAAATCATTGAGGGTGGCGATTTGCCTTTTCAGACGACCTAGGGGATCGAGTTCGTAGCGGCTGGCGAGCTTACCCTGTGTGCGGAAGATTTCGCGGTGCAGCTGATCGCGTTCGATGTCGGTGATGACTTCGTCGTCGAGGCTGATTTGGTGCAGGTGGCCGCTGCCGTAATACAGGCAGTTGATCTGTCTGCCGTCGGGCAGGACGGTGGCGGTACGGTTGCCGTTGAAGTCGTAGTGGTAGCGGACGGTTTCGGTAACGGGCAGGTACAGTATATCGTACTGCGCATCGCGCCAGTCGGTTTCGGGCAGGCCGTTTCGAGCGTTCTCTTCTTTGCTCGGCACCTTCCATTGGTGCTGGGCGATGAGTTGGCCGTTTTCGTTGTAATCGAAGCAGGTGATGCTGTGGCGGTTGGCGGCGCGGACGAGGTTGCCGTCCAAGTCGTATTGGTAAGCGGTTTCCTGAACTCGGTCGCCGCCGTCGCGGGCGAGGGTATGGATCAGTCGTCCCAATATATCGCGTTTGAACTCGGTAATCCGCAGCGGGGTTTGACTGTCGAGGTCGTCTGAAAGCGGGGATGCGTCTTTTTTGGGGACGGGCTGTCCGCCCAGTTGCGCCATCAGTTTGGCGGCAAGGGAGGCGTCGTCGCCGAATTCGCGCTGCTCGACCAGTTCGTTGCCGGCGTTGTAGCGGTAGCCGGTCAGTTTATGGTCGAAGCCGCTTTCGGCAATCAGGCGGTCGAGGACGTCGTAGGCAAAGCGGTAGCGCGCACCGTTTTCATTGGTGAGGCCGACTAAGCGGCGGGCTTTGTCGTAGTGGTAGCCGAAGGTATGGCCCAAGGCATTGGTGCGTTGGGTCGGCAGACCGTCTTGGCCGTATTCGTAGGCGCTTTGGGCTAAGATTGTTAAAGAATAAATGGTTCAGACGACCTCGAAAAAGGATTGAGGTCGTCTGAAAGGCAGAAACTGCGTACCAGATACAAGCAGCCTACGCAGGCTACGGCTTGCTACGAATATTACCGTAATTGCTTAATAAGACATTTATAAACTCCTCTCCAAACTCTCTTATTAATGATTTATCCATAGCCTTAAATCTTTCAATGTCTACGAACCAATCTCGATCCATCATATGGAATAACCTTATAGATTCTTTTTTTGAACTTTGAAATGCAAAAACACCCCAATTAATAGGTATATCTTGAACCGCAACCCAATTTAAATCAGTATCTGCCATAATAATCCCATTGTCATCATTAATGTCCACATAACCTATTATTCTTTTTATATATTTTAATAAATTATCATGCTTAAGAGTCCAGTTCTCTACAATAATATTAAAATCATAATCAAAAACATTAACTTGCTTATTAAAGCCACCTAAATCTAACAAGTCAGAAAAATATTCAAGAAACTCTGACTCCATTCCAAGCCCAAAATCAAAGAACAAAAAAGTATCATAATTTGGTATTAAAAAATTGTTAGGTAAACACAAATTCCGTCCAATAAAAATATTATTTATTTTTTTCATAAACATTTCCTTTGTAACTAATTTTAATTCGCTGTCTTAATCCATTGCGGAAAACCATTGCTGATGACCGACCACTTTCCATCCATACCTCTTCATGTATTTTGGGGATAAGAATTGTAGGCAAGGTCGTCTGAAAATTGATTTCAGACGACCTTGCTGAGACCTTTGCAATAACATAGGTTACTAAAATTTTATGCTCAATCTCATTTTCAAAATTCAAAACCTTTCTGATTTTTCCTGCTTTTTGCTCAATATTAGGAAGGTTTTAGTCAATTGAAATTTTTTGGCGCATTTTTATGCGTCAAATTTCGTTAACAGACTATTTTTGCAAAGGTCTCTTGCTGTTTTTGTTGGGTCTAGACCTAACCTACGCTTACTGAACGACGACGACTAGTTTAAATTGTCAAGTAAAGGAAACCCAAGATTTTTATCTCCATTCCAAGATAAATTTTCTTTTTTCCAATAATCAGAGTGAGACAGAATAACACCAAGTTTAATCATTGCTAAATAAATGGCTTGTAACATATCTTCACCAATTACTCTACCCTCATCTAAATAATCATACTTGCTTATTTTGTATCGACAAATATATGCTTTGTATTCGTCAGAAAAAAAAGGTTGATATATGGTAATTTCGACAGACTCCCCATTTTCTGTATGTAATTTTCTGTATCCTATGATTCCATGCATAATTTCATCCTTTTATTGTGTCGCAAATGTTCCGCCTATGGCGCTTAATGCACATACTCCCTCACCTCCTAAAACACAAAAAGCAACTACTCCTGTTCCAATTAAAATTGGAACAATATATTCATTCCAATGACTTTCTTTATATGTGGCTAATGGAGGCATAGGTCTATTTGATATACAAGCCCCGTAACGTTCTTGAACACTTGCCCAGCATCTACTTCTTCGGGCTTTATCCTTTTCAGGTATTTGTCTACACGTTGCCTCATCTATTTCAGCTTGCTTATCGCATTCAGCCCGTTTTGCATCTGAACATTTTGGTAATAGTCCCCAAGTATCAGTCCATTTTAGAGTATTAGGTGCAAACTGGTACGAATTGCTTCCGCCCCACAACCCAATCGGATCCTGATTCACAAACCGCCCCGCATCAGACTCATAATACCTGAAGAAGTTGTAATGTAGTCCCGTCTCGGGGTCAGCGTACTGGTTTTGCAGGCGGAAGGGTTGGTATGCACTATCCGTTACCTTGATTTCCTCTTTCAGACGACCCCAGCCGGTGTAGTTGCCGAACCATAAGAGGTTGCCGTCTTTATCGGTCATCTCACGCGGGATACCGATTTGGTCGCAGTGGAAGTAGCGGGTTTGTTGGCAGTTTTCGCCGTCTGCGGTTGTCCAATCGCGGACTTGCGCCAGCGGCTCGTAGGAATCCGGGGCTGTGTAGATATAGGTATATCTGCCGTCCGAGTGGATTTCCTGCAGCAGATGGCTGCCGTCCCAAACGAAGCGGGTTTCCTCTTCGAGGCTACCTGAAACTTATTCGTTTTTCAGACGACCTTTGCCTATCCTTCTGCCCAAGGCGTCGTAGGTGTAGGACCAAGTTTCTTTCGTGCCGTCTTTTTTGAAGATTTCGGCTTTAACCAGTTGGTCGTGCAGGTCGTAGAAATAGTTCTGCACCTCGCCATCGGCGAGTTCGCGGTGGATCAGGTTGCCGAGCTCGTCGTAGTAATAGGTCGTGCCGTTGTAGGTTTTCAGGCGGTTGTCGGTGATGACTTCGTCGTCGAGGCTGATTTGGTGCAGGTGGCCGCTGCCGTAATACAGGTAGTTGATCTGTCTGCCGTCGGGCAGGACGGTGGCGGTGCGGTTGCCGTTGAAGTCGTAGTGGTAGCGGACGGTTTCGGTAACGGGCAGGTACAGCATGTCGTACTGCGCATCGCGCCAGTCGGTTTCGGGCAAGCCGTTTCGGGCGTTCTCTTCTTTGGACGGCACCTTCCATTGGTGTTGGGCGATGAGTCGGCCGTTTTCGTTGTAGTCGAAGCAGGTGATGCTGTGGCGGTTGGCGGCGCGGACGAGGTTGCCGTCCAAGTCGTATTGGTAAGCGGTTTCCTGAACCTTGTCGTTGTCGCGGGCGAGGGTGTGGATTAAGCGTCCCAATATATCGCGTTTGAACTCGGTAATCCGCAGCGGGGTTTGACTGTCGAGGTCGTCTGAAAGCGGGGATGCGTCTTTTTTGGGGACGGGCTGTCCGCCCAGTTGCGCCATCAGTTTGGCGGCAAGGGAGGCGTCGTCGCCGAATTCGCGCTGCTCGACCAGTTCGTTGCCGGCGTTGTAGCGGTAGCCGGTCAGTTTATGGTCGAAGCCGCTTTCGGCAATCAGGCGGTCGAGGACGTCGTAGGCAAAACGGTAGCGCGCACCGTTTTCATTGGTGAGGCCGACTAAGCGGCGGGCTTTGTCATAATGGTAGCCGAAGGTATGGCCCAAGGCATTGGTGCGTCGGGTCGGCAGGCCGTCTTGGCCGTATTCGTAGGCGGTTTTGGCTTAGATTGTTAAAGAAAAAATATTTCAGACGACCTCGAAAAAGGCTCGAGGTCGTCTGAAAAGCAGAAACAGCATGATTACCGTACCCAAGCTACGGCGGAATTTGAGGTTTCATGCGGGCTACGACTTGTTGTTGGGTCTCGACCCAACCGACTACTGTTTGATTCAAAGAGGTTCAGTTATTTTTTAGCTTTAATCACGCGTGCTATGGTTTGCTTTCTTTTTTTAAGGGTCCTACCCAACCTATGGCTACTATTTTTTATAGTATTTTGAAAAAATAAAAATATCCAAGTACATAATGCCACCATAAGAATTAAATTAAATAATGAATACATTATTCTACCTAATCCAAATGAAGGAAAATACATATCTCTCTTCCAGCCACAATTCCCATTGAATAAGCAATCATATAAATCATATAAATCCCAAATTAATACACAAAATACACAAAGCAAATCTTTATTTTTAAGAAAGAAATTATACATATGAGAATTACCTATTTTGCATATTCAAACTATAGTCGGTTAAAATAAAAATGAGACAAGGCGGCGAGCCGCAAGGCGTACAGGTAGTACGTCAAGGCGAGCCAACGCCGTATCATTGCGATTTTAATCCACTATAAATTTAAATCAGGACAAGGCGACGAGCTGCAGACAGTACAGATATTACGGCAAGACGAGGCAACGCTGTACTGGTTTAAATTTGATTCACTATATTCTCAACAATTTTACTTTTAATTTTTTCAGTTATAAATCCTTTGGTTTCCTGCCATAACACACTTCTTAAATTAGCTTTAGCCTTTGTAACTCGCTTCGCTCTTGTCCGTTTTGCTGTACGAGAAATTTTTTTCATCTCACACTTCCAAAGTTTTGCACGTTTAAGTCCTTTATATGCGGCGTTAACTTTTTTTGCGGGGTTAATAAGTCCAGGTATTTCACCTAGCCAATCGCCTGTCTTATAAGCAGTTGATTCTGTGACTCCGCCGCTTATACCAAGTAATTGTCGAGCTTTTTTAGTAATTCCCATTGAAATGTTGTCTCCAAACCCAGCAGCACCATCAACAAGCCATTGTGGCAAGGGATCGCCAAAACTCCATAAACCAAAAATATCTACCCAATTTTGCGCATTAGGAGCAAACTTGTATAAATTTTCTCCACCTTCCAACCCAATTGGATCCTGATTCACAAACCGCCCCGCATCAGGCTCATAATACCTGAAGAAGTTGTAATGCAGCCCCGTCTCACGGTCGGCATACTGGTTTTGCAGGCGGAAGGGTTGGTATGCGCTATCCGTTACCTTGGTTTCCTCTTTCAGACGACCCCAGCCGGTGTAATTGCCGAACCATAAGAGGTTGCCGTCTTTATCGGTCATTTCTCTCGGGATGCCGATTTGGTCGCAGTGGAAGTAGTGGATTTGTTGTCGGCTTTCGCCGTCTTCGGTTGCCCAATCGCGGACTTGTGCTAAAGGCTCGTAGGAATCTTGATCGGCGTAGATATAGGTATATCTGCCGTCCGGGTGGATTTCTTGCAGTAAATGGCTGCCGTCCCAAACGAAACGGGTTTGGTTTTCGAGGTCGTTCCCGCTTAAATCATGCGGGAATGACGTTTCTGAAACTTCCTGACTGGTTTTCAGACGACTTTTGCCTATCCTTCTGCCTAGGGCGTCGTAGGTGTAGGACCAAGTCTCTTTCGTGCCGTCTTTTTTGAAGATTTCGGCTTTAACCAGTTGGTCGTGCAGGTCGTAGAAATAGTTCTGCATTTCGCCGTCGGCGAGTTCGCGGTGGATCAGGTTGCCGAGGTCATCGTAGTAATAGGTCGTGCCGTTGTAGGTTTTCAGGCGGTTGTCGGTGACGGCGGAGCGGGCATCTGGCAGGTAAAGGTCACTTATAGGGAAAGATCGTCTGAAGATTGATTTCAGACGATCTTGCGGTTTTATTGGATCTCGAGCCAACCTACAGTTAATAAAATCAGATGAATGTATCAGAACACTTATGTAGTTTATATTTTCCCCAATGAAAATTACTAATATCGTCTTCTGAAGCATTCACTATCTTTGACTTAATAGAATATTCCATAAATTTTTTTCTTTGTTGAGTTAAGTCATCCTCATTTTCCCAGCAACTCATACATTCATCGCAACAGAGAAATAATTTATTAGAGTCAATATTTTTTTTTATAATTAATCTACCCTGCCCATCGCATATGGGGCATTCTCTAAACCAAAAATAATCAGTGTTTATCATGATGGGTATCCTGTAATAATTTTATTGGTGCCTTTCATTACAATAATTTTGACTTTTGTAAGAATTGCTCCTGTATCTCTGTCATAGCCGATTGGCTGATTCATTTCTACGTTATATGTATCTGTATCGTTATCTGAACTGTCAGGACAACGATTCTTTTTCATTCTTTTTTTCCATGCCTTATTAACTGTTGGAACAGGTTTTTGTTTGAAGATACTTTGTTTGGGCTTGTTGGGATTAACCGAACCATGATTATCTATAACATGAGCTTGTCTGTCTCCAACTCCCTTCCAGTTCCAATTAAGACCACCAGATTGAGAAGATTTCACTAGCCCAAGAGGATCAATCCACTCTGTGATATTCGATGCAAATTGATAGGGGTTCGCCCCGCCCAACAACCCAATTGGGTCCTGATTCACAAACCGTCCAGCATCAGGCTCATAATACCTGAAGAAGTTGTAATGCAACCCCGTTTCACGGTCGGCGTACTGGTTTTGCAGGCGGAACGGTTGGTAGGCGCTATCCGTTACTCGGGTTTCCTCTTTCAGACGACCCCAGCCGGTGTAGTTGCCGAACCATAAAAGATTGCCGTCTTTATCGGTCATCTCACGCGGGATGCCGATTTGGTCGCAGTGGAAGTAGTGGGTTTGTTGTCGGTTTTCGCCGTCTTCGGTTGTCCAGTCGCGGACTTGGGCTAAAGGCTCGTAGGAATCCGGGTCGGTGTAGATATAGGTATACCTGCCGTCCGGGTGGATTTCCTGCAGCAGATGGCTGCCGTCCCAAACGAAGCGGGTGTGGTTTTCGAGGCTACCTGAAACTTCTTCATTTTTCAGACGACCTTTGCCTATCCTTCTGCCCAAGGCGTCGTAGGTGTAGAACCAAGTTTCTTTTGTACCGTCTTTTTTGAAGATTTCGGCCTTAACCAGTTGGTCGTGCAGATCGTAGAAATAGTTCTGCACTTCACCGTCGGCGAGTTCCCGATGGATGAGGTTGCCGAGGTCGTCGTAGTAATAGGTCGTGCCGTTGTAGGTTTTCAGGCGGTTGTCGGGGATGGCATTGAGGCCATCTGAAAGGATATTGTGCGCGGGGTCGAAGGCGAATAGTTCGCTGCCGGCTTTGGTGATTCGACCGAGTTTGTCGTACTCGAAATGCGTCGTTCCCGTCCGCTGGTCGGTGCTGTGGGTCAGGTTGCCGGTACGGTCGTAGCCGTAGCTGCGTTTGACGGCGGTTTGGCCATAACCCGCCGCTACTTTGGTTTTGCCTTTTCCGCCTTCCGTCAAATCATTGAGGGTGGCGATTTGCCTTTTCAGACGACCTAAAGGGTCGAGTTCGTAACGGCTGGCGAGTTTACCCTGTGTGCGGTAGATTTCGCGGTGCAGTTTGTCGCGTTCGATATCGGTGATGACTTCGTCGTCGAGGCTGATTTGGTGCAGGTGGCCGCTGCCGTAGTACAGGTAGTTGATCTGTCTGCCGTCGGGCAGGACGGTGGCGGTGCGGTTGCCGTTGAAGTCGTAGTGGTAGCGGACGGTTTCGGTAACGGGCAGGTACAGCATATCGTACTGCGCATCGCGCCAGTCGGTGTCGGGCAATCCGTTTCGGGCGTTCTCTTCTTTGCTCGGCACCTTCCATTGGTGCTGGGCGATGAGTTGGCCGTTTTCGTTGTAGTCGAAGCAGGTGATGCTGTGGCAGTTGGCGGCGCGGACGAGGTTACCGTCCAAGTCGTATTGGTAAGCGGTTTCCTGAACCTTGTCGTTATCGCGGGCGAGGGTGTGGATTAGGCGTCCCAATATATCGCGTTTGAACTCGGTAATCCGCAGCGGGGTTTGGCTGTCGAGGTCGTCTGAAAGCGGGGCGGCGTCTTTTTTGGGGACGGGCTGTCCGCACAGTTGCGCCATCAGTTTGGCGGCGAGGGAGGCGTCGTCGCCGAATTCGCGTTGCTCGACCAGCTCGTTGCCGGCGTTGTAGCGGTAGCCGGTCAGCTTATGGTCGAAACCGCTTTCGGCAATCAGACGGTCGAGGACGTCGTAGGCAAAGCGGTAGCGCGCACCGTTTTCATTGGTGAGGCCGACCAGGCGGCGGGCTTTGTCGTAATGGTAGCCGAAGGTATGGCCCAGCGCATTGGTGCGTCGGGTCGGCAGACCGTCTTGGCCGTATTCGTAGGAAGTGGTATGGCCTTCGCCGTCGGTATGGGTTTTCAGACGACCTGCGGTATCGTAGCCGAAGGTTTCTTTGCTGCCGTCGGGATAGAGGGCGAGGGTGAGGTTTTGGTCGGCGTCGTAGTGGTATTCGGTGTGCTGTCCCAGCGCATCGGTAATGCGCGCCAACTGTCCTTCGGGGGTGTAGGCCAGACGGGTTTCGTAACCGGAGCAGTCGGTAATGAGGTCGGGCTGGCGGTTTTCATTATAGTGATAGGCGGTACTGCTGCCGTTCGGATCGGTTACCGACAGCAACAGGCCGTTGTCGTCGTATTCGAAACGGGTGGTATGCTTCAGCGGGTCGGTATGGGTCAGCAGGTTGCCCGCTTCGTCGTAGGTATAGCCGTCATAACGGCCTTCCGCATCGCTTTTGCGGATCAGGCGGTAGCAGTCGTCATAGTCGAAATGCAGGATGGCGCCGTCGGGGCGGACGATGGCCTCTACCTGCCCTTCGTTGCTGTACTGATAACGGGTAACGCGCCCCATCGCATCGGTGTGGCTGAGCAGACGGCCCAAACCGTCGCGTTCCATCAATACGGTGCTGCCGTCGGCAAATACCCGTTTGGTCAACTCGTTGTTGTAATCGTAATGATATTGCTCGGTACGGCCCAACACGTCGGTTACCTCGGTATAACCGTCGTGATAGGTAAAGCGCCATTCCTCGCCCAAAGACGTCCAGTTGCGCAACACCTTGCCGGTCGGGGTGTAATGGTCGTATTCGTATTCCGATACCAATCCGGCCGCATCCGTGTGCGACACCATTAGGTTGTTTTTATAGCCGAAGCTGCGTTTGACGTTGCCGTCGCGGCCGATGACGCGCAGCAGGTCGCCGCTGCCGTTGTATTCGTAGCGGACCAGCGGACTGCCGACCCGGACCGTTTCGCCGAAGGCGGGCAAACCCTCCAGCAGCGACACCGACAGCAGCCGCATTTTGGGCGACTGTTCATCCGCCACATTGCCGAAGTTCAGCGAGAACACCCGGCCGTTGCCGTCGATGACGTATTGCGGCAGACCGGTCAGCGGATGATAGACGAAACGCTGATGGTTGCCGTTGGCGTCTTCCACCGCCACCAGCGGGAAGAGGGTGGAATCTTCGTCCGAACCGTCTTCCGCCACCACCAAAGGCGCAAAACGCAGCGCTATCGAACCGTCCAGCGACGCAATGACATAATGCCCGTCCGGATTTTTACTGAACCAGATCTGTTCGCTCTCGAACAATACCGGTTCCTCATCGTCTTCATCGACTTCCGGCAGCGGGAACAGACGGCCCTGATCGTCGATATAGGCCAATCCCGCCGCATCGCGGATAATGCGTTGGCAGCCGGGCACGCTCCAGCCCTCGCCGAGCCAGCCGGTACCGTCTTGGTCGGAATAATAGCTGCGGCTCCAGACCAGCGGCAGGATGCCCTCAAAGGCAAAATCGGTTTCACCCTCCAAAAACTTCAGCCCGTGTATCGGATTGACCGGGCGGCCGGCACCTGCGGCAGCTTTGCAGGAAATACAGGGTTTGGGCGGCAGTTTCTTCTTGAACTTGTTGTTCATGTGGAACATATCGCCGGCGCGTATGATGTGGCGCTTACGGATTTTAACCGAAGAGGAGTGCATCATCGGCCAGGCGGGTTTGGTGGCGGTACGGGAAAGTATGCCCTTGCGGCCCGGAAGGGCGGGTTCGTCACCGGTAGTGCGGTTGGTTTTACTGGCCTTGAAGACGAAGGCGGGCTTGCGGTTGAGGCGGACGTCTTTGGCGACGGTTTTGGCGCCGCCCAGGTCGGCGAAGAGCGGGAAAGGGATGGGCGGTGTGACAGGAGGAGCAGGAGGGGGCGCCCAACAGAAATCGGGGAGGGTACAGATTACATAGAAGTCGCTGTCTTTACGGGCGATTTTATTGAATGCCATGGCGGCTTGCTCCTGTTGGGGGATGGGGTCGTCTGAAAGCTGGATGAATGAGGACTTAGGGTTTCAGACGACCTATGTGTGGTTTATACGTGTGCTGCCAAAGATGGCGGAATTGGGATAAATTCATCCTGCGAATCCCGGCAAGCTTGGGCGGCCGCGATTTGATCTGCCCGTTCGTGTCGGGCGATGAATCTGAGCTGGCATGCCGCAATTTCCAGTTCCTCCGGAAAAGATGTGCGGTAGCTGCAATCTATGCGGCGTTGTTCTACATCGACGAGGATGGTGTCCAATACCATATCTTTGCACAATGACGAGTTGGTTGCCGTATGGGCGTGGACGAACACGGTTTCTACCGGCAAATCAACGGTAAATCGTTGGTTGGGGGCTTGGAAGGAATGCACCATACCGGTAAAAGTCAGTTCGTAAATATGGTTGGGTTTCAGATGGGGAAGCTGCAGCGAGGGATGGGCGCCGTTCCAATAAGCCATAGAAAAATCTTCAGGCAGTAGCGGGGCACGGTTGGCTATCCATTGCGCATCGGCAGTGCCGGTATGTTTGGCTCGCAGTGCGAAATAACGGGGCATAAAGCCGAAGCCTTCGGGCGCGGCCTTATAGGACGGATCTCGCACGGGGTGTGCGGGGTCGTAGATTTGATGCGCTTTCAGTGTCCGCTTGAACCCGTTTTTTTTGAGTTCGGCCTTCGGATAGTAGCCGATACCGATGGCGTTTTGTTGATAGCCTGTGTGGTCATCTTCGACTGCGCTGCCGCCAAAGGCAAACTCATAGCGGATAGGCAGGGAAAGGATAGGGTCGGGTTCGCTCAAAGACCATCCTGCCGCCTCCCGCACCCAGTAACGTTCCCCGGTAAGCGCCAGGCTTTTTTGGTAATCGCCGATTCTTACGGATACGGTGAATTGCCGAGAGGGGACATCGTCGGGTGCATAGGCGGTGGCATTGACAACCAAGTCGGTTTTGGGTTTGTAGAGGCTGAAGTCGCTTTCAAACTGAGTCGAGGTTTGCGAAGGATCGCCGTAATAGGTATCGGCAAACGTGAGCGGCGTTTGCTTACGGGCAAACGCAAGCTCCGTTTTTCCTGTTTCCGGGTCAATTTCAAACTCGTAGCTGACTTTGGCGACGACTACATCATAAGCCCGATCTGTTTGGTCGATGTTTTTAAACTGCTGCGTATGAAAGCAGGTAAAGTTCTGCAACTCAAACATGGCATATCTTCTCTAGTTGATATCGACTTTTTTGCCGTCGATGTCCACTACTTTGGTGCCGACGATCTTGATCGTTTTGCTGACGATGCTGATTTTGTTTTTATCAATCAAAATCATGGAACTACCGACTTGTATGGTAATTTTCTTGCCTGCGGACAGGGTGATGTTTCGACCTGCGTTGAGGCCGATGTTCATACCGGCGTTGAGCCCCATCACTAAGCCGACGCTATGCATTTCTGCACCGACGACATTGGTCATCCAGCCTGCACCGACGTTCAGCATATAGCCGGCACCGATGTTGGTCATCTGTCCGATGCCGACATTGTTCATGCCGTTCAGGCTGACGGTTTCCTGTTTGTTGCCGCCGATACTGCTGACTTCGTTGGCAACAACGGTCTTGTTGCGGTTGGCACCGACGGTCAGTGCTTGGTTTTTGCCGACAGCAACGTTCTGATCTTGTCCGACAGTCAACGCTTGACTCTGACCTATGCCTACTTTTTCGTTCAAGCCAACAGAACGGCTGCGGTTTTTACCCACATTGACGCTTTGGTCTTTACCTACGCTGGTACTTTGGTTGTCACCCACACTAATGCTTTGGTTTTGGGTAATGCTGGAGGTCTCGTTTTGACCCACCGATTTTGTGCGGTTTTGGGTAATCGAAGCCGTTTCGTTTTTTTGGACGGTTTTCGCCCGATCGCCTACTACCGTAACCGTTTCGTTGTTACCGATAGTGGTGGTGCGGTCGTTGTTGACGTTACGGGTTTCGTTATTTTTAACCAGCGAGGTCAGGTCTTTTTGCGCTTGGAAATTGACCATCTCGGAACCGGCAGTATCGTTGAACATCAATTCGTTGAAGTTGGACAATGGCGAATTGAAACTCTTGCTTTTGATACCGGACTGCTTGGCCGCGGCAGGAAAGCCCCATGGCGGCGACATTGCGCTGTTGTACAGACGACCCAATACAATCGGTCGGTCGGCATCGCCGTTGATGAAGTCAACCAGCACTTCTTCACCGATACGCGGTGTGTTGATAGAGCCGTATCCTGCTCCGGCAGAACCTTGCGTTACCCGAACCCAGTTGGAGCTGTTTTCATCCATTTTGCCGTAGCGGTCCCAATGGAATTGGACTTTAATATCGCCATACTCGTTGGTATAAACCTCTTCTCCGGCAGGACCTGTTACCGTAGCCGCCTGTGTACCCAATACTTTGGGTTTCGGCGTTTTAAGGGGAGGGCGGTATGGGTAGGATTTGGGTAATACGCGGAACGAAATTCTGAATTTGCCGATACGGTCGCCGGTAGTATAGCCGGCTTCTTCAAAATCATAATCTGCTTTCAGAATGGTGTATTCGGTATTGGATGACGAGTGCGGGTGCTTACTCAGGATAAACGTATAACCCGGAGCCACCGTCAATGCAGTACCCGAACCGGTAATGATCTTGGTTTGGCTTTTCAGATCTTCACTGCGCACCTGACTGTAATTTTGTGCTTCGGATACATCGCTAAAGCCGGTATAAAAATCATAATGTTCCATAGGAACAGAACTGAAATCGTGAACCGAATCAGAAGATTTCATTGGGACTTTGGCGTTTTTATAGTTGTATTCTTGAGTCACGAACTGACTGGATTTCAAGGCATCACGTTCCTCCCAAACATCGATATAGGCGATGTTGGGTGCGCCGGGCGCAGTATTTTTGGAATGGTAAGGAATGTTGGGAGAAGGGATGGCTTCTAGAGTACCGACATCATCAGCGATAACCAGCTCGTGCGAACCGTTGCTGTGGGTAAAATAATAGTAGATGCCTTCCTGTTCAAACAGGCGGTTTAGGAAATTAAAACTGTTTTCCTGATATTGGACACAAAATCCTCTGGTACGATAGCCTTTTTGGCATTTTACCTGGAAGGGGAAGCCGAACGGCGACAAGACTTCATTGGCAATATCCAGAACGGACTTGTCGACAAATACCCTGCTGTCCGTATTTTGGGTGAGATACCACATAAACGGACGGGCTGTACAGGTGTAGGCATGATAGTCTTCTTCGTCTTCATCTTCGCCGATATAGCCGAAGTCAGTCACCAAACCGTTCAAATAGCGCGGACTGCCTGCTTCTGTGTCAATTTCCAATGTTATAGGCTGACCGATAATATCCTTGCCTTGTAAATTGGAATCTTTGGAAACCAAAGTAATATTAAATTCAAAAAGGTTGGAAACAAATTCTGTTCCAAGCATTTTTTTGAATAAAAGTTGTGATCCCAAAGGTGTATGAGCAACGACTGTTCTATTCATTTCGGGAAATTCCTTGTTGACATTAAAAACCAATTTCGCTTGAGTGTCGGTTTTTCTATTTTCAATCATGCATAGGGTTGCGGCAGAAGCATGTTGGAATGAGTGGTTTCAGACGACCTGCTTACATTCTCATTATGACCATCAAACGCACTGAAAATTCCTTAATTTGTTTAAATTAAAGGGATTGAAGGCTGTGGAAGTAGTAAATTCAAGTACAACGTTTTTGCCTTGGATGTTGTATTCGACAACGGTAGTGTTTCCTGTCTGGCGAATGATTTTCCCTTTTTCAATCAGGCGGAATATTGACCATGGTCCGGTTGAACTGATACCCGCACTATTGATTTGAGGAGAGGAAATATCTATTTTTGCCAAGGCGTTTTCTTCTTTTGAAGGCCAAGTAAAGGTTGCAGGATTGACTGGACCGTGACTGTATACATAGCTTTTCCCTGCATAAGAAACATTCACACTTTCCAAGCTGGAGTCAAGAATCAAGACTTTGACTGTAAAGTCAAAAGTGGGTGTTTCCGAGCCTTTGTCAAAATATCCTTGTCGGATTGCCGCTATGTCGTTCAGCCTGGAAAAACGGTCTTTAAATGCGCTGTTTTTAGCAGTCAAGGTTTCCAGTTTTTCTGAACGTGCCAATACGGCGGCTTCACCTGATAAATTGGTAAACTTGCTGTACATGCCGTTTGGACCAAATATGTTGGTGAAGCTTTCTAAGGCAACATTGTTTTCAGAACCTCTGTCAAAAGGGTAACCCTGTTCGTGTATTTCTTGGCAACTGTTTGTTACGGTTGCCAACTGTTTTTCCAAGGTGGACATGAGCTTTTCATCAACAATTTTGTCGGTGTTTTTCAAAATAATCTCAGAAAAGCTGTCTAACATTGGGCGGAAGGGCATAGGAAGACGGTTTACTTCAGCTTTGTATTTCACAAACGGATCATCAGGAGGCAAATCTACCCCTTTTTCGACTGCGACATTAACGGCAACCAAATAAACGTACAAATCATTAATGGCTTCAGTAACGCTGTTAATAGCCGGAGGTTGATCATTTGTGGTTTCAGTTAAACTATGGAAATCCGCAAAAGCATCATCAACAGGAGTGGCCAGTTTTAAAGCAGACAATTCATTTTTTACATTAGCCTCTCCTTCAGCATCTAGGAGCTTTGACAGTCCTGCTCTATTTAACCAGTCGGCAATTTTACTGTCTGCTTTATCCGTTATCTTTTTATCAATGGTAAGCGTCGTATTGTCGCTGATACCTTTGATAATATTGACTAAAGGAGAATTTTTCTCTGATAAAAGCTTGGCAATCTGAATACTTTCTCGAGATGACTTGGGCGTAACCAATGACAAATCAGACAAATAGTTATTCCATGCCTTGATGTAATTGCCGAAATAAAGCTTTTGAGCATCTGAAAGAACAGAAGCTTTGCTTTGGCTTTGTGATGCATAACTACCCAATACCCAGTTGTCTTCATTAAAAAACTGTTCTGCCGACTTGACCATAGTAGGCAAGACTTTGGTAATGTAAGCCTCTTTGGTATAAATGAAGTTAATCGGTTCTTTTAAAGCTCCGCCGGTTTTGCGACGAAACAATAAGTGGCTTTGTACGCCGCCCATGCTTGAAAAAGAAACAGGTGTGATTCCTTCTTTGCCTGAGAGAGCAACTGTGTTGATGGTATCTTCCAGTACCATAGTGGCAATATCTCTTTGTGCAATTTCCTGCCTGCGGCGTTCTACCAATTCTTCATCATAGGGTACGCTGGGAGTAATGCTTTGTTTGGAAAGTATTTGGTTTAAAGCTTTCTCAAGAGATTTTTTCTGTTGCTCACTCATGCCTGAAGATTCTGCTTTAGACAAATTAGTCATCAGCCAGTTTTGCATAAAAGCGGCATCAAAATGCTCTTTGTCGTACATCATTAGATAAGCTTTTAAAGCATTGTAACCATTGATGCCGTCTGAGCCGCTGGTTGTACGCAGAAGTTCATCTAATTTGAAACTGATTAACGGCATCACATTGTCTTGAAGGATTCTTCGGTAGGCAGATTCCCCAACGTCTTCCATTTGCCCGCCTTGATAAAGGCCCATACGATAGCTGAGGGGAGGAGAAGACAGATCGGGAATCTCTCTACTGCTGGTTGTATCTTTGACATGTTCTGCAAATGTTACTGCTTTAAGCAGGTCGGGAGCTTCAGTGTATTTCTTCGCCTCTTGACCCAGTTTGGTTGCTTTATCGCCAACCTGCTCAAGATATGAGCGATTATTCGAATAACTGTTCAGCATCATGGCTAAGCAGGCAGCGACTATGGTGACAATAGCTCCAATGCCTAACCAATAGAGCATTTGTTTTTTGACAAACCAAGATTTATTTTCTCCCGCCAGGTTTGCTTCACTAAGGATGACATCAGAGAACAGTCTGTGCAGGAAAAAGCTTCGCTCGTTATTTTGAGTTTTGGTTCGATCCGAATCCAAGTATTTTTTCGATAATTGGAAATCGTTTTGCAAGCCATCCAAGATGGGATTGAAATGTTGTCCCGTTTGGGTGCCACTTGAGAAATAAACACCTCTCCACGAGATAGGTTGCTCAAATTTTGAAGATTTAGATAATTCTTTAAATAGAGAAAGTACCGCCTGATTAAGACGTTCAAATTCTTCAGGGAAAGCAAAAGCCGCTGCTTTATCTTCAGAAGATTCCAATTGATGGATGGTGCCCAACATAGAAGAGCGCAGTTTATCAACAACTTCCGATAAAGCATTGGAAGCAGTGGCAATTGGAGTTTCCATCCCTTCTGTATCAGAAAGAGAAATACCCAAATATTGGTTTCTTTGTTCTTCCGTCAGATGATTGAAGAATTTGTCAAAACCATGCAGCAAATCCAGTTTGGTTATCATAAGATAAACAGGGAAATGTATACCTAATTTGGTATGCATTTCGTGGATTCTTTTGCGAAGTTCTGCAGAAATTTCGGTAATATTGGTTTTACCGCCTAAAAGGTCGTCCACGCCTACGGTAACTACTACACCGTTGATAGGTTGTTTGGGGCGGTAGCGCTTCAGCAGGGATACAAATTCCTCCCAGTCGCTGGAGTCTTTATTGCTGTGGTTGTCATGTAAAGACAATCTGCCTGCAGTATCGAGAAGTACGATTTCATCGGATAAAAACCAATCACAATCGCGTGTCCCTGCCAAGCCGCTTACAGATGTTCCTAAAGTGCTTTCTAGAGGGAAATTGAGACCAGAGCGTTTTAATGCTGTTGTTTTACCAGAACCGGCAGCACCTAAAACAACGTACCACGGCATTTGATAAAGATATTGCCCCTCTTCCAATCTTGCCAATAAACTATTTTTAGATCTGGAAAATTTTGCGTTTTTCAGTACTTTATCCATTTCGGCAAACTGACGGCTCATTGAGCTGACATCGCTTGCATTTTTTAAAATGGGTTCTTGTGCTGCACGAATTTCCTTCAGTAAGGCAGCGTTTCGACGTGATTCACGATATTGGCGAAATATGGCTTTAGCCAACCAAATGCCGATAATGGCTGCACACACGGCAAGGCGAATAGTCTTGTTTGCTAAAGGACGGATTTCACCTATGGAAATCAGTGGGCCGATAAACCATACCAATATAATCAGACCGGCGATACCCAGCATTACCCATAAAGAACGGGAGCCTAGAAAATAAAGAATTTTTTTCATATTTGTTTTTCCGTATCAATCCAATTTCAGATTATTGATGTGTACTTACATCACTGCTTGGCTGAGTAGTGGAAGTATTGGTTTTTACTTCTACTTCACTACCCAGTTTGGGGCCGGTTCCAGTTGTGAATAGGGTAATTTCAACCCTTCGGTTTTTGGCTCTATTTTCCAAAGTATCATTTGGAGCAACAGGATCGGTCGAACCACGTCCCTCTGAACGAATACGAACTCCGCCATTTTTGATGTAATTCAATAAAATTTCTTTTACTGCATCTGCACGAGCTTGAGAGAGATGCCAGTTAGATGGGAAGTTCAAGCTCTGAATGGGCTGATTGTCAGTATATCCCGTCACTACGATTTGCCCTTCTACGCTATCCAAAGCTTGGCTGACTCTTGCCAAAACAGGGTAATATTGGTCTTGAATTTGTGCAGAACCAGACTCAAAGAGACCGTCACCCAAAATAGTGACTGTACTTCTATCTTGAAAGTCTTCTACAGAGACTAGCTTTCTAGCAATTTCATTTTCCAATAAAGGACGTAGTCGGACAGTACTTTGTGTTTCTTGCTGTTTAGCCGTAACAGAAGGGAGTTTGAGATTGTTAACTTTTGTACTGGCAACATCAAAGTCATCACCTAAAGACCATTGCATTGCAAAATAGCCCACCCCCAAGACGACTGCCCCTAAAACACCTACAACCCATAAAGGAATAGAAAGCCTTTGTTTTCGTTGGATAGTATTTGTGATTATTGGATTGTGTTTGAAAAGATCGGCAGTTTGATCCGGTCGTTTACTATGAATTAAGGCGAGCAAATCTCTTTTAATTTTGTCGATTTCGAGTTCGCCGCTATTTAACACTTGATATTTGCCTTTGTAGCCAAACTGCAAACACAAGTACATAAACTCTAATAAATCAATATTCTTATCCGGATCCTGTTTCAAATTTTGAATAATCTCAAAAAAACGTTCCCCGCCCCATGTTTCGTCATAAAAAGATACCAACAGACTGTTTTTTGACCAGGTTTCATCTGCCCAGCCTGCACGAACAGCCAATTCATCTACGAATGTACATAGACAGTATTTTGCAGCTTGGATAGCGTCGTATCTTGCTCCATTTTTTTCAGCATTTTCTTCAAAATTATTGATTAAGAGAGAAAATTTGTTGATCAAACTGTCCGTAGACAATTGACTGGTAGTCTGCTGCATCGCATTGACTAAGATAAAAACCGGTTTGGCCGCCTCAATCAATGGGTTATAAATATTTGCGGTGCTGTGAGCAGCATTATTCTGGTTATCCATAATGAAATTCCAAATTGAACCAAATTAACTTAAAGACTTGATTGCCCAAAATTCAACATCTAAATTCGGAAAATTACCGGCTAAATGGAAGGCCATGCCTGATGAAGTATCAAACATGTCCCACAGCTCGTGCTTTTTGTCCAATTCAAAATAGACATAACCGCTGTGGTATGGCAATTCTCGGGGTGCTACAGACAAAGCATGAACCCTGATTCCAGGCAGATGGTAAGCAACCAATTCTTTTACTTTCTCCACAGTACCTATTTTTACTACGCTCGGAATTTTTTGGCGCAATGCTTCGTTCGGCATATCGGCTTTGATAGCAAGGACAAATGAGGCTTTATCCAATAGGCTTTGATCTGGTGTTTGAGCAACGCGAGTGGCTTCATCACGCATATCCAGCGGAATCCTAATCGCACGTTGTTCAAGAACGATGGATAATGATTTACGCAGATTGAAAAATAATTTGCCAAAGCATGAGGCTAGGTCATTATGCTCATAGACAGGGATATCGCCTACTTTGCGAGAAGGCAGGAAGGTCATTAAATCAGCACATAGTTTGGATAAATTAATGAATAATTGTTCAGGGTGCGTTTGTCGTGCCCCTTCATTTTCATGATGCAAATATGCCAAATAACGATTAATGGTTTGAAGCATCATGAAATCCATAACTTCAACAGAGCCGCCAGTATTAGGATCGTTCACTGCATTGGCCAGACTATTGCTTTTTTGCATCAATAAACCATAAATTTCTGAAATATAAGCTTTCAGGTGTGGTTGTTTTTGGCTTCCGAGGCAAGGCGGGATATATGATTCATCTAAAATAATTTCAAAGTCTGCAGAGCTGGATCGGATAAGCGCAATGGGCAGGGCAGTTTGTCCACTGGTTAAGTCATTTTCTAAAACCAACATCGGATTAAGATCTGCCAGTGTTACTTGGCGACCATCTAATTCAGTATTTGTAGTGTCTGCTAGAGTTTTATTAAAGGCTTTGTAGCGACATGAGTCTGAAGAATCCTGATCTGGGAAATAAATTTCATTATTTACAGAAGAAGGCAGGGTAACGGCAAGGCAGATTTTGGTGTCTTTAATATTTGCAGGGACTTTTAAACTCAAATTTTCAAGCTGTTTTTGAGAGAATAAAAATACAGAACCATCAGGAAAAACACCTTCTGCTTCATTAATACCGATTACCCCCCGTTTGAGGCCGTCTGAATTTAATACCAGCGAAGAGAATCCCCAAAAATGACCCTCTTGAGAAACGGCTAATTGGCGTAGACCGGATTCAAGGTAACGTTCAAATTGTTGGAAATGTTGAGGGGTAATAAAGATACCCTCCGACCAAACTACTTTTGCTTCTATTGCCATGCCTTTTATCCTTAATCTTTTAGTTATTATTTTTCTTCACGGAAAACGCCTTTACTAAGGTCATTGCCGTATTTACGAGTTTTTCCATTTTCTTTAATTTTTTTATCGTCAGGGTGTCGTTCTTTATATTCTTTCAACAAGTCCTTCATTTCTGACTTTGATAACTGGGTTAATTTATTTTTGCCGACATTTACATAGAAATAATGTTTGCCAAACTGATACCATTTTTTCTTCTGCTTCAATAATACCAATTGCCATTGACTGTTATCCAAATCTCGATAACTTGCGACTACACCCAGATATTTCAGGTGGGAATCCATTTTAATCGGCAATATGGTAACTGTATCAGGATGCAGCATGAATTGGTTTTGCTGGATTAACTTCTCACCTAAATTTTCTTTGGCGTTGTTGGTAAGTTCAAAATAGTTTGATTTTTTGAACTCCCCGTCAGAAGACAACTGATATAAATCCAATCTGATGGGAGAAGGTTGGCCAACTATATTAGGATTCGCATCAGGGGAAACTATGATTTGTACATCAATTTTTTCTCCGCTCTCATCAGATTCTTTAGGCGGTTTATGGTCGGAAGCACATGAGCTTACCATTAAGGATATCATTAAGAATGATATATATTTTATTAGTTGTTTATGCATCTTAAATTGCCTTCAAGTCCATCAGTATTGATTACGTTTGACAACAAATACTTCAATCAGTCATGCAATATATGACTACTGGAGAAATAAATAGGTTCGTTATAATTAATTAGAAAGACTAAATTTTTTTAATATTTTCTAAAATTATAAAGTATTTTTCTTGCGAGGTTTATATTTATATTGATAAGTAAAGTCATGGTTACTTGCATCAATATTTACACTTAAGACTTGTTTGCCTTGAGTTGCACAAGTAAGCAGTTCACGACTGATTTGCGGTAAAACTGTATTGGTCAGAATCGCATCAATCATGCGGCCACCTGACTCAACTTCTGTGCAGCGCGAAGTAATCAGCTTGAGCACTTCTGGCGTGTAGTGAAGGTCAATACAGTGGTTATCTTTAATTCGGTCTACGATACGACCTAATTGCAATTCCACAATTTTTGAGAGCATATCGTCGGATAACGGATAGTAGGGAATTACCTGCATGCGGCCTAGTAGTGCGGCAGGGAAAGTTTTCAACATGGGGGCACGCAAGGCTTTGGTTAAACCTTCCGGAGTAGGCAGCATTTCAGGGTCATCACACATATCCATAATCAAATCCGTACCTACATTAGTAGTTAGGATAATGATGGTATTTTTGAAATCGATATAACGGCCTTCACCATCTTCCATCCAGCCTTTGTCGAATACTTGGAAAAAGATTTCATGCACGTCTGGATGTGCTTTCTCCACTTCATCAAGCAAGATGACGCTATAAGGTTTGCGTCGAACGGCTTCGGTCAGTACACCGCCTTCACCATAACCGACATAGCCCGGAGGCGCGCCTTTTAGGGTGGATACGGTATGAGCTTCCTGATATTCGCTCATATTGATGGTAATTACGTTTTGTTCACCGCCGTACAATGTATCGGCCAGAGCCAATGCTGTTTCGGTTTTACCCACGCCTGAAGGGCCTGCCAACATGAAAACACCGATAGGTTTGTTGGGGTTATCCAGATTCGCGCGTGATGTTTGGATACGACGGGCGATTGCATCCAAGCCGTGACGTTGGCCAATGATGCGTTTGTTTAAAGTATCGGCAAGTTGCAAGACCGCTTCAACTTCGTCTTTCATCATTTTACCGACGGGAATACCTGTCCAGTCAGCTACAACGTCAGCAACGGTACGGCTATCCACTAAAGGCATAACCAGCGGTTGGATACCTTGCAGTTTTTTCAGTTTGTTAACCAACTCTTTTTGGCGGGTATGCAGCTGCTTGGTTTCTTTCTCAGCCGTTCCTTCTTCCGCTTGCATGATTTGTTCACGTACTTCTAACAGCTCAGTAACCAAGTCTGCTTCAGATTTCCATCTGTCTTCTAATTTTTTCAGACGACCTTCGACTTCAGTTAATTCTTTGCCAATATTGGTTATCCGTGTTTCAGAATCGAAACTGAGTTTTTTCTCACGTTCCAAATTTGCTTGTTCAAGTTTTAATGCCTCGGATTTCTTCCGCAAAAATTCAATACTGCCGGGAACAGCATGCTGGCTGACAGCAACACGCGCGCAAGCGGTATCAATCAAACCGACAGCTTTATCAGGAAGTTGGCGTGCAGGTATGTAGCGGTGGGAAAGTTTTACGGCTGCCTGAATTGCTTCATCAAGAATAATCACGTTATGGTGTTTTTCCAAAGAAGCGTTTAATGCTCTAAGCATATTGATGGCTTTGTTTTCGTCGGGCTCATCCACTTGCACCACTTGGAAACGGCGGGTCAGGGCAGGGTCTTTCTCAAAGTATTTTTTGTATTCTGCCCATGTTGTCGCGCCAATGGTACGGAGTTTGCCTCGGGCGAGCGCAGGTTTGAGCAGGTTGGCTGCATCGCCCGTACCGGCTGCCCCGCCTGCACCAATCAAGGTATGGATTTCGTCGATAAAGAGCACAATTGGGGTCGGACTGGATTCCACTTCGTCCATAACCGCTCTAAGGCGTGATTCAAATTCTCCGCTGACGCTGGCCCCGGCTTTGAGCAAACCGATATCCAGCAGGATTAATTGAACGTCTTTCAATCCGGGCGGAACATCTCCGGCCGCCAGACGCAATGCCAATGCTTCGACGACGGCTGTCTTACCGACACCGGCCTCACCTGTCAGAATCGGATTGTTTTGACGGCGGCGCATCAGGATGTCAATCATTTGTCTGATTTCGGTATCGCGACCTGTCAGGGGATCTATTTCGCCATTTTTGGCTTTTTCAGTGAGATTGCTGCCATATTTGGCCAAGGCACTTTCTTTGTGGGTAGCGTTAGGCTCCGAAGATAAGGCATTTTGGGTAACTTCAAGATTTTCTTCAGAGTTTGCAGTAATCGCGATAATATTGTTCGCCAATGTTTCAGGTTTGATTTTGAGGAACTCGGATGAAATATTGGCCAAAATGCTCTGCAAAGTCTTATTTTCAAGCATGGTGTAGAAAATATGAGCAGTACGGATTTTGTCGGTACCGAATTTGAGCGAGCTGTATGTCCAAGTTTGCTCGACAAGGGTTTGGATATGTTCGGAAAAATCGATAACGGCAGTAGAACCGGCAGGAAGTTTTTCAACCGCTGTCAATACATCTTTTCGGACTCTGGATTCGTCTAAATTAAAACTGTTGATCAGGCAGAAGATATCGGTTTTCTCGGTTTGCAGCAGTGAATGAAGCCAGTGAACCAACTCAACGTAGCTGTTTTCACGAAGACGGCAGAAGGTGTAGGCATTTTCCAGAGTTTTATACAAGGTGGTATTCAACTTGCCAAATAATACGCTGCGGCTGATGTTTGACATGATGTGTCCTTAATTAAGTTATTCCAAGTATGTCTAAAAATAGTTTGAAAGAAGCTTTTCTCACCAAAGGGGTCGTCTGAAAAAGCTGTTTAATGGTTGCTGACGATCAAATCTTCGGCATCACGGGAAACATTCCCCAGCCAAGTTGTTAAGCCGAGTTGTGTTTGTCCGCCTAAGTCCATGAGCGGTACTTCTTTTTGCATTAAAACAGGCTGTATATCCCATTCATATTCATCTGCGGCAAACAGCCTTACCCACTCCCGTAGGCGGGCGGTATTGATACCGTCTTTGAAGAATGATCGGTAAGCGGGTAGGGTAAGCGGACCGATGATAATGCGGAATTTGCTTTGAACATTGTAAAGCTTGTCGCCCAGCAGCAGGCCATCTCCCAGCGTATAGTTACCCATGATGCCGATTTGCGTTTTTTCTTCCGCAACCTCAACCCAATACCCAACATTGGTTTGAATGGTAACGGGGACTTTGAAATAACGGTTGAGTAATTGCTGAAGATTGGCTGCCGAACGACTTTGCTTCATCAGTAGGCCGGCAAAATAACGCTTGGCAAATTCGTGGATTAAGCCTTTGTTATGTATGGCCGGTGTATCCAGCCCATTAAAGCTGGCGATATATTTCCCAAAACGGTCTTCAGCATTTTTATCTAAAGAAATGATGCTCTGAGCGTTGGCCCATGCCCGATAGAACAAGACAGCCAGACGGTGTTGCAACATATTGGCAAAACCGGTCCATGTCCGGTCGCCGTGTTGGTGTTGACGCTCATAGGCATATTCGGTCAAATGCAGGGGCAGGGGGCCGGATGGGCCAAACAAACCGAATCCATTAATGGAAATTTCCACATAACGTGGCGATAAGGCAACCGATTGGACGTTGCGGGGAGCAAAAATAAGCGATGGCTCTTGGCGAATCCTTATTTTTTCCATTTTCGGGCTGACGGCCTTACCCAATAATTTCCTGCCGGTGACAAATTTGACAGACTCAAGCTGGCGCAAGAGTGAAAAATAATCGTATTTATAGGGCTGAGAGGCAACTTTGTTTAAAAAGCCCGTCAGTTTTTCATCCCATGTATCGTCCAATGCGTCGCCAAAATCTGTTTGAGCGTTAACCGGACTCATACGATTACCCTCTCTCCAACAGCATTCGGCCAAGTAGCCATATGTCCTTGTTGGAGCGTGTCAATTTGAAGCTGTATGAATGAGTTAATCGACACCAAACGTTGGAAGTAATGGTTCAAAACTGAGCCAAACAGGAAGGGATGGATACCGCCCAATTGCGCTTCATCCAGCGTAACCGTGATTTTGATGCCTCGAACAGGTGCTGCAACTCCGTAATGACGGACTACCTTGTTCACAATGGAGGTCTCAATGCGTGTGATCGACTCAATCTGTTTTTTCAGCAAATCATTTTCAGAAGAAACAAACACCATTAAAAGCTCTTTTAAGGTGACGGGTGCATCTTCTTGGTCGATGTTTAACAATGACAGATAGTTTAAACTTAATTGGTTTAAAAACGACCAAAGTGTCCGATCCTCACTCACAGCCGCTTGAGGACGTGTCAATTTAGAAATCAGCTTAATAGAGTTAACCGGCAGGAAACCCTCAATCAGGAAATCGGACTCTCCGTCACGCGGCATCATCAGCGGTAAATCCCTACTGGTACACCAGGCATCTACGGAAAGATGCTGTATGCCGGAATTGAAAGCGTAATCCCGATTGTCGGCCAGAGACAAAAACACTTCGCTGCCCAAGTAGGAAGAACGGAAGCCATTTTTGACAGAATTTTCCGATGGGACTCTGTCTGCACGCCGTGCTGAAAAATAAGCATGCTGAGTTTGGGCTTCGGGGAAGAGCCCCATATCCGGCGCTTTGTACATCGGTGAAAATGCAACGGTTTGACGGTTGTTGGTGTCAAAACCTTTTACTTGTTCGATGGCGTAGATTTCATAATTTAAAGGTTGTGTACGGTCGATGATGACGTGGTGTTCCTGGTCTTGGATGTTTACAGGGAAGCGGGAGCTTTTTTTTCTGAAAAGGTTTACCACAGGCACCGCATTGACGGAAAAATCCTCTACACCGATCAATTCTGTCAATTCAGGTATTTTGTTGCTGAATAAAAATGAAAGGCTGAAATAACGTTTGCGATAGGTAATGATTTTTTTATTGACACCCTTATCGTTTACGATTTCTTCCAAATGTTCGGGTACTTTGGGCAAATGTCCGTCATTCTCAGCCTGATGGACAGCCTGTTTGATATCTTTTTGAGCGACAAACAGGAATTTTTCCGGCAGGCGCGCGTATTCCTGCATAATCCGGAATGCGCTGACGGATTTGTCCAAATTAAACGATAAGGCTTCATCTTCCCGAAATCCCCGATGTTCCGGTTTGGAGGACAACGGGTAATACCATTGTTTGGGGTTCTCATAACTGTGGCAAACGACGCCCACGCATTCGGAGGCCAGTAAAAACAGCAGTGCAGATGACTTAGAAAGTTCCGTACCTAAAAACACAGACAATTCATCCGGCAACATTTCCGAACATGCGCCAGGTACGCTGAGTGAGAAGTCCAAACGCAAGGCAGATTGCACTTTTTTCCCGGCAGATGCCTTGAGCGCGGGAAGCGTACTTGGTAAATAGCCGAGCGAATCGGTATATTTGGCTTTTTCTATGCGTAAAGGTAGGATTTCAGTGGTTTTGGTTACGGAAAACGGGCAACTTACTTTGAATTCGTCGATGGGTAATGAGCGCAATACTCTGCCACGTTCCAGTAGATTGATCACGTCGGCGTTGTATTGACCGGTAGGTTCCAAATTGACAATAGCTGCTGCCGGTTGCTGATTGATGAAGTCTGGGTAAACGACTTCCAAGATTCTTTGTACGAAACGGGGATATTCCGCATCCAGCTTGAGTTGGGTGCGGGCAGTGAGAAAGCTTACACCTTCCAATAGCCTTTCGACATAAGGGTCGGGGATGTCGGTTGTATCCAGTGCCAATCGGGAGGCGATTTTGGGATATTGCTGTGCAAATTCCCTGCCCATTTCCTTCAGGAAGGTCAGTTCTTTATTGTAGTAAGACAATAATTTGTTATTCAAGACCTATTTCCCCCATCTAACAAGTCAAACAACCCGGTCTCAACATCCATACTGGTTCGTAGCAGGAACTCTTTGGGATAAGGATTGAGTTTCAGGTAACCTTTGACTTCAATAATAAGTTTGTTGTGTAAAGCATCGTCATCATCGTCTACGGTATTCACGATAACTTGCAGGGTTTTGCTTTCAAGGCGTGGTTCGAAATCGATGATGGCTTGTTTGATGTTTTGTTCTACATCTTGCCATTCTATGTCGGAGAAATTCACTCCCGACAGGGGTGGAATGCCGTAATTGAGTGTGGACGAGCGCACGTTAACAGGCAGATCTTTCTCCATGGTTTCCGCTTGCATGTTGCAGGTATTCAGCAGGTAAAGAATATCGCGCAGCACTGCCTGCCGATATTGGTCAAGATTGATGACCTGATCGGGGCGTGCCTCTTTTTTTTTGCGCGGCTCTTCATCTGTCAGTCTGTCAAACAAAGAAGGCAGCAGTTGGTTTCTGAATTGCGACATGATTGATTGCGGTAGTCGGAGGATGGATAAGGTTTAACGCTGTTGTCCGAATTTAATATTGCGAATATCCAAGAGACCAAAATCATGGCTGTCGGTATACAGGTTTTTTTGACCCATGCCTGTAAAGAGCTGTTCGGCTACTTCTATCCAGTTTGTTTGCGAGCAGTTCATCAACATATCCGACCATTCGGTTTCTGCATCCGGCAAAACAGCATAGCGGGCAGGACTGGTACATTGGATACATTCGCCGTCGGTAAATTTGATTTCAGACGACCTCCAGATGATGTCGAGCAACGAGCTTGGTGCTTTGAAAGCTATACTTTCAATAGAGTCCCAAGTTTGCCAATAGTAGTGGCCTTGATAGAAGAATTCATAAACAAAAGCAGTACGTACGTCGCCGTCCATAATCCAGTTGCTGTCGGTTTCGGCAACTGATTTATCTGCCAGAAGATAAGTGATGTGCGCTGGTGTACCGTCGATACAGTCGGATAAGGCTTCGTAGTCGGCAGTGAGGGCAGAGTTTTTTTTCTCTGCAACATGAGCAACTAAAGAGAGTTGTTTTTGAAGAATATCGAGTTTGCTTGCGTGCTGTTCCAGAGTTTTGGGTTTTTGCTGTGTTTCCAAGACTGCTTGACGACGCATTTCGGCAGAAATGTTTTCAATAAGGTAGAGCATCAGAGGCTTTTGAGTATCGGGAAACAGTTTTTGGTATTGCCCGATTTGCTTTAAAGCCTGTTCCCATTTGGCACTCAGACAGAGGTATTGAATCAATGCCAAACGATGTTCCTGATTGTCAGGATTTGAACGTACAAGCTCAATCATGTCCGTTAATTTAGTCTTCAAATCCATCCCAGCAACTCCTTATTTATTTGTATAAAGTGTGTAATAGTTGAAACCCGATTAACTTTTCAGGAGGACGGAGGTCGTCTGAAAAGTAAATTTATTGTAATAAAGCCTGACTTAAAACGCCTTTTAAGCCAGGCTTCTGCAGTTAAATGCGCATAGTGGTTATGCGGATTTGTTTTCTTTGATGTTGAAGGCCATTTGAACTTCAGCGCCTTTAGAACCTTTATCGGTTTGTTCCCAATATTGGTTTTTCACTTTGGCAGCTTGGAATGAATAACGCATTTTCAGTGCATCGTTGTCTTGTACACCGATGAATTTCACGCCGGTTACCAAGACATCTTCCAAAGTAGTGCGCGAATATTCGATCTGTTCGCCACCGGCTTTGCATACAGAAATTTCTACTTTGCTCAAGTGTTGACCGGTAGCACAGTTTTTCAGAATGGTCGGAGCGGCTTTGTCAATAGCGGCAACTACGGTCAAGTCATTGAAATTGACTTTACCGGCACCACCGCCACCACCGCTGGTCATCGAACCGGGTTGCTCGGCACCCCAGTCAAAACTTTCGATGTTGGTCCAGTCTTTGTGGTTGGAATCTTTTGATTCGCCGTTAACACCTTCAACTTTCATGAACATATCAATAGCCATGTTTTTACTCTCCTTGTTAAAAGGTTAAAAAAATTAAGGGATTTAACAACAGGGCATGAGCATGCCCACCTAAATAAACCAAACCCGACTATTCCTGTTTAGCCGAAGGCAGTTTGGAAACCAAGCGCAATGAAACGGTAAGGCCTTCGAGTTGGTAGTGCGGACGCAGGAAGAATTTGGAAGTGTAATATCCGGGATTGTCTTCAACTTCTTCCACAACCACTTCAGCAGCGGCCAACGGTTTACGGGCTTTTGTTTCTTGAGTGGAGTTAATCGGGTCTCCATCTACATAATTCATAATCCATTCGTTTAGCCAACGTTCCATGTCTTCACGCTCGCGGAACGAACCGACTTTGTCGCGTACGATACATTTCAGATAGTGCGCGAAACGACAGCACGCAAACAGGTAAGGCAGACGCGCAGACAAGCGGGCGTTGGCGGTAGCATCCGGATCATAATATTCAGACGGTTTATGCAGTGATTGAGCACCAATAAACGCGGCCAAGTCGGTATTTTTACGGTGAATCAACGGCATAAATCCCAATGCTGCCAATTCGGCCTCGCGGCGGTCGCTGATGGCGATTTCGGTTGGACATTTCATATCCACGCCGCCGTCATCCGTCGGAAATGTGTGGCAGGGAAGGTTTTCAACGATACCGCCGGATTCCACGCCACGGATTGAGGTACACCAACCATAATATTTGAATGAACGGTTAATATTTACCGCCATTGCATAAGCCGCATTGGCCCATGTGTATTTGTTGTGATCCGCGCCTTCAGTTTCTTCTTCAAAGTCAAACTCATCGACAGGATTCGTTGTGGCACCGTAAGGCAGACGGGATAAGAAACGTGGCAGAGCCAAACCGATATAACGCGAATCTTCGGAATCACGCAGGCTGCGCCATGGGGCATATTCGGCATTTTGGAAAATTTTGCTCAAATCACGAGGATTGGCCAACTCTTGCCAAGATTCCATCTGCATCAGTTTGGGGGATGCGCCGGCGATGAACGGACAGTGTGCAGCGGCGGCAATTTTTTCAAGACTATTGAGCATTTCCACATCGGGTGCAGAGTGATCAAAATAGTAGTCGCCAATCAAACAGCCGAAAGGCTCGCCACCAAACTGGCCGTATTCTTCTTCATAAATACGTTTGAATAGGGGGCTTTGATCCCAAGCGGTGCCTTTGAAGCGTTTTAAGTTGCGGGCAACTTCTTTTTTGGAGATAGGCAATACTTTGATTTTCAACAAAGTATCGGTTTCGGTATTGGTAACCAAATGATGTAGGCCGCGCCATTCGCCTTCCAGCTTTTGGAAATCTTCATGATGCAGAATCAAATTGATCTGTTCGGAAAGTTTTCTGTCGATCTCTGCAATAATCGCTTCTATGGTTTGATAAGTGTCGTCTGAAATAGTAATGGCGTTTTGCAAAGCTTGCTGTGCCAGTGTCGCTACGGCATTATTGACAGCACTTTTGGCTTCTTCAGTTTTGGGTTTGAATTCTTTTTGCAGCAGCTGTTCAAATTCATTTGCAGCAAACACACTTTTCGCGCCGCTGTCCCCTTGGATGTCTAATTGCTTTTCAGTCATGATTCACGCTCACTTTATTGATTTCATCTGAAATTACTGCTCGTCTTTGGTTGTTGCTTTAGGTGCGGCTGCAAGGCTTTTCAGCAGCTCACTGTCTCCCAAGACTTTTCCGATTAATTCTTCAGCACCGCTCTTACCATCCATATATGAAAGCAGGTTGGCAAGCTCTGTACGCGCTTGTAGGAGTTCGTTTAAAGGACCTACTTTTTTGGCTATTGCTGCCGGAGAGAAATCATCCATGCTTTCCAATTCAAGCTCTACATTCAAGTTGCCTTCCCCGGTAAGCGTGTTTTTGACATTAAATGCGACACGCGGTTTGAGGGCTTTCATGCGTTCATCGAAATTATCTACATCAATTTCCAAAAATTTACGTTCGGCCAATTCAGGTAGCGGCTCTACGGGTTTACCGACCAAATCTGCCATCACACCCATAACGAATGGAAGCTCAATTTTTTTCTCAGAACCGTAAAGTTCTACATCGTACTCAATCTGTACGCGAGGCGCCCGGTTGCGGGCAATAAATTTTTGTCCGGATGATTTGTTTCGTGACATATTCAATGACCTTTAAATGATAAAAGTTGTTTATTTAAACGAACTTTAAATATTGCGGATAGACTAGCTTATTCGCTGGAAGTTCCCGTTTCTTCGTCCTGCTTCCCGATCAAAACTTCCAGATTGGCAATGCTTTCAGGACTGATATCTTTCATGATGTCGTAGAAGTTCATATTCATTTGCCGCTGTACCCTGCGGATAAATAACGGGGCAGGGTGGCTGGGTTCCAGCGTTTCAAAGTAAATGCAGATTTTTTCCAAAGCCAAATCGACATCAGCCCGATTTTTGATATTCAGACGACGCCATGCATCCGCTTCTTGAAGGGTCGATTGCTCTTGAGCAACGGTTGAAACGGGCGTTTCAGCGGGTTGTTCTGTTTGTTCAGCCTGTTGCAGCTGCGGGGTATTCCCATCGTTGTAATTGATGGCTTTGTGGATCAGGGTAAGCGGTTTTTGAATCACTTCAAAATTGAGTGAGTGTTCGTCTTGCAGCTGGGTCGAGAAAGTGTTTTGAATATCTTTCAGATGGTCTAATGCTTGGATTAAGGCAATCAATTCCGGTTTGCCGGTATCGGCACTTACCCTGATATCGAGCATCAAACGTTCTTTGCCGCCCGGATAGCTTTGCGGGTCATTACCTTGCAAGACAGAAACTGCTTCTTTAACGGTAATAGGCTGTTGGGTCAGTCCGTTTACTAATAATTTGGCTGAAAATACTTCTTTGGCGATGCCGTCATGCGTAGTGAATGCACTTAGCGCATTGATTCGATAAAACGGATCGGGTTCGCCGTCTTCATCTTCGAGCTTGGGATATAGGGATTTCCAATACAAATCCACATTGGTTTTGATGGCTTCACAACCGGCGCAAAAGCCAACCAGGCCATGTTTTGCAGTGAGCGCCTGTGTGTAATAGGACAAAACATGAAGGTCTTTCGATTCAGCCAGCAATTGATTGCACAGCTTCTCTACTGTTGCCCAATCAGGCTCTTCAGCAGGGATGATGGTGTCGCCATATTGCCTTTCCGGTTTCCCTTCGGCAGCGCTTTGAAGCTCTAAAAAGCGGCTGTCGTATTCAATATTTACCCCTTCGGGGGTGTCAGCGGAAATAGGTTCTGCCCATAAGGGAAATGTATTCATCTATTTATCATCCAAATATTTTATTGAATAGAGAGCAGGTGGGTTCTCCGTCTCTTTCTATATGATAACCGCTTTCGCACTCCAGCCAAAAGCTGCCAAGGTTATCTGATTTAGATAAAAAATTAAGGAAAGACTCGGGTAACGGATAGTCAGACTTATAAAGTGTACCTAAACAATCTGTTATAATACATTTACCATTTATTAATGTTTGGTTAAAAAAATCTATGTTTTGAGAGAAAAAATTAATAGATTTTAACTGTTCTGGAAGGGGATAAGGTTTTTGGAACAGTACAAAAGGATATTGTCGACCTGTTTGGTCTGAACTGAGTGCCGTTAGCCCAATATAGGTAATGCTATCAGGCAGTTTAATGCAAAACAGCCAAATCCGCGATACAGAAAGCGTCTTTCGGGTAAACGGAATGAGTTTGTCTTGGTTGTTGCAACGATCAAACCATCCATCCCAAAAGTTTTTATCATTAGTTTGGAGATTTTCAGAAACAATAAAATCACGAGACTGATTTAGTTTTCCGAAAAAGTAGATTTCGCTTTGCTGCATAAATAACAATCACATAATGTAAAATTAACAAATGATAAAGTTACTTAAGGTATCGATTATGCTTTGGTTATGAGTTATGTCCGCCATAGCCACTGTATATATACTTTACCATAATTTCGGTTTATGTATTAATATATTTTTTTCCTTATTAAAAGAATAACTAAAGTAATATTTTTATGATAAAGAAGTATTTGTGGAACATTTTTTATTATTTTAGTGTCTTACTTTACAATTTATTTGCAGTTTGTTGTTTGTTATAATCTTCGCGTTGTGTCATGCTATTTTCAAAATATAGTGGATTAAATTTAAACCAGTACGGCGTTGCCTTAGCTCAAAGAGAACGATTCTCTAAGGTGCTGAAGCACCAAGTGAATCGGTTCCGTACTATCTGTACTGTCTGCGGCTTCGTCGCCTTGTCCTGATTTAAATTTAATCCACTATATATTCAAAAGCGATTTTGATTCAAACTTGTAAATCTGTAAGCAACTTAGGTTTTCCATTTCAATATCAATAGAATCTCGACGGAGGGAGTAAACCCATGGCCTCTTTCGGTAATACTTTCGGTATTCTCATCCCCAAACCTGAAGCACCAGCCATGGTGTCTCAAGGCTCTGCCAATCCACCTGAGCCGCTGACCAATGCAGCCGGCCCGGTTGATGTGATAGAGATGGTTGCCGATGTTGCTTCCACTGCCCTTTCCATAGTTGCGCCTGATTCTGCTGCAGCCGATGCAGTGGATGCTATATCCGAACTGGTTTCCCTTGCGTCCATGATACCCGGTCAGCCTGGCCCCAAACCGCCTTCCCGTAAAATGGTCAGTGGTTTTAGCGGCGGCATGGGTATGGGCTTCGATGGTGGGGTGGTTACCTCGGGTCATGGCCACTGTATTCCTTGTAAGGTAGCTGCTGCTATCGGTAACCCCGTAAATGCAGTGCTCGGTATCAAAGTCCTATTTGACGATACCGAGACCGACTTTGCCTTTGATTCCCCGCTTCCCCTTGTTTGGCAGCGCAGCTACTATTCCGACCAAATAGGCAACGGCTGGCTGGGACAAGGTTGGTCGCTGCCGTTCTCCATGCGTCTTGTTCGGACTGCCGATGGTTTCCTTTATATTGATGAGCAGGGCAGGGAAATTTCGTTGCCGGATATCAGCGACGAAGCGGACGAGCCTTATTCCGCGGCCGACGAAGATGAAGACGATTTATATGAAGAAGAGGCTGCACCAAGACCTGCTTCCGCCGAAGAAGATCCCTACGGTCTGGATGACGCCTATTTCGATCCTTACGAACAAATCTTCTTTTCACAGATTTCAGACGACCTCTACCAAATCGCCTCCCCCGACGGCGGCGCACGGCTGCTGTTTGCCGAAGTCGATTCCGGCTGCGGCATTTACCAACTGGTCGCCCAACTCGACCGCAACGGCCGCCATATCCGCCTCTGCTACGACGACAACGGACTGCCGCACAGCATTTACGACGGCAGCGGCCGACACTTCCAACCCGTATTCTCCTCCATCCAACTGAACGACAACGATCCCGACTTCGACCCGGCTGGAGAGCGGGACGTCTTCGTTTCCGAAGACGAACGTTTCTACGTCAACCGCCTCACCTCCGTTACCTTCAACGGCAAGGAACTGGTGCGCTACGACTACGACGGCTACGGCGATTTGACCGCCGTTTACGGACGCGGCGGCAAAAAACTGCGCGGTTTCGCCTACCGCAACCACATCATGGTCGAACACAACCAGCCCGACGGACTGGTGTCCCGCTACGAATACGACCGTTACGACACCGACGGCAAAGTGCTCAAAAGCAGCAACAACCTCGGCGAAGAATGGACGTTTGACTACCGCAAAGACCATACCGTCGTTACCGACGCATTGGGGCGGACAGAAGTGTACGGTTTCGACGAAAACCGCGAACTTATCTACCGCATCGATGCCGACGGACAACGCAGCGACAGCGAACGCGACAGCTACGGCCGCATTACCGTAGAACGCGACCCCCTCGGACGCGAAACCCGCTATCTCTACGATACCGAAGGCAACGTCATCGCCATCACCGCGCCGGACGGCAGCAGCACCCAAATCGACTACCACGAAACCCTCAATCTGCCGGTTGCCGTCAACGATCCCGCAGGCAGGATTACCGCCTACGATTACGACGGACGCGGCAACCTCATCAGCATCACCGATCCCGCCGGTTACACCACAAGCTACGGCTACAACGCCAGATGGCTGCCCGAAACCATTACCGACGCCTTAGGTAAAACCCGACGCCTACACTACGACACCCTCGACCAACTCGTCAGCTTTACCGACTGTACCGGCGAAACCACCCGCTTCGGTTACACCGAATACGGCGATCTCGAAACCGTTACCGATGCGCTGGGCCATACCACCCGCCACCATTACGACGCAGCGGGCAACCCCGTCCGTACCGACTACCCCGACGGCAGTCACGAAACCTTCGAATACGACCGCCTTAACCGGCTGACCGCCCACATCGACGGACTCGGTGCCAAAACCGCCTACGAACTCGCAGTGGACGGACTGCCGCTCAAACGCACCAACGCGCTGGGCCATACCTTCGCCTACGCCTACGACAAAGCCCGCCGTCTGACCGTCCTCACCAACGAAAACGGCGAAACCTACCGTCTCGATTACGACCAAACCGACAACTTGATCCAAGAAACCGGCTGGGACGGCAAAATCACCGCCTACGGCTATGATGCCGCCGGACAACTGGTCCAACAGACCGAATACGGCCAAAGCAATAATGAAGGTCGTCTGAAAGAGCGTACCGAAACTTGGCACATCCACCGGTTCAAACGCAACATCCTCGGCCAACTGATCGAAAAACAAAGCCGCAAAGTCTCCGGCCGCAACGGACAAAGCAAAGACGAAGGCATCAGCCGCACCCGATTCGAATACGACCCGATTACCGGCAACCTGACCAAAGCCCGCAACCAACACAGCAGCGTCGAACTCGCCTACGACGAACTCGACCGACTCATCGGCGAAACCACCGTCCACAACGGCCAAAGCGCCACCGTAGGCTACCAATACGACCCGTTGGGCAACCGCATCCGCACCATCCTGCCCGACGGCCGCCATATCGATTACCTGTACTACGGCAGCGGACACCTGCACCAAATCAGCCTCGACGGTGAAGTCATCACCGACATCGAACGCGACAAACTGCACCGCGAAATCCAAAGGACCCAGGGCAGCATCAGCAGCCTGTACGACTACGACCCCATGGGTCGTCTGAAAAGCCAGCGTACCGTCTGGAGCGGCACGCAAACACCCCGCAGCAAACAAAACCCGCTGGCCGGCGGCGCCGTCAACCGCCGCTACGCCTACGACAAAGCCGGCAACCTGATTCAAAGCGCCGACCAAAGAAGCGGCGTCCTCCATTACGTTTACGACAAAATCGGACGCATTCAAGAAGCCCGCAACAGCCAAAGCGGCCGCAGCGAAACCTTCGCCTTCGACCCCGCCCACAACATCCTCGACATCCCAACATCTACTCCCTCTCCCGTGGGAGAGGGCAAAACGACCGCTCCGATTTCAGACGACCCCAAAACTCAAGGTCGTCTGAAATCACCTGCCCACCCTAACCCGGTCAGCGGCAACCGCCTCAAAGAATACAACGGCATCGAATACACCTACGATGCATTGGGCAACCTGATCTACCGCCAGCTACCTAATGGTGAAAACCAATATTACCAATACGATTTAGAAAACCAGCTCGTCCGCGCCGAAATCAAAAAGCCCGCCGGCAATACCGAGATTTGGACATACGCCTACGACCCGTTCGGCAGACGGCTTTCCAAAGAACGCCAAGACAAACTCGCCTGGACGAGTACCGAACCGAAACGCACCCACTTCGTCTGGGACGGAACACGATTGCTTCAGGAGTACACCTACAAAGGCAGCTATACCTATATCTACACCGACCAAGACAGCTACGAACCGCTGGCGCAAGTCTTTGACAACGCCAAAGACGGCAAACAATACCTCAGCTATTTCCATACCGACCAAATCGGCATCCCGCGCGAGATGACCGATATCCACGGCAATCTGTTGTGGTACGGCGAATACACCGCCTGGGGTCGTCTGAAAAAAGATGAGCGGGTCTACAAGAACGCGCATCAGCCGTTCAGATTGCAAAACCAATACTTTGATGAAGAAACCGGACTGCATTACAACCTGATGCGCTATTACGAGCCCGAGGCCGGGCGGTTTGTGAATCAGGACCCGATTGGGTTGACAGGTGGTAGTAACCTGTATCAGTTTTCGTTAAACTCATTAACTTGGATTGACCCATTAGGATTAAAAGTTAAAATGGGTAAGCACGACCGTCTTCGTAAGATTCGAGATGGGAAACAATCACATCATCTTAATCAAGATAATGCCTTTGGTTCTATTATTCCACGTGGAGATGCAGCGGCCATAAAATTATTAGGAAATGCCCTACGCGACATTGGTTCAGACCATTATCAAATCCATTACGTGATGGAAAGGTTTTGGGATCAATTCCGTAAAACAGGAGTTAAGCGTAAAAGTGGCAAAAAATATTTAGCCGGTATTACTCGGCCAACTGTAGGGCAATACAACAAAATGTTAAAAAATGCATTAGCTGCCACTTCTCTTTCTCCTAAAGAACAATGCAAAGCATTGTCTTCTGCTAAGCGAAGTCAAGCTAAACATGGTATAAAAGAAGATGATTTAGTCCCCAATATTCCTCGTACATTAGGTCAAAAAAAATGAATAAAGAAACAATAACTTCTATTCTTAACGAATTTCAAGGTAACCTTTATTTTGATAATTGGTTAAGGAAAGTAGGAGATTTTCCAGAAGAGCAAAGAAAACAACCTTATCCATTTTCTTGTAAAAAAATAGTAACCTTAAAAGATGCAAAAAAATGGATTGCTAATGATGAGTTATGGGAAGGAGTACAAAGGGCTTCTAATAACTATTTATTCAACTTATTTCAAAATGCAACTGGTAAAGGGACTATGGTAAATGAATTTGGGCAATATATCGCAAAATTTTTTCATTCACATGAATCTATTCTAAAAGAAAAAATAAAAGAAAGTAAATTGAAAACAGATGATACATATATTGCATTATATAGTATTACGTTGGGAGCTTTTTTAGAATATTCAATTAATAAGGTGGATGAAAATATAAAAGTTGACTTAAATTTGAATCTTCTTAAAATCATTAATGATGGATATATGCCTTGTGGTTGGAGTTTTAAATCTGAAGACATAATCGATTTCAGTGAGAGGCCTTTTGATTATTCAGCAGGATATTTATACATCTATTGAGTATTTCCCATAATAATTTAACTCCGAACTTCTTAAACAAGCTGTAGTTTGTATGAAATTTCTATTTTGATGCAGCAAGCCATAGCCTGCACAAAACCTTCAGTCTTGACGTAGGGTACGTGCGGTACGTACGCACGCGGTTTCTGTTTTTCAGACGACCTCACTATCTTCTTTGAGGTCGTCTGAACCATTTGTTTTTTAACAATCTCATTGGCAGTTAACATAGAGGTCGTCTGAAAACCAACTTTCAGACGACCTCTAACAAATTGCTACGACTACGACGGCTACGGCGATTTGACCGCCGTTTACGGACGCGGCGGCAAAAAACTGCGCGGTTTCGCCTACCGCAACCACATCATGGTCGAACACAACCAGCCCGACGGACTGGTGTCCCGCTACGAATACGACCGTTACGACACCGACGGCAAAGTGCTCAAAAGCAGCAACAACCTCGGCGAAGAATGGACGTTTGACTACCGCAAAGACCATACCGTCGTTACCGACGCATTGGGGCGGACAGAAGTGTACGGTTTCGACGAAAACCGCGAACTTATCTACCGCATCGATGCCGACGGACAACGCAGCGACAGCGAACGCGACAGCTACGGCCGCATTACCGTAGAACGCGACCCCCTCGGACGCGAAACCCGCTATCTCTACGATACCGAAGGCAACGTCATCGCCATCACCGCGCCGGACGGCAGCAGCACCCAAATCGACTACCACGAAACCCTCAATCTGCCGGTTGCCGTCAACGATCCCGCAGGCAGGATTACCGCCTACGATTACGACGGACGCGGCAACCTCATCAGCATCACCGATCCCGCCGGTTACACCACAAGCTACGGCTACAACGCCAGATGGCTGCCCGAAACCATTACCGACGCCTTAGGTAAAACCCGACGCCTACACTACGACACCCTCGACCAACTCGTCAGCTTTACCGACTGTACCGGCGAAACCACCCGCTTCGGTTACACCGAATACGGCGATCTCGAAACCGTTACCGATGCGCTGGGCCATACCACCCGCCACCATTACGACGCAGCGGGCAACCCCGTCCGTACCGACTACCCCGACGGCAGTCACGAAACCTTCGAATACGACCGCCTTAACCGGCTGACCGCCCACATCGACGGACTCGGTGCCAAAACCGCCTACGAACTCGCAGTGGACGGACTGCCGCTCAAACGCACCAACGCGCTGGGCCATACCTTCGCCTACGCCTACGACAAAGCCCGCCGTCTGACCGTCCTCACCAACGAAAACGGCGAAACCTACCGTCTCGATTACGACCAAACCGACAACTTGATCCAAGAAACCGGCTGGGACGGCAAAATCACCGCCTACGGCTATGATGCCGCCGGACAACTGGTCCAACAGACCGAATACGGCCAAAGCAATAATGAAGGTCGTCTGAAAGAGCGTACCGAAACTTGGCACATCCACCGGTTCAAACGCAACATCCTCGGCCAACTGATCGAAAAACAAAGCCGCAAAGTCTCCGGCCGCAACGGACAAAGCAAAGACGAAGGCATCAGCCGCACCCGATTCGAATACGACCCGATTACCGGCAACCTGACCAAAGCCCGCAACCAACACAGCAGCGTCGAACTCGCCTACGACGAACTCGACCGACTCATCGGCGAAACCACCGTCCACAACGGCCAAAGCGCCACCGTAGGCTACCAATACGACCCGTTGGGCAACCGCATCCGCACCATCCTGCCCGACGGCCGCCATATCGATTACCTGTACTACGGCAGCGGACACCTGCACCAAATCAGCCTCGACGGTGAAGTCATCACCGACATCGAACGCGACAAACTGCACCGCGAAATCCAAAGGACCCAGGGCAGCATCAGCAGCCTGTACGACTACGACCCCATGGGTCGTCTGAAAAGCCAGCGTACCGTCTGGAGCGGCACGCAAACACCCCGCAGCAAACAAAACCCGCTGGCCGGCGGCGCCGTCAACCGCCGCTACGCCTACGACAAAGCCGGCAACCTGATTCAAAGCGCCGACCAAAGAAGCGGCGTCCTCCATTACGTTTACGACAAAATCGGACGCATTCAAGAAGCCCGCAACAGCCAAAGCGGCCGCAGCGAAACCTTCGCCTTCGACCCCGCCCACAACATCCTCGACATCCCAACATCTACTCCCTCTCCCGTGGGAGAGGGCAAAACGACCGCTCCGATTTCAGACGACCCCAAAACTCAAGGTCGTCTGAAATCACCTGCCCACCCTAACCCGGTCAGCGGCAACCGCCTCAAAGAATACAACGGCATCGAATACACCTACGATGCATTGGGCAACCTGATCTACCGCCAGCTACCTAATGGTGAAAACCAATATTACCAATACGATTTAGAAAACCAGCTCGTCCGCGCCGAAATCAAAAAGCCCGCCGGCAATACCGAGATTTGGACATACGCCTACGACCCGTTCGGCAGACGGCTTTCCAAAGAACGCCAAGACAAACTCGCCTGGACGAGTACCGAACCGAAACGCACCCACTTCGTCTGGGACGGAACACGATTGCTTCAGGAGTACACCTACAAAGGCAGCTATACCTATATCTACACCGACCAAGACAGCTACGAACCGCTGGCGCAAGTCTTTGACAACGCCAAAGACGGCAAACAATACCTCAGCTATTTCCATACCGACCAAATCGGCATCCCGCGCGAGATGACCGATATCCACGGCAATCTGTTGTGGTACGGCGAATACACCGCCTGGGGTCGTCTGAAAAAAGATGAGCGGGTCTACAAGAACGCGCATCAGCCGTTCAGATTGCAAAACCAATACTTTGATGAAGAAACCGGACTGCATTACAACCTGATGCGCTATTACGAGCCCGAGGCCGGGCGGTTTGTGAATCAAGATCCGATTGGGTTGCTGGGTGGGGAGAATCTTTATTGGTTTGCGCCAAACAGCCAGATATGGATTGATCCATTAGGGTGGGTATATGTAGTTTATCGTACAATGTCAAAAAGACATTTTAAAAAATTAAAAATACAGATCGTCTTAAAGCTACGGGAGAAACATTCATTTCTACTAAGCATGCATATTCATCTAAATATCGTGGTGTTTTAATTAGATTTGAAATGCAGGATGATTTTATAGATAAATTATCAAAAATTGGGGTGAGAGATACATCGAAAGTTACTAAAAAGAAATGTCCAGATATGCCTGTTATATCTGATGCTTCAGGCGATTGGACTAAATCATCAGCCTACTTCAAAGGAGAGAAAGGAGTACTTAATATTGGTTTAAGGAAAGGAAAAGGATTGGATATTTTCAATCAAAATATTGTTTCATTTAAACAAGTAGGTAAAAATGTAAAGAGATAAGGAAAAGTACTATATGATTTTTGAAAAAATTGACACCCTAGTGGACTCGTTTCTTGCAGGAGGCTCCAGTGTGCAAGAAATTCAATATACTATTGATCAATATGTTCACGATAAAGATATTGATGTTCCAAAATTTTTTCGTAATTATATAAATGATGGTATCGAGCATAAGAATGGAGATAGAGTTGAATTCTCTCTAATTATTTCGGATATATTCAAGCAAGATAAGATTTTATTGGATATATATGAAAAATTATTATTTGAAACTTGGCATGATAGACATGAAGATATTGTTGATGTTATTAGCCAACATGGGAATGCTTCATCAATACCAAGTTTAATAAAATGTCTTGATATGAATTTGGATTGTATGAAATATAATAATTCTTATTCTTTTCATAAAAAAATTATACATGCAATACAAAATTTAGATGGTAAAAACTATAAAAATCACTTGAAATTAATCTTTCAAAAGTTATCTCCCAAGCTTAGAGCAGAACTTAAGAAGTAAGTAAACCGCGGCATCCATGAAATCATCTAATTTCGATGAAGGATACGTTTGTAACGAAAGCACGCGATTTCTGTTTTTCAGACGACCTCAATATTTTATTAAGGTCGTCTGAATCATTTGTTCTTTAACAATCTCATTGGCAGTTAACATAGAGGTCGTCTGAAAACCAACTTTCAGACGACCTCTAACAAATTGCTACGACTACAACGGCTACGGCGATTTGACCGCCGTTTACGGACGCGACGGCAAAAAACTGCGCGGTTTCGCCTACCGCAACCACATCATGGTCGAACACAACCAGCCTGACGGACTGGTATCCCGCTACGAATACGACCGTTACGACACCGACGGCAAAGTGCTCAAGAGCAGCAACAACCTCGGCGAAGAATGGACGTTCGACTACCGCAAAGACCATACCGTCGTTACCGACGCATTGGGGCGGACGGAAGTGTAGGGTTTCGACGAAAACCGGGAATTTAGATGATGTAAATATAGATCGTGAAAGCGTATCTTGTAATTTAAGTGCTGGTAGTAGTGGATATGTTAAAGAACGTCCCGAACATAACGGTGAAACGACGAAAATGCCCAATCGCGAACATTGCCGCACAACCCATGTTTGACGGGATTGAAATGGATATAGTCTGTGCAACGCTGCAAATCGATTTCGTCGCGCACGGTGTGTTCGTAAAAACGCCGTTGCCAAATACCGCGTTCGTGCCGCCGCTGTTTGCTGGCGGACAGGTTTTCGGCATGAGGGAAATGTGCAGAGAATTTGGTTTTAATCAGCCGCCAGCGTAGGGAATAATCTGCATCGTCAAGCGGTAGCGTCCAAATGGCGTGAATATGGTTCGGCAGTACGCATACGGCGACGGTTTCAAAGGGATATTGTTTTTGCACATCCATATAGGCTGTACGCGAAGCCGATATGTTCGACAAGCAGGCGCGATTTCGGGTCGGCGAGTTTGACGGTGAAAAAGAATGTGCCGCCGGCAATGAAGTTTCTGCGATAACGCGCCATAGGATTTTTGTTTTTGGTTTGAGCGTTGGAGAAGGAATGGCTTGTTGTTTAAGGTTTTTAACTTCGTTGAAGCTGATGTTTTCAGACGACATTGGAGGCCGTCTGAAAACATCAGCTTCAACGAAGTTAAAAGTTGAAACGGCAAACTGTCAATCAAGCAACCGCGTGCGTGCGTACCGCACACACCCTACGCGTTGGTTTTGAAGTTTCGTGTGATTCATCGGTAGGGTGTATGGCTAAACCATGAACGCAGTCGGTCGGATATACAGGCTACGGCTTGCTAAACCCAACAAAACGGGGAAATTTTACGGTTTTGTTGGGTCTAGACCCAACCTATGCTTGCTGCGGTTGCGGCATTGTTTGAAAATCAGCAAATCCATTTTCAATAAAAGAAATGTTATTTTGCTTCATTTCTCTCCAATCCGAGCCATTAGGAAATTTTTCATGTGTAAATATTTCATATATAAACAACCAAAATTTATCCATGCCATCACCTTTATCATACAGTTTATCTGCAAGTTTTTTATATTTTTTCATTTTACTATCAGTTATTTTTCTACACGCACGTTTATCATGCAAGAAAGACAATAAAATAACTATGCAATCATTACTTTTTTCTGCGTAATCATAAAGATTTTCTGATAAGGAAAAACCATAACGAATAGAAAAATATATAGAATAGCTTACAAGCTCATTTAGGTTTCTATTGATTCCGTATTCATAGATACTATTAGATATTTTCTTAATTTCATCAGTGGAAATTTTGTAAATATCAAATAACTGTTTTTCCAGTAGTTGAACTAGGTATGGATAGATTAAAACAAGATGATGAATTATATCAACATAATATTTTAGTGCAGATTTAGAAATTTTTTTCTTAGATAGAATTTTCATTGCATAGTTCATAATAGCTGCATTGTCATGGTTATCAGCCATTAGCTCTATTGTTGCATCTATAAATTGCTGAATAGATATGAAGTTAATGAATTTATGAGTTTTAATTAGTGATAATTTTCTAATCCAATGCGCACTAACTGCTAATGGTAAGTTATCTATTTTAGTTTTTTTGTGATTTAAACTAAGTCCAAACTCCTTTAATTCACTAGATAAGTCAATTAGAAATTGTTCGGATTTTTCAAATGTTTCAGCATAGCATGTATAATCATCAATATTTCTAATATATTGATAGCCTAAGCTCCTCATTTTTTCATCTACAACAACCAATATTATCTCAGAAAGCAAATTAGAAGCATGGCAACCAATTAGAATTCCATGTGTCTCTCCATTATTTATATTCATGGTATATTTATCAATGTCATTATGCCAATATCCGTTTCGTTCTTTTTTAGCAATATCCTTACCTACTAATGCCCATGATAGTGCATGAGTATAAATACTGCCAAAACAATTAGATATATCAGCATTTACAACAAATCTTTTCCCTATCAGTATCTTGGGAATAGGACTATCATCTTCCTCATGGTTTTTAAATGACATCTCAAAAAGTTCTTTTTTATCAAATGACTCTATTTTTCTTGGAGTGGATTTGTGATACTCACCCATTTCAAAAATAATTCTTTTCCCTATTATTTTTCTAATATGAATACGGCTAATTTTAAAATTTTCATACTCGGTATTAGCTTTAAAATGGGCTTTTAATTTATCCCAATTATCTGCTAAACATTTACATAAATTAAAATAAGAAATAGGATTAGGTATGGCAAGCCCTCTTGGAATATTAATATTTCTAATGCTCTCATACGCAATAAAATCAGTAACAAAATCTTGTTTTTGAAATTTGCTATTTCCCCCATGTTGATTATTTTGGGCAAAATTAAAAAAATTTTCTGCTGTTAAAAATGGTGGTATTTTGTCGGCAAATAAACCATAACCAGCCAATCCCTCTAGTAATTCATCATTACTAATTCTATCCATTTGGTCAATATAAGAAAAAGACATAGTATTTCCTTTATTATGTTCCTATGAGTTTTTTAAAACTAGTTTCAAATATCTTCCAGTATAACTTCCTCTCATTTTCACAACCTCCTCCGGCGTCCCCTCTGCCACAATCCTCCCCCCACCATCGCCGCCTTCCGGCCCTAAGTCGACAATCCAATCCGCAGTTTTAATCACATCCAGATTATGCTCGATAATCACTATTGAGTTGCCTTTGCCTTTCAGACGACCTATGACCTCCAGCAGCAGGGCGATGTCGGCGAAGTGCAGGCCGGTGGTGGGTTCGTCTAGGATGTAGAGCGTTCTGCCGGTGTCGCGTTTGGATAGCTCCAAGGCAAGTTTGACGCGCTGGGCTTCGCCGCCGGAGAGGGTGGTGGCGGACTGGCCGAGGCGGATGTAGCCGAGGCCTACGTCCATGAGGGTTTGCAGTTTGCGCGATACGGTGGGGACGGCGTCGAAAAATTCGCGGGCTTCTTCGACGGTCATGTCGAGGACTTGGCTGATGTTTTTGCCTTTATATTGGATTTCGAGGGTTTCGCGGTTGTAGCGTTTGCCGTGGCAGACTTCGCAGGGGACGTACACGTCGGGCAGGAAGTGCATTTCGACTTTAATCACGCCGTCGCCTTGGCAGGCTTCGCAGCGGCCGCCTTTGACGTTGAAGGAGAATCTGCCGACGTTGTAGCCGCGTTCGCGCGAGAGGGGGACGCCGGCGAAGAGTTCGCGGATGGGGGTGAACAGGCCGGTGTAGGTGGCGGGGTTGGAGCGCGGGGTGCGGCCGATGGGGGATTGGTCGACGTTGATGACTTTGTCGAGGTGTTCGAGGCCGTGGATGTCGTCGTATGGGGCGGGCTCTTCTTGGGCGCGGTTGAGTTCGCGGGCGGTGATTTTGGCGAGGGTGTCGTTAATCAGGGTGGACTTGCCGCTGCCGGATACGCCGGTGATGCAGGTAATCAAACCGAGCGGCAGTTCGAGGGTGACGTTTTTGAGGTTGTTGCCGCGCGCGCCTTTGAGGACGAGCATTCTGTCGGGATTGACGGGCGTGCGTTCAGACGGCACGGCAATGGTTTTTTTGCCGCTGAGGTATTGTCCGGTAACGGATTTTTCGCATTTGGCGACGTTTTCGGGCGTATCGGCAATCAGTACGTTGCCGCCGTGTTCGCCCGCGCCTGGGCCCATATCGACGACGAAATCGGCTTCGCGGATGGCGTCTTCGTCGTGTTCGACCACAATCACGCTGTTGCCCAAATCGCGCAGGCGTTTGAGAGTGGCGAGCAGGCGGTCGTTGTCGCGTTGGTGCAGGCCGATGGAGGGTTCGTCCAACACATACATCACGCCGGTCAGGCCGCTGCCGATTTGGCTGGCGAGGCGGATGCGCTGGGCTTCGCCGCCGGAGAGGGTTTCGGCGGAGCGGCTTAAATTCAGGTAATCCAGCCCGACGTTAATCAGGAAGCCGAGGCGCTCGGTGATTTCTTTGAGGATTTTTTCGGCGATTTGTTTTTTGTTGCCGTCCAAATCCAGCGTTTCGAAAAATTGGTGGGTTTTGGTCAGCGGCCAAGCGGAGACTTCGTGTAAAGGTTCGCCACTGACGTAAACGTAGCGGGCTTCTTTGCGCAAACGTGCGCCGCCGCAGCTTGGGCAGGCGCGGTGGTTTTGGTATTCGCGCAGTTTTTCTCGCACGGTTTCGCTGTCGGTTTCGCGGTAGCGGCGTTCGAGATTGGGGATGATGCCTTCGAAGGCGTGGCTGCGGTTGAAGGTGGTGCCGCGTTCGGATAGGTATGTGAAATCAATGACTTCCTTGCCCGAGCCGTGTAATACGACTTTTTTGACTTTTTCAGGTAGCGTTTCCCAAGCAGCCTGCACATCGAAATCATAATGCCGCGCCAGCGACTGAATCATTTGGAAATAGAACTGGTTGCGCTTGTCCCAGCCGTCAATCGCCCCCGTTGCCAGCGACAATTCGGGATGCGCGACCACTTTTTCGGGGTCGAAGAAATTGGTGTTGCCCAAGCCGTCGCAAGTCGGGCAGGAACCCATCGGGTTGTTGAACGAAAAGAGGCGCGGCTCTAGTTCGGGCAGGCTGTACGAACACACGGGGCAGGCGAAACGCGCGGAAAACCAATGCTCTTCGCCGCTGTCCATCTCCATCGCCAGCGCGCGCTCGTTGCCGTGACGCAGCGCGGTTTCAAAACTTTCCGCCAGCCGCTGCTTGATGTCCGCCTTCACTTTCACGCGGTCGATGACCACGTCGATATTGTGCTTGATGTTTTTTTCCAGCTTCGGCACTTCGTCAAGCTGATAGACTTCGCCGTCCACGCGCACCCGCGCAAAACCCTGCGCCTGCAAATCGGCAAAGAAATCGACAAACTCGCCCTTACGCTCGCGCACCGCCGGCGCCAGAATCATCACGCGCGTGTCTTCCGGCAGCTTCAACACGGCATCGACCATCTGCGATACGGTCTGGCTCGACAGCGGCAGCTTGTGTTCGGGGCAATACGGCGTGCCGACGCGGGCGTACAAAAGACGCAGGTAATCATGGATTTCCGTTACCGTGCCGACGGTGGAACGCGGGTTGTGGCTGGTGGATTTCTGCTCGATGGAAATCGCGGGCGACAGACCTTCGATCAAATCGACGTCGGGTTTGTCCATCATCTGCAAAAACTGCCGCGCATAGGCGGACAGGCTCTCGACATAGCGCCGCTGCCCTTCGGCATATAGCGTGTCAAACGCCAGCGACGACTTGCCGCTGCCCGACAGTCCCGTGACTACCACCAGCTTGTGGCGCGGAATGTCCAAATCGACGTTTTTCAAATTATGCGTGCGCGCGCCGCGGATGCGGATAGTGTCGTTGTCGCGGGCTTCTGAGTGGGGAGTTTTACTGTCGTTTTGATGATGGTGGTTGCACATGGTCGGACTGTCTTAAGCGGCTAAAATAAAACGGCTATTGTAACACTTTTCGCTTGGGTTTCAGATTGCGGGAGGTCGTCTGAAAAGCTGGTAAGGGTATTTTCAGACGACCTTTGGTCATTGGAGGGAATGGATTGTTAATGGCTTTTGTTATTACGGAGTTTGCTTATCGTTTTGGGGTTTCGCTATCCGGGCAAGGCTGTACTGTAAGAAAAGGAGGTAAATTTTAATAAAAGCGTGATGGCGTAACAGCCATATTGGGAAATGCGAAGCATATTTCCCGAGTACGGCTTTTTTATATTTAAACTGCTTTTTGATTTGGATTTTTAATATAGTGAATTATTAAAAACTATCATATCGGTTTATTGCATTGTTAAATAAAAATACCATATCTTGTGTTCTTATGATTTAATTCGCACCATATATTGTATTTATGAGTAGCAAGTCATGGCGGCATTGAAATTCACAATCGAGCAAATCGTATGGCAGGAAGTGCCGGGCGAAGTGTCGCTGGCGTTTCTGTTTTCAGGCTGCCCGCTGCGCTGCAAGAGCTGCCACAGTGCCGATGCGTGGAAAGAAGGTATCGGCACGGAATTGACCGAGGATTATTTGAGAGGCCGTCTGAAACGCTATCGCGGGCTGATTAGCTGCGTGTTGTTTATGGGCGGGGAATGGCAGCCGGAAGCCTTGCAGAAAATGTTGGGCATCGTGACGCAGGCGGGTTTGAAAGCCTGTTTGTACACCGGTTTGGAGCGTGAGGAGCTGGAGGCGGTTTCAGACGGCATCCTGCCTTATCTGACGTATCTGAAAACCGGCCGCTGGCAGATGGAGCTGGGCGGCTTGGACAGCCCGACAACCAATCAGAAGTTTATCGATTTGCGCACGGGCGAGGTGTTGAACCGCTTGTTTATCCAAGACAAACCCGCGCCCAAAATCATCCCGATTACAACCCAGCCGCAGGCGGCCGCTTTTCAGACGGCCTGAGGCTTTTTATCCAACCCACACAGGAGGACTTAACATGATTCGGCTGCATCCCGAACAGTTAAACGGCAAACTGCAATTCATGCACGACTACATCAGTGCGCAAAACGCGGCGGACGGCTCGAAAATGGACGCCAATGCCAACGTTACCCAGAAAAACATCGCCACGATGGAAGCGGAAATCATGAAAGACTTTTTCGTGCAGATTAACCGCGCCCAAGTGTCGCGCAAAATCGCCGAAATTTTCGACCAATCCGTTGCCGACGAATACATCCGCCAGATTGAGGCACACGAGATTTATGTGCACGACGAAACCAGCCTCAAGCCTTATTGCGTGTCGGTTACGCTGTATCCTTTCCTACTCGACGGGTTAAGTAAACTCGGCGGCGAATCCAAGGCGCCGCAACATTTGGCATCATTTTGCGGTTCGTTTATCAACCTGGTGTTTGCCATCAGCGCGCAGTTTGCCGGCGCGGTGGCGACGGTGGAATTTCTGACTTATTTCGACTACTTCGCCCGCAAAGACTACGGCGACAACTATTTGGAAACCCACGGCAAAGAAATCGCCAACCATATGCAGCAGGTGGTGTACAGCATCAACCAGCCCGCCGCCGCACGCGGCTATCAGAGCGTGTTTTGGAATATTTCCGTTTACGATCAATATTATTTCGACGCGATGTTCGGCGATTTCGTCTTCCCCGATTTCAGCAAACCGGTGTGGGCGAGCGTGGCGAAGCTGCAAAACTTCTTCCTCAAATGGTTCAATCAGGAACGCACCAAAGCCGTTTTGACTTTCCCCGTCGTGACCGCTGCGATGCTGACTGATGGCGGCAAATGCAAAGACACCGTGTTCGCCGACGCAATGGCGAAAGAGTTGGCGGAGGGCAATTCCTTCTTCGTCTATCTTTCCGACAATCCCGACTCGTTGGCTTCCTGCTGCCGCCTGCGTAACGCCATCGAAGACCGCACTTTCAGCTATACCCTCGGCGCAGGCGGCGTGGCGACTGGTTCCATTAACGTCATCACCATCAATATGAACCGGCTGGAGCAAGACGGGCGCGACCTTGCCGCCGAAGTCGCCAAAATCCACAAATACCAATACGCCTACCGCAAACTGATGGAAGAATACCAAGCCGCCGGAATGCTGCCCGTTTACGATGCAGGCTTCATCACGCTGGACAAACAGTTCCTCACCATCGGCATCAACGGCATGGCGGAAGCCGCCGAATCGCAAGGCATCAAAGTCGGCTACAACGACGACTACATCAACTTCGTCCAAGGCCGTCTGAAAACCATATTTGAAGCCAACCAAGCCGCCAGCAAACACTACGGCGTGAAGTTCAACACCGAGTTTGTCCCCGCCGAAAACCTCGGCGTGAAAAACGCCAAATGGGACAAAGCCGACGGCTACCAAGTCAGCCGCGAATGCTACAACTCCTATTTCTACGTCGTCGAAGACGAAGAAATCAACGCGCTCGACAAATTCCTGCTGCACGGCAAAGAACTGGTGGACTGGCTCGACGGCGGCTCCGCGCTGCACCTGAATCTCGACGAAGCCCTGCCCGAATCCGGCTACCGCTCGCTCTTGGACATTGCCGCACAAACCGGCTGCAACTACTTCTGCGTGAACGTGCGCATTACCATCTGCAACGAATGCGGCCACATCGATAAACGCACCTTGCACGCCTGTTCCGCCTGCGGCAGCCACGACATCGACTACGGCACCCGCGTCATCGGCTACTTGAAACGCGTATCCGCATTCAGTAGCGGTCGTCGCAAAGAACACGCACTACGGCATTACCACCGCAAAGCGGCTTGATGGTATTGAATAGATAAAGGTCGTCTGAAAACCGGTTTTGGGTTTTCAGACGACCTTTTGGGTTTTGTTTATGACTTTATCTTTATAAAGGATGAATGAGTTTTAAATTGCGGTATTTAGAAAGTTTAAACTCAATTAGCCTTTGAAGCCGAGAATAAGAAAAACGACCGATACGCTGTACCGGTCGTTTTTACGAATCCTGCTGAATTAGAACCAAGCTTTGATCAAAGCGGCAGTACCTGCGATACCGCCAATCAAGCCGACTGCATTGGCTGCGGTACCCATTGCGCCGTTGACTTGGTCACGTTTGTCTTGACGTTTTTCGCGTTCCAGTGCCAACTCTTCTGAAACATTGGTACGTTGACGGCGGTGTTGTTCCAGCTCGGCACGGGAGAGTTGTGCAGATTCGCGGTTGCGGCCAGCTTTGATGGCTGCGGAATCGCTACCGATAGCCAAATCGCCTACGGAGCCTCCGGGGGCAGAGCAACCGGTGATAACGAAAGAAGTCAGGAGCAGGGCTGCGATTTTATTTTTCATGATGTTACCTGTTTGAAATATAAGTATTAGGAATCCAATAATCCGTAAGGACCGGTGATCAGTGAAGGATGTAGATGCGGTTGTTGCGGTTGGCGCGGTTGATAGCGTCGGCTTCATCCATCATTTCTTGACGGCGCTCGCGGCGGCGCTCTGCACGTTCTGCGCGTTCGTCAGCTTGAACGCGGCGGGAGTCGGCACGCATGGTAGCTTCTTGTTCATAGGATGGTGAGTAGTGCATATGGCCGTAAGTACAGCCGGTAAGCGCACCAATCAGGGCAGTCAGTAAAATAGCTTGTTTTAACATAGGTAATAATCTCAGATGAAAAGAAGGGCTGGTGAAAAATTTTCTGTATATTATTTTAATCTTATGGAATTTACAAGTTAAAACTTCTGTCGTAATTCAAAAAAGTATGTTAACGAATGTTTTGGAATTTATTTCATATATGAAAGAAACAAATCAAATCGTTTTTTGCAATGAACTGTATGACAATATTGGATTTTATGGAAGTTCCTCGATAAATTATTACTTGGAAAACTTATTTAAATCTTACGAAAAACGAATTTCAGAGATTAAATGAGAAATACTTAGGTTTGCTGCTGAAACAATGAAAAAGATGGCTGCTATTTAGAATATTATGATAATAGAAATTTTCCCGCCGATTTGTCAGCATGTCTTTAGAGTCATCAATCAAAATTTTGGGATAAGTCAAACTAAGCAGGAAAATCTTGGTCTGAACGGTTGTTTTCTCTGAATTATTAGGAACGCGCAATCTTATTTATATTAAGATTCGGTTTATTGTAAACAGGCGAATTGTGTCATGAGCGAACATTTGGAAGAGCAGGCTGCGGGCTTGGGTATTGATTTGGGTTTTCACGACATCGGTGGAATTTATCATGCGACCAAGCCCGAGGTTTTGGAAGGGATTATTAAGGCTTTGCAGCAGGACGGTTTTTCAGACGACCTTTATGCGGATACTTTGGTCGCGCATGAAAATGGTCGGGAATCTTTACAACTGCCTGCTGAGTTTCATAGCGCAGCTGAAGTTTGCTTGGAAGACGAAGCGGGCGGACGGCAGGTTTTGCCATTGAACCATGGCGAAGACGGCGCGCTTTGGGTGGCGCTGCCGGCTTTGGCTTGCGGCTATTACACTTTGTCTGCGGAAGCGGAAGGCGGCGTCCGCAAGGTGCGGCTGGTGGTTGCGCCGCAGTCGGTTTATCAGCCGAAAACGCTGGAACACGGTTTGCGCATGAACGGACTGACAACGCATCTGTACAGCCTGCGTTCGCAACGGAACTGGGGCATCGGGGATTTTACCGATTTGCTGGATTTGATGGCGTTTGCGGCGGATAAGCAACTGGATTTCGTCGGCATCAATCCGCTGCATGCGCTTTTCAGTGCCAAGCCTGCTTTTGCCAGCCCGTACAGCCCGTCTTCGCGCGAATGGCTCAATCCGATTTATCTGGATGTGGAAAAGGTCGGCGCGTTTACTTACAACGAAAAGCTGAAAAACTGGCTCAAGCAGCCGAATATCTGCCAGCGCATTGCGGCGTTGCGGATTACGGAAACCGTCGCTTATACGGCGGTTTGGGCGTTCAAGCGCGATGCTTTGCAGAGGGCGTTTGACGCGTTTGAAAACGACGGATGCGAAGCCGCCGAACAAGAGCGGGCGGCATTTGACGCCTTTGTCGAAGAACGCGGCTGGGCTTTGGAAGGCTTCGGTTTGTTTGAGGCGTTGGATCAGTATTACAACCGCTCCGGTGAAGTGGGTTGGCTGTCTTGGCCGGCGGAGTTTCATGATCCGCATGGTGAGGCAGTTCAAAGATTTGCACAGGGCCATCGCCGCGAAATCCGTTTTTATATGTGGCTGCAATGGCTTTGCGCGGAGCAGTTGCGCGAAGTGAACGAGGCGGCTGCGGCGCGCAGCGTGAAGCTGGGGATTTACGGCGATTTGGCGGTCGGCGTAGCACGCGGCAGCGCGGACACTTGGCTTAACCGCGCCGATTACTGCATGGATATGGCGGTCGGCGCGCCGCCCGATCCGTTCAGCCCGACGGGGCAAAACTGGGATTTGCCGCCGCTCAATCCGATGATGTTGAAGCACACGGGTTATGAGAAGTTCGTCCGCCTTTTGCGTGAAAATATGCGGCTTTACGGCATCTTGCGCATCGATCATGTGATGGCTTTGTGCCGTCTGTGGTGGGTTGCGGGCAAGACGGCGGACTTTGGCGCGTATGTGCATTACGACGCGGATGTGATGTTTGCCATCCTGGCTTTGGAAAGCCGGCGGAATCGATGCGTGGTCATCGGCGAGGATTTGGGAACGGTACCCGACCAAGCGCGTTATTTGCTGAACCGCTATCAGGTGTTTTCTTATAAGGTCGTGTATTTCAGCAAAGGCTGGCACGGCTTTGAGTTGCCCGAAGAATATCCCGAACAGGCGATTACGGTGGTCAGTACGCACGATGTCGCGCCCTTGGCGGGCTATTGGACGGGCAAGGATTTGGATTTGATGTTCCGCTTGGGTACGATTCCCGATGCGGAAACTTTTCAGACGACCTTAGAAGCGCGCGAACACGATAAGGCGGATTTGTTCGATAAGTTGAAACACGCAGGCTGCCTGCCTGCCGACGCCGAGATGTCGTCTGAAATTGACGAAACGCTGTTAACCGCCTTGCACCGGTATGCCGCCATGAGCCGCAGCAAACTGTATGCGGTGCAGCTGGAAAACCTGCTGGGCATGAGCGACAACCTGAATGTGCCGGGCGTTTCCGAGGGTTATCCCAACTGGGCGCGCAAAATGCCCGCTGCGCTTGAAGATTTTCCCCACAACCGCCTGATGGGCGGCCAACTTGCCATGATTGGAGAGGTACGCATGAAGAAAAACAGCCGGATGAAGCCTTATCACGAGCTTGACCAAGTCGAACGCGACACGGTCGAAAGCCTGTTTCTTGCCACCCACAGCGATTTGTTCGCCTATTTGGGACGACACCGCCTTGCCGAAGGCGACGAGGTCGTGCGGACCCTGATTCCGAACGCTTGGGGCGTGGATATTGTCAACCGTGAAACTGGCGAACTGATTACGTCGTCTGAAAAAGTCGATGAACACGGATTCTTTGTTGCCGTGTTGCCCGAAGGCGCGCCCAATTATGCGTTGAACGTCCGTTATGCCGAAGATGCCGAGCCTGTTCGCGAAGAAGACCCTTACCGCTTCGGCTCTGCCTTAAAAGATATGGATTCTTGGTTGCTGGCGGAAGGCAAACACCTGCGTCCTTATGAAGCCTTGGGCGCGCATTTTGCCGAAGTGGACGGCGTGAAAGGCGTGAGCTTTGCCGTATGGGCGCCGAACGCGCAGCGCGTTTCTGTCATCGGCGAATTCAACCACTGGGACGGCCGCCGCCACGTCATGCGTTTCCACCGCGACAACGGCATTTGGGACATCTTCATCCCCGCCGTCAAACTCAACGCCCTCTACAAATTTGAAATCCGCGATGCCAACGGCAATGTACGGCAAAAAACCGACCCGTATGCCTTCGGCGCGGAGTTGCGTCCGAATACCGCGTCTGTCGTGCGCGGTTTGCCGGAAAAAGTCGAAACACCCGACTTCCGCGCCCGCGCCAACGCCATTGACGCGCCTATCAGCATTTATGAGGTGCATTTGGGTTCATGGAAACGCAATCCCGAAAACAACTTCTGGCTGACTTACGAACAGCTCGCCAAAGAATTGGTCGCATACGTCAAAGACATGGGCTTCACCCATATCGAATTCCTGCCCGTTTCCGAATACCCGTTTGACGGCTCGTGGGGCTATCAGGCGACCGGATTGTATGCGCCGACCAGCCGTTTCGGTTCGCCCGACGAATTGCGCGCCCTGATTAAAGCCGCCCACGACGAAGGCATCGGCGTCATCCTCGACTGGGTGGTCGGACACTTCCCGACCGACGACCACGGGCTTGCCAAGTTTGACGGCACCGCGCTGTACGAACACGCCGACCCGCGCGAAGGCTACCACCAAGACTGGAACACCCTGATTTACAACTTCGGCAGGAACGAAGTCAAAAACTTCCTGCAAGGCAATGCCCTGTATTGGATAGAGCGTTTCGGTTTCGACGGTATCCGCGTGGACGCCGTCGCCTCCATGATTTACCGCAACTATTCGCGCAAAGACGGCGAATGGATACCCAACCAATACGGCGGCCATGAAAACCTCGAGGCCATTGCCTTCCTGCGCGATACCAACACCATGCTGAAAGAAGTCGTCCCCTCCGCCACCGAAATCGCCGAAGAATCGACCTCGTTCGCCAACGTAACCCGTCAAGAAGGCTTGAACTTCAGCTACAAATGGAACATGGGCTGGATGAACGACACCTTGCGCTACATGATGGAAGACCCCATCAACCGCAAATACCACCACAACAAAATGACCTTCGGCATGATGTACCAATACAGCGAAAACTTCGTCCTGCCGCTCTCGCACGACGAAGTCGTACACGGCAAACGCTCGCTGCTCGGACGGATGCCCGGCGACTGCTGGCAGCAATTCGCCAACCTGCGCGCCTACTACGGCTTCATGTACGGCTTCCCCGGCAAAAAACTCCTGTTTATGGGCAACGAGTTCGCGCAAGGCAGAGAGTGGAACTACAACGAAGGACTGGATTGGTTCCTGCTCGACCAAGAAGGCGGCTGGCACAAAGGCGTACAAAACTTCGTGCGCGATTTGAACCGCGTCTATAAAGACACCGCGCCGCTTTACCAGCTCGACCAATGGCCGGAAGGCTTCGAATGGCTGGTTGCCGACGACGGCAACAATTCCGTCTTCGTCTTCGAACGCCGCAACCGCGAAGGCAACCGCGTCATCGTCATCAGCAACTTCACGCCCGTCGTCCACGACAGCTACCGCTTCGGCGTGAACGAAGCCGGCGAATACCGCGAAATCCTCAATTCAGACGACCCCGGCTACAACGGCAGCGGCGTATCCGCCGGACAAATCCTGCAGACCGAAGAAATCTGGTCGCACGGCAGACCCAACTCGCTCGCCGTCAAAGTACCGCCGCTGGCAACGGTTTACCTCTACAAAGCCGCCGAACCCAGGGCAACGGAGGCAGCCGAGCAGGCAGAAGGCGAAGCGTAAGCTTGAACTGAACTTGTTTTTGAACGCAGAAAGACAGCTTCAAACCAACCGCTTTGTCTGTTTCAGACGACCTTTTGAGATGAAGGGGTCGTCTGAAATTTTTTTGGGGGAACGAATAAGGTTTCATCCTGATATAGTGGATTAAATTTAAATCAGGACAAGGCGACGAAGCTGCAGACAGTACAGATAGTACGGAACCGATTCACTTGGTGCTTCAGCACCTTAGAGAATCGTTCTCTTTGAGCTAAGGCGAGGCAACGCCGTATTGGTTTAAATTTAATCCACTATATTTTCATTTATGTTTGCTCAGCCGTTGTTACTCGGGCAAGAATGGCGGCAAACCGTCAGGCTTGCAGTTCAACGATGCAGGGTTTTAAGGGTATTGGTTTATGTTAGTGCCTCCTTCAAATCGTCTGAAACCGTTTTTTCAGACGACCCATATCCTCTTAAAACAAATTTAACTATCGGATTTTAATGATGATTGGAAGATGGCTTGCATTGAAGGCGGGGGCGGTTTGTTATATAGTGAAATAAAAAAACAGACCGGATGACGGAATCGGGGCGTTTTGCGTGCTTGATAAAATAACGGTTGGTTGGCATTTGTATCGGCTCGGCTTGGGATGAGACGTTGGTTTGCGACGGCAGCGTCCGCAGGCGGTCTGATATTTCAGAAGATTTTTGTTTCATTTGAGTCTTGGATATTTGTCCTATGACAACAATACAGGCAGATGAGGTGAAGATAATGAACGGTGTAACCAGTGCGCAATTTATTTCCGCAGGCATTCATTTTTATCCCAGATGCGGCTACAAGCAGCTGTCCGAGCAGGCGATCGCGGAGCATTTGAATTCGAATTTGGAAACGTTCAACAGGATGTTTGCCGATAAAGACGAATTTGTGAAGGCGATGTTGATTGAGTACAGCAATCGGGCTTTGGGGCGGGTGTCGTTCGATTTTGCCCAAAACATCGAAGATACGGAGCGGCTGTATCAGATTGTCTGGCGGCTGGCGGTGACGATACGCGAGCATTTGGCTTGGATACACAGGATGCTGCTGGACAGCGAAGAAGGCGTGGATTTGATTACCAAAGCGTTGAAAAAGCAGCATAAGATGCTTGCCTGCGGGATGATTCAGCATATTAAGGCGTGCAACGGCAGGGAGAATGTGCCGGAATTGGCTCTGTTTAATCAGTTTGAGTTTCTCAACGGTGCGGTCATCTCGCCGATGATTATGAACACGCGTTACCGTATGTTGGGGATACTGACCGATGAGATGAACGGGCGGCATGAGGATTTGCTGACCGATTCGTCCATCCACCAAAGGATAGATTGGGCGTTTGCCGCGCTGTTTCCGCATTACCGCTCTAAGGCGCGTCCGTTTTGACGATTAAGGTGTAACGCAACATGAAAAAAGCTGTTATTGCTTCTCTTGCCGTCGCGCTGGCTGCGGGCGGCGTGTGGTATGTCCTTCAAAACCAAAAAGAAACCCTACCGGCATGGATTGCGCAATCCAACGGGCGGTTGGAACTGAACCGCATCGATGTCGCCAGCCTGTATCCGGGGCGGGTGAAGGCGGTATTGGTGGAAGAGGGCGCAGATGTGAAAGAGGGCGATATTCTGGCGGAACTGTCGTCTGAAACCAGCAACAGCCGTTTGGAAGAAGCGCGGGCGGCGGAATTGCGGCAAGAAGAGGCGGTCGGTCGCGCCAAAGCTGCCGAAGCGCAGATGAAACAGACGGTTGCGCGCGCGCAGGCGAATGTGGACGCGAACAGGCAGCAGCTTCGTGTGGCGAAAATGGAGCTGGACAATGCGCGCAAATTGCTTGCCGACCAGCTGGTGTCTCAGTCGGAAGTCACCAAACGTCAGGCGGATTATGAGCGCGCTGTTGCGGCGATCAAAGCAGCCGAAGCTGCGCGGGACGAAGCGCGGGCGACGGTAGCGCAAAGTGCCGCCGCGCAAGCGGAAGCGCGCGCCGGTGTGGAACAGGCGAGGGCGGCAGTCAAAGCGGCCACGTCTGCCAACGATGATATGAATATCCGCGCGCCGATAGCGGGCAGGGTGGAATACACCATCGCGGAAGCGGGCAACGTGGTCGCGGCGGGTTCGAAGGTGGTCAGCCTGCTGGATCCTGCCGATGTTTCGATGAATATTTTTCTGCCGACCGACAGCATGAGTCGTCTGAAAGTCAATGATGATGCGCGTATCCGTTTGGACGGCATTGACGCGGTGTTCCCCGCCAAAATCAAATTTATCGCGACGGACGCGCAGTTTACGCCCAAGTCGGTGGAAACGGTCGATGAACGCGCGAAGCTGATGTTTAAAGTGAAATTGCAAGTGCCGCGCGAAACGGCGGTGAAATACAACCGCCTGCTGAAAGGCGGGCTGACGGGCAATGGTTTTGTAAAAACCGACGCTAAGGCGGCTTGGCCTGCCGAGTTGGCGGTGAGGTTGCCGAATTAATAGCGCTCAAATTCGGACGGCCTCAAGTTAAAACAAAGGGTTATGGCTAGAAGAGGTCGTCTGAAAACGGGATTTTGCTTTTCAGACGACCTCTTTCCATTCAAGCATCACCACTATATAGTGGATTAAATTTAAATCAGGACAAGGCGACGAAGCCGCAGACAGTACAGATAGTACGGAACCGATTCACTTGGTGCTTCAGCACCTTAGAGAATCGTTCTCTTTGAGCTAAGGCGAGGCAACGCCGTACTGGTTTAAAGTTAATCCACTATAAAAAGAACATCTATCCGGAAGCGCAGCCCGAAGCGTCTCCATCAAATCAGGACAAACAAAATGAAAACCAAAACATGGCGCATTGAAGAAGGTGCGCCTTATCCGATGGGCGTGTCGCTGACTGAGGAAGGGGCGAATTTTGCGCTGTTTTCCATCCATGCCGAAAAAGTCGAGCTGTGCCTCTTTGACAAGGGAAAGGAAACCCGGTTGGAAATGCCTTCGCGGCGCGGGTCGGTGTTTTACGGCTTTGTGCCGGAGGTCGGGGCAGGGCAGCAGTATGGTTTTCGTGTTTACGGACGTGCTGATGCGCCGGGCGGCTCGTGTTTCAACCCGAATAAATTGTTGATTGACCCATATTCCAAAAAAATCGACGGCAAACCAAGTTACAAGGATGATGAGGAAATGGCGTGGTTCCGTCCGGAAGACGGGCGGGACAATGCGGCGGTGGCACCCAAAAGCGTGGTAGTGGGCGACGATGATTTTGATTGGGGCGACGACCGCCGTCCGAACCATCCGTGGGGCAGGACGATAGTGTATGAAGCCCATGTGAAGGGATTTACCAAGCAGTTCCCCGATTTGGAACACGCGGGAACGTATCAAGCGCTGACCGATCCGCGCGTGGTTGATTATTTGAAAACTTTGGGCGTTACCGCCGTCGAGCTGCTGCCGGTACACCAGCATTTGGACGAATACCACCTGCAAAAAATGGGCTTGAGCAATTATTGGGGCTACAACACTTATTCCCATTTTGCCATCGAGCCGTCTTATGCCGCCGATGCCGAATGCGCAGCGGAAGAGTTGAAGCAGGCGGTCAAAGCCTTGCATCAAGCAGGTTTGGAAGTGATTTTGGATGTTGTGTACAACCATACCGCCGAGCAGGACGAAAAAGGCCCGATGCTTTGCCAGCGCGGCATAGACAATGCTTTGTGGTATTGGTTGAAGCCCGACGGCAGCTATGAAAACTGGTCGGGTTGCGGCAATACGTTGAACATCGTCCGCCGCGACGTAACCCGCTGGGCGGCGGACAGCCTGCGTTATTGGGCGGAAACATTTCATGTGGACGGTTTCCGTTTCGACTTGGGAACGGTATTGGGGCGGGAACCCGATTTTCAGGCTTACGGACGTTTTTTTCAGGTGGTGTACCAAGACCCCGTGTTGGCACGCTGCAAACTGATTGTCGAGGCGTGGGACATCGGCGAAGGCGGCTATCACTTGGGCAATTTCCCGCAGCCTTTTGCCGAGTGGAACGGACGTTTCCGCGACGATATGCGCGCGTTTTGGGTGTGGGAAAGCGGCAATTTGGGCGCGTTTGCCGAACGTCTGGCGGGGTCGTCTGATATTTTCAACCACAGCGGCCGTCATCCTTCCGCCAGCATCAATTTCATCACCGCACACGATGGTTTTACGCTGCGCGATTTGGTCAGCTACAACGAAAAACACAACCATGCCAACGGCGAAGACAACCGCGACGGGCATAACGAAAACATCAGCTACAACCACGGTATTGAAGGCGAAACCCAAGATGCGGCGATTTTGGAAGACCGTTCCTACACCGTCAAAGCTTTGCTTGCCTCGCTGTTCCTTGCCAACGGCACACCCATGCTGCTGGCGGGTGACGAGTTCGGCAACAGCCAACAGGGGAACAACAACAGCTATTGTCAGGACAACCCGATTACTTGGCTGGATTGGCAGCAGGCGGACGAAGCGTTGCAAGGCTATACGCGCGATTTAATCCGCCTGCGTCAAGAAATCAAATTATTGGGCGATGATGTCTGGTGGAAACAAGAGCGCGTCCGCTGGCTCAATATTCAAGGCGAACCGATGAGCGAGCTTTGTTGGCACAATCGCGGCGCAAAAGCCATGCAGATCGTTTTGGACGATGAATGGCTGCTGTTGATCAATGCCAAGCGTAGTCAACAAATATTTAACCTGCCTCAAGGAAGTTGGCAGATTTCTTGCGTACCATCCGAGAAGTTTAATTACAATGCAGACGGCAAGCTGACAGTCGAACATATGGGTATTTGGATTTTACAGCGTAAGAATACATCGCCGAATATATGACATATGTCATTAATAGGGTGTTTTTAAAAGAAACCCTATTATTTACACTGCCTCAGTTATAATGTCGAAGATGAGTAATAAATTTACCTGATTGACTTTGCTTGACGGAACATAAAGGCATTTGGTTTTTCAGACGACCTCAGACCGCCAAAAGATACAAATTCCCCGCTTCATCATCCCATCCCCAACAGAGAAAGGCTATCATGGCTAAGAAAAAACAACCCATTTCAGGTTTTGATTACGTCATGCCGAAACCGGATGCCGAAACCATCCGCAAGTCCATCGTCTATAAATTGATTTTCATTTTGGGCGTTGATCCGAAAGAGGCGACCGAACACCAATGGCTCAACGCCGCCATGCTCGCCGCGCGCGACCTGATCGCCGAAGACTTCCTGCAAACCCGCCGCGCCCACATCGACAACGGCAAACGCATGGTTTACTACCTTTCCATGGAATTCTTGTTGGGACGCGCCTTCGTCAACGCGTTGATTAACGAAGGCGTGTATGCCGAATTTGAAGAGGCGTTCAAACAACTGGGCAAAGAGTTCGCCGACATTTGCGAACAAGAACAAGATCCCGGTTTGGGCAACGGCGGTTTGGGCCGCTTGGCCGCCTGCTTCCTCGACTCGCTCGCCACCTTGCGCATTCCCGCCATGGGCTACGGCATCCGCTATCAATACGGTATGTTCAAACAAGAAATCGTGGACGGCCAGCAGGTCGAAAAACCCGATTTGTGGCTCGACCAAGATTTGGCATGGCAAATCGGCCGCCCGAACAAACAATACGCCGTCAGTTTCGGCGGACAGGTCATCAATATGGGTGACAAAAAAGAATGGCATCCGAGCGAAGAAATTTCCGCGATGGCATACGATGAAATCATCCCCGGCTACGGCGGCGACGTCGCCAACCCGTTGCGCCTGTGGACGGCTCACGCCGGTAACCGCTTCGATTTGGCAGACTTCAACCGCGGCGATTACGCTTCCGCCGTCCGCGCGCAAAACAGCGATGAAAACATCTCGCGCGTCCTCTATCCGAATGACTCCACCGACAGCGGCCGCGAACTGCGCCTGAAACAGGAATATTTCCTGGTTTCCGCATCCGTACAAGACATCGTGGCGCGCCACAAATGCCGTTTCCCCAGCATCAAAAACCTTGCCGATAAAGCCGCCATCCACCTGAACGATACCCACCCCGTGCTGGCGATTCCCGAGCTGATGCGCATCCTGATTGACGAAGAAGGCATTGCATGGACCGAAGCATGGAATATGTGTTGTAAGATTTTCTCTTACACCAACCACACCCTGATGAGCGAAGCCTTGGAAACTTGGCCGGTCGATTTGATGGGGCGCCTGCTGCCACGCCATTTGGACATCATCTTTGAAATCAACGCCTACTTCTTGAACGCCCTGCGCGCCATCGGCAACTTCGACGACGACTTCGTCCGCCGCGTATCCATCATCGATGAGAACAACGGCCGCCGCGTCCGCATGGCATGGCTGGCGGTCATCGGTTCACACAAAGTCAACGGCGTGGCGAAAATCCACTCCGACCTGATGACTACTTCCATCTTCGCCGACTTTGCCAAAGTGTTCCCCGAACGCTTCACCAACGTGACCAACGGCGTAACCCCGCGTCGCTGGATCAACATCGCCAACCCCGAGCTGACCCGTTTCCTCGACAAACACTTGGGCGAACAAGACTGGCGCCTGCATTTGGACAATCTGACCAAGCTCAACGAAAAAGTTGACGATGCAAGCGTGCAGGCAGAATTCGGCGCAGTGAAAAAAGCCGCCAAAGAACGCCTCGCCAAATACATCGAAACCGAATTGGGCATCAAGGTCAACACAGACGCGCTGTTTGACATTCAAATCAAACGCATCCACGAATACAAACGCCAAGCGTTGAACGTGATGCACATCGTCGACCGCTACAACAAAATTTTGGAAAACCCGGATTTCGACTGGCAGCCGCGCGTCTTCATCTTTGCCGGTAAAGCCGCATCCGCCTACTACATGGCGAAAAAAATCATCCGCCTGATTAATGACGTAGCGAAAACCATCAACAACGACGAACGCATCCGCGACCTGATTAAAGTCGTCTATATCCCGAATTACAGCGTCAGCCTCGCCCAAATCATCATCCCCGCCGCCGATTTGCACGAACAAATCTCATTGGCAGGCACAGAGGCATCCGGCACCAGCAACATGAAGTTCGCCCTCAACGGCGCGCTCTGCATGGGTACGCTGGACGGCGCGAACGTCGAAATTCTGGAAAAAGTCGGCGCGGACAACTGCTTTATCTTCGGCAACACCGTTGAACAAGTGGAAGAACTCCGCCGCAACGGCTACGACCCGCTGGGCTACATCGAACGCGATCACGACCTGCGCCGCGTCGTCAACCAAATCAGCAGCGGCACGTTCTCCCCCGAAGAGCCGAACCGCTACAATGACGTCCTGCAACCTTACGGCGATTTCTATCAACTGATGGCGGATTTCCGCAGCTACATCGACACGCAATACAAAGCGGACGAACACTACCGCAATGTTGCCGCATGGCGAAAATCCGCGTTGATCAACATCGCCAATATGGGCTTCTTCTCGTCCGACCGATCCATCGCCGACTACTGCCGCGATATTTGGTACATCAAGCCGCTGACTTTGAAAGAGCTGCCTAAGCACCAATTAGTTTGATATGAATGAAGCAGTAAACGAAACAGCCGATACGGGAAAGTATCGGCTGTTTTTGCTTGTATGGCTTAGTTCAAGGAGAATACTGTAAGAAGGGTCGTCTGAAAACCATTTTTCTTGGTTTTCAGACGATCTCTGTTCTCTTTATATCAAGGCAATTCGGGGCAATCAGATATATTGAACCGAAATAATGTCGTATTCGCGTACGCCGCCGGGGGCTTGTACTTCGGCGACATCGCCTTCCTCTTTGCCGATTAGGGCGCGGGCAATGGGGGAGCCGACGTAGATTTTGCCTTCTTTGATGTCTGCTTCGTCTTCGCCGACGATTTGATAGGTAACGTGTTCTTCGGTTTCCAAATCTTCCAGCGTTACGGTCGTACCGAAGACGATTTTGCCTTCTGCGTGGATTTCAGCGGGATTGATGATGTGCGCCATGGACAATTTGTGTTCCAACTCGGAAATACGTCCTTCGATAAAGCCTTGTTTTTCTTTGGCGGCCTCGTATTCGGCGTTTTCGGACAAGTCGCCGTGCGAACGGGCTTCGGCGATGGCTTCGATGATTTCGGGACGGGCGACGCTTTTGAGGCGTTGCAATTCTTGTTTAAGCAGTTCTGCGCCGCGTACGGTCAATGGAATTTTTTGCATGGTTTGTCGTCTCCGCAAAAGCGTTTGGACTGCTTTTGCCTAGTAAAAAATGCGGTAAATATAATCCGCAAAATGAAAATAAAAATACAAGCCGCCTAAATCTCGGCGGCTTGTCTGTGTAAGAATGAATGGCGGTATTGTACCAAAATCAGGGGAAACTGCAACGGCAATCGGCTTTTTCCCTGCTCTGGTGTGGCTTTAGTCCAAATGTTCGCTGCTTTGCGCCAAAACGGTACGGTTGCCGTTGGTTTCGGCAGGCGAAACGATGCCGTCTGCTTCCATTTGGTCAATCAGGCGGGCGGCGCGGTTGTAGCCGATCCGTAATTGGCGTTGGATGCCCGAGATGCTGGCTTTGCGCGTTTTCAGAACGACAGAGACGGCTTCGTCATACATCGGATCAACTTCGCTGTCGCTGCTGCGGCTGATACCCGGCAGATCGTCGGTTGTGCCGCTCATCAGAATATCGTCAATGTAATCAGGCTCGCCGAATTGTTTCAGATATTCGACTACGCGGTGTACTTCGTCGTCTGAAGCGAATGCGCCGTGGACACGTTGCGGATAACCTATACCGGGCGGCAGGAACAGCATATCGCCTTGTCCGAGCAGGTTTTCTGCGCCCATTTGGTCGAGAATTGTACGGCTGTCGATTTTGCTGGACACTTGGAAAGCGATGCGTGTCGGGATGTTGGCTTTAATCAGACCTGTGATGACATCGACGCTGGGGCGTTGCGTGGCAAGGATCAAATGGATGCCTGCCGCGCGGGCTTTTTGGGCAAGGCGGGCAATCAGTTCTTCGATTTTCTTGCCTGCGGTCATCATCAGGTCGGCAAATTCGTCAACCACGACGACGATAAACGGCAGTTTTTCCAAAGGTTCGGGATTGTCGGGCGTCAGGCTGAACGGGTTGGCGATTTTCATACCTTGTGCCGCGGCTTCCATGATTTTTTGGTTGAAGCCCGCAAGGTTGCGCACGCCTACATGGCTCATCAGACGATAGCGTTTTTCCATTTCGTTGACGCACCAGTTGAGCGCGTTGGCCGCCAGTTTCATATCGGTAACGACAGGCGCGAGCAGGTGCGGAATGCCTTCGTAAATGCTCAATTCCAGCATTTTCGGGTCAATCATAATCATGCGCACGTCTTCAGGCGTCGCCTTGAAAAGCATGGACAGGATCATGGCATTAACGCCGACCGATTTACCCGAACCGGTCGTACCGGCAACCAGCAAATGCGGTGCTTTGCCCAAGTCGGTAACGACGGGCTGACCGGTAATGTCCTGACCGAGCGCGAGCGTCAGCTTGGATTTGGATTCGGCAAACGCGGGCGAATTGAAGATTTCGCTCAGGCGTATCATTTGCCGTTTCGGGTTCGGCAGCTCCAAGCCCATGCAGGTTTTGCCGGGTATGGTTTCGACGACGCGGATAGAGGCAACACCGAGCGAACGGGCAAGGTCTTTTTCGAGGTTTATGACCGAATTGCCGCGCACGCCGACATCAGGTTCGATTTCGTAACGCGTAATCACCGGACCGGAATAGGAATCCACGACTTTGACTTTGACCTTAAATTCCGCCAGCTTTTCTTCGATAGTGATGCTGTTGTTTAACAATTCTTCTTCGGTCTGCGTGGCGGCAGGGTCGAATTGGGGCGGTAGGAGCAAGTCTGTGGTTGGCAGTGGGTACTTCAGGTCGTCTGAAAAATTGTGAAACGCCCCGGTCTCTTCTTCTGAATCTGCATCAGCATCATCGGCAGCATAACCCGTCGCAAGATCGGCATGATGTATCGGCTGATGATGTTCAAAAGCAGAAATTTCCGCATCTTCCGTATGGGCGGATTCGGTTTCAGCATTTCTCTGTACATTTCCGCCTGCGACTTCATCCTCCGTTTCGGATTCACTGATTAAGTAATCATGAATCGAGCGGACAGGATTGTCGCTGACATGCGCATTGACTTCAGAATGGAAAGCAGGGATTTCCCAAGCGGGGCGCGCTACCGGAGGATCGACGATTTCCGGCGCAACAGGTGGCGGCGTAAAGCTCGGCGGCGTCGGGATATCGATTGGCGTCGGGGTAACGGTCGGTACTTCGGGCGGCTCGACTACGGTTGCGGTAGGGGCGGGCTGTCTTGAAATATAGACTGCTTTTTCTTTTGGCGGAGCGACAGGTTCGGTGCGAAGCGTTTTAGGCGGGAAGAGCGGTTTGCGTGTGACGGAACGCTCAACCGTTTGCTCAGGTCGCAGATCAGCTTCTTCCGACAATTTCACCTGCGCGGCAGCAGATTGCTGCTTGCGCGCCAGTTTTTCCGCCGCCGCTTCAGCGTGGCGGACCGTCCGTCTGCGGCTTGCAGGAATCAGGTTTGCCAAAATTTCGTCGTTTTGAATGATTTGCGGCTGGAAATCGCGCACAGGCGCAACAGCGGCGGCAAGGCGCTGGCGTGCTGCCGTACTTCGAGCCAATGTGTTCCGAATGTCCGTCACATCAATCTCTGCACGGCTATCCAGATTGTCAACGACAGGCAAAATGGCTTCGCGCTCGGCTGTGCGCAATGCGGTTTGCACGGTTTCGATATGCGGAGCACTGGCTTTGGGGATTTGGATGCCATTGACGCCCGCCATGACGCGCTCGCGGGTCCGGCGCAGTACGGGATCGTTGAAATCGATAATCTGCAAACCTTTCATCGGTGTTACCGATGCGCGGATGAGTTGGATTTCCCCGTCATCGTTATTCCGGTCGCCTGCAGGATGGTGGTTGACGGTCTGCTGCTCTTCCCATTCCTGTAACGCCGCTTCATTGAGCGAACGGGTTGCCTCTTCCAAAGTGATTTCTTCAAAGCCTTCGTCTTTAACGATACGGGGAATATATTCAGGCTCTTCGGTTTCGACAAAAGGAACGATATACGGCGTATCTTTCCTTTCGGCTGCGTGTTGTTGAGGCGGCTCGGCTTGGGGGACTTGTTCTGCCGACGGATTTTCAGACGACCTTTCAATATCGGCATCTTGATGATATTCGTGTTTTGCTTCTTGGCTTTCGAAGAAATCCGCTATGTCTTCCATACTGGTTTCAGATTCTTCGTTTTCAGTGTTTGCCGGTTGCTCGGATAATTGCTCTTGCTGCGGAGTGTAACGCGCCGCCATCAAGCGCAGGCGTGCGATGGTTTTTCCGTATGCCGCTTTGGCATCTTCTGAAAATTGATGTGGAGAATCAGCATCCTGACCGTTAGGAATATATTTGCCCTCTTGCATGCCGCGCTCTAAGCGCGCCAATTCGTGCTGCCACTCACGTTCTTGTTTTCTGTGCAGCCAAAATACGCCGCAAATGGCACACAATAAAATGATAATCAGCACTGTCCAAAACATTCGCTGTTTCCCTTGAAATAAACGGCAAAGGTCGTTATTTTAGCGTGTTTCAGCACTAAACAAAACAAGTCCGCAGCGAATTTCGTCTGCGGGGTATAATGCAGGTCGTCTGAATATTTACCCTCGGTCTGGTTTCGTATGAATTTTCAAGCCGCATGGTTTTCCAGTTCGATTTTAATCGCCGCTTGGCTGCTGTTGTCCATTCTGCTTCTCGCTTGCGCGCGTCCGGCATGGCGATCCATGCAGAAGCACCATTCTGCCTTCATCCTCTCCGCCCTGATACTGACGACCGCATGGTGCCTGAATGCAATGACTGACGAAGGGCAGCTCGCGCAAATGAGCTACCACCTGCTTGCCATGAATTTGGTTGCCTTAATGATTGGCGCACCCGCCGCATTATGGCTGGGTTCGGCTTTGTTTCTTCCTTATCTTTTATTGTTCAACGGCGGCGACGGATACGCCTATCCCGTCAACGCCCTCGCCTTGCTCTTACCGCCGCTTATCATCAATCAGCTCTCTTGCCGCTTGGTCAACCGTCTTCCCGCGAATATTTTTATCTTCATTTTTGTCAACGGCTTCATTGCGTCCGCCGTAGGCATGATGCTGACCGGACTGGTACTGGTCAGCGTTTTGGATATCAGCCATGCCTTCCCAGCCTCCGTACTTTGGACCACCGCCTTTCCTATTTTCATCCTGATCGCCTGGGCGGAAGCCTTTCTCAGCGGCATCACTACCGCCATTTTTATCGCACTGAGACCGCAATGGATTAATACTTTTGACGACAACCGATATTTGAAATCCAGCAATAAAATTTGGTAAACGGTAAAGGGTCGGTAGTACATGAGGAATTGATATTTCAAGTTATAGACCGCAATGAGGTCATGATGATGGATATAACATCTTTCTTAAAAACGGGTAGATTTAAAGGTTTATTTGTTGGTATGTCGTATAGTGACTTTCACAAACATAAACGGTTTAAAAAGCTGACTAAATGGTTATACGAAGACAGTAACGTAGAAGGTGGTTTTTCCATTTTTTGGAAAGGATTGGAGGTTGGGGTTACGGATGATATCGTTTATTCATTGTCAATAGACCCTTGTTTTAAAGGCGTTACCATTGCAAAGAAATATAAAATTAATAGAAAATTAACTATTGAGAAATTTATAAAATATTTGTTTCTTGCTGATATTGGATGGCAGTTTGTATCTAGAGACGAGTGGGAACATGAGTGTGAAATAAAAACCGAAGGTGGCGTTTCTATTGTCTTTTCATTTGATTTGAGTGGGGTAAAAATTTCTAAATTTTCTATTTCATGGGAAGACGGAATATAAGGCTATACGCCAAAATTGCCCTCTATTTAAAATTAAAAAACAAACAGTGAGTAAGTTATGGAAACCTTTTTTAATTATGTTATATCTCTAGCAGTGTCATCATCCAGTTTGCCTTATATTTCAAACTATTATTACGACTCGCAATATGAATGGTTAAAAATATCCATATCTAAAAACAATACTACAAAAGTGTGCGGAAATATCGATATAAGCAAAACCAATCTGCAATATAAACTGCTTTGCGGAAAAGAAAATGGAAAGGGGCTGATTCCATTGGATAAAATAAAATTTCATTACGAAAAGAGCATCTTTTCTGCACAAAGTATCACAAGTGGAAAAGTGCTTTTTTCAGTTTCCTGCACGCAAGAACAATGTAGAGATATAGAAAAATATATTGAGAAGTAATAAGGTTTGAATACATTTTCAAACTCTTTAGGTCGTCTGAAAACCAATTTTCAGACGACCTTTTATCTGAGATACGGATATCATCAAACCATCTTCAAATATCGTCGTTTATGAATGATTTTTCTCTTTCTTACTCAAAAAACTCATGTTAAGCGGAGTAAAGCCCAAGCGGAAGCGTGGTACAATATTGTCAACAATTTAAGGCGTTTTCCTCGCGGAGAACGCTGTTTTTCATTAGACATCAAGAGGCTTTTATGAAATTTTTAGACCGTGAGGCGACGATTGCCAAGCCGGGTTTCAACCGTTGGCTGGTGCCGCCTGCCGCTTTGGCGGTGCATCTTGCCATCGGGCAGATTTATGCGTATTCCGTGTTTAACGCGCCGCTGACCAAGCTTATCGGCATTACCGGATCGGCAGCCGGAGATTGGAAGCTGACGACTGTGGGCTGGATTTTCAGTATCGCGCTGGCTATGTTGGGCGCGTCTGCCGCTTTGTTCGGCACTTGGATGGAGCGTGTCGGCCCGCGCAAGGCGATGTTTGTCGCGGCATGCTGTTTCAGCTTGGGCTTTTTTGTGTCGGCACTCGGCGTCAGCACGCATAATCTGTTTCTCCTCTATTTGGGCAACGGCGTGATCGGCGGCATCGGCTTGGGGTTAGGCTATATCGGCCCTGTGTCCACTTTGATGAAGTGGTTTCCCGACAAACCGGGCATGGCGACGGGTTTGGCGATTATGGGGTTCGGCGGCGGTGCGATGCTTGCTTCGCCGTTGTCCGTATCGTTGATGAATGCGTTTTCAGACGACGTTTCGGTCGGTGTCGCGCCGACTTTTGTCGTGTTGGGGCTGTTTTACCTTGTGTTGATGATGTTCGGCGCATTCACCATCCGCGTGCCGGCGGAGGGTTGGAAGCCTGAAGGCTATGTCGCGCCTAAAACTAAAAACAAGTTGGTCAGCAGTAATCATGTCAATGTTTCCCAAGCGATGAAAACGCCGCAATTTTGGCTGTTGTTTTGGGTGTTGTGCCTGAATGTCACTGCCGGTATCGGCGTTTTAGGGCAGGCTTCGGTCATGATTCAGGAGTTGTTTTCAGAGGCTTCGGTCGGCAAACAAGCGGCAGTCAGCACGGGTGCGGCGGCAGGTTTCGTCAGTCTTTTGAGTCTGTTCAATATGGGCGGGCGGTTTTTGTGGTCCAGCGTTTCCGACAGAATCGGACGTAAAAATACCTACACCATCTTTTTCGTACTCGGTTCGCTGCTGTATTTTGCCGTTCCATCCATTGGCGAGAGTGGAAACAAGGCTTTGTTTATTATTGGATTCTGCGTCATCATTTCCATGTATGGCGGCGGTTTTGCCGCGATTCCGGCTTATTTGAAAGACTTGTTCGGCACTTATCAGGTCGGCGCGATTCACGGACGTATTTTGCTGGCGTGGTCAACTGCTGCCGTGATCGGTCCGGTCTTGGTGAACTACATCCGCCAAAGCCAAATCGACAGCGGTGTTCCCGCCGCGCAGGCATACGGCGTTACCATGTATATCATGGCGGGATTGTTGATTGTCGGATTGCTGTGCAACCTTGCCGTCAGATCGGTTCATGAAAAACACCATGAAACCGACATCAAAACAGCGGCGCACAGCGGCAATCCCGATGACGAAACCGCCGTTTCTGATGCCTACTTGTTGCAGGAAAAAGTTGCGGCAGGCGGTTTTTCGGTTTGGTGGCGTTGGACGTTGGTCGGCGTCCCGCTGGCTTACGGCGTGGTGATGGTGTTCGTCAAGGCATTGGATTTGTTCCGTTAGGCTTTCGGATGCCGACGTTAGGTCGTCTGAAATGCAGATATGGATTTTCAGACGACCTTTGAGCGGAAAGACCGGCTTTTGTTTGTATAGTGGATTAACTTTAAACCAGTACGGCGTTGCCTCGCCTTAGCTCAAAGAGAACGATTCTCTAAGGTGCTGAAGCACCAAGTGAATCGGTTCCGTACTATCTGTACTGTCTGCGGCTTCGTCGCCTTGTCCTGATTTAAATTTAATCCACTATATAACCGTCTGATTGGTAAAAGCATTAGTGTGCAATGCCGATTGAGATAAGGTTTGCACGAAGTATGGAGGGGCAAATCGGCAATTTATACCGGACCGGATTTGTGATACATTTTTGCCTTCACAAACCGCAGCAAGCTGCCGGTCAAACGGGAAATCTGTCTTCTTCCCGTTTGTTGACCCATGATAGGAAAAGAAATGTTTTGGTATATCGTAGGATTTTTTGCTTTCGTAGTTGCCGTCCTTGCGCTTTGGGTAAATGCCAGCGCATTTGGTATGCAGGAGGACGGCACGCCGCAATCGGAATATGAAAAACGCTTGGGTTTGGGGGCAAAATTGAAGGATAAGGAAACTGCTATGAAAGAACGCGAAGCGGCAAGGTTTCATCCTGATGATTGATGCTGCATTGCGATTCTTCCTTCGGATATACGCCGGACTCGGTGTTCTGAAACCTTAGATCATCATGTAAAAAGGTCGTCTGAAACCTAAATTTGGTTTTCAGACGACCTTTTCGTTTACGGCTTTACCGTTTATTCGATGACAACGCGCGCGTTAAGCGGCTGGACGGGGCGGCTGTTGTGCGAGCCGATGGCGCGGGTGAATTTTTCTGCCTGCGCCTGGTCGATGTGGTCGTAGGTTTTCAATACCAGCCACGATACGCCTTCGCTGCACGGCGGCGTGGTCAGCGAACCGGCAAAGCGGTAGTAATTCAGCCGTTTCGGCAGCAGGGTGGCGGCGTCGAAGGCTTTGTCGAGATTTACCTTTCCTTCTTTCATCGGCATCACGTTCCATATAGGTGCAAGGCGGTCGTTGGTTTTGCCAGGTTCGTACAATACTGCCAATACCAAAGGCTGGCGGTTTTCGTCTAAGTGGACGAAGTGGGCTTCCATCGGGAAGGTGCGGCCTTTGATTTGGTTTTCACTGGGGACGTGAAAATGGAATTGTTTCAGGGTGTAGGTGCGGCTGTTCACGGTCAGGGTGTTGCCGCCTTCGGGATAGTTGACTTGGATGGTGTGGCCGTTGTTTTCCACGTCAACCGCGCTCGGTTTGTAATTGACTTTGATGGCGGGCAGTCTGCCTGAGACGGTTTCGGTAATGTTGACGGGGGATTGGTTTTTGCCTGTGGAACACAAACGGAACTCTTCAGACAGGCTGCCCCAGCTTTCGGGGGAATCGTGTCCGGTGTAGCCCCAATGGGTGTGGTTTCCGTGTGCGGCGGCGGAGAATGCTGCGAAGGTGGACAGCAGGAAAACAGTCAGGCGAGGCAGCGTGAGGTTCAAGCAGGGCATTGCAATATCCTTTCTGTAAGGAGGAGGGAAAAAAGCATTGCGGTGCGTATGTAGATTATTGTTATTTTTTATTTAACCATAGCCATATTAAATCATTAGGTCAAGCCTTCTTGGGTTAATTCTGTTAAGGCTATGAAGTTAAGGCGAATTCATTTTTTAAAAAACGATATTGTCGTTTTGAAAATTGATAATAATTTGAAATAGAAAATGCCTATTTTTCATCCCTTAAAAATTTAAGGAAAGCCGACTTATGAAAAAGGTCGTCTGAAAACCTGAATTTGGGTTTCAGACGACCTTTTGCCTTGCCTGACAAGGGTTATTTGTGCAGCCCGCATTCTTTGCTGTCTTTGCTTTCCCACCACCAGCGTCCGGCGCGGATGTCTTCGTCTGCTTTGACGGGGCGGGTGCAGGGTTCGCAGCCTATGCTCGGGTAGCCTTGGAAATACAGGGCATTGAGCGGGACGTCGTAGGCTTGCGCGTATGCCCAGACGTCGTTTTCTTCCCAGTCGAAAATGGGGTTGAACTTGGCGATGTTGCGGCTGTGGTCGGTTTCTTCAAAATCCAATTCGCTGCGGGTTGCCGATTGGCTGCGGCGTTGTCCGGTCAGCCAGGCGGGGGCGTTTTTCAGGGCGCGGTTGAGCGGCTCGATTTTGCGGATGTGGCAGCAACGGCGGCGCAGCTCGACGCTGTCGTACATGGCGGTTGCGCCGAATTCCTGCTCAAACTGTCGCGCGCTTTTGGGGTCGGGGTGGAAAACTTCCAGCTCGGTTTGGTAGCGGACGTTGACGGCGGTAATCAGGGCGGCGGTTTCGGGATTGAGCTTGCCTGTGTCGAGGGTGATGATGCGCAGGGGGAGTTTCAGGCGGCAGATGGCGTCGGTAATGATCATGTCTTCGACGGCAAGGCTGGAGGCGAAAACGGCTTTCGGATAGCGGCGGGCGATGTGTTTGAGACGGGTTTCGAGCGTGGCGGTCAACTCGGGCAGCCGGCGCCGTTCGGCTTCGCCTGTCGTCGGGATGCGCCAAAGCTGGGGACGGAAGAGGGACATGGTTGGCTTGTTCCTTGGTTTTTGTTTTCAGACGACCCCTCTTGCAGTAAAGGGGTCGTCTGAAAGTTTGTACGGAACATTATTGTCGGGCGGTCTCGCGCGAAGGGGAAAGAATGCTTTTCTATTTCTTTATAACCAAAGCGATTGCTGCTGGTCTTTCGGCACGAGGTGGTTCACGCCTATGCCGATCAGGCGGAAAGCGTCTTCGCGCTGGGGCGGCACGCGCTGCATCAGGGTTTGCGCGGCGCAAAGCAGGGCGTCGGTGTCGGGCAGGACGGAAGAGTAGGTCAGGGAGCGGGTGATGATGCGGAAATCATGGGTTTTCAGCTTGAGGGTTACGCCTTTGGCTTCGACGTTTTTGCGTGCGATTTGCCTCCACAGGTCTTCGGCAAGGTGGGGCAAGTGTCCTGCCGCCTGTTCGAGCGACAGGTCTTCGGGCAGGGTGATTTCGGTGGAGATTTGGAGGCGTTCGCGTTCGGCTTTGACGGGGCGTTCGTCCGTACCGCGCGCCAAATCATAGAGGCGGTAGCCGTAGCGTCCGAAATGGTTTAAGAGTTCGCCGCGCTCGAAACGGCGCAAATCGCCTGCCGTCTGCATACCCAGCGACTGCATTTTTTTCAGCGTGACCTTGCCCACGCCGGGGATTTTGCCCAAGGGCAGGGTTTCCAAAAAAGCCATGACTTTGTGCGGCGGCAGGACGAATTGCCCGTTCGGCTTGCGCCAGTCCGACGCGATTTTCGCTAGAAATTTGTTCGGCGCAATGCCTGCGGAGGCAGTCAGACCGGTTTCCGCAAAAATGGCGGCGCGGATTTCTTTGGCAACTTCGCTGGCGTAAGGGATATTTTTGAAATTATGGGTAACGTCAAGATAGGCTTCGTCTAGCGACAAGGGTTCGATTAAATCAGTATAGCGCCTGAATACGGCATGAATCTGCGCGGAAACCTGACGGTACAAATCGAAATGCGGCGGCACATACACCGCTTGCGGACACAGCCTTTTCGCCGTCGCCACCGACATCGCGGAATGCAGCCCGAACTGCCGCGCCTCATACGATGCGGCGCAAATCACCGAACGCGCGCCCTCCCATGCGACGACCACGGGCAGCCCTTTCAAATGCGGCTGCTCGCGCAGTTCTACCGATGCGTAGAACGCGTCCATGTCGATATGGATGATTTTGCGCTGGGACATTGAAGACGGTCAGGAAGGAAAAAGAGACGGGTATTTTAGCGGAAAACGATAGGGGAAGGTCGTCTGAAAACTGTTTTCCAGTTTGAACTGCACCCCAAAAGTTGGACATCCCCTCCAACTCACAAGGTGCAGTTTTTTTATGAGCAAATATACATTACACTTCAAATACCAAGCCGTACTCCACTACCTGCATATACGCAGCCAACAGCGTACCGCAGACCACTACGGCATTTCCCGAACCCACCTGAGACGATGGATACGCGCCTATCAAGAAGGCGGTATCGGCGCACTCGAACATCCCCAATCCAAAACCATGCCCCAACACCGCAAAAACCCCTTCATCGCAGATAAACCCGACCAAGAAAAAACACAGGCAGAGCTTATCGAAGAGTTGTGCTATATGCGCGCAGAGGTCGCCTACCTAAAGGAGTTAAAAGCCCTCAGCCAAAAGCAGACCGAAAAGGACAAAGCCAAACCGTCCAAGCACTGAGGGCGCAACACCCGCTCAAATACCTGCTGCACATCGCAAACCTGCCCAAAAGCAGCTTTTACTACCACCATCAAAACCGGCCTGACCCCGACACAGCTGACAAAGCCCTCCTTGTCGAAACCTACCGGCGGCATAAAGGACGCTACGGACAAAGGCGCATTGCCGCAGCATTGGGTTGGAACCGCAAAAAAGCGGCGCGGTTGATGAAGCAGTTGGAACTGAAAGCCCTCATACGGGCGAAAAAAGCCTACCGCCATCCCGCCATGGGCGAAATATCGGAACACCTCCTCAAACGCCGGTTCAAAGCCCGAAAGCCCAACGAAAAATGGCTGACCGACGTTACCGAACTCAAAGGGAAGGACGGCAAACTGTACCTCTCGCCAATCTTGGACTTGTTCAACCGCGAGATCGTCGCCTACGCCATGAGCCGCAGAGCCGACAGCGAAATGGTGAAGGAAATGCTCGAAAAAGCCGCACCCCGTCTGACTGCTAAAGGAACGATGCTTCATTCGGACCAAGGTGTGCTGTACCGTACGGCGGGGTATAGGGAATTGCTTGCGGAGCATTCCATGGTTCAAAGCATGTCGCGAAAGGCGAACTGTTGGGACAATGCGCCGATGGAAAGCTTCTTTGCGGTGTTAAAGACGGAGTGTTTCTATAACGCAGGTGAATTGACGGTAGATGAATTGATGAAGCAGATAGATGACTATATGGATTACTACAACCGGGAGCGTTGCAGTTTGAAATTGAAAAAGCTGAGTCCTGTCGCATACAGAACCCAGCTTGCACAGAGCGCCTGAATAGGCTTTTATGAGTGTCCAAGATTTGGGGGCCAGTTCAGTTTTCAGACGACCTTTTATCAGAGAAAGCAAACAGACTTCGCAGATTTGCCCGATGGCTTGAACCTACGCCGTTTCATGCGCCCATTGGGGCAGGGTGGTTTTTTGTTTGCAAAAGGCGAACAAACGCTGCCCATTGCACTTTTCAAACATCAGCTCTACGCCGCTTTGCAAACGCAAAATCAGGGCGGAAGGCGTATCGATTTTGATGAAGTCGATATGGTGTTGCACAAGTTTGGCAATGGCGGAATACAAATCAAGCTTGTCCGCGTGCCTGAAAAACCAAGGATTTAAGCTCAACCACCGCCCACCGTTCAGCGAGGTGCCGGGTTGGAAGTCCGCCCGGATTTGAGTCAGGCGGTCGTCTGAAAAATGCAATTCGATATCGCCGTATAGCCAAATGTTCCACCCCTTTTTTACCAAAAGCCCTTTGGGTACGCATTCGGGCGCAGGGAACATTTGCAGGATCATCTCCGCCGTCTGTCCGATCTCCAGATAATCAAATCGGCCTGTGGTCAAAAAGTCGTACATATCGACGGAAATCGGGAAATGGTAGCGCATGGTCGTTTCAGACGAGGTGTGAAATATGGGCTATCTTAGTTCAAAATATAAATGCAATCAATTCTTATTTTTATTTATTTGCTCATTAAAAGAAATTTGTCGGCAAGGCTGATCACTCAAGACAATATTAAGATATTGATAATGAGTTTTCCAATACGCAAATTTGCCATATGATTATCCGCGTTCCATCATCATTTATTCAGTTTATCAGCTATGGCATACATTTTTATATTTTTAGTCGGATGCTTCATTTTCATCCTGATTGCCCGCAGAGTACGGCCAGCGCCTGAAATCATTTGGGAAAACGAACCGCTCATCTGCATCAGTCTCGGTAATTTATTGGATAACGAACGGATTTATTTTGGCAAAAACGAGATTTTCATTTGTGAAGGCAGTGAAATCAAAGCACGTCATCCTCTTCAAGATTTGATTTATTTGAGTAGGACGATGATGGCCCTTTTCGGTACTCATGTTTGGCGGCTGGAGTTTAGAGCGGATGGAAGTCAAGTTGCTTATCATTTTTATCCCAAAGCCGGAGGATTCGCTATTTTTTATAAACAACTGGTTCAAAATCATCCGCGTACCATTATGGACTGTTGGAGTGAATGGAGGAGATAGGCAGTTTGGGGCTGCGAATGAATAATTTTAGCCCTAGGTGCGATTATTCGCGTTGAGTACATAAAAGGTCGTCTGAAACAGGTTTCAGACGACCTTTTATTGTAAAAATCTATAAATTTAATAGATAATAACTAATCTCATATTATCAAGCTAGAAAATCTAACCCGCTGATTAACTTGATATTTAACATAGTTAAATTATGTTAACTAAAACATACGCTATCCAAACCTGATTTCACAATTGATTTAAATCATAATATCTTGTGTCCAAATCTCTAAAATACCCGAAATCATACTAGATATTGATTTTCGAATAACAAGCTACAAGAGTCGAGGAACGCAAAATGCTGAAAATCCCTGAGTTGGTTTGTCCCGCCGGTAATCTGCCCGCTTTGAAGACGGCGGTGGACAATGGCGCGGACACGGTGTATATGGGGCTGAAAGATGCGACAAATGCGCGCAATTTTCCGGGGCTGAATTTCGATATGAAATCGGCGCAGGAAGGGGTAGCTTACGCCCATGCGCGCGGCCGCAATGTGTTGATGGCAATCAATACTTTTGCCCAGGCGGGGCAAATCGAGCGGTGGCATCGGGCTGTCGATACGGCGGTGCAGCTGGGGGCGGACGCGATAATCGTCGCCGACCCTGCGATTATGGCTTATGCCGCCGAGCGTCATCCTGATTTGAGGCTGCACATGTCGGTGCAGGGTTCGGCGACCAATTATGAAGCCATCAATATGATGAAGGAGCTGTTTGGCATCCGCCGCGCCGTGCTACCGCGCGTTTTGACGGTCGATCAGGTCAAGCATGTGATTGACAATACGGATGTGGAAATCGAAGTGTTCGGCTTCGGCAGTTTGTGCGTGATGGTGGAAGGGCGCTGCATTTTGTCGAGCTATGCGACGGGCGAATCGCCGAATATGCAGGGCGTGTGTTCGCCTGCCAAAGCCGTACGCTGGGAGCAGTTGCCCGACCGCATGAATGTGCGGCTGAACCAAGTGTTAATCGACCAATACAAACCGAACGAACCGGCAGGCTATCCGACCTTGTGCAAAGGCCGTTTCGAGGTAAACGACGAAACCTATTACGCGCTGGAAGAGCCGACCAGCCTGAACGTTTTGGAAATGCTGCCCGAACTCATCAAAATCGGTGTTTCCGCCATCAAAATCGAAGGCCGCCAGCGCAGCCCGATGTACACGGCGCAAGTAACCAAATCGCTGCGTCAGGCCTTGGATGCGGCCGCCGCCAATCCGGAACATTTCAAAGTCAATCCGCTATGGAACAATGCTTTGAGTAAGGTTTCGGAAGGGCATCAGACGACCTTGGGCGCATACAGCCGTCCGTGGAAATAAGGGGGAGGGAAAATGAATCCGATGAAACTATCGCTGGGGCCGGTTTTGTTTTTCTGGCAGAAGGAAGCCCTGCTGGAATTTTACGCCGCCATGCTGGATGCGCCGGTGGATACCATTTATTTGGGCGAAGTGGTGTGTTCGCGCCGCCAGAAAATGCGTTTTGCCGACTGGGTCAGTCTGGCGGAAGATTTGGCGGAAAGCGGCAAGGAAATTATTTTGTCGTCGCAGGTGCTGCTGGAAAGCGAATCCGATTTGAAACGCCTGCGCAAAATCATGGGGCAGGACAAATTCAAAGTCGAAGCTAACGACATGGGCGCGGTCAAACTGGCGCGCGAACACGGCATTCCCTTTGTCGCCGGCGCCAGCCTGAACATTTACAACGAAAGCACGCTGGCGCTGTTTCAAAAACTGGGCGCATACCGCTGGATTGCGCCGTCCGAGTTGAGCCGCGACAAAGTTGCCGAAATCATCAAGGCTTCAGACGACATCGAAACGGAATTGTTTGCTTGGGGCAAAATGCCGCTTGCCTACTCATCGCGCTGCTTTACCGCGCGGCATTACAACCTGAACAAAGACGGCTGCGAATTCCGCTGCTTGGATTACGAACAAGGCATGGACATGAATACCCGCGAGGGCAAACCGTTTTTAACCATCAACGGCATCCAAACCATGTCTTACGGCTGCCAAAACCTGCTGCCGCACCATGAGGATTTGCGGCAAATCGGCGTGAACATGCTGCGCCTGTCGCCGCAAATGCACGGCATGGCGGAAATCGTCCGTATCCACCGCGATGTATTGGACGGCAAAACCGCCCTGGCGGACGCGCTGCCCGAATTGGAAAGACTGACCACCGGCACGCTGGTGGACGGCTATTGGCACGGCCGGCCGGGTATCGAAGCCGTGAAGGAGGAATATTATGGCGTTGCCTGAAATCGTATTGCCCGCATGGGCGGGAAAAATCGGCGGCAAACTGCCGGGCAGGCCGCCGCGCTTCGCTTTGGTTTTTGCCCTCAACACCATGCTTAAACGCGGATTGCTGCCCGCCGACATGAGCCTGTTTGACGGCCGCACTTTTGAAATTGACGTATTGGACGCAGGCATCAAGGTGCGTTTCACCGCCAATGCCGAAAAATTTATTGATGCAGATTTTTTCGGCACGCCCGATTTGCGCCTTGCCGCCAACGGCATCGACTTTATGCGCATGATGATGCGCGAGGAAGACCCCGATACTTTGTTTTTCAACCGCAAACTGCAAATCGAAGGCGATACCGAACTGGGGCTGATTACCAAAAATCTGCTCGACAGCGTGGACTGGCCGTTCGGCGATTGGTTTTTGAAACGGCAGTTGTCCGATTGAACGCAGAGTTCACACATTTGGATTTGAAGTGCAAAGATTTTCCAAGCAGGAAGTCTAGTGCACATTAGTGGGATCAGGAATCGAATGAAAATACTAATGAGCCGCTTTGACAGTATTTTTTGAAAGGGAAGGATTTCAGGCAAATTTAGACATGTCCTGGTACACCATATGCAGTAGTGCCGAACAACACACCTACATAACTGTTGTGTTATTCGGCACCAAATGAGGTACTTATTAAACGGGTTTGCTCAATTAAATCAGATGTTGCACTTAAAACCTAGATCCTCCAACTACTTTGCTCATCTATCGTAACGGAGCAAACTTAGCGCCTATCATGTTGTTGCATATGTTCTATCCAGAATTCGGCATTCTCAATCCCGGCTACACGCGGGTCGAACGCCGGATCAAGGCCGGCTTTTTTCTGGCGGTCGTAATCATGCAGCGCACGTAAGGCGGGTTTACTGAGAAATACGATAGCAATCAGGTTGAGATAACACATGCTGCCGAAGCCTATATCACCCAAGCCCCACATCAGGCTGGCGGACTGTACGCTGCCGGTAAACACCACCGCTAAAAACACCAACCGCAGAATCATACTGAGTATCGGGTATTTCAGCTTTTGGTCGAGATAGAGCAGCGCAGTTTCGGCGATGTAGTAATAAGCCAGCAGGCAGGTAAAGGCAAAGAAGAAGATGCCTACCGCCACAAATGCGCCACCGAAATTACCGAACACAGTACCCAATGCAGCCTGCGTGTAAGCAGAGCCGGCTTCCACGCCGGGAATATTTTCCACAAGCGGCGTTTTCATGCCGACCGGATGTACGTTATACATACCGGTAATCAGAATCATGATAGCGGTGGAGGTGCAGACAATCACGGTATCGATATACACCGAAAAGCCTTGCACCAAACCTTGTTTCACAGGATGGCTTACTTCAGCGGCAGCCGAGCTGAACGTTGCTTCGCCTGCCCCGGCTACGTTTGAGAACACGGCGCGACGCACCCCCCAGGAAATCGCGCTACCGACAATTCCGCCGAATACCGCGTCCGTACCGAATGCGCTACCGATGATCAGGCTTAAGGTTTCGGGGATTTTAGATGCGTGGTTTATCAACACAATCAGCATCAAGCCTACATAACCTAACGCCATTAGGGGGATAATGCGGTCAGCAGCACGGGCGATGCGTTTGGTGCCGCCGAAAATCAGAAACGCCAATATCATGGAAACTGCAGCACCGGTGCTCCATGCAGGCAGTGCGAAGGCGTTCTCAAACGATGTAGCAATGGTATTGGCCTGAATGCCCGGCACTAACACGCCGTAGCTCAGGAAAATCACTACGGCTACCAGCACTGCAAAGGCTTTCATCTTTAAGCCGCGCTCGATGTAATAAGGAGAGCCGCCGCGGTATTCCGTACCGACTTTGGTTTTATAAATCTGCGCCAAAGTGGATTCTACAAACGCGCTGGCACCACCCAACAGAGCCATCACAATCATCCAAAATACAGAGCCCGGACCGCCTGCGGCAATAGCGGTCGCTACGCCGGCGATGTTGCCGACACCAATGCGTCCCGACAGCGACATGCAGAATGCCTGAAACGAAGAAATACCCGCACCGGACTCCTGCTTTTCATTCAGTAGGCGGATCATTTCAGGCAAATAGCGGAACTGCACTCCTCTAGTAATAACGGTGAAATATAAACCAACGGCCAAAGCCAGATAAACCAGGCCGTTTCCCCAGATATAGTCCACCAGTGTACTGACTATCTTTTCCATCTCTTCTCCTTTGTGTCTTTGTGTAGTTATTAGAAGTCGTCTGGAAAAAGGTTTGTGTTTGTTACAAGCCTGTCGGTTTCAGACGACCTGAGCTTTATTTTGTGTTATTCCAGAAACCAAATGGTTTTTGTTTGCGTATATTGCTCAAACGCTTCCACACCTTTGTCGCGTCCACCGAAACCGGATTGTTTGTAACCGCCGAACGGCGTGGCGATGCTGCCTTCTGAAAAGCCGTTTACCGATACCGTACCTGCCTGAATTTTGCGGGCAACACGGTGGGCGCGGCTTACATTGGATGTGTAGAACGAAGCGGCCAGTCCGTAATCCGATTGGTTTGCCAAACGGACTGCTTCTTCTTCGCTACTGAATGTGGTTACCGCCAGCACCGGGCCGAATATTTCTTCCTTAAACACTGTCATGTCCGCAGTTACACCGTCGATAATCGCCGGATCGAAATACCAGCCTTCGCCGGTTTGACCGCCGGTGATCAGTTTGCCGCCCTCTTTCAGCGCGGTATCGAAATAACGGCACACCTTATCAAAATGAGCTTCTTCCACCATCGGACCGAGGTTGGTTTCAGGCAGGCGTGGATCGCCGACTTTCCAGCCCTGTTTGAGGTCGTCTGAAAGTTTGGCCAACAAGGTATCTTTGATGCTTGCATCTACAATCAGGCGCGAACCGCAGCTGCAGTTTTCGCCCATATTCCAAAACGCGGCGGCTAAAATCGACGGTACCGCTTTGTCTATATCCGCATCTGCAAACACGATTTGCGGGCTTTTACCGCCACATTCCAAGACGATTTCTTTCAGGTTGCTTTGCGCCGAATATTCCAAGAAATAGCGGCCGACTTCGGTAGAGCCGGTAAAGGCCACCATGTCCACATCTTGATGCATGCCCAAAGCTTTGCCGACCGTTTCGCCCAAGCCGCACACCAGTGTCAGCGCTGCTTCGGGCACGCCCGCTTCATGTGCCAGCTGCACCATGCGGTAGGCGCTCAGCGAAGTCAGTTCGGCAGGTTTCACAATCACCGAATTGCCCGCCGCCAAAGCAGGTGCCACTTTCCATGCAAACATCTGCGCGGGGAAGTTCCACGGCAACACTACGCCGACCACGCCGACCGGCTCATGCATAATCAAACCCAGCGCGTCGTTGCCGGTGGGGGCGACGCGGCCAAAGGCTTTATCTACATATTCTGCGTAGAAATAAAAGGTCTCAATGGTGGCGGGCATATCGGTGTTGATACACTCGCTGATGGGCTTGCCCGCGTCGATACAGTCCAACGCTGCCAGCTCTTCGGCGTGTTCTTCAATCAACTGCGCCCAACGCAGCAGTACGGCACGTTTTTCAGATGGGCTTTTGCCTGCCCAAAGGTCGTCTGAAAACGCAGAACGCGCGGCGCGTACGGCGGCATCTATATCCTGTTCGCTCCCGTCGGCGATGTAGCCGATGAGGGAATTATCGATGGGTGTACGGTTTTCCAGCTTTTTGCCTGAATCGGCATGGTTAGGAATTAAATGTCTTGCCCACAGGCTGCCTGCTTTGGCGGCCTCGAAGATTTGTTCAACGGTTTTCATACTGCGGCTCCTTTATTTCAACAATGCCGTAAATTCAGCGGCTTCCTGCGCGGTCAGGTTATGCAGCGGCAAGCGCACTTTGCCGGCGGGCTTGGTGCCGTTTAAGCAACCGATTTTGGCTTTTTGGTTGTAGTCGCCCGACTCCATCGAATGCAGGGCGGGATAGAGGTCAGTCAGAATCTGGCGTGCTTTGTCCCAATCTTGGGCTTGGGCTGCGTTAAACAGGGCAACCTGCTCGCCGGGGAAAACGTTGGCCGCGCCGGCAATCCAGCTTTTCACCCCCCAGAAGAAGAAATCCAAAGGTTGGTCGTCGCAGCCGCACACGACTTGGAAATTGTCGAATTTCGCCTGGATCATACGCAACGCGTTAGAGAAATTACCGGTGCTTTCTTTGATACCGACGATGTTGGGATGTTTCGACAAATGCGCCACAGTTTCAAATTCGAGTTCTACGCCGATACGCGCGGGAAAGTTGTAGAGAATAATCGGCAAGTCGGTTTTAGATGCCACATATTCAAAATGTTCGATGATGCCTTGTTGCGATGGCAGGCTGTATGGCGGTGCCGACAGCATCAGACCGTCGTAGCCTAATTCTTTAGCGCGGATGGCGCGTTGCGCAGCCACTTCGCTCGACATATCGCTGACACCGGCAATCAGCGTACAGCGGCCGGCAGCGGCCTTTACGATGGTGTTCAATACGGTTTCGCGCTCGGCTTCCGACAAAGCGTAATACTCGCCTGTGGTACCGCAGGCTACAATGCCGCGCACGCCTTTGGCAATAAACGCGTCCACCAACTCGGCAAGCAATGCGGTGTCTGCTTGATTGTCGGCGGTAAACGGGGTAACGATAGGAACCAAAATACCTTCGATATTCATATGTTTCTCCTCTTGAGATGAATAGTGAATCATTTTTAAAAACTACATCCGTCAATATTCGGACTTGATCCGAATATGACACGCCCTAGCTGGCGAAACGGTTAAAACGGTAAGGACTTAAATCGATTGCAGGCTGTTCGCCGAAATACAGGGCTTTCACCAGTTTTGCGGTCAACGGCGCTTGAGTCAGTCCCAAATGCTGGTGCCCGAACGCCAGCAAAATGTTTTCTTTGCGGTCGATTACAGGCAAAGAATCAGCAACCGAAGGACGGAACCCCATCCACGACACGGCGTCTTGCCGGTTCAGACGACCTTTGAACATAGGTTCTGCCAAGCGGAAGAGCTGCTCCGCCCGTTCCATATTCGGCGGCGCATCCAGCCCGGCAAACTCCACTGTACCGGCCAGGCGCAAGCCTGCGTTCATGGGCGTCATGATGAATTTACGCTCGAAGCTGCTCACAGGCACGTTCAAAATATTTTGGCTCTGAGGCAGCATCAGGTGGTAACCGCGTTCCGTATCAAGCGGAATGTCGCTGCCGCACAGCTTTTTCAGCCACGGCTTGGAAAACGCACCGGCAGCAATCACCACATGTTTGGCTTCAAACGCCTTACTACCGCCTATGATGCGGAACAGGTCGTCTGAAAATAATTGGATATCGGAAACGTCGGTATGTTCACTGATCGTACCTCCCGCCTGTATGAAAGCGTGCTGTAAATCAGCCGCCATACCTGCCAAATCGACCACATGACCGGTATGAGGGTAAAACAGCGCACCGCGTTGCGTATCGGCCAGCGCAGGTTCGCGTTCATGCAGACCGGCATAGTCAAGCCATTCGTTGACCACACCTAATTCATTCAACACCCTGCCGTGTTTCTGTAACGCTGATTGCCCGTTTTCGGTTTCGCACACCAACAGCGAACCGTCGATACGGATATGTTGTTCCACTCTCCATTCTTGTGCAAACTTCCTCCATGCAGCCAAAGCAAGACTGTTTAGTGCCATCAGGGCGCGGTGGCTGTGCTGGAAGCGTTTGGGCGTAAGGTTGTACAGCAGGCTGAACAGCCACGGCGTGATTTTAGGCAGGTATTTCCAGTCCAGCCGCAACGGTCCAAGCGGGTCGAGCAGCATTTTCGGCAGTTGCTTGAGCACGTCCGGCGATGCAATCGGAAACACCTGCTCGGTGGCGATATGTCCGGCATTGCCATAAGATGCGCCTCCGCATACAGTGTCCCGCTCTAACAACAGTACGCTTTCGCCGCAACGCTGCAATTCCAGCGCGATGCTCAATCCGACGATGCCGCCGCCAACCACGGCTGCAGAAAAAATTTGGCTGCTCATGATGTTTCAATTCCGTAGCGGAACGGATCATCCGCGTTTACAAAAATTTCCGATGCCGCATGAATATGTGCCTCTCCCTTGATGGTGGGGATTATCAGACCTTCCGAATGAAGGTCGTCTGAAAGTGTTTCATAAGAAGCAGCAAAGCGGCTGCCAATTATGCTTTCCTGCACCCACTCTTTTTCAGATGGCCACACGCCGTCTGCAGCCAAACAGGCCATCTTCGCGCTGGTGCCCGTGCCACAAGGCGAGCGGTCGTAAGCTTTGCCGGGACAGAGCACAAAGCTGCGGCTGTCTGCATTATCGGTTTTCCCGAACAGCTCGATGTGGTCTATTTCCTGCCCATCTTTGCCGGTAATGCCCTGCGCATTCAGCGCGGTGCGGATGCGCCATGAAATATCAGTCAATTGCTCCAGATTGTCGGGCGCGATGGTGCAGCCGTGGTCATTCACCAAGAAAAACCAGTTACCGCCCCAAGCAATATCGCCGGTGATGCTGCCAATGCCCTCAACGTCAAGCGACACATCTTTACGGTAGCGGTAAGACGGCACGTTGCGCACGCTGACCGAGCCGTCTTCATGCAGCGTACAGCGCACATCGCCCACCGGCGTTTCGATGGTATGCGTGCCGATATCAATGCGTTTGAGGTGTTGCAGCGTTTTAATCAAACCGATGGTGCCGTGGCCGCACATACCCAAATAACCGCTGTTGTTAAAGAAAATTACACCGGCGCTAGAGGCGGGGGATTTCGGCTTGCACAACAACGCCCCTACCAAAACCTCCGAACCACGCGGCTCCAAAATCAGCGCACGACGCAAATGGTCGAAACGTTTGGCAAAATCTGCGCACTGCTCTTGCGGGCTGTTGCCGGAAAGCTCGGGAAATCCGTCATACACTACACGGGTCGGCTCACCGCCGGTATGGGAGTCAATCACGGAAAAAGTATATTCGGTATGCGGCATAGCAAAATCCTATCGCTAAAAAACTTCCGTTAACCTTACAAAATCGCTGCTGCTGCCGTCTTGATGAATTTCCCGTTTTTTATGCGGAAATGTGCACACTCAGACACACTTAAAACAAAAAATGCCTGTCTGAAAACTATTTTCAGACAGGCATTTCCGTACGGTTACTGTTATCTTGATTTCTTAAATTCAGATGGTACCAATCCTACCAATGCCTTAAACTGACGCGTAAATGCACTGTGATCTGAATAGCCGCAGCGGGCAGAAATTTCCGTTACCGACAAGCCTGTTTCCAACATCGCCATGGCTGCTTCGATGCGTATTTTTTGAATATATTGCGAAGGTGTGATGTGGAAAATCTTTTTGAAATAACGCTCGATTTGGGCGGTGGAAAGACGTGAAACGGCTTCCAAGTCTTTCATTTTTATGTTTTGGTCGAAGTGGCCGGCAATGTATTTTTCAATCAGCGCGACTTTTTTATTCAGCTCAGGGCGGTTGCTGTCATTGGTTTCCACATCCACAGACACACCAAGCATGGCAATAATTTCACCCAAAGGATTGCGCACCGGCATTTTATGCGTGATACACCAGCCCAGTTCTCCCGAAGCATAAGTATGCAGCTCCAGCTTATTGTTGATGATTTTGCCGTCGTTCAAAACTTCCCTGTCCTGCTGTGTATAACGTTGTCCCCATTCCGACTGAAACAGGTCTTCCGATGTTTTCCCAATCAAAGCCGCCATATCTGACAATTGTAAGCGGTGCAACAGCGTATCGTTGGCATAGACATACTCCGCCCGCATGTTTTTTACAAAAAACACCGTACTGGGCAATACCTGCAAGACAGGTGCAAACATGTTCAGACTGCGGATAAGGTCATTCACATTTTCCGGACAAACTGAAAGAGGAAAAGGGCTGGAAGGCATGGTTGTTGGTATCCGTGAAAGTTACGATAATAAAATATCTCGAATCATTGCAGCTATACATCTAAATACACTTTGAACATACGCGAAGCCAAAGTTGCCGTCCAGCTTGAATTTTCAGATTCATTAGTAGCGCCGCCCATCTTTTTCATAAAAATAGCAGAGGTGGTAAAAACATACTTGACTAAATAATCATGTGTTTTCCTGATTTTTACTGCTGATTTTGATTTCAAAATAAAGAAGGTCGTCTGAAACCTGTTTCCAGTTTCAGACGACCTTCTTTTATCTGCATTCGTTTTAATCCGTCATTAGTCTTTCAATGCAGCCAATACTTTGCCGGCGATTTCATTCAGGCTTACGGTTTGCGCCTGATTGTCGCGGCGTTCGGCGTATTCGACATTGCCTTCTTTCAAGGCGCGGTCGCCGATGACGATGCGGTGCGGGATGCCCAGAAGCTCGGAATCGTTGAGCAATACGCCTGCGCGTTCGTCGCGGTCGTCGAGGAGGACGTCTGCGCCTGCCGCCAACAGTTCGGCGTAGATTTTGTCGGCAGCGTCGCGCACGGCGTCTGATTTTTTGTAGTTCATCGGCACGATAACGACTTCAAACGGCGCCATTGCTTTTGTCCAGATGATGCCTTTTTCGTCGTTGTTCTGCTCGATGGCGGCGGCAACAACGCGGGTGATGCCGATACCGTAGCAGCCCATTTCCATGATTTGCGATTTGCCGTTGTTGTCGAGGAAGCTTACGTTCATGGCTTTGGTGTATTTGTCGCGCAACTGGAAGACGTGTCCGACTTCGATGCCGCGCGCCAGTTTCAGACGACCTTGTCCGTCAGGGCTTTCGTCGCCTTCGACGACGTTGCGCAAATCGACGAATTCAGGCTCGGCGGCGTCGCGGCCGAAGTTGAAACCGGTATAGTGGTAATCGTCTTCGTTCGCGCCGATAACCCAGTCCACGCCTTTTTCAGTGGCGAAATCGGCATAGACTTTGCCTGTGAAGCCGACGGGGCCGAGCGAGCCGCCGTTTGCACCGAACTGCGCACGGATGGCGGCAGGGTCTGCCATGGTCAGCGGCGATTTCACGCCTGCGAGTTTTTCGGCTTTGATGTCGTTGAACTCATGGTCGCCGCGCAACAGCAATAAGACGATTTCGCCTTCGTTTTCGCCTTCGACCACGATGGATTTCAGCGTTTTTTCAATCGGAATGCTGAGGAAATCAACCAATGAATCAATGGTTTTGACATTCGGCGTGTGTACTTTGGCCAGCTCTGCCTGAGCAGCCGCGCGTTCGCCTTTGAGCGGCAAGGTCGGTGCCAGCTCGATATTGGCGGCGTAATCGGAAGTGTCGCTGTACGCAATCACATCTTCGCCGCTTTCCGCCAACACTTGAAACTCGTGCGAACCGGTACCGCCGATGCTGCCGGTGTCGGCGGCAACGGGACGGAATTCCAAGCCCAGACGGGTGAAGATGCGGCAGTAAGCGTCATACATGGCATCATAGGTCGTCTGAAGCGAGGCGTAGTCGGCATGGAAAGAATAAGCGTCTTTCATGACGAACTCGCGCGCGCGCATCACGCCGAAGCGCGGACGCACTTCGTCGCGGAATTTGGTTTGGATGTGGTAAAAGTTTTTCGGCAGCTGTTTGTAGCTGTTGATTTCTTTGCGCACGATGTCGGCGATGACTTCCTCGCAGGTCGGGCCCATGCAGAAATCGCGGTCATGGCGGTCTTTCAGGCGCAGCAGTTCTTTACCGTAAAATTCCCAGCGGCCGGATTCCTGCCACAGCTCGGCAGGCTGCACCACCGGCATCAGCAACTCCACGCTGCCCGCGCGCGCCATTTCTTCGCGCACGACGTTTTCAACTTTGCGCAACACGCGCAGCCCCATCGGCATCCAAGTATAAAGGCCGGACGCGTTGGCTTTAATCAAACCGGCGCGAATCATCAGCTTGTGGCTGGCAAGCGCGGCTTCGGCAGGGGCTTCTTTCAGGGTGGAAATGAAAAATTGGCTGGCTTTCATGGTGTGTTTTTCTGTGTAAAAAAGTAAGCGCGTATTGTAACGCGAAAGGCAGGGGGATTGAAGTTTTTCCCCATAGGGCGACAGCCGATGCCTTGCTTGTTCGGTCAACTCATTTGACATTTATCGGGCGTGTCAATCACTTTTTATACACAATCCCGCATTGGCTTGTTTTGCTTATAAATTTTTCCCATAAAGGCTTTGAAATTTTTTATTTTTATAACCAATTGATTTTATTGTATTTTATTTGACTATTTTTTAAGCACTGAAAGGCTTGGGTTGTTCCAAAAGCAAAAATTCCGATTACCCAAAGCTTATCAACAAACTTATCCACAGAGTTTGTGTATAGATTGATGTCGTCTGAAACCATACCGTTCGATAGGTTTTTAAAAGCCCGTAACGAGGTCTTTCTGTTAAGATGATGCCTTCACTATTTTCACGTCATTCCATCTATGTCCGCACACGAATTACACCTGCTTTCCCGCGCCAAAATGTTCAACGGTCATCAAGAGCAATACCGCTGCTTTTCCGAAACCTGTCAAACCGATATGACTTTCGGCATCTACCTGCCGCCGCAGGTATTGAAAGGCTATCCCGCGCCGGTCTTGTATTTCTTGTCGGGATTGCACGGCGACGGCTCGGAACTGATACGCCAAACCGGCATCCAGCGTTTTGCCGCGCAATGGAACATCATCGTCGTTTTTCCCGACACTTCGCCGCGCGTCAGCCATATCAGCGACAGCACGGACGAGTTTATCGGGCAAGGCGCGGGATTTTACGTCGATGCGGCCGAACAGCCGTGGGCGGCGCATTATCAGATGTACAGCCATATCAGCCGCGAACTGCCCGACTGGGTGGAACGGCATTTCCCCGCCACCCAAGAACGCAGCATCGCAGGTTTCAGCATGGGCGGACACGGCGCGCTTTCCATCGCCCTGAAAAATCCGGGACGCTATGCCGCCGTTTCTGCGTTCGCCCCCTTGTGCCATCCGACCGCCAGCCGGGGCGGAAAGCAGGCGTTTGCCGCCTATCTGGGAGCGGAATCGGAGGCTTGGCAGGCTTACGACAGCACATCGCTTGTTCAGACGACCTCACGCAAGCTGCCGATACTCATCGATCAAGGCGGCGCCGACCCGCTGTTCCCCGACGAACTGCAACCCGAAGCCTTCGTCAATGCCGCCCGCGCCAACGGCTTCAACGTGCAATACAAAGTCCGCCCCGACTACGGACACGATTATTTCTTCATCGCCAGCTTTATCGACTCGCATATCGAGTTTCATGCTGAGGCATTGGGTTTGTAAATCCACTATAAATTTAATCCACTATATAAAGAAAGGTCGTCTGAAAACCTTTTCAGACGACCTTTTTGATCTTTCACACTCAATTAGTGTTGATGATGGTGTTCATGCCGTTCAGCCGCGCGTTTCGTTCCGACGGGCATAATCAGCGTTGCATACGACTTGTCCTCTTGGCAAACGCTTTTATCGGCATAATCCGCCTGATGGACGGCTTTGATTTTCCACAAACCTTCAATCAAAGGAATCACATTGACGACGCCGTCTTTATCCGTTTTCCCTGAGAAACCTTGCGGCTCGCGGTGGTCGTGTGTCGCCGCCAAGTCCATTTCCGCCAGCGTATCCGAGCTTGCCGTTACCGTCGCTTTTGCCAACGGTTTGCCTTTATAAAGCACTTTAACCGGCAACAGACCGCCTACCTTGACCTCATTCGGATTTTTCAGCGGCACCAGCTCCAATTCATGACCGACCGGACGGGTCAACACGCTTTCATCCACGCCTGCGCTGCCCACTTGCAAAAACGCTTTGCCGAACATCTGGGCCTGTTCGCAATAAGTCGCGCCGGGCAGGTCTTTCAAGGTTTTCTGTTTCCAGCCTTCGCTGTTTTGCGACCAGAACGTCGGTTTGTACACCGCGCCGACCCAATAAGAGCCGTCTTTCAGGCGGAATTTGGAAACATATTGGTAATTTTCGCCTTTATTCGTCAAATCGACCGTTTTTCCGGATTTGTCCGTCAATTGCAGCGGTTTGAAAATGTGCACGCGGTCGTCGGCGATTTTTTCGACATTCGGGAAATCATGGCTGTAACCCAAATCCGCTTTCAACGTACTGCCCGAATCCAAACGCACCGGAGCCGACACCCACAAATCATGCGCCTGCGCCGCCATGCTCAATCCCAATGCGCCAAGTATCCATAATTTTTTCATGTTTCTTCCTCAAATTTGATTGTTTACGGTTCAAAAGCCAACGGAAAGCCCGAAAAGCAAGGCAACCTTACTCTTTTTATTTCGAAATGTAAATATTATTGATGATTGTTTTTAGTTACAAAGAACTATAAATCTTTAAGGGGTAACAGAAAACAGAAAGGTCGTCTGAAAACCTTGAAATTAGGTTTTCAGACGACCTTTCTGTATTGGGAAGATGGATTATTGCGCTTCCAGTTTTTTCAGCAGATCAGGCATGGCTTCTTCGTTGTAGCGGTAATAGCGGACGCTGTCCGTACCTTCTTTATTGGTCATTTCCAATACGTTGGGTTTGCCTTCCAGCTTCAGCAGCAGCGGAACCTTGAATTTGACGGTTTTGCCGATTTCGTCAGGTTTTTGTTCGGGCGCGCCATCGTTGTGGCTGACGGTGTAGTTGGTTATGGTTTGACGGAATTCTTGTCTCCAACGGCTGAATTTCCATTTGAAGTCTTGGGTAATGGTGGTCGTATCGCCGGAATTTGCTTGGAAATGGATTAGGTCGCGGCCGGTACCGTCGGGGCGCATCAGGCTGGCGTTGAGCAGGGAGCCGTCAGCGTTTTTACTGGTGTTGCCCCACATGCCGAACAAGTCTTTGCGTTTGACTTTTTTGGCGGTAACGAGCTGGTTGGGTTCGGTAACGTGCAGACCCGGTACATAAGCCGTCTCCGCCACGGCGGCAGAAGTCAGGGTCAAGGTGAACGCGGCGGCGCCAAGTAGGGTTTTCCATGTTTTCATATTGTTTTCCTTATATGTAATGAGCAGTTGAAGAATCGGGCGCAGGCGGCGAATCCGTTTTTTGGGGTTTTCGCGTTTGCCCACAATGTTGATGGTTTGTGTATTTACTGTTTTATATCGAAAAATCGATTGAAATACAAAATCGCCTGACCGTCAGTTTACACAAGGTAAACCGACGATTCAATTTTCAGACGACCTTTCGTTTGCCATGCTGCGTTAACGGATGTCCATAGGCGCGAAGGATTTGACGGTTTCGTCCACGGCTTTGACGCGGGTCAGGAAGTCTTCCAACTGGGCGAGCGGCAGGGCGCTGGGGCCGTCGCATTTGGCTTGGTCGGGGTTGGGGTGGGATTCGAGGAAGAGGCCTGCGAGGCGGGTTGCCATGCCGGCGAGCGCCAAGTCCAGCACTTGCGCGCGCCGTCCGCCGGATGCGGCTGCACCGGATTCGCGGGTTTGCAGGGAGTGGGTGACGTCGAAGATGACGGGCAGGCCGCCGCAGGTTTGCTTCATGACGCCGAAGCCGAGCATATCGACGACGAGGTTGTCGTAGCCGAAGTTGGCACCGCGTTCGCACAGGATGATTTGTCCGTTGCCTGCTTCTTGGAATTTTTCGACGATGTTTTTCATCTGCGAGGGGCTGAGGAACTGGGGTTTTTTGATGTTGATGACGTTGCCGGTTTTTGCCATGGCGACGACGAGGTCGGTTTGGCGGGCGAGGAAGGCGGGCAGTTGGATGACATCGCAGACTTCGGCGACGGGGGCGCATTGGTAGGGTTCGTGGACGTCGGTGATGACGGGTACGTCAAACTCGCGTTTGACGGCTTGGAAGATTTTCATGCCTTCGTCCAAGCCGACGCCGCGGAAGGAGTGGATGGAGGAGCGGTTGGCTTTGTCGAAGGAGGCTTTGAAGACGTAGGGGATGCCGAGTTTGTCGGTCACTTTGACGTATTGTTCGCAGGCTTTGAGGGTGGAGTCTAGGTCTTCCAAGACGTTGATTCCGCCGAACAGGGTAAAGGGGAGGTCGTTGCCGACGTTGAGGTTGTTGATGCGGATGTTCATGATGATGGGGCTTTCTCGAAGGTCGTCTGAAAATGGCTGAAAGGTCGTCTGAAAGCGGATTTTTCGGTTTCAGACGACCTTTGTGTTTTATAGGACGGTGTGCGGCGGCTCGTAGGAGAGGATGTCGCGGATTTTGTTGTGTTCGTCCACGAGGACGACTTTGGGTTCGTGCGCGGCGATTTCGGGTTCGGACAGCATGACGTAGGACATGATGATGACGATGTCGCCTTTTTGGACGAGCCGTGCGGCGGCACCGTTGAGGCAGACGACGCCGCTGCCGCGTTCGCCGGGGATGGTGTAGGTTTCGAAGCGTTCGCCGTTGTTGTTGTTGACGATGGCGACTTTTTCATTGACGAGGATGCCTGCGGCGTCGAGCAGGTCTTGGTCTATGGTGATGCTGCCGACGTAGTTGAGGTCGGCTTCGGTAACGGTGGCGCGGTGTATCTTGCCGCCGAGCATGGTGCGGAACATGGGTTTCCTTTTGGTTTGGGATTGCGGATGCAGACGTAAGGCCGTCTGAAAATCAAAAGCCGTCATTATAGTGGACTTCCCTGTAAATTCATAATGATGCTTGAGCGTTTTTCAGACGACGCGGCTGTTTTATCAACCTAAACTCTGCTTCAGCCAGCGCAAATAGGGGGTGTATCCGCGCGAGACGTTTTGCATCAGGATTTGCGGGCATTCGTAGCTGTGGTTGGCGATGATGGTTTTTTGGATTTCGCGGTAGCAGTGGCGCGAGGTTTTGATGGTGATGCGGATTTCGTCGTCGCTGCAGATTTCGCCGTTCCAAAGGTATTGGCTGGTGATGGCTTCGTATTGCACGCAGGCGGCGAGTTGCTTTTCCAAAAGCAGGCTGCCGATTTTTTCGGCTTCTTCGCGGGTCGGGGCGGTGGTGGTAACGATGACGGGTTTGAACGCGGACATTTCAGACGACCTATTGGTTTTTAAACTCGATGGTTCCTTTATATTTCACCCAGTATCCGGCGGCTTTGTATTTGTCTTTTTTGGCGGTTGCCACGGCTGTTTCGTCGAGCCCTTCATATCCGCTGGATTCGAGGATGCTGACTTCTACGGCTTTGCCTTCGGGGGAAACCAAGATGGACAGTTTGACGGGTTTGATGGGTTGTGCGGGATTTTGGGATGCGGGGGCGTATTCTGCCGGGTTGACGGTTTGCGCGGTTGCGGGTAGGGCGAAGGCAAGCAGCAGGGCGGGGATGATGGAGCGGATGGACATAAATTTCTCTTATGTTTGTTGGGAAACATTACAAATGATGAAAAGAATCCCTAAAATTAACGAAAGGAAGAAAGCAACAGTTTGAAGAAAAACGAAAATCCCTTGATTATGCACTAGTTTCATTAACACTACATCGTAGTTTTTATTCTTTTCTAAACTTCGTAAAATAAGCCATTTTCCTAATTTGGGGAATAACTCTGTGAAATCTCCAATAATTTTATTAAAATCTAAATCAGTATAGATTTTAATATTTGACTGTGTTGCGTATTGCTGTACAGATTCCTCCTTGGCAGAATAATCTTGAAAAATCGGATTTAATTTTTCTTTTAAATATTGGGCAATATAAATTTGGCTTTTTATTATTGTCATCAGATACTTACTAATTAATCCACATATAATAGAGACTATGAGGCAAACATTGCACCAAAAGAAACCTCTTAATTGCATATATCCAATAATTTTATCGGCATTTAAGATTTCGAAAGAAAGAGTAACTCCTGATACAGTAAGTAACCATAGATTAAAACTCTCAAAATGTTCATAAGCTGCTTTAGCAGTTCCCTCAACCATAACTGCTAAAACTTGTGTTTTTACCACGTCTTGATTTATTTGATTCAGTTCATGTAGAGCATCATTTTGCTCATCGTTGTTTTCCATTTTCAGACGACCTTTGTTTTTCGTGGGTGAAGCCCACGTTACGGTATTGCATCCGTTTGGGCGGCGGGTGCGGTTTTGCTTATTTGAAATTCAATATCGGCCAACCTTTTGCTTTGGCTTCCTGTTCCAGCTCGGCATCGGGGTTGACGGCAACGGGTTCGTTGACGAGGCGCAGCAGCGGCAGGTCGTTTTTGGAGTCGCTGTAAAAATAGGTTTTGCCATAGCTTTCGAGCGTTTCGCCGCGTTCGGCAAGCCATTGGTTCAGGCGGGTGATTTTGCCTTCTTTGAGGCTGGGCGTGCCGATGTAGTTGCCGGTGTAGCGGCCGTCGGCACCGGTTTCGAGTTGGGTGCCGATGATGTTGGTAATGCCGAAAAGGTGGCAGATGGGGGTGATGATGAACTCGTTGGTCGAGGAAATCACGAGGGTTTCGTCGCCGGCCATTTGGTGGCTCTGCACCAGCATACGCTGCATGGGTGAGATGTGGGGCGTGATGAACTCCGCCATAAATTCGCGGTGAAATTCCGCCAGCTCTTCTTTGCTGTAACGGGCGAGCGGGGCGAGGTGGAATTTGAGGAAGGCGTCGATGTCGAGGCAGCCGTTTTGGTAGTCGCGGTAGAATTTTTCGTTTTGCGCTTCGGTTTCGGCAGCGTCAACCAGCCCTTTTTTGATGAGGTATTGCGGCCATGAATGGTCAGAATCGGTGTTGATGAGGGTGTTGTCAAGGTCGAAGATGGCGAGGTTTTTCATTGGGTTTCCTGTTGTTTCAGAAGCTGGCGCAGAAGCGGCAGGGTGATGCGTTTGCCCATGGTGACGGCGTAGTTGTCCAGCGTGTCGAGCATCTGCATCAGACTGTCCATGTCGCGCCGCCAGTGGTTGAGCAGGTATTCGAAGATTTCGGGGTCTATGGTCACTTGGCGCGCCGCCGCCATACTGACGAGCGCGTCGATTTTTTCTCGGTCGGTCAGGGGTTTGACTTCGTAAACGAGGCAGTACGCCATGCGGGTGCGCAAGTCTTCGCGGATGACGAGCTGTTGGGGGGTGTGTTCGGAGCTTAACAGCAGAAAGCCTTTGCCGCTGTTGCGGAAGCGGTTGAATACGGCAAACAGGAGGGCTTGTTCTTCGTTGCCCAGTTTTTCGATTTGGTCGATGGCGAGGTATTCGGCTTCAAAGGCGGCTTCGGTCAGGGGCGTGGCGGCAGCGTCGATATAGACGGCTTTTTTCCCTGCGTCGAGCGCTTGGGCGACCCATGCGCGCAGCAGGTGGCTTTTGCCCGCGCCTTCTTCGCCCCAGACGTAGATAAACGGGTCGTGTTTATGCTGTAACACATAGACCAGTTCGGCATTTTCCGTTCCGAGGAATTTGTCGAAACCGGGATAGCCGCGTTCGGCGAAGTCGAAAATAAGCTGGTTCACAAAGGCATACCGGATGGGTTGGAATCGGGTTTATTGTACGTTGTTTTGTCAGCGCGTATCAAGGCGCGGGGTCGTCTGAAAAAGGGGCGCGCGTCATGGGTTTCATATACAATGGCGGACATTTGGCAACGCGTCTGTTTTCAGACGACCTCTGTCTTTTTTATTTCAGGAAAATCTCGTGATTTCGACCCTTATTGATTTTATCCTCCACATCGACCAGCATTTGGTCGAGATTTCCGCGCAATACGGCGTATGGATTTACGCGGTGTTGTTTTTGATTATTTTCTGCGAAACCGGCTTGGTGGTTACGCCGTTTCTACCGGGTGATTCGCTGCTGTTTGCCGCGGGCGGGATTGCCGCGGTCGGCAGCATGAATATTCATGTTATGATTGCGCTGCTTTTGGCCGCCGCGATTTTGGGCGATGCCGCCAACTTCATGATCGGCAAGTTTTTCGGGCGCAAACTCTTTGCCAACCCCGATTCCAAAATCTTCCGCCAGTCCTATTTGGAGAAAACCCACGCGTTCTATGAAAAACACGGCGGTAAAACCATCATCATCGCCCGCTTCGTCCCGATTGTGCGGACGTTCGCCCCGTTTGTCGCAGGCATGGGCAGTATGCACTACGGCACCTTCATCCGCTACAACATCATCGGCGCGGTATTGTGGGTCTTGTCGTTTTCCTATGCCGGCTATTTCTTCGCCAATATTCCGGTTGTCAAAAACAATCTGGCGTTGGTGATGGTTGCGATTATCGTGATTTCCATCCTGCCGGGCGTGGTCGAAGTCATCCGCGCGAGAAGGGCGGCGAAGAAATAAGAGATAATTTGAACCATATAAAAAGGTCGTCTGAAAACGTTTTTCAGACGACCTTTTTGTATAGTGGATTAAATTTAAATCAGGACAAGGCGACGAAGCCGCAGACAGTACAGATAGTACGGCAAGGCGAGGCAACGTCGTACTGGTTTAAAGTTAATCCACTATATTTTTCGTACTGCTTATTTGGTGAAGTTCTTCAATATCGCCGAAGCAATATCGTCCAAACCGAATCCGTCCGCATCTTGCGCCGAACCGTTCGGCGTGGCTTTGTCCACCAGATTGGGCAGAATCTGCGCCAGCATATCGCCGGCTTGCTGGCTGTCGAGACCGAATTTTTGCGCCACTTGGCTGATGGCATCGCTGCCCAAAGCGTTTTGCAAATCGCTGCCGGATACGGGCAGGTTGCTTTGTTGGTTGGAAACCCAGCTATTTAATACATCGCCCAACCCGCCTTGTTGCAACTGATTAATCAGATTACCCACGCCGCCTTGTTGTTGTACCAAATTCATCGCCATGTCGGTCAGCGAGCTTTGTCCGTTTTCATCTTTGCCGCCCAAGGCTTGCGCCGCCGCGTTCAACAAACTGTCCATTAATGCCATAAAGCCTCCTTATGTGATGTGTGAGTGTGAAGTGTAAAGAAACCAGAGTGTAACAAAATTCCGACGCTTGTTTGCCAATTTAACCCAATTCAACAGCGAATTGACGAGCTGGTACAAAAGTAAAGGTCGTCTGAAATTTACAACCCATCATTTCCGTGTAAGTGGGAATCCGAAGGGCCCTTTGGGCTGCAGTAATTTTTCAGGGATTCCAGAAATCCAAAGTGTTGGATTCTCGTCTCAGCCTGTCTTCGCGTAGACTGGGGTGGAAATGACGGTATTCAATATCCCCTTTCCAAACTTTTACAAACCCTCTGTCATTTCTTTTTCCTATGCCTGTTCACCGCATCATAGCGTCCTGCCCGTTTCGCATTTTTCTACCCCGTCTTCCGCATAAAACAAAATGAAACAAAATTACCAGTTTTTATACAAAAATTATTATCAATCCTATCAATCTATTGTTCTATTGTTTGAACTTGAAAAGGAGAATTTGTAGCAATGAAGTTTTACCATTTGAGCGCGCCGCTGTTACTTATCCTGCCTGTCTGCACGCAGGCGGCGGACACATACGTTCCCGCCGATGCCGAACCGGCAGCAGTTACCCTTTCCACTGTTACCGTGCGCGGCAAGAGGCAGAAGTCGTTGAACAAGGGCTATACCGCTTCGGGCACTTACGCCGCGACGGGGATGCCGCTGACGCTGCGCGAGGTGCCGCAGAGCGTGAGCGTGGTAACCGACAAACAGATGAAGGACCAAGGCAAGCGCAGCGTTTACGACGCGCTCTCATGGGTCAACGGTATCAGCGGCAATCCGGCAAGTTCGCGCTATGCGGTAACCAACATGTATGCGCGCGGCGAGAAGGTCAACGATTACCAGATAGACGGCATGACCACCGAAATCGACGGCAACCAACTGCTGAACTCGGGCGCGTACGAGCGGGTGGAAGTCGTGCGCGGCACTTCCGCCTTGCAGGGCGGCGTGGGCGACCCGAGCGCGACGGTGAACCTGGTACGCAAGCGTCCGACCAAAGAGCGGCAGGCTGAAATTTCCGTCGGTATCGGCAGATGGCGGCGTTGGAATGCCGAGGCCGACGTTTCCGGACTGCTCAACCCAAGCGGCAGCCTGCGCGGTCGCGCCGTGGTCAACGCCGAGGGCGGGCGGCATTGGACCGAGGGTTCGCGCGACCGCTCCGACATGGTTTACGGCATTGCCGAATACGATTTCTCGCCGCAAACCACCGCCTACGCCGGCATCAACCACCAGCGCGCACGAGAAAAAGAATTTTACGGCGGGGACCTGCCCGTTTACGACAGCGCAGGTTACCCCACCCGCTTCGGCATCCGTGACAACAACAAAATCAAAGGCAGCAGCTATAGCGAACGCTCGACGGAACTCTTTACCGGACTGGAACACCGCTTTGAAAACAACTGGAAAGCCAAGCTGGAATACCGCTACAACCGTGAGAAAACCCTCAATCCCGGCATGGGTGACGCCCCATACAACTATCTCAGGCACGATGACAACTCAGCCGGAGCCAATTTTTATAAAATGGCCGACAATATCGTCAGCCATGCCTTCAGCTTCAAGCTCAACGGGCAATACGATTTATGGGGGCGCAAACACGAAGCCGTATTCGGCATCGGAGGCTACCGCACGCGGGACAAACGCGCCTGGGCAAACCAAGAAAGCAACTATTCCATAGACGACATCTACGATTTCATACGCCGCCGCGACTATCCCGCCATCGCTTCCGTCAACGACTGGAAATGGGAGGGAGACACCATCGCAACACGCCAAATCAGCGGCTATGCCGCCACCCGCCTGCACGCCACCGACAAACTCTCGCTGCTTTTGGGCGCCAACTACGCCCGCTACCATTACCAAGCCATACCGGTTGGCGGCAGCCCGAATACGGAAGCCAAAGAAGGCCGCTTCGCCCCCTACGCCGGCATCACCTACGACCTCACCGACAACCTCTCCGCCTACGCCTCCTACAGCCGCCTGTTTATGCCGCACGAAAACGGCGAAACAGACATCAACCGCCGCCCCATCGATCCGATTACCGGCCGCACCGTCGAGGCTGGACTGAAAGGCGAATGGCTCGAAGGCCGTCTGAACGCCTCGCTGTCGGTGTTCCAATCCAAACGGCGCAACGTCGCCGTCGAAGCGGGCAAACTTGACAACGACGACACCTACTACCGCGCAGCGAATACCAAAGCCCACGGCTGGGAAGCCGAAATCAGCGGCTCGCCCGCCGAAGGCTGGGACATCAGCGCGGGCGTGCAGTCGCACCTGACCCGCGAAGAAAACGGCAACCGGCCCAACAGCCAATACGACCCGCGCCACAGCTTCAAACTCTTCACCACCTACCGCCTGCCCAAAACCCGTTGGACCCTCGGCGGCGGCGTGCGCTGGCAGAGCAAGACCTTTGTGGACAAATACAGTGACCTCAGCAATATCGAGTTTGACGACGATGAAGCCAAAGAACGCGCCCGCGTCCTCTCCCGCCAAAAATCCTTCGCCGTGGTCGACCTGAACGCGCAGTACCAAGTTTCGAAAAACGCCGAACTGACGCTGAATTTCGACAACGTATTCGACAAACGCTACCGCATGGATACGGCGTACCACGACTACGGCCAGCCGAGGAGTTTGTCGGGGACGCTTAGGTATAAGTTTTGACGGGGTTTGGGGTTGCTGTAATTCTTGAAGGTCGTCTGAAACCTATAGTGGATTAACAAAAATCAGGACAAGGCGACGAAGCCGCAGACAGTACAGATAGTACGGAACCGATTCACTTGGTGCTTCAGCACCTTAGAGAATCGTTCTCTTTGAGCTAAGGCGAGGCAACGCCGTACTGGTTTAAAGTTAATCCACTATATAATCCGTCATTCCCGCGCAGGCGGAAATCTAGGAATCTTTGGGATTCGGCGATTTTTAGAGATTCCTGAAACTCCAAAGGTCTGGATTCCCGTTTTCACGGGAATGACGGTCGTGAGGTTGCCGTACTCTGCAAAGGCTGTCTGAAACCTGTCATTTCTAAAGGTCGTCTGAAAAACACCCAATCGAATAAAAGTAACAAATATCCCAAGGAAAACCATATGAGTCCCATCCTGCCACGCCCGCTGCACATCGCGGCGCGGATTGTGCTGGCTTCGGCCGGAAGCTACTGGGTATCCGCGCTGGCGGCGGGTACGGTTCCGCTTTATGCGGGCGGGTCGAACAATGCCGTTTACGGCGGCACCTTCCTAGGTATCACGCTGCTGCCGCTGGTATTTCTGTGGGCGTTGGCGGCGCGGCGGCTGCGAACGGTGTTTTGCGTGCTGTCGCTGTCGGTGTTGCTGCTTTCGGCGGCAGGGGGGCTGCCGCATGGCTAAGGAGGCGGGGCTGCGCAAGGTAATGGCAGAAATCCACACATGGACGGGACTGGTCTGTTCGTGGGTTTTGTTCGTAATATTCCTTGCGGGAAGTATTGCGTTTTTCCGTGCCGAACTGGATGTATGGATGCAGCCGGAGCTGCCGTTTTCAGACGGCCTGCCGGACGAACGGGTTTCGCTGGCGACCGCCCTGGACTATCTGCGCCGCCATGCGCCGAATGCGGCAGAATGGTCGGTTTCTCTGCCGACCGAACGTTCGCCGTACTTGGATTTGGGCTGGACGGAGCGCGGGGCCGAAGAGGCGTCCTATACCACCATCAGCCCTTATCCTAACGCGCCGCAGTCCAAACCGCGCGAAACGGCGGGGGCGGGTTATCTGGTTTCCATCCACAGCAACCTCGCGGCGGCGGAATACGGCGGTTACTGGCTGACGGCTGCGGCCGCGGTGGTCGCGCTGGCGGAGGTAATCAGCGGCGTGATTGTGCATAAAAAGATTCTGGCGGAGTTTTTCACTTTCCGCGCAGGCAAAAAGCTCAGAAGCTGGCTGGACGCGCACAACCTGCTGGGCGTACTGCCGCTGCCGTTTCATGTGATGATTGTTTACAGCGGCCTCTTGCTGACTTCGCATACGGTGATGACCTACAGCCAAACGGCGGCGGAGTTGTCGGGTGAAGAATTCGAGGCGAGCGCCGCCTATGTGCCGAGGCCGTCTGAAAACGCGGGAGAGCGGAGGGAGATGGCGGATTGGTATCCGACGGTGCAGAGGCTGCGCCCGAACGGGACGGACAAGGAAATCAACTTGACCATCACCGACCCCGACCGCAAAGAAGCGGTGTTGTCGGCAGATTATTTCGACAAAAGAAGCGTCGACTCGAACCCTGATTTGTCGGTGGCGGTACGTTTGCGCGACGGGGCGCAGGTGTACCGCAAAGATGCCTACGGCGGCTTCGAACAGGCCTACTCTTCGCTCTACAGCCTGCATACGGCGGGCTTTGCCGACTATCCGACGCTCTGGCTTTATTTCTTCAGCGGCATGGCGGGCTGCGGTATGATTGCGACGGGTGCGGTAATGTGGCCGATGAAGCGGCGCAACCGCAAACAGCCGCCCCTGCGCGGGATTGCGTGGGCGGAACGCATCAACATCGCCGTGTTCGCCGGTTTCCCGCTTGCCTGCGCCGCCTTTTTCTGCACCAACCGCCTGCTGCCCGCAGACTGGGACGGGCGCGAAATTTGGGAAGCGCAAAGCCTCTTTGCCGTCTGGGCCGCCGCTGTGGTTGCCGCCTTCTTCCCCTGCCCCGCGCATATCAAATGGCGCGGCCTGTTTTACGCCGCCGCCGCACTGTGCGCCCTGATCCCGCTCTTGGACATTTATGTCGGACGGCCTCTCTGGCTGTCGATTCAGTCGGGGGACACGCTCTATTGGACGGTGGAACTGTGTTTCCTGACATTTGCGGCAATATTCTTCCTCATCGCCCGCCGCATCGCAAAGGCGCAATGACCATGCTGTATTTCCTGATGTTTTCCCTCTGCTCCGGCGGCTTTTTCTGCCTCATGCTCTCGCAAACGCCCCACGCCAAAACCATGCTCGGACGACCCGTCCAACACCCCGCCCGCCTGCGCCTCGCCGGCGTAACCCTCCTCGCCGCCGCCCTTGTCTCCGCACTCGCTTCGCCCCATCCTGCTGCCGCCAGCACAAGCTGGTTCGGCTGCCTGAGCGCAGGCGCAGCCTTGTGCGCGGTTGCGGTTTATTTTCGGGGAAAGGGAGCCCGCAGGAAGTAAAATTTATCGGATTAAAATCAAAAGTCGTCTGAAACAAAACAACGTTTTCAGACGACCTTATTTATATAGTGGATCAAATTTAAATCAGGACAAGGCGACGAAGCCGCAGACAGTACAGATAGTACGGAACCGATTCACTTGGTGCTTCAGCGCCTTAGAGAATCGTTCTCTTTGAGCTAAGGCGAGGCAACGCCGTACTGGTTTAAAGTTAATCCACTATAATGTTTTGAATAAACGAAGGTAAAGAGCATGGATAAGGTTTCAGACGACCCAAAACGTCGTCTGAAAATCCAATCATCTAAAACAAACTTAGAAATTCATTCTCACGCCTACGCGGACGGAGCGTACCGGCAGCGGGGCGATGTATTTAAATAAAAAAGAAACGTTTTCAGACGACCTCTTTTTATACAACCCTCTTATTTCCGCATTTCAACCAACATCCGGCACACGCCCAATCCTGCCGCCGCTAAGATTGCGGCGGCAAAGCCGATGTTGGAAATGCCTGCCCACACGGTAACGTAATGTCCCAAAAGCGCGCCGCCGCCGATGCCGACGTTGTAGAGGCCTGAGTAAATCGAGTTGGCTACATCCGTCGCATCCGAGGCAAAGTCCAATACTTTGGAGACCATGCCGAGGCTCAAGACGACGATGGCGATACCCCAGACAAACACCAGCGCGTAAACGGCTATCGGGTAAGCGGCAAGGGGAAGCAGGCAGAGCGTTGAAGCCATGATGACGGATACCGAGGTCATCAGGAATGCGCGCTGGTGTTTGGCAAACCATTTGCCGAACAAATACGACGCGGCAAATCCCGCCAGCCCGTACAGGCTCAAGACGATGGTCACTTGTTCGGGCGCGAAGCCGCCGGCTTGCAGGACGAAGGGTTCGATATAGCTGTATGCCGTAAAGTGGGCGGTAATCAGGAGGACGGTCAGCGCGTAGAGCAGCATGAGGTTTTTGCGCTTGAGCAATCCGGGCAGGCTTTTGAGCGAACCTGTGTTTACGCTGGGCAGCAGCGGCAGGTTTTTCGCCAATATGCCCATGACCGCCGCCGCGCACAGTCCGATAAGCAAAAAGCTGAACTGCCAGCTTGAGTGTTGCCCGATAACGCGCCCCAGTGGGATGCCCGCCACCATCGCCATGACCGTCCCCGTACTGAGCAGCCCCAAAGCCTGATTGCCTTTACCCTGCGGCGCGACACGTACCGCCAGCGAGGCGGTAATCGACCAAAACACGGCGTGCGTCAGGGCGATGCCGATACGGCTGACGAGCAGGATTTCGAAACTTCGGGCGAAATAGGAAACGATGTGGCTGAGGGTAAAGAACGCGAAGAGGATGAGCAGCAGCTTTCGGCGTTCGATGTTTTTCGTTACCAGCATCAGCGGCAGCGACAATAGTGCGACAATCCACGCATACACGGTAATCATGATGCCAACCTCGGTTGGCGGCATATTGAAGGTTGCGCCGATGTCGCTCAATAGGGCAATCGGGATATATTCGGTGGTGTTGAAAATGAATGCGCCGACTGCCAGAGCGATGACGCTTAGCCATTGTTTGTTTGTGTTTGCTGACATTGGGGTTTCCCTTTTTATATTTGTCTTCAAAAATTTATCGATTTTGTAATTATACTACTTTCAGACGACCTTCCTACTGCGACGACACAAAATTCCGCCCTAGACGCTCCCGCATCATCGGCATACAATCTTTGCATGAACACCAAACGCCCCAAGCTTTCCCGTTTCGCCCACATTTACGGCATGAACGGGCAATTCGTCCTGTTGGAACAGCATTCCGAGTGGATGCCGGTCAACGATGCCGACTACGACAACGCGCCCGCATTGCCGGCGGGGTTTGTGTTTGCGGATGAAGCGTTCTATACGACCGACGGCAGCGTGCCGCCGCTTATCCTGCCCGACAACATCAAAATCTTCAACGAAGAAGCGCGCAAACTCGAACGCCGCAGGCTCGATACGCTGGCTTTGGAAGAGTTGGGCAAAAACCTCGCCGCCGCCCAAGCCGAGACCGACCTCGAAGCCCTGCTCGAAAAAATCGAATTTCATTTGAAACAAGACAATCTGTTCAAATAAAACTTTTCAGACGCCCCTCCAAGCAGCAAAGGGCGCGTCTGAAAGATAAAATCGTTGACAATCCAAACCGATTTGGTACATTGTTCAACACTTATCAATCCCCGTTTCCCAACCGACAAAGGAGTCGAGAAGATGTTTTCAAAAAGCGTCAACCTAGCCCAATATGATCCGGAGCTGGCAGCCGCCATCGCCCAAGAAGACCAACGCCAGCAAGACCACGTCGAACTGATTGCTTCCGAAAACTACGTCAGTTGCGCCGTGATGGAGGCACAAGGTTCGCAATTGACCAACAAATACGCCGAAGGCTACCCCGGCAAACGCTACTACGGCGGTTGCGAATACGTCGATATCGTCGAACAGCTGGCAATCGACCGCGTCAAAGAACTCTTCGGTGCGGAATACGCCAACGTCCAACCCCATTCCGGCTCCCAAGCCAACCAAGCCGTGTACGCCTCCGTCCTCAAACCCGGCGACACCATCCTCGGCATGAGCCTCGCACACGGCGGACACCTGACTCACGGCGCGAGCGTTAACATTTCCGGCAAACTCTACAATGCCATTACCTACGGTTTGGATGAAAACGAAGTCCTCGATTACGCCGAAGTCGAACGCCTCGCGCTCGAACACAAACCCAAAATGATCGTTGCCGGCGCATCTGCCTACGCCCTGCAAATCGACTGGGCGAAATTCCGCGAAATCGCCGACAAAGTCGGTGCCTACCTCTTTGTCGATATGGCGCACTACGCAGGTCTGATTGCCGGCGGCGAATACCCCAACCCCGTCCCATTCTGCGACTTTGTGACCACCACCACCCACAAAACCCTGCGCGGCCCGCGCGGCGGCGTGATTTTGTGCCGCGACAACACACATGAAAAAGCGTTGAACTCTTCCATCTTCCCAAGCCTGCAAGGCGGTCCGCTGATGCACGTCATTGCCGCCAAAGCCGTTGCGTTCAAAGAAGCCCTGCAACCCGAGTTCAAACAATACGCGAAACAGGTGAAAATCAATGCCGCAGCGATGGCGGAAGAATTGGTCAAACGCGGTTTGCGCATCGTTTCGGGCCGCACCGAAAGTCACGTTTTCCTCGTTGACCTGCAACCGATGAAAATCACCGGCAAAGCCGCCGAAGCCGCATTGGGTAAAGCAAACATCACCGTCAACAAAAACGCCATTCCGAATGACCCGGAAAAACCGTTCGTTACCTCCGGTATCCGCATCGGCTCCGCCGCCATGACCACGCGCGGCTTTAACGAAGCCGACGCCCGAGTCCTCGCCAACCTCGTTGCCGACGTTTTGGCAAACCCTGAAGACGAAGCGAATCTGGCAAACGTCCGCAAACAAATCACCGCGCTTTGCGACAAATACCCCGTTTACGGCGCGTAACCGGCTTGCCCGTTTAAGCATTTTGCAACACGGAAAGGTCGTCTGAAAATCCTGAAAAAGGGTTTTCAGACGACCTTATTTGTTTTTGACGCTTGATTCTTGCAGCGGCGGGCAAAAATCCCGCATTTGCCCCTTTCTTTCCGCCTGCAAACGGAGTACATTTACCCCCATTGTTAACAATTTTACGGAACACACATCATGGAGAAATTTCCCAAATCGTCCAAGCTGGACCATGTTTGCTACGACATCCGCGGCCCGGTACACAAAAAGGCCCTGCAACTCGAAGAAGAAGGTCATAAAATCCTCAAGCTCAATATCGGCAACCCTGCGCCGTTCGGCTTTGAAGCGCCCGATGAAATTTTGGTGGACGTGATCCGCAACCTGCCGACCGCGCAGGGCTATTGCGATTCCAAAGGGCTGTATTCCGCCCGTAAGGCCATCGTTCATTACTATCAAACCAAAGGTCTGCGCGACATTTCGGTCAACGACGTTTATATCGGCAACGGCGTGTCCGAGCTGATTACCATGTCCATGCAGGCGCTTTTGAACGACGGCGACGAAATCCTGATTCCCGCGCCCGACTATCCGCTGTGGACGGCTGCCGCCACTTTGGCGGGCGGTACGGTGCGCCATTATTTGTGTGACGAAGAAAACGACTGGTTTCCCAACCTTGCCGATATGGAAGCCAAAATCACGCCCAAAACCAAAGCCATCGTTGTCATCAATCCCAACAATCCTACCGGCGCGGTGTACAGCAAAGAAATCCTGCTCGAAATCGCCGAGTTGGCGCGCAAACACGGTCTGATTATCTTCGCCGACGAAATCTACGACAAAATCCTCTACGACGGCGCGGTTCACCACCACATCGCCGCACTCGCGCCCGACTTGCTGACCATTACCTTCAACGGACTCTCCAAAGCCTACCGCGTTGCCGGATTCCGTCAAGGCTGGATGGTGCTCAACGGTCCGAAAGAACATGCCAAAGGCTATATCGAAGGCCTCGATATGCTCGCCTCCATGCGCCTATGCGCCAACACGCCCATGCAACACGCCATCCAAACCGCTTTGGGCGGCTATCAAAGCATCAACGAATTCATCCTGCCCGGCGGCCGCCTGCTGGAGCAGCGCAATAAAGCGTGGGAACTTGTCAACCAAATTCCCGGCATATCCTGCGTCAAGCCGATGGGGGCACTTTATATGTTCCCGAAAATCGACACCGAAATGTACGGTATCCATGACGACATGAAATTCATCTACGACCTGCTCGTGCGCGAAAAAGTCTTGTTTGTCCAAGGAACAGGGTTCAACTGGATACGTCCCGACCATTTCCGCATCGTTACCCTGCCGTACACCCACCAAATCGAAGAAGCCATGAGCAAACTCGAGCGCTTCTTGCAGACTTACCGGCAATAAGGCAGGGCAACGGTATGAAAAAATGCGTTGTCCTGACCGGCGCGGGAATCAGCGCCGACAGCGGGTTGCTGACTTTCCGCGACGCGGGCGGTTTATGGGAAGGGCATAAGGTGACGGATGTCTGCACGCCCGAAGCCTTGGCGCGCAATCCTAAGCTTGTGATTGATTTTTATAACCAGCGCAGGCTTCAGGCAAATGCCGCCGAGCCGAACGCCGCGCATCTGGCGTTGGTCAAGCTGGCGCAATATTACGATGTGCACATCATCACGCAGAATGTGGACGCGCTGCACGAGAAGGCGGGCAGCAGCAAAGTATTGCACCTGCACGGCGAGCTGAACAAACTACGCAGCACCGTCGATGAAGACGAAATCATCGAATTTACTGGCGAACAGACTGACGATGTGCGCGACAGTCAAGGCAATCCGATGCGCCCGCATATCGTGTTTTTCGGCGAACAAGTACCGATGTTTGACGCGGCGGTCGGGGAAATGCGCGATGCGGATGTGGTCGTCATTGTCGGCACGTCGATGCAGGTTTATCCGGCGGCTTCACTGATTCATTACGCGCCGCCCGCTGCGGAACGCTATCTGGTCGATCCGAACCCGCAAGGCGTGGGCGCAGATGTCGAAGTGATTCCCAAACGCGCGGCGGAAGGCGTGCCGGCATTGGTCGAGTATTTGATTAGTCGGGCTTAAGACGGTTTGGAAAATGCGGAAACGTCGTCTGAAAACCGGCAATGCTTGTTTTCAGACGACGTTTTGTTTTTGCAATGGTTATTTTGTGACAAGACAGTTTCCGCGAACGGACTTCGTGTTGCGTTTGGGCAACTTGGTAGGGCAAAGAGCATATAGTGGATAAACTTTAAATCAGGACAAGGCGACGAAGCTGCAGACAGTGCAGATAGTACGGAACCGATTCACTTGGTGCTTCAGCACCTTAGAGAATCGTTCTCTTTGAGCTAAGGCGAGGCAACGCCGTACTGATTTGAAGTTAATCCACTATAGCGTCCATTTGGACAGAATCCGCTATGTCCCTCCACGATAAAAAGGTCGTCTGAAAACCATGTTTCAGGTTTTCAGACGACCTTTGTTTTTCAAAACGGAATCAACCGCCGCATGCGCCGCAGCAACCGCCTTCGCTGTGGCCGCCGCGTTTTTCTTCGTTGTTGACTACGGGCAGCTCGACTTCTTCAGACTGTTCTTTTTTGTCTTCGGGCAGGTCGTTGACTTTGATTTTGTTTTCTTCTGACATTTTGGGCTCTCTTTAAAAAAGATGGAAAGGTGTGCCACGATACTATCGGGCGGCGGATAAACCAAGTCGGATTTAAGATTTTTTGCGATGCGGTTTGATGAATCGCAAATTGTGCCGGTTTGGAATAGCTGACGTGATAACGGGACGCTGGTTATCGCGTCCCGTTTGGGTTTTCAGACGACCTTTGGGCATCAGTTCAGGCGGTTTTTCTTACCAAACCAGACGAAACCGATCGCGCCCAAAACAATCATCGGCACGCTCAACCATTGTCCCATCGACAAGCCCAAGGTGAGCAGGCCGAGATAGTCGTCGGGCTGGCGGGCGTATTCGGCGATGAAGCGGAAGAAGCCGTAGCCGCCGAGGAAGAGGGAGGCGACTTGTCCGGTCGGGCGCGGTTTTTTGGAGAAAATCCATACGACGATGAAGAGGCAGATGCCTTCAAGGGCGAATTGGTAGAGTTGCGAAGGGTGGCGCGGCAGGACGTGGTATTGCTGCATCCATTCCGCCCAAAGCGGGTTACGCACGGCGGCGTTGAGGTCTTCTGCGCGCGCTTGCGGGAAGCCCATTGCCCAAAAGGCGTTGATGTCGGTAATGCGGCCCCAGAGTTCGCCGTTGATGAAGTTGCCGATACGGCCGGAAGCCAAACCCAGCGGAACGAGCGGCGCGACAAAATCCATGGTTTTTAAGGTGCTGATTTTGTGTTGGCGGCTGAAGATCCACATGGCGATGACGACGCCCAAGAAGCCGCCGTGAAACGACATGCCGCCTTCCCAGACTTTGATCATGTCAAGCGGATGTTCGAGGTAGTATGAGAATTTGTAAAACAGGATATAGCCAAGTCGTCCGCCGAGTATGACGCCTATTGCCCCCCAACCTAGGAAGTCGTCGAGCATTTCTTTCGTAAAAGCGGTGTTGCCTTGCTTAATACGGCGGCGACCCAGCCATAGGAAAAGTATAAAGCCGACGATATAGCTGAGGGCATACCAGCGGATGGCGATAGGTCCGAAACTGATTAATGCGGGGTCGAACTGCGGATGTATCATCATGATGTGTGTTCCTTATGGGAAGGGCGGTTTATGTGTTTTTAGCCCGACAAAGGTCGTCTGAAAATGCCGATTGGGATTTTCAGACGACCTTTTGTGTGATGGGAAAAGAATTATCGTAAATCATCGACAACGTTCAAGACAGCCGACAACATGGCTTCGCCCAAACGCAGGGAGCGTTGGCCGTTCCAGCCGAAGTCATCGTCGGGCAGGTTGGCGTTGTCTTTAAACGGCATTTCGAGCGTATAGGCGAGGCAGTCGAAATGATTGCCCACCCAGTTGGTCGCGAGCGTCATGTTTGCCTGACCGGGCGCGTCTTTTTCATAGCCGTATTCGTCTTGGAAGTCGGGGCTGGCGGAGAGTAGGGCGGTTTTGAACTGCGTTTCCAGCGCGGCGATGCGCGGATTGTAGTTCGGCACGCCTTCCGTACCGGCGACAAAGACAAACGGCAATGCTTCGTCGCCGTGAATGTCTAGGAACAAATCCACGCCGGTTTCCAGCATTTTTTCGCGTACAAGGAAGACTTCCGGGCTTTTTTCCAAAGTCGGGCTTTCCCATTCGCGGTTGAGGTTTGCGCCAGCAGCATTGGTGCGCAGATTGCCCAATACCGAGCCGTCGGGGTTCATGTTCGGCACGATGTAGAACGTGGCGCGGTCGAGCAGGGTGCGCGCGGTCGGGTCTTGCGGATCGAGCAGGCGGCCGAGCAGGCCTTCGATAAACCATTCCGCCATCGTTTCGCCCGGGTGTTGGCGGGCGATAATCCAGATTTTCATGTCGCTTTCGACTTGGTTGCCGATGGTCAGCAGGTTGATGTCGCGGCCTTGTATGGTGCTGCCCAAGTCGTCGATGCGGCAAAGCCCGCTGCCTTGCGCGTCGCCCAAGAGGTTTAAATGCTGTTCGTGGGAATAAGGCTCGAAATAGGCGTAGTAAACGCTGTTAGACAAAGGCGTATGGTTGATGGTCAGCACGCCGTTTTCGTATTCTGTCGGGACGCGGAACCAATTTTGGCGGTCGTAAGAGGCGCACGCCTGATAATCTTCCCAGCCTTGCGGATAAGCCGAATCCGCCGCATTTTCAAAGTGCATCACGCAATTCTGATACGCCGCACCTTGCAGGCGGAAGTAAAACCATTGGGCAAAATCGGAAGCGTTGTCCGGACGCAGGGCGAGGCGGATATTGGCAGGGTCGGTCAGGTCTTTGACGACGACGGAGCCGGCATCAAATTGAGTGCTGATTTTAATCATGGGAAAGTCCTCGGTATATCGGGCGAACCGGATAACCGTTGTTTGAGAAAATGTGTGGGCGATACCGCATCCGTCGGCGACGGCAAACCGATATGCCCGAATCCGTTGATTCTACCATTCTGACGGGCGCGTCCTCAACCGATAAGGGGCGGGGAATGTTGTTTCAGACGACCTTTGACGTTAAGATAGGGCAGATTCACTTTAAATCAGGACAAGACGGCGAAGCTGCAAACAGTTGCGAAGCTGATTTTTACTGATTCAAAGGTAATCCGCTATAATGATTAAATTGTTAATAATGAGACACGATTATGAGCGAATCCCACCCCATTTCCGCAGCCGACAAAGCGCGCATTTTGGCCGAAGCCCTGCCGTATATCCGCCGTTTTTCCGGTTCTGTCATCGTCATCAAATACGGCGGTAACGCCATGACCGAGCCCGCTTTGAAAGAAGGTTTCGCCCGCGATGTCGTTTTGCTCAAACTGGTGGGCATCCACCCCGTCATCGTCCACGGCGGCGGCCCGCAAATTAATGAAATGTTGGAAAAAATCGGTAAAAAAGGCGAATTCGTGCAAGGCATGCGCGTGACCGACGGCGAAACGATGGACATCGTCGAAATGGTGTTGGGCGGCCATGTGAATAAAGAAATCGTCTCGCTGATTAATTTGCAAGGAGGACGCGCGGTCGGCGTCACCGGGCGCGATAACCACTTCATCAAAGCGAAAAAACTGCTGGTCGATACGCCCGAACAGGCAGGCGTGGACATCGGACAAGTCGGCACGGTCGAAAGCATAGACGTTCGCCTGATTGAAGGCTTGATCGAACGCGGCTGCATCCCCGTCGTCGCGCCCATCGGCGTCGGCGCAAAAGGCGAAGCGTTCAACATCAACGCGGATTTGGTCGCAGGCAAACTGGCGGAAGAGTTGAACGCGGAAAAACTGCTGATGATGACCAATATCGCCGGCGTGATGGACAAAGAAGGCAACCTGCTGACCAACCTCACGCCAAGCCGTATCGGCGAATTAATCGCAGACGGCACGCTCTACGGCGGTATGTTGCCCAAAATCAGTTCCGCCGTCGAAGCGGCAAGCAACGGCGTCAAAGCCACACACATCATTGACGGCCGCCTGCCCAACGCGCTTTTGCTGGAAATTTTCACCGATGCGGGCATAGGCTCGATGATTTTGGGCGAAAGGTCATAATGGCCCGTAGATGAGTCAAGGCTTGCCGAACAGCAGACCTTGTAAATGCCCGAATACTAAATACACAAAAGGTCGTCTGAAAACCTGTTTCAACGTTCATAGAGAATGCTGAAACGGATTTTCAGACGACCTTTTTATGGCAGGATAGCCTACAAACTCAACATCTTATTTTTGATGCAGCTTGCCGACATATTCGACTTCCTCGCGGCTGCCCATGACGACGGCTACGCGTTGGTGCAGACCCGTGGGAATAATGTCGAGCATGTTTTCCAAAGCATTGCTTGCAGCCGCGCCTGCCTGTTCCAAAATCAGGCTCATCGGGTTGGCTTCGTACATCAGGCGCAGCTTGCCGGGTTTGGACGGATCGCGTTTGTCTTGAGGATACATGAAGACGCCGCCGCGCATCAGGATGCGGTGGATTTCTGCGACCATGCTCGCCACCCAGCGCATATTGTAATTTTTACCGCGAACGCCCGTATCGCCTGCCAGCAGCTCGTTAATATATTGCTGCATAGGGGCTTGCCAGTGGCGGGTGTTGGACATATTGATGGCAAACTCTTTGGTCGATGCAGGAACTTGCGGGTTTTCTTTGGTTAGGACGAATTCGTTGTTTTCGTTGAGCGTGAACACGAAAACGCCGTGTTTCAAAGTGAACACCAATTGGGTTTGCGGGCCGTACAAAACATAACCTGCCGCCACTTGGTCACGGCCTTTTTGCAGGAAGGACTCGGTATTCAGACGACCTTCGGGCTTGGCGAGTACGGAAAAAATCGTACCGACGGAAATATTGACGTCGATATTGGACGAGCCGTCCAGAGGGTCGAACAGGACAAGATAGCCGCCGTTTTCGTTGGCTGCCACAAAAGTATCCTCTTCCTCGCTTGCCAAACCGGCGACATGGGCGTTGTTTTTCAAGACGTCAATCAGGATATCGTTGGCAATCACATCCAGCTTTTTCTGATCTTCGCCCTGAATATTGCCCGTACCCGCCATGCCCAACACGCCGGCGAGTGCGCCCAAGCGGACTTTGCCGCTGATGTCGGAGCAGGCGGCGACAATGGATTCGAGGACGCTGCCCAATTCGGCAGGAATGTTGTTTTGCTGTAAATGCTGCGGTAGGAATTGCGCTAATGTTTTCATATCGGACTCGGTTTCTGGCTATAAAAAAGAAAAGGTCGTCTGAAAAAGGTTTTCAGACGAGGTCGGTATTTATTTTTTGCTGGAAGGGGCGGAGGCGGCGCCTATCATTTCTTTGGCGCATTCGACCGCGCTTTGCTTGATTTTGGTTTTCAACTCGCCGCCGACTTCGCCGCCGATCAGTTTCGACATATCGTCGATGGATATCTGGTCTGCGGTTTTTTCCGAAGCGCACGAACAGATTTGCTGTACGGTATCAGACGGTATCGCGCTGCTTTTCGGCGCTTTTTCCACGCAGATGGCTGTCGCGCTGCTGATGAAATGGCCGCGCAATTCTTCGCCGAAGGTTTCTTGTACCGTATCTTGAACCGAACGTTCGCAGGAGCATAGAAAAAGCGTGCAAAGGGAAGCCAAAAGCAATGAAGCGGGATGTCTGATCGTCATGATTTGAAAGCGTGAAAACAATGTAGTGAATTGTAGTTTAAATCGGAAGCCCATGCCACAGGATTTCCCGCCGGTGTCTTGGTTCGACGGGATAATATCGATTATTTTATGCAACTGTTTAAGACGAAGCGCGCGCCGTTGTCTTGTGCCAGTATGTCGGTCAACGCGGGAAGGTTGCTTTTCAGCAGTTCCGGCAGCAGGTAGGGCGGGTTGATGATAAACATGCCGCTGCCGTGCATCCCGAATCCGTCCGGACGCGGGGTGTGGACGTGCAGCTCGGCGTGCAGGTAGCTGTCGGGCATCAGCTTTTGCAGTTGCTCGGGCAGCTTGCGGCTTTCTTCGCGGCTCAAACAGGGATACCAAACCATATAACAACCCTGCTCAAAGCGTTTGAGCGCGTCTTTTAAAGTTTGGACAACGCGCTGATAGTCTTGTTTTTCTTCATACGGAGGGTCTATCAGGACAACAGCGCGGCGCAGCGGCGGGGGCAACAGCGAAATCAGACCGCGAAAACCGTCTGCCTGCATTATTTGCCCGCGCCTGCCCAAACGTGCTTCTTCCATATTGTTTTTCAGATGTTGGAAATCGGCAGGGTGCAGCTCAAACAAACGCAGTTTGTCGCTGTCGCGCGTCAGGGCTTGGGCAAGCCACGGCGAACCGCAATAGAGTTGCTCTTGCGGGAGTATGGCATTCAGACGGGCGATGAAGGCGGACAGCTCGGGCGGCAGATGTTCCGCCTCTTGGAGCAACCGGATGCCTTGTTTGTATTCGCCGACTTTTTGCGCTTCGCTGCCGCTCAAGTCATATAAGCCTGCGCCGCTGTGGGTATCGATATACCAATAGGGCTTGTCTTTCTGATTGAAGTAATCAAGCGTTAGGAAAAGGATGAAATGCTTGATCATATCGGCATGGTTGCCGGCATGGAAGGCGTGGCGGTAGCTGAGCATAAGAGGTCGTCTGAAAAGGGAAAAATGGATTATATAGGCAAATAAACAGTGTATCCAAACAGGCTTTCCCGCAGTATCCCAATGGCTGAACGATAAATCAAAAGTTTATGACGCTTTTGACTTAGCCGTTTTCAGACGACCTTTCGGGTTCAAATGCCCTGGTATCATTATCTGCCGTTTCATTTTTCCGATATTGCCCCGGCGAAATCCCGTATTGTTTTTTAAACGCTTTGCCGAAGTGGGTTTCGGATTGGAAACCGACGTTCAGTGCGACGGATAAGACGGAATCGGCGGTTTGCCGCAGCAATACGGCGGCTTGGCGCAGGCGGATGAGGTTGACGAAGGCGTGAGGGCTGATGCCGGTTTGCTGTTTGAACAGGCGCATCAGTTGGGCGCGGGAAAGGTTGGCAAGCGCGGTCATTTTTTCGATGTTCCATTCGTCTTCGGGGCGGCTGACGACGGTTTGGATGAGTTGGCGCAGGCGTTTGTCGCGCAGGCCGTTGAGTATGCCACCCAAAGGCGCTTCTCCGCCTTGTTCGAGATGGGCGCGGACGATGAGGACGAGGAGGACGGAGGAGAGGGCATTGACGATGGCGCGCGAGCCGGAAAGCGTGTGCGCGCTTTCGTATTGCAACATGGAGATAAGGCATTGTAGCGAGGGATGGTCCATCTTGATGAGGACGGTTTCGGGCAGGTCGTGCATGATGTCGGCGTGTTCGTCGTATTCGAAGCGGGCGCAGAACAAATCGAGGCTTTTTTCGCCGCCGCTGCCTGAAGATTCGATGGTAAACGCGCCATCGTTGCTGATATGAATGGTATCGCCGCAGTTGTTGCAGTCCGCTTCGCTGCTGATGATGTGTTCCGCGCTGCGCGGGAAAAAGATAAGGTCGCCGGTTTGTAAGAGACGTGCTTCGGGTTCGCCTTCGATTTTGATGTAGCTTTCTCCGGCGACGACAAGGTGCGCGATGCCGTGCGCGCGCCTGCGTTCGTGCGGGGCGTACCATTTGTCGCGGAACAGGCATTGTATGTCCACACTGCCGGTGATTTGCGCCAGTTCGATGAGTTTGTCCAAAGTGTCCATAAGTGTTTTTTGCAAGTGAATGAGATGATTTGACGATTATGATAGTCAAATTATTGCAATAATGCCATTCATCGGATGTAAAAAAGTGCAACATCCTTCACTTGCAAACACATTAGAAAGGAAATCAAAATGTTTCAAAATTGGCCCGAACACACCGCACACGTTAAAAAATCATTCGGCGAGCTGGGTAAAAACCACCCGAAAATGCTGCAAGCCTACGGCGCGCTGGAACAAGCTGCCGCAGCCGAAGCCTTGGATGCGAAAACCCGCGAGCTGATTGCCCTCGCCGTCGCCATCACTACCCGTTGCGAAAGCTGCATCAGCGTACACGCCGCCGCAGCCGCCAAAGCGGGCGCGACTGAAAGCGAAATCGCCGGCGCGCTGGCAACCGCCATTTCCTTGAACGCAGGCGCAGCCTACACTTATGCCCTGCGTGCTTTGGAAGCGGTTGACGCGCAGCGTTGATTTTGTCTCAAAGGGTCGTCTGAAAAAACTCCCGTTTCAGACGACCCTTCTGTTGACGGAGCATTGCTTTTTGCCGCCGAACCGTTTAGATTGATGTTTTTGTTCAACCGTTTGGAGAAACAACCATGAAAAAATTGCTGACTGCCGCGCTGACTGCCGCCGCACTCGTCCTGCCTGCCGCCGTATCCTTTGCCGCGCCTGCCTCCAAAGCCGCTAGCGCGCAACCTGCCAAAGCAAAAGGCGTATGGATTGACGTACGTTCCGAAGAAGAATTCAAATCCGGCCACCTGCAAGGCGCGGTCAATATTCCGCACGACCAAATCGTCGAACGCATCAAAAGCGTCAGCCCCGACAAAAACGCGCCCGTCAACCTCTATTGCCGCAGCGGCCGCCGTGCCGAAGCCGCGCTTACCGAGTTGAAAAAAGCAGGCTACACCAACGTAACCAACCACGGCGGTTACGAAGACTTGGTGAAAAAAGGTTTGAAATAACCAGCAACAAGGTCGTCTGAAACGTTTCAGACGACCTTTTATCCAAGGAAAAATATGAAACCGATACGCACCTTCGCCGCAGCCGCCATCCTCGCCGCCCTGACCGCCTGCGCCTCACACGGCGGCGATGCCGCCCGACAACCCGATTCCCGACAAAGTTCAGCCATGAATCAAACCCATACCGCCATCAGCAAATACAGTTTCGACGATACCGTCCGCCGTTTGGAAACCGCCGTCAAAGAAAAAGGCATGACCGTGTTCGCCGTCATCGACCACCAAGCCGCCGCGCGTCAAAGCGGTTTGGACATGCAGCCCGCCAAAGTCATCGTCTTCGGTACGCCCAAAGCAGGCACGCCGCTGATGCAAAAAGACCCTGCCTTCGCCCTGCAACTGCCGTTGCGCGTCCTCGTTACCGAAACTGACGGCGCAGTCCAAGTCGTATTCAACGACACGCGCGCGCTGGTGTCGGGCAGCAAAATCGAGTTTGCCGAAGTGGAAAACACGCTCGCCAATGCTGAAAAGCTTATTCGCAAAACGGTAGCGGAATAAGGTTCGCCCAAATCCGAAGGTCGTCTGAAAACCTGAGTAATCCCACTAAATTCGTTTTCAGACGACCTTTTACAAAATAATGTGCCGAGGTCGTCTGAAAAATTGTTCGACGACATCGGCACATTATTTTTTAAGACAACTCATTTCCCAAGCCTTTTTCGGTTGCGGCAGGATTAGATTTGCGCGGATATAGTGGATTAACTTTAAACCAGTACGGCGTTGCCTCGCCTTGCCGTACTATCTGTACTGTCTGCGGCTTCGTCGCCTTGTCCTGATTTAAATTTAATCCACTATATTTCTACTGCGCAGGCGAAAACGCATCCGAATAGAAGGTTGTCTCAGGCAGGTTGCATTGTGCGGTCAACACGGATTTCGCGCTTTCGGTCATGGCGACGGAACCGCAGGCATAAACTTCGTAACCGCTCAAGTCGGGATAATCTTTTGCGGCGGCGGTTTGGACGTATCCTTTTTCGCCTTGCCAACCCTCAGCGGTTTTTGATAGGACGGGAGTGAAGCGGGCGTTTTTCAGACGACCTGTCAGTTCTTGAGCTTCTTCGAGTGCGTACAAATCATCTTGGTGACGCGCGCCCCAGTAGAAATGGACGGCGCGGCTGCTGTCTTGGCGGATAAGGTTGAGCAGGATGCTGCGGATGGGGGCATAGCCTGTACCGGTTGCCAAAAGGATGATGGGTTTGCCGCTGTCTTCTTGCAAGGTAAACGAACCGAGCGGGCCTTTGATGCGGACGATGCCTTTTTCTTTGACTTTGGGTTCGCTACCGAAAATCATTTCCGAGCAGACGCCGTTTTCGCGCCTGCGGATGTGCAGTTCCAAAATGCCTTCTTGGTCGGGCGAATTGGCGATAGAGTAGCTGCGGCTGACGTTGCCCGGCAGCAGTAAATCAATGTATTGCCCGGCGTAGAAAGCAAACGGCGGGGCTTTGGGCAGGGCAAGTTTCAGGAGGGCGACATCGTGTTTGAAAACCATGCTTTCAATACGGGCGGGCAGGGTGCGGACGGGTAGCGCATTGGCGTTGTAGCCGGGGATGTTGATGCTGATGTCGCTTTGCGCGGTGGTGCAGCACATCAAAATCTTGCCTTGGCTTTTTGCTGCTTCGGATAAAGCCTGTTCCGAGTGTTCGCCCATTTGAATATCGCCGCTCACCAGTTCGGCTTTGCATTGCCCGCAGGCACCACTTTTGCAGGAATGGGGCAGATTGAGGTTTTGACGGGCGGCAGCGGCTAAAACCGTTTCGCCGTCGTTGGCGGTAAAGGTGGTTTGGTCGGGTAGGGTAATGGTATGGGTCATGGTTTGGTGTGGTTTGAATAGATTAAGTTAAAAGGTCGTCTGAAAAATCAGCTTTCAGACGACCTCCGTTTTCGGAAGACAGTCTACAACGGATAACGGCAGCCGATATAGCCCTTATCTGAATCACCCCTCAGTACATCTGCTTTAAAGGCAGCAGCAAAGCCAAAATATTTCCATATCTTAGATTTTTTATTGGGATCTGTTATCGATTTTTCGACAGTAGGCACATCATAGCCCAATGTATCCAGTTTTTTAGGTGTCGTTTTGGATGTGATATTTTGTCCCTTTAGCTGTTGCGTCAGCTCTTGAAGGTTTTCCTGATATTTCTGACGGTATAGTGAATGCAATTTGGGATATCGTGTCCAATCAATTTCCAAATAGACAGCATTGTTGCGAATAGCGACATACTGCCCTTCTACTTCTTTTCCATCTAAGGGATTGGCAAGATGCACCTTAAACGGCAAGCGGTAACGGTAAGTAATATTATCGATTTCATTGACAAAACGTCCTACATTTTCTCCGACACGTTCATTTGGATCAAGATAACCAGTGAAATTTTCCGGAATCCAAAACGAAAAATCCAACGATGACACCTTGCAATGCAATACATCCTGCACTGCTTGAGGAGTAAAAGGCTGAGGCTGATTGTCGTGATTCTTTGAAAACGAAGAAGCCGTTGCCAGCAATAGCACTGCAGATAATATTATTTTCATCTTAATTTGTTATGGCTTGAAGGTCGTCTGAAAACCAAGCTTTAATAGAATTAAAACCTATACCTTGCTTTCAGCCGGTCTGGCAAGATTGACTTATAGTGGATTAACTTTAAATCAGGACAAGGCGACGAAGCCGCAGACAGTACAGATAGTACGGCAAGGCGAGGCAACGCCGTACTGGTTTAAAGTTAATCCACTATAAAACAGATAAATGATTTTCAGGTTCATCGGTTGCTGTTCTTTGTTCAGCGGTACACAGTCACCCGCATCATCCTCGTTCAATTCAGCCGCCCATGCTCTTCCAAACAAAGCCGCCTACAAAGCCATTATTTTGGCAGTTTTCATAAAGTTCTCTGAGAACAAAACTGCTGTTTGCTTGTCCGCATGTGGGCTTCCGTTGACAAAAAATGCAGGCTGATTTTGGGCAAGCAGAAGTTACCTCAGTGTGAATATTTATGACTTTGAGGTTTTAGGCTGCCTGAAAAAGACGCGTGCTAACCCTGCTTCAACTACTGCCACATTTCCCTGCATCGGGCGATAAGGTCTTCGGGAATATCACCCAAGGCAGACAAAATTTGGAGAGCAAAATCGACAAAAGCCGTGCCGTTGGCGGTAATAACGTTGCCGTCCCGCACGGCTTCGCGTTTGGTTTCCACATAAGCCTGCCGGTTAGTGTATTCGGGTAAATCGGCAATGGCAGCCAAGCTGTTGGCGGTGTGGCGGCAGTCGTTCAACAGACCGTTGGCGGCAAGAAAATAGGTACCTTCACAAATACCGCCCACAATCTTGCCCTGCTGCTTAAACGTGCGAACCAAGTCGGCAATTTTTAGGCGGTTTTCATCGGATAAATCGCGCCACGATTGGGTTGCGCCGTTTAGAATCAAAGCGGCGGTGTCGGGCGGCAGTTCGTCTAAGGTTAAATCGGGCTGAACGCGCAGATTACCCATGGATGTTTTCGGATTTCGGTCGGTGGAAACGTAGCGGACGGTATAGCCTGCAAATTGTTGTAAAACAGGAGTCAGCAAAGTGGATTCCCAGTCGGCAAACTGTTCCAAGATAATAACGACGACGGTTTTCATTGCATTTTCCTTTTCCGGTTTAAAAACGGTTTCAGGCTGCCTGAAAACCCTTTTATCGTTTTTCAGGCAGCCTGCACCTTGTTTACCCCAACTTCGCTTTAATCAGTTCCTGCACCTGCGCGGGATTGGCTTTGCCTTTGCTGGCCTTCATCACTTGTCCCACAATCGCATTCAGGGCTTTTTCGTTGCCGGATTTAAATTGTTCCACGGCTTTGGCGTTGTTTGCCAGCACTTCGTCCACCATGGCTTCAATCGCGCCGGTATCGGTCATTTGCTGCAAGCCGTGTTTTTCAATGATTTCGGTAATGGAAGCTTCGGGTTCCGCCCACATGGCTTCAAAGGCTTTTTTCGCCAATTTGCTGCTTAAAGTACCGTCGGCGATTTTGCCTACCAGCGCGGCGAGGCGCGGAGCGGTAATCGGGCTGTCGGCAAGTTCCATGCCTTCTTTGTTCAGCGTGGCGGCGAGTTCGCCGTTCATCCAGTTGGCAGTCAGCTTGCCTTGTCCGCTGGCTTTGGCGGCTTCTTCAAAATAGGCAGCCTGCACGCGGCTGGCGGTGAGCAGGCGCGCGTCGTAGTCGGACACGCCGCAGTCCGCCACGAAACGTACCGCCATTTCTTTCGGCAGCTCAGGCATTTCTGCTTTTGCTTTTTGCAACTGGTCGTCTGAAATGATGACGGGCAGCAAATCAGGGTCGGGGAAGTAACGGTAGTCGTGTGCATCTTCTTTCAAACGCATCACGCGGGTTTCGCCTTTTTCCGGGTCGAACAGCATAGTTGCCTGCTGTACTTTGCCGCCGTCTTCCAAAATCTCGATTTGCGCTTCCACTTCGTAATTAATCGCCTGCTCCAAGAAGCGGAAAGAATTGAGGTTTTTAATCTCGCGGCGCGTGCCGAATTCCGCTTGGCCTTTCGGGCGCACGGATACGTTGGCATCGACGCGGAACGAGCCTTCCGCCATATTGCCGTCGCAGATGTCTAGCCATGTTACCAAGCTGTGTAAGGCTTTGGCGTAGGCAACGGCTTCGGCGGCGGAGCGCATTTCGGGCTCGGATACCACTTCCAACAGCGGCGTGCCGGCACGGTTCAGGTCGATACCGGTCGCGCCGTTCAAGCCTTCATGCACGGATTTGCCCGCATCTTCTTCCATGTGCGCGCGGGTTACATTGATGGTTTTTACATCGTCGCCGACCACGATTTCCAGTTTGCCGTGTTCGACAATCGGTAAATCCAACTGGCTGATTTGATAGCCTTTGGGCAAGTCGGGGTAGAAGTAGTTTTTGCGGTCGAACACGTTTTTCTGGTTGATTTTCGCATCCAAAGCTAAGCCTAATTTGATGGCTTTTTCAACGACTTCGCGGTTCATTACCGGCAGCACGCCCGGCAGCGCGCATTCCACCACGCTGGCGTGCGCATTAGGTTCTGCACCGAACGCAGTCGATGCGCCGCTGAAGATTTTGGATTGGGTGTTGAGCTGGACGTGAATTTCCAAGCCGATTACTGTTTCCCAGGTCATAAGGGGTTCTTTCTTTTGATGTCGATAATATAAAGTGGTCAGCCGTTTTCAGACGATCTGTTTGTTTTTCAAATGGCAAAGGTCGTCTGAAAACGCAAAATCAAGTTTTCTGAAAGCAAGCCTGCATCTCAGCCGCCATGTTATCCAGCATTTGGTAACGTTTGCGGTACATCGAACGCTTTTTGCTTTCAATTTCCACCAAGTCTTTTCGCGGCGGGATTTGCGGCAGATGCCAGTAGCCGTCGTCGCCGAGCGTTGCGCCGTTCTCCTGCCAAAACAGGTCGTAATTCATTTTGACCCGTTTCTTCAGCCGCCAGCGCAGTTTGACCTGATGCTCTTGGGCAATGCCGACAACGCCGCCCAAATTGAGCGATGTCGAAAAATATTGCAGGGCGGTTACCATCAGCTGCTGCGGGCGCAGACCGTGGAGTTGTTTGGTTAGGCTGCGGACAAGGTCTTTAGCTTCTTCCCCTGCGGGGCCTTGGATAGAAGCGGCCAGCAATTTGCTGTCAACTAAGGCGAAGGTTGTCATGTAGAGACGTTTTCCTTCGTTGTCGCGTAAGGATAGCGACCACATTCCTTCATCCACGCAATTATCGTTTCGGTTCAGCCATAAAGTCAGGTCGTCTGAAAGATGCGCCAGAACGACATGGAATTTGCGCGTCGTCATATTGGCGAGCGTTTCTTGCCCGAACAGTTTTTCGGCTGTCAGCAGGTCTTCTTTCATGACTTGCAGCCTGCGCCGTCTGTTGAAGCGTTGGTCAACAAAGGCGTGTATCAACGGATAGGCATCTTGGGGCCGCCTTTGGAAAAAGGTACGGTGTGGCGCGGAGGCGTTGACAAAGTTTTCAAAATCTTTGACTTGTCGCCGTGTAAACAACCTGCGTAAGGAGAATTTCAAATGCTGGATTTGAAATTTCGGCGCATCCTTATATACGGTTTTGAAATCTGGAAAAACAAACTGCTCCGGCATTATACCTTTCCCTCTACGCAGGTATACACATCAGATTCCGTACCAAATTCGGTCGGGGCGTCGATGAAGATTTTGGATTGGGGGTTGAACTGGACATAAATTCTTAAGCCGATTACTGTTTCCCAAGGCATAGTTTAAGTTTCCTTAATACATAGAAACCTGCTTGTATTCAGGATGGCGATGATTGTTTAAAAAGCTTTTTACGCCAAATAGCCAGTAGCAATACATTCACAGCAGCCACAGCAGATACGAGGAACAGCCATTCGTAAGAATAAATAACATTAAATAATGTAACAAATGTTTGTTCCAGAGGATGCAACGTCAACTGTCCGTAATATGCCGCTTGATTGCGAGCCGGCATAATAAAACGGATGACTGTGTAACCAAGGTTGATAAACAAACTCAAAGGTAGGCAGATAATGCTATTGAGTAATAAATGTTTTCGCCAAAAATGCGGCGTTTTTGGACGTTTACGCCACAAAATGTACATAACAAGTACAGAAAGGATGAGCCAGTACAGCAGAAATAACGCAATGCTTGTAGATATTTCCAGCCCCGCTGTCTGCCATAAGCCCCATAAGAATTGCCAAAATTTTGGGGAAAAGTAATCGTAATATTCCATTATTTTAGTAATTTTGTTAGTTTCAGACTGCTGGAAAATTGCCGTCTAATTATGCCCAATTAAATAAGTTAAAAAAATCTTCTAATGAATTAGCAATAATGCGCTATGTCAGATAACCAGAATCCCAGTAAATCACGCGGTGTGTTTCTTCGATTTCTGTGAAGTTCATGCAAAACGGACAATCGCTGCAATCAACGCCGAATACGAGGATTTGCGAGAAATTGGTGATTATTATATTGAATTAATTGGATTTAAAAATATCGGTTGTCTTGTAGAACTGTAGCCTTGAATTGTAATTTATTTTTCTTAAATTCTGTAAAAATTCCAATTAAAATAAGCTTAATTTTTGGACCGTCTTCTGTTTTCTTAATATAAAACTGAAATACAGGAGAACCACTCATTCCTGTCGGAATAAAATTTTTTACACTTGGAGAGTATGCACTGTTAGATTCAACTTTATTATCTTTTTTATCTCCAAAAAAGTAAATAGTATTTAATTTTTGCTCATACTGAGCACCATGAAAGATAAGGTTTACTGCATTGAATACTGGTTCTTTATCTCTATTTTTATGAAATTGATTTTTATTTGATGGGAATCCAGAAATCATGAATGAGGAGGTTGGTTCTAACATTCCATCTTTATTCAAATCTGAAAAGTATACATAGGGGATGGCTGAGTTGTTTTTAACTTTATTTTTTGAAACTATTTCTTCATTAGTTGGTATAAAGATGGTATCACCATCTTTATCGATTTTCACCCTGGTGTAATTTGCATTTTCTTGTATTTTCAATATTTTTTTAAACTCAAAAATATTTTTATTTTCTAAAATTCCTGGAATATATACATAAAATGGATTATTTTTTTTTTCTATAATCTGTTTAAAGACATGATAAGCTGTCATTAAGTATAACTCTTCATCTAATACACATATAAATCCAGTTCCAATTGATTCAAATTGTGTATTCGAATTTGGCTTCATTTTAAAAAATGATACTAATGAGTTATTAGAAATAGATGCTAATAGATTTCCATAATTGCTATCAACAAAATCCTCAAAATAATTAAATATTGTAGGCAATCCATTTTTATAATTAATATCAATCATCTTATATCTCTTTTTGTTCCTGATAATGTTTAAATAATTACTTAAAGAATATTTAAAATAAAAGTGAAAATTTTGGTATTAAAAAGTACGAAGAATGTAACTATTTATAATATAAAATCTAATGGTTATTTTGATTATATTTTGTTGTTTTTTTATATATGTATTTCCAAATTTTTTGTAGTTAAGAAATCTTTTTGGTGTTCTCGGATTTTGTCTGAGTTGTAAAAAAATATGGGGGTTGGTGAATAACTCGTAGCCAAATTGGTCTTGCTCCTGTTTGAGTTTGCCATCCAGACCTTCATATTTTTTGAGTAGTTTGCCGTAGTTTTCTGGAATTTTGGGTTGGGACATTACTTCAGGCTACCTGAAAAAGATGATTCAAAACAATAATGCTACGAATTCCACTATTTACAGGTAGCCTTTTTCAGACGGCCTCAAAGGCTATCCTGTAAATCTCATGCTGGTGCTTTTATATGCCAATCGCTCGCCAGCTGTACTTGATGCGCTGCGCCAAGGATTTTGGCTTCGGAGAAGTGGTTGCCGATAAATTGCACGCCGATGGGCAGTCCGCTGCTGCTGAAACCTGCGGGCAAGGTCAGGGCGGGCAAACCTGCCAAATTTACAGCGATGGTGTAGATGTCGGAAAGGTACATCTGCACGGGATCGTGGATGTCGCTGCCGAGTTTGGGGGCGGCGGTGGGCGCAGTCGGGGCAAGGATGAAATCACATTGCGCGAAGGCCGTCTGAAAATCGTTGGCAACGAGGCGGCGCAGTTTTTGGGCTTTTAAGTAATAGGCATCGTAGTAGCCGTGCGACAACACATAAGTGCCAATCATGATGCGGCGTTTGACTTCGCTGCCGAAACCTTCGGCGCGGGTGTTGCTGTACATTTCTTCTAGGTCGCTGAATTGGGCGGCGCGGTGGCCGTAGCGTACGCCGTCGTAGCGGGAAAGATTGGTGCTGGCTTCGGCGGAAGCGAGAACGTAGTAAGCAGGGATGGATAGGGCAGTTTGCGGCAGGGAAACTTCAATGGTTTCCGCACCTTGTGCTTTTAAAAGGTTGATGACGCTTTGCAAAGCAGCCTGCACATCGGCATCCACGCCTTCGCCGAAATATTCTTTAGGCAGGCCGATTTTCATGCCTTTGAGCGGTTTGTCCAAATCGCGGGTGTAGTCTTCCTTGCTGCGTTCCAAACTGGTGGAATCGCGCTCGTCAAAGCCCGCCATTGCATTGAGCAAAATCGCGCAGTCTTCGGCGGTTTGTGCCATCGGACCAGCCTGGTCAAAACTGGAGGCGTAGGCGACCATGCCGAAGCGGGAAACGGTACCGTAGGTAGGTTTAATGCCTGTAATACCGCAGTGTGAAGCAGGCTGGCGGATGGATCCGCCGGTGTCTGAACCGAGCGCGGCAGGGGCAAGGCGTGCGGCAACGACGGCTGCGGAACCGCCGGACGAACCGCCTGGAACATGTTCGGGATTCCACGGATTTTTGGTTGCGCCGTAGAACGAGGTTTCATTGGTCGAGCCCATAGCGAACTCGTCCATATTGGTACGACCGAGCGTTACTATGCCTTCATTGAGCAGGTTTTGTACGACGGTGGCAGTGTAGGGCGAAACGAAATTGTCCAACATTTTGGAGCTGCACGCACTGCGCCAGCCTGTTTGGCAGAAAATGTCTTTGTAGGCGATGGGTACGCCGGTAAGCGCGGTGGCGTTGCCTTGAGCGATACGAGCATCGGCGGCACGGGCTTCGGCGAGGGTTTTGTCTTGGTCGAGAGTAATGTAACCGTTGATTGCCGGGTTCTGCGCATCAATGGCGGCGAGGTATTCGGTTGCCAGTTCGACGGCGGAGATTTGCTTGGATTGCAGCAGTTGGCTGGCTTGTTTGAGGGTGTATTGGGTCATTGCGCCATGATTCCTAATTTGAGACGGTTTCTGTTTTCAGGCAAATATTCGGAAAAGTGTTGCCGAAAACGTAGGCTGAACAGTGATTGAAATTTCGAAGGAAAAAAACGAGTTTCAGACGACCCAAGTTTAGATTTCATATTTCAATATAATGAGGTCGTCTGAAAAAATTATTCTTCAATTACCTGAGGCACGATATACAGGCGGTTGCGCACTTCCGGCGCGACGGCTTGATACTCGGCAGCATGGTCGGTTTCGGTAACTTTATCTTCGCGCAGGCGCAGGGCGGCTTCGTGGGGGTGTGCCATCGGCTCGATACCATCGGTATTCACGCTCTGCATCTTTTCGACCATGGCGAAAATGTCGTTCAATTCTGAGAGGGTTTTGCCTTTTTCTTCCTCGGTCAGCGAAAGGCGTGAGAGTTTGGCGATTTTTTCCACATCGGTTAAGCTTAAAGCCATAAAAAATCCTTGTCTGATAGCAAACGCCCCTTTATTGGGGTATCATTGCGTTCTTCTTCGATGAAACGAGGAATTATAACCGAAAACTACTCAAACGGCGTGTGATTTCGCCATGCGTTTCATACGGGGAGTGGGGAGGTCGTCTGAAAAGGCGTTGTTTCCATGTTTTTAATATTTTGAATAACAATTAAATAAAATCGGTGCTGGGCCGATATTCAGGTATTTTATGTTTCGTTTTTTATCCCGTTTTTTCTCAAACGATATCGCCATTGACTTGGGTACGGCGAACACGTTGATTTATGTGCGTGGTAAAGGCATTGTTTTGGACGAGCCGTCTGTGGTGGCGGTTCAATCGGGTACGGGCGGTAAAAGCAAGATTGTCGCCGTGGGTACGGAAGCCAAGAAAATGCAGGGGCGCGCGCCGCGCAATATTGAAATCGTCCGTCCTATGCGGGACGGGGTGATTGCTGATTTTACGATTGCCGAGCGTATGCTGGGTATGTTGATTAAAAAAGCAATACAAGGCAATTCGGTTGTGCCGCCGCGCGTAGTGATCTGCGTGCCTGGCGGGGCAACCCAAGTGGAACGCAAGGCAATTTTGGATTCTGCGTTTGCCGCAGGTGCATCTTCCGTACATTTGATTGAGGAGCCGATGGCGGCTGCTTTGGGTGCGGGTTTGCCGATTGAGGATACTGCCGGTTCGATGGTGGTGGATATCGGCGGCGGCACAACGGAAATCGGCATTTTGTCGTTGGGCGGTATGGCTTATTCCGCCTCCGTCCGTGCGGCAGGCGATGAGTTTGATAAGAGCATCGTGCATTATCTGCGCCGTCATCGCGGTGTGTTGATTGGTGAAGCAACGGCTGAAGAATTGAAGAAAACAATCGGTTCAGCCTCAGGTTTTGCAACCGAAACCGCCATGAGGATTAAAGGACGTGATTTGGCGGAAGGTACGCCCAAATCGATTGCCATTACTTCGGAAGAGGTGCGCGAGGCTTTGAGCGAAACGGTTAATCAGATTATCCGCGCCGTACGCCTTGCATTGGAACAGGCTCCGCCTGAGTTGGCTGGTGATATTGCCGACAGGGGTATTATGCTTACAGGCGGCGGCGCACTGTTGCACGGTATGGATACGGTTTTGGCGGATGCGACGGGGCTGCCTGTCGGCATTGCCGACCAGCCTTTGAACTGTGTGGCTTATGGTGCGGGCAAAGCATTGGATTATATCGGCAAATGGAATGCCGTCTTTGTGGATAACCCGTAAGGCAGGCTGAAATGGAACATTCTTCTTTACGGTTTGACGAGGCAAAGGGCCAAAAGCTGTTGCCTCGTTTTATTGCGTATCTTTTGCTGGGTGCCGGCATTATGGTGGCGGACGGCCGTTTCAACCTGATGCAGCCCGTGCGCACTGCGGCGGCAGAGATTCTTTATCCGGTGCAATGGCTGGCAAACCAGCCGGTCCGTCTCTATCAATATTTTTCCAACCAATCTCAATCACAAACCGAGCTGTTGGAACAAAACCGTCTCCTTTTGGAGGAAAACGGTCGTCTGAAAATCCAGCTTCAACGCGATAAGGTCAACCTGAGCGAATTGCAGGAGCTGAAAAAGCTATACGGCATGCAGCAAAAAGGCATCAGCAATGTCATCGGTGCTGAAGTATTGTCCAGTGGCAAAGACCCGCTGTCCGAGCGTTTGATTATCAATAAAGGCAGTGGCGAAGGGGTAGCGGCAGGCGATGCCGTTATCGACCAAAACGGCTTAATCGGGCGGATTACCTTAGTTCACGCAAACAGTGCGGAAGTCGAGCTGATGGCGGCTGCGCAAAGTATCGTCCCTGTTGCCGTTGAGCGTACGGGCGAACGCAATCTCGCCTACGGCAATGGCGTGGGTTTGGATTTGCGCTATTTCCCGACGGGTTCGGATTTAAAGCCGCAGGATGTTTTGATTACCTCCGGCTTGGACGGCATTTATCCGGCAGGCATTCCCGTAGCCCGCGTGGATAAAGTCGTCCGCGCTTCCGGTACGCCTTATTACGACACAGAACTGACCCCGTTTGCCGCCTTGCGCCGCAGCCGCTTTGTTTTGGTTCTGTCTTCTTCCCATTCTTCCCAATAAATCATTCATGAACGATTTTGACGATTCCTACCGTGCCATGCCCGTCGGCGTGATTGCGGCAAGTTTTGCCGTAACCATGCTTGTCGATTTCATGCCTTTTCCCTTTGATGTATTTTTTTGGCTGCCCGAACTGACTGCGCTGATGCTGCTTTATTGGTCTATGCATCATCCCCAACGCGTCGGCATGGGCATTGCGTTTTTGCTCGGCTTGATAGTCGATGCCGCAACGGCAGCAACTTTGGGGCTGCACGCATTGTCTTATACGGTCATGGTGTATTTCGTCTTGAACACGCGCCGTCAAATCATGCTCTACGGCCACATCATGCAGATAGGGGCGGTATTGGCAGCATTGTTCTGCCATCAGGCGGTTTTGGTGGCGGCGCGCCTGTTCCTCAACAACCAAATCATTACTTGGCAAAGTTTCATCGCGCCTTTGGCAGGCGCGCTGCTTTGGCCTTTCTTGAGCCAGTTGATGCTGGTGCTGACCAATTTTTATCGCGCCAACAGATAACGTGAAACCATGTCCATACTGAATACTATGAAACGTCGTCTGAAAAATGGCGGTAGCGGTAAAACACAGACTGCAAAGGCAGCGCAAGCCGATTCTTTATTGCGTCTGCTGGTGGCGTTTATCTTGATTGTGGTTTTGTTTGCCGCATTGGTGGCGCGGTTTGTCTATTTGCAAGTGTTCCGGCATGACGATTTTTCCGGGCAGGCATCCAGCAACCGCATCACATTAATTCCGACTCCGCCCGTCCGCGGCGAAATCGTAGATGTCAACGGCGTACCGTTGGCAAAAAACTATCCTGTATTTTCGTTGGAAGTCATCCCCAGCCGCATTGAGGGTAAGATGGAGGATGTTATCGAAGCCCTGCGGAAGTATGTCGATATTACGCCTACTGATTTGAAGCGTTTCCACAAATACCGCGAAAGCTACCGCAAATTTGAAAACATCCCGCTCAAGCTGCGCCTGACAGATGAAGAAGCGGCGAAATTGTCCGTGCATCTTAATGAATTTAAAGGTGTAGAAGTCAATTCGCGCACTTTCCGCGAGTATCCTTATGGCAAGCTGACTTCACACTTTTTAGGCTACATCGGCCGCATCAGCGACAAAGATCAGGAAATTTTGGAAGAAGAGGGCTTGACTGCACTCTATCGCGGCAGCACGCACATCGGCAAATCGGGGCTGGAAAAATATTACGAACCGCAGCTTCATGGCGCGCCCGGCTATCAAGAAGTGGAAAAAGACGCTTACGGCAATATTGTTCGCGTCTTGAAAAATGTGCCGTCGCGCATGGGGCAAACTTTGCGTTTGGGCATGGACATCCGCATGCAGCAAGAGGCAGATAAAATATTGGGAGACAGGCGCGGGGCGATTGTTGCCATCAATCCGCAAGACGGTACGGTATTGGCTTTTGTTTCCAAACCATCTTTCGATCCCAACCTCTTCATCGACGGTATCGACAGCGAAACTTGGAAAGCCTTGAATGATGACTGGAAAAAGCCGTTGGTCAACCGCGTAACGCAAGGTCTGTATCCGCCGGGCTCGACGTTTAAGCCGTTTATGGGCATGGCTTTGCTGGAAAGCGGTAAAATTACCCAAACGACGGTCGTTCCCGCGCCCGGCGCATGGAGCATTCCCGGCAGCCGCCACATTTTCCGAGATTCCGTACGCAGCGGACACGGCTCGGCGAATTTGAGCAAGGCGATACAGGTGTCGTCCGATACCTTTTTCTACCGCTTGGGCTACGAAATGGGCATAGACAAAGCGTCGCCGTATTTAGCGCAATTCGGTTTCGGCAAAAAAACCGGCATCGACCTGCCCAGCGAATATACGGGTGTTTTGCCCAGCCGCGAATGGAAGGCGAAACGCTTTGCCAAATCGTCCGATCCTACCACTAAAGAATGGCGCGCAGGCGAGATGGTCTCGGTCAGCATCGGGCAGGGTTACAACGCTTACACCCCGCTGCAAATGGCACACGCCACCGCTTCGCTCGCCAATAACGGCGTGGTTTATCAGCCGCATTTGGTGAAAGAATTGTTGGATTTCGACAAACGAAAAATCACGCGTATCAATCCCAATCCTGAATACAAAATCCCGTTCAAACAAGATAACTTCGAATACGTCAAACAGGCGATGGAGAAAGTCTTGAAACCGGGCGGTACGGCACACCGCATCGGCGGCGGTTTGGCTTACAGCATGGGCGGCAAAACGGGCACGGCACAGGTTGTGCAAATCAAGCAGGGCGGTCGTTACAACGCCGCAGCCTTGCGCGAGCAACACCGCGACCATGCGTGGTTTATCTCGTTCGCCCCCTTGGAAAAACCTGAAATCGCCATTGCCGTGATTCTGGAAAACGGCGGCTGGGGTGCCTACGCCGCACCGCTTGCCCGCAGCCTGACCGATTTTTATATGCTCAACGTCAAGCCGCAGCAGTTTTCAGACGACCCCGACGCAGGCGGAATGCCCGAACCGCAACAACACCGCACACAACCCCAACCGCCGACCATATTCCAAAAAGCCTACGGTCTGAAACAGGAGGAAGCAAATCATGAATGAAACGGTTGGAATGTGGGCGAAAATTAAGCGCACCGTATCTGCTCCGATAGACCCGTGGCTGTTTTTCCCCATGCTCGCCATCTACATCATGAGCCTGTTTTTGCTCTATTCGGCGGACGGGCAGGATTTCGGCCAGCTTGAACACAAAACCCTGCATACGGTTGTCGGCTTCGCCCTGCTATGGTTTGTCGCCTCGTTCAAGCCGCGTGATGCCGCAAAGGTTGCGCTGCCGATGTACCTGATTGGCGTGTTGCTGCTTGTCGCCGTCGAAGTCGCAGGCGTGACCGTCAATGGCTCTACACGCTGGTTGGAACTGGGGTTCACGCGCATCCAGCCGTCCGAAATCATGAAAATCGTCCTGCCCATGACCGTCGCTTGGTACTTCCAACGGCACGAAGGTCGTCTGAAATGGTTTCACTACATCATCGCCATGCTTTTAATCCTCATCCCCGTTGCGCTGATTTTGAAACAGCCCGACTTGGGTACGGCAGTTTTGATTATGGCATCGGGTATTTTCATCGTCTTTTTCGCAGGCCTGCCGTGGAAAGTCATCTTTGCCGCCATCATTGCCTTTGTTGCCGCATTGCCGCTTTTGTGGAACTACGGGATGCACGACTATCAGAAAACCCGCGTCCTGACGCTGTTTGACCCGACGCAGGACCCTTTGGGCGCAGGCTACCACATCATCCAATCCATGATTGCCATCGGTTCGGGCGGCGTTTGGGGGAAAGGCTGGCTCAACGGCACACAAACGCATTTGGATTACATTCCAGAGTCCACGACCGACTTCATTTTTGCCGTATATGGCGAAGAATTCGGTTTGATCGGCAACATCTTGCTGCTGTTGGTTTACCTCATTATCCTGACGCGCGGACTGCTGATTGCCGCCAAAGCCCAATCGCTTTACAGCCGCACGCTTGCTGGCGCATTGACCATGACCTTTTTCTGCTACGCCTTTGTGAATATGGGCATGGTGAGCGGCATTTTGCCCGTTGTCGGCGTCCCCCTGCCGTTGGTCAGCTACGGCGGCACTGCAACACTCTCCATCATGACCGTACTTGCGCTGCTGATGGGTATTTCCAGCGAACACAAAACCAAACGCCGCTACGAATTCAATGACAAAGCGGACGTAAACGTCTCTACAAAAAACCAATAAGGGAATAAAAAATGGAATTAGGTGTAGAAATCGGCAAACTTTTGGTTGCCTTCCTTGTACTGATCAACCCGTTCAGCGCGCTCTCGATTTACCTTGATTTGACGCAGGATCACAGCACCAAAGAAAAACGCCGCATCGCCCGCACCGCCGCGCTCGCCGTCTTTATCGTCATTGCCGTCTTCACCTTGACGGGCGGGATGTTGTTGAAAATATTGGGCATCAGCGTCGGCTCTTTCCAAGTCGGCGGCGGTATTTTGGTATTGCTTATCGCCATCTCCATGATGAACGGCAACGATAACCCCGCCAAACAAAATATCGGTGGCGACAAGGAAGAGGGCGTTGTACCACACATCCAGAAAAACGCCAAAGCCATCGCCGTCGTTCCCGTCGCTATTCCCATCACCATCGGTCCGGGCGGTATCTCTACCGTCATCATCTACGCCTCAGCCGCCAAAAATTACAGTGATATTGCTTTGATCCTTACCGCAGGCTTCCTCGTCAGCCTGATTTGCTACGCCATCCTCATCGTCGCCGGGCGAATCAGCAAAAAACTGGGCACGACAGGGTTGACCATCCTCAACCGCATCATGGGCATGATGCTTGCCGCCGTCTCCGTAGAAATCATCGTTGCAGGATTGAAATCCATTTTTCCGCAACTGGCAGGCTAGTTCATCGGTTTGTATAGAAGGCAAACTGTCTATCTTTCTCAAGGGAAAAGGTCGTCTGAAACAAGGTTTCAGACGACCTTTAGTATATTGCGCCAATATCTATCCAAAATACAATTGTCAAAGCTATGTCACTATTTATAGTGGATTAACTTTAAACCAGTACGGCGTTACCTCGCCTTGTCCTGATTTAAATTTAATCCACTATATTGAGGGATTTGCTTTCATACGACCTTGGCAACAGCAAAGAAGCAATCGCGCCTGCAATTGCCCCCATTATTCCAACTCCGGTGTACATTTGCCAATCCAATGTCGTTGAACGCTGATATATCAGCATCAATATCTTTTCAGATGCCGCAATCGTGATTACCACACCTGCCGCTGAAAGCAATGCAAACAACAGCGTTCCTACTACGCTGCGCCGCAAGCACAAACGTTTCGCGACAAGGGTGCATAGCAGCATGGCGGGTAGTGCATGGGAAGCGAAAATCAAAACACTGCCCGATATCTCTAAAACGGACGGATTTCCTTTATCTAAAACATACATGTAAAGCAATAATAAAAACAAGAGTGCTTGTACGCCAAATGCAACCAGCAGCATAGCGGCAGATTTCCAATATGCTTTAATTTTAGGCTGATTCATCATATTCCTTTTTTAATTTATAGTCATAGTGCAATGTGATTAATTTATCGATTCTAGTTTGAATCGGGGCGAGCGCCATGTATTCGGCGGGGTTGGCGAGTGCAATGTGATTAATTTATCGATTCTAGTTTGAATCTGCTTATTCGCCAATATCGCACATGGATAAATTTGTTCCGCTTATTGGAGGTCGTCTGAAAATTTGGTTTCCATCAATGGAAATAGGAAATTCAGTTTATTTCTTGAATGAGAAGCTAAAAAATTTTGCCCTGAGTTTTCAAAAGCGTTACACTCCATGCGGCATCGAGAGTAGGGTGGCAGTCTTATGATTTTATGGGCTGCCAAAATTGTTCAAGTATTTGAATGATTTCATCCTTTGAGGCAAATAATATCGATGTCAACTTATCTAACCACGCCGCTGCCGTCATTGCGCCGGCAGTCAGGCAGTCAGCGTCATTGCGCCGCTGTAAACACGAAAGAACACACTATGACCATCTCTCCCGTCGCCTTGCGCCGTAAGACCGAGCGCAAGCCGCATCCGACCGCGCGTTATTGGAAAAAATGCGATGTCGAAGCCCTGTTCGGGCTGCCTTTCCTTGACCTCGTTTACCAAGCTGCCGAAATCCACCGCCAGAATTTCAACCCGCGCGAAATCCAGCTTTCCACCCTGTTGTCCATCAAAACCGGCGGCTGCCCCGAAGACTGCGCCTACTGCCCGCAATCGGCGCACCACAACACCAATCTGGGCAAAGAGCAGATGATGGATGTGGATGAAATCGTCGAAAAAGCCAAAATCGCCAAATCGCGCGGCGCAAGCCGTTTCTGCATGGGCGCGGCATGGCGCGGCCCCAAACCCAAAGACGTGGAGACGGTTTCCGCAATCATCAAAGCCGTGAAGGGATTGGGCATGGAAACCTGCGGCACCTTTGGTATGCTCGAAGACGGTATGGCGGAAGACTTCAAAAAAGCAGGTTTGGACTACTACAACCACAACCTTGACACCGACCCCGAGCGCTACAACGACATCATCCATACCCGCAAACACGAAGATCGCATGGATACCTTAGGCAAAGTCCGCAATGCCGGTTTGAAAGTCTGCTGCGGTGGCATCGTCGGTATGAACGAGACCCGCGCCGAACGCGCCGGACTGATTGCCAGCCTCGCCAACCTCGACCCGCAGCCCGAAAGTGTGCCGATCAACCAGTTGGTCAAAGTGGAAGGTACGCCGCTGGCCGATGCCGAAGATTTGGACTGGACTGAGTTCGTCCGTACCATCGCCGTAGCGCGGATTACCATGCCGCACAGCTACGTCCGCCTGTCGGCAGGGCGCAGCAATATGCCCGAATCCATGCAAGCAATGTGTTTCATGGCGGGCGCGAACTCGATTTTCTACGGCGACAAGCTCTTAACCACCGAAAACCCCGACGAAGACGGCGACCGCCTGTTGATGGAAAAACTGGATTTGTATCCGCTGCGGTTTGAGCTGGAAGAAGAATACGAAGCGGCGCAGGAAACGCCCAAGATTAAAGTGGATTATTAATCGTTCTTGCCTAAATTTCCGATAAACAAGGTCGTCTGAAAACCGTGTTTACAAAGCCAATGCTTCAAACACGGTTTCAGACGACCTTTACCTTGAAAACCCTTTTTATAGTGGATTAATTTTAAATCAGGACAAGGTGAGGCAACGCCGTACTGGTTTAAAGTTAATCCACTGAGACCTTTGCAAAAAAGCCCTTCCTCCGACAACCGAAACCCCAACACAGGTTTTCGGCTGTTTTCGTTTCAAATATCCACTGATTCTACCCAAACACCCCCTTAATCCTCCCCGGACGCCCCATAATCAGGCATCCGGGCCGCCTTTTAGGCGGCAACAGGCACACTTAGCCTGTTGGCCGCTTTCAACAGGTTCAAACACATCGCCTTCAGATGGCTTTGCGCACTCACTTTGAGCAGACCAAAATAGGCTGCCCGGGCGTAGCGGAATTTACGGTGCAGCGTACCGAAGCTTTGTTCGACCACATAACGGGTCTTCGACAAATATCGGTTGCGTTTGGTTTGCGCTTCCGTCAGCGGACGGTTGCGGTGGGCTTTGCGCATAATGCCGTCTAACAACTGATGCTCTTTCAGATGTTGCCGGTTTTCCTTACTGTCGTAGCCTTTGTCGGCATAGACGGTCGTACCTTCGGCAATGCCTTCCAACAAAGGGAACAGATGGTTGCACTCATGGGTATTGGCGGGAGTGATGTGCAGTTTCTCGATATAGCCTTCCTCATCGGTACGGGTATGTTGTTTGTAACCGAGTTTGTAGAGGCCGTTTTTCTTTGTCCGGCGGGCATCTTTGTCCTTACTCGGTGCGGTTTGGCCGCTGACTTGTCCTTCTTCATCAACTTCTATGGCCTGACACTGTTTGCTGCCGGCAGTCTGAATAATGGTGGCGTCAATGACGGCGGCGGATGCCTTCTCTAATTTTAGGTTTTTTTCGGCCAGTTGTCGGTTAATCAGTTCCGGCAATTCGGACAGGGTGTCGTCTTGCGCCAGCCAGTTGCGGTAGCGGCATAAGGTGCTGTAATCGGGGATGCCCAGTTCGTCAAAACGGCAAAACAGGTTGAAATCGATGCGGGTGATGAGGCTGTGTTCGAGTTCGGGATCGGAGAGGCTGTGCCATTGTCCGAGCAGGACGGCTTTGAACATGGACAACAGGGGATAGGCGGGACGCCCTCGGTGGTCTCTAAGGTAACGGGTTCTTTGACGATTCAGGTATTGTTCGATCGGCTGCCAATCAATCACCTGATCCAACTTCAATAGTGGGAAGCGGTCGATGTGTTTGGCAATCATGGCTTGTGCGGTTTGCTGGAAGAAGGTGCTCATGAGAAATCCCCTAAATGTCTTGGTGGGAATTTAGGGGATTTTGGGGAATTTTGCAAAGGTCTCCCACTATATATATCCTAGATATGCCTATATTAAGCTATAAAAAACTGCACATTAGTAAGCTGGATTTGGTCTCCGGCTTACTAATGTGCAGTTTACGATTTTCAGGCGACCGTTGCTGTTTAGATGGCAAATATACGTCTTTATTGATTTTCAGCTTTACGCTTTTTCTTTTTGGCGCATTTTTTCCGCCATCATTTCATGCAGCGTTTTCTTGGCAGGTTTCATCGGAACGCGGTTGTCCGTCCAGCCCATTTGCTTGCTCGGCGTCAATGCACGGAATTTGGTGGCCGCCCAACCGAAGGCGCGGTAGGTTTTGCTGCCGCTGAAAATGCCGTTGAATGTACGCCATGCCATTTGTTCGCCGAAGGTATGCGATGCGCCTTGTCCGCGGATGGGATGCGGTACGACTTCGGTCGGTGAGCGTTGTGCCTCGACACGCAGGCGCTGCATTTGCTCGGTAATCGGGATGCGCACCGGACAAACTTCTACGCACGCGCCGCACATGGTACAGGCGGTTGGCAGGTCGCGGGTGGCATCCAAGCCCAATAGATGCGGAGAAATAATCTCGCCGATAGGGCCGGGATAGGTTGTGCCGTATGCCGCGCCACCGATACGGGTATAAACCGGACAATGGTTCATACACGCGCCACAACGGATACATTGCAAGGTACGGCGCATTTGGTCTTCGGCATAGGCTTGGCTGCGTCCATTGTCGAGCAGAACCAAGTGCATTTCCTGCGGACCGTCCAGCTCTTCGCTGCGGCGCGGACCGGTAATCATATTGAAATAGGTGGTAATGTTCTGACCGATGGCAGAACGTGGCAGCAGGCTGTACAAGGGAGGAATGTCGGACAATTTTGCCACAACTTTTTCAATACCGGTAATGGCGATATGCACGGGCGGTACGGTAGTGCTCAAGCGACCGTTGCCTTCGTTTTCAACCAGACACAGTGTGCCTGTTTCAGCAACAGCGAAGTTTACGCCGCTCAAGCCGACATCGGCAGTGCTGTAAATATCGCGCAGCGCTTTACGGGCGAAGCCGGTCAGTTGGTCTACGTCGTCTGTCAATGGTGTGCCAAGGTTTTGGTGGAAAAGTTCGCTAACCTGTTCTTTGGTTTTGTGAATGGCAGGCATCACGATATGGGTCGGTTTTTCGCCTGCCATTTGGACGATAAACTCGCCCAAGTCGCTTTCCACCGCTTTAATGCCTTTTGCTTCAAGATAATGGTTCAGCTCGATTTCTTCGCTGACCATAGATTTACCTTTGACCATCAGCTTGCCATTTTTGGCAGTAATGATGTCGTGGATAATTTCGCAGGCCTCGGCCGGAGTTTCCGCCCAGTGTACTTTCACGCCCAGCTTAGTCAGGTTTTCTTCCAACTGCTCCAGCAGGGCAGGCAATTTAGACAATGAGCGCTGACGGACGTGTTCGCACAAATCGCGCAGGCTTTGCAGCTCTTCTTCGTCGGTCAAAACGGCTTTGCGTTTGGTCATCAGCATATCCATCGCGGTACGCAGGCTTTTACGCAAAGGCTTGTCTTGAAGGGAAATTGCGGCGTTTTGTTTGAAAGTTTCCGGCTTCATGTGGAACTTGATGGTTTGCGTAGTCATGCGTTTTCCTCCAAATCAGCAGGGGAAATGTGGTCAGGCAGGATGGCGAGGATGACCAAATCACGCGGACCGTGCGCGCCATAAGCAAGCGTCAGTTGGATGTCTGCGGTTTTGGACGGGCCGGAAATCAGAAAAACATTAGTCGGCATACCGTTTTCCACCAGTTTTTCACCTTCGACAGCGTTGTGAAATTCGTTATACATTTTCGCCGTATCAAACAGGCAGAAATGCACGGGCGGAACAAGGCTCAACGTACGCGGCTCTTCGGGGCTGGAAAACAGCATCAGCGTACCGGTACGGGCGATGCCGCATTGCGAGCCGCTAAAGCCTGCATCGATGTTCGTGAAGAACTCGGTTTTCCAAGTATCGATTTCGCGTTCGAAAGCAATCGATTCGATATTGCTGTCCACCAGCGCGGCACGAGCGATTTGTCCGTGTTCGGTCGCCAACGGCAGCAGGATGTTTTTTAAACCTTTGCCTTCGGCTGCTTGACGGAATACTTGCGGCCAGCCGGTTTTGGTCACCCAATAAATTTCGGTTTTGACGGCGCGCATAGCGGCAGCCCAATGTTTCAGACGCTCAACTTCACTGTCCCAAGAAACACCCATTTCACGGTAATAATCAAAAACCGCAGGCTCTTCCATCGGCAATGCGTCGGCTTTTTTCAGTTTTGCCAAAATATTTTCGCGCGCGCTCATGCTTTGCCTCCGGTGCGTTCCAACAAGAAGGATGCGATGTGTTTCGGACGCGGCATATTCGGCTCGTCCTTAGCGATTTTGCCGCCGATGTTCATCATGCAGCCGCAGTCCGCGCTGATGATTTCGGTCGCACCGGTTTCTTTCAGCGCGGCAACTTTGTCGGTTACCATCGCGCCGGAAATATCGGCTTGTTTGACGGAGAATGTACCGCCGAAGCCGCAGCATTCGCTTTCATGGTCGTGAACGATACGTTCAACGTTTTCCATGCCGTCAATCAACTGCCAGCCTGAAATATGGACATTCATTTCGCGGCGGGCGGCGCAGGAAGTGTGGACGGCGACTTTGACCGGCTCGCCTTTGTCTTCAGGCTTGTAGCCGATGGCAAGCAAGAAATGAGTAAACTCAATGATGCGGCTGGCACAATCCACCGCTTTGGATTCGTATTCTGTATTTTTAAACAGGGTAGGCCAGTGATGTTTCATCATGCCGCCGCACGAGCCGGACGGTACGACGATCGGCCAGTTTTCAGGGAAAAGGTCGAGTTGCGCTTTGGCGACATCAAACGCCTCGGTCGGATGACCGGAAGAGTAGGCGGGTTGGCCGCAACAGCTTTGCGCCATCGGGTAATGAACCCGTATGCCTTGCTGCTCGATTAAAGTAATAGCATCCATACCTGCTTCGGGCATGAAAAGATCGAGGACGCAGGTGCCGAAGAAATAAACATCGGTCGGCTTGCTGTCGAATGTAGTGATTTTGGGTGGGGTGATTGCGCTCATTTTTTCGTTAACGGGAGTACCCGTTTTTCTTTGTATAAATAGACGGCTACTTTAAGTAATTGCATGTAGGCGGTCAAGTATAATTTTAAAAAATAATATTGGAAACGATTGATGAGTCGTCTGAAATACTGATTCCACAAATGTAAATAGTTATATGCGAATAAATATCATTATATTTAAAAGCTAACTCATTTATTAATGAATAAATGAATCAATCCATATGAATGCCCGGGTGTTCAACAAATACGATTGCACCCGGGTTTCAAATAGTTTTATAGAAAAATAGGGGAGGGTAGTTAATGGGACTGGGAAGAAGAAGGGTTTTTGGATGTATTAATTTTTGCTGCAACCCATAACGCGACACCTGAGCCCAACATATCCGCAATGCCGTCACCAATAGAGCCTTCGCGTGTTGTGGTAAACGTAGCTTGTGCCCATTCACTTCCAACAGCAAACAGAAGTGCGAATATCAACAAACCGAGATACGGAATTTTTGCTTTTTCGTGAATATAAGATTTTGCCAATAACCAAATCTGGGCAAAAAACAAAGCGAAGTGGGCTACTTTGTCGAAATTGGGAAACGGTGGCGGCGTATTGCCAGATTCCTTGAAAATCAAAGAATAGATACCGGCCACAAACCAAACGATAGCCAACAGGCTGAATTTATTGATGTAAAACTTCATTTTTGTTCCTCATCCAACCAAGTTTGGCAGATAGCTGCAAGGCGGATGAATTTGTTGCCGCGTCCGTTCAATATATCGCGCCATTGTTCAACTTCCTCTGTTGTCGGTGCATCATCTATACTGCATTCGTACAGCAGGAAATCAAGGGTTTCTTCCACTACGCCGACGGGTTCATTCTGGATTAATTCTAAAATCTGAGACATATAGGGGATTTTTCAAAAGAGGAGGGCGGATAATGGACGGATAAACTCAGAATTTATTTGCTATGCAGGAAACGTGTAACTTCTTCCCATTCGCCCGCCATTATTTTCGGTATGGCTTTTAATGATTTGGCAATTGCTTCATCAATTTGTTGGCGGTGTTCTGCACTTGGCTTGTTCAATACATAAGCGACAACGAGGTTACGGTCACCCGGATGATCTATACCCAAACGCAAACGGTAATAGTTAGGTGTACCAAGACGGGCTTGGATATCTTTCAAGCCGTTGTGTCCACCATTTCCGCCGCCAAGTTTAAATTTGATACGGCCGCAAGGAATGTCCAATTCGTCATGCACAACTAGTATCTCTTCGGGCTTGATTTTGTAAAACTGCGCGAGTGCGGCAACAGACTGGCCGGAACGATTCATAAAAGTCATGGGTTTAAGCAGCCACACATCGCCACCAGGCAGATTCGCCCGCGCCACCTCACCAAAAAATTTTTTCTCTTCTTTAAATGATACTTTCCACTGCCACGCAAGTTCGTCTAAGAACCAAAATCCTGCATTATGGCGGGTTTGTTCGTATTCGCCCCCGGGATTTCCCAGTCCGACGATCATTTTGATTTTATTCGACATAATTATTTCTCAATACCTCAGAAAATATGGCAATTTTCAATAAAAGGTCGTCTGAACATGGTTTCAGACGACCCTGGTTAACTTTCAATCCTGATTCTGTACACGTTTGCGGCGTGCCTCTTTAGGATCAATCAATAATGGGCGATAAATTTCAATCCGATCTTTATCGCGAAGAAGCGTCTCATCTTTAACTGATTTGCCAAAAATTCCCAGCGGAGCAGTTTGTAAGTCCAATTCAGAAAATATTTCATCCAGCCCGCTTTGGCATACCGCTTCACGCGCCGTGCAGCCATTTTGCACATTCATTTTTTTCAACACTTGCTTGCCGGGCAAACCGTAAACGACTTCAATCTCAAGCATAACGGCGATCCGCTTCTTTAACGAACGCATCAACCAATGCTCCGGACAAATGGCTGAAAACAGGCGAAATCATGGCAGATAAGACAGAGTTGGAAAATTCATATTCCAATTTAAATTCAACTTTGCACATATCGTCGCCCAAATCTAAGAATTTCCATGTTCCCCGCAAGATTTTAAAAGGTCCTTCCAACAAATCCATTCGGATTTCCTTACCGGGAATATTGTGATTGTGCGTAGCAAATGATTGGCGGACACGCATATAGTCCATAAAAAGACGCGCTTTCAACTCATTGTTTTTTCGTTCGATAACTTCAGTTTTACTGTACCAGGGCAAAAATTTCGGATAGTCTTCAACCTTATCGACCAACTCAAACATTTGCTCCGCGCTGTGCAAAACCAAGATATTCTTCTCAACCTTTTTCATGCTCAAACAGGCTCAAAATCGGAAAGCGGTATTATAAACGAATTCACTGTATTTTTCAGACGACCTCGAATCTCTGCAACCATCCCAATCCAACTCATCATCAAGGCAGTCCTGCTTGGCAAAGTATAACGATATGCGTATAATCGACCTTTCCCATCTGGGGGCGATCTTGGTTTCGACGGGGGTTGCAAAGCAGATGCGGGCATACCGGGGTCTCAGATTTCCCGTAAAACACTGAATCTAAATAGTCGCAAACGACGAAACTTACGCACTGGCCGCTTAAGGCCTGCCGTTGCAGCAGTTGGTCAATGGGCTGTGTAGCGCAAGCTACCGCAACGTCATTCTACATTGACTGGTTTTCCGTCGGGTTACTTGGCGGGAAATAAGATTTAAGGTAACTGGTTCCTAGAAGGCCTGTCGGTCGGCATGATAGGAACGAGATTTTAAATAGACACGACTAAGTATGTAGAACGCTTTGTAGAGGACTTCCGGACGGGGGTTCGATTCCCCCCGCCTCCACCAAGATATCCGATAAATATCCTATACTTATCTTCATTTCTGTGTTTTTTGGCACACTATTGGCACATTTCCCATCAAAAAGCTGCTCGATTTTAGACTTTTCACGCTGCTTGTCGGCCAAGTCAATCCAGCGGGAATAGTTTTCAAGTAGCATCTTCATGGTGCTGTGTCCCATCTGCCGGGCTACCCACATGGGGTTGGCTCCGGCCATGAGGTTGAGTGTGGCAAATGTATGGCGGGTGTTGTAGGGTTTCCTGTACCTTACCCCCGCTATTTTTATGGCGTGCTGCCACGGTCTCCAAGGTACTTTGTCGTTCTCAAACGGGCTGCCAGTTTTTGGATTGATGAAAACGTATCCGCTTGCTAGTCCTCCTGTTCTTTGCCATTGCCTGCGTAAGGCTTCCAAGGCGCGGCTATTGAGTTCGATGTCTCGGTAGCTGTGGGTTTTAGTACTTTTCAGCTTGCCAGCCACGGATGCGTTGTTTACGCGCACGCACTGCCTCTGGAAGTCGATGTCCTGCCAAGTGAGGGCGATGAGCTCGCTGGTACGCATACCGCTGAAAAAGGCCAGTTCGAAGTAATTGTGAAACACAGGTTTGTTTTTCAGGCAGTCTAGGATGGATTCGGCCTCTTCGAGTGTGAACGGGTCGGGCGGCTCTTTCTGCACTTTGGCGTTGGCTAGATGCTGGGCGGGGTTGTCTTTTATCCTACCGTCGCGGAGCGCAAGAACAAACGGCTGCCGAATAACGGTGGCGACGTTATTGCGAGTTTTTGCGCTACAGTCTAAGGTAGTCAGCAGCCCGGCTAGGGTACTGTACTGGATACGGTCTATCGGCATGTCGCCAATTTTAGGCAGGACGTGGCTGTTGAGCATGCCGCGATAGCGGGATAGTGTGGAGTGGGATAGCTGGTTAACGGTGGCTAGCCAGGCTTCGGCCATCTCACGGAAGGAGGGGCTGCGCTCCGTTTCTTCAGCCCGTTTGGAATCGGGGAAGAATTCGGCGTAGTCGAATACGCCGATGGCGATTCGGGTACATACTTCTTCCCAGAGTTTAGTAGCGTGCCGGATGTTAGCGGTGGTGGGCTTGAGCGGCAGGCTTTCCCAACATCGTTTACCTCGATACATGAACCATATTTTGATACTACGATCGCGGATAACTACACCGGTTGGTATTCGTTTCGTTGCCATTTTTCTACCTCTTTTACGTTGATTAAGATGTGGCGGTCGGGCGCACGGTAGTAGTGGAGTCCCTCTACCCAAACACCGGTGCTGATTTTGTCCCTTAAAGCCTTTTCTGTATAGCCTGACAATTCGGCGTAACGTTTCAACTGGATTTGGTTCAGCATATTCAATCCTCCATATGAGTAATTAGGACTTGCAGTAAGTGGTCGTAGTGCCGTAGCCAACCATGTGGCGGACATCAGGTAACCTGAGTCGTCTTTCTGTTTGCATTTTTTCTCCAAATTTAAAGTTCGCCTTTAAGCGGCTTAGTCAATCCATTGCCCACGGCAGATTGTGTTCCACACAGCGTCGTGGCGGGTGATTTACCGTTGGGATAAGCAACAGTGTCAGGTGCGCATCCATTGCCTATGTCGGTACCTGCTATATTAGCAGCAAAAAGCCCTAAAATTTTTTTCAGCCCATTCTCAAAGAAGGATGAATATTGGCAGACCATATGGCGGTTTGAAACGTAGAAAAGCCCTTGTTCACTGAGTGAATAACAGGTTACTTTGGATTGGCGTAGCTGGTTATCACTATAAAAAGTACGATGGTCACAAGTGTATTCATGTAATGGAACTAGGTTCTGTTAATGCTGAGTGCCGCATGGTTTTTAATATAAAGTAGAAATAATATTAAATATCAATGGATTGATATTTTTGAAATGGTTTCTACCTGAGTCCTTGGCAAAACTCACTAACCGGAGAACTTGGTCAGGCACACTTCCCCATCTGTTGAGCCTAATCAAGCACCGATTGAGCGGACAAGGTTCCGATATCCTGTGCGCCGATGTAGGTATCGCTAGCGTTATCCGGACCTGGTTTATCGGCGGCTGACAAAATCAGATCAGCGTATTAGTACAAATGGAATCCGTACAGCAGTCACTACCGGCAACTACTGTGATGCATGCCGGGTTAAAGGCACTTTAAGGCTTGCTCACAGCATATCCGCACTGATGCAGAAAGTCATACCGACGGGCAATGGGCAGATTGCCGAGACCAAGTCCGCAATCAAAAGGGGGATTGAGGCAGACAGCTTTGCTTGGCTGAAAGATGATTGCAAGAACCTGGTTCTTTCACTCAGTGAAAAGTGAAACCTAATAAAGCAGTGATGATGTATACCGACGACCGGCATCTATCTCCCCTAATGTCCGGAGGAGTACCTAGGTTCGTGGTCAATCGTTTCATTGTTGATACTGTTTTCGTTACCCGCAGTATTCGTTTTGATTCAATGATATAGAGATCTTTGCAAAATTCCTTCCTCCCCCGACAGCCGAAACCCCAAACACAGGTTTTCGGCTGTTTTCGTTTCAAATATCCACCGATTCTACCCAAACACCCCCTTAATCCTCCCCGGATACCCGATAATCAGGCATCCGGGCCGCCTTTTAGGCGGCAACAGGCACACTTAGCCTGTTAGCCGCTTTCAACAGGTTTAAACACATCGCCTTTAGATGGCTTTGCGCACTCACTTTGAGCAGACCAAAATAGGCTGCCCGGGCGTAGCGGAATTTACGGTGCAGCGTACCGAAGCTTTGTTCGACCACATAACGGGTCTTCGACAAATATCGGTTGCGTTTGGTTTGCACTTCCGTCAGCGGACGATTGCGGCAGGCTTTGCGCATAATGCCGTCTAACAACTGATGCTCTTTCAGATGTTGCCGGTTTTCCTTACTGTCGTAGCCTTTGTCGGCATAGACGGTCGTACCTTCGGCAATGCCTTCCAACAAAGGGGACAGATGGTTGCACTCATGGGTATTGGCAGGAGTGATGTGCAGTTTCTCGATATAGCCTTCCTCATCGGTACGGGTATGTTGTTTGTAACCGAGTTTGTAGAGGCCGTTTTTCTTTGTCCGGCGGGCATCGCTGTCTTTACTCGGTGTGGTTTGTCCGCTGACTTGTCCTTCTTCATCAACTTCTATGGCCTGACGCTGTTTGCTGCCGGCGGTCTGAATAATGGTGGCGTCAACGACGGCGGCGGATGCCTTCTCTACTTTTAGGTTTTTTTCGGCCAGTTGGCAGTTAATTAGTTTGAGCAATTCGGACAGGGTGTCGTCTTGCGCCAGCCAGTTGCGGTAGCGGCATAAGGTGCTGTAATCGGGGATGTTCAGTTCGTCAAAACGGCAAAACAGGTTGAAATCGATGCGGGTGATGAGGCTGTGTTCGAGTTCGGGATCGGAGAGGCTGTGCCATTGTCCGAGCAGGACGGCTTTGAACATGGACAACAGGGGATAGGCAGGACGCCCTCGGTGGTCTCTAAGGTAACGGGTTCTTTGACGATTCAGGTATTGTTCGATCGGCTGCCAATCAATCACCTGATCCAACTTCAATAGTGGGAAGCGGTCGATGTGTTTGGCGATCATGGCTTGTGCGGTTTGCTGGAAGAAGGTGCTCATGAGAAATCCCCTAAATGCCTTGGTGGGAATTTAGGGGATTTTGGGGAATTTTGCAAAGGTCTCTGGCTGTTTTCATGCAGCCATTAAAGAATTTCGGCTTTTTTGAAAAACTGATTGCAATGAATGGCATAAAAAATCGTAAGCAAAAATCCGTGCCTTCTGCGCAAATTCAGATATTACGCGTGTTAGGGTTCTTTTTCAGATTAAACCAATTAATTCACCCATAGGTTCGCATTCTATTGAATTTTCTAAATATCCAGGCTGCCAAATTTTTTCATAACAAAATACTATAAATTTAGGAAAATCAAGTAATTCTTCAAAGATACTTAACCAATTATAGATAAAATCATCCGTATCCAGTATCCAAGGTTGATGTGATGGCGAGTAGTAAATTACCACGTTCTTCCCTTGGCAAGCTTTAAATCTTTTAAAAGTATCATAATGAATTGATGCTGTCGTTATTTCTCCAAATAAGGAAATACGCAGCTTCTCGCCTTTAATCTTATCCCAATCTATGCTCGATCCAGTCCAAGGCAGTTGATTTAAAGCTGAATCGATTCTCTCAGCATCAGTAATAGATAAAAAGTTCTTAATTTTTAATGGCATAATCCAGTTGTTTTCGTGATGTGGCTGTGTGTCACTTTAAAATCAGGTTTTGATCGGATTCTATTAACGTAACGTTTAGTCTTAACTAAATCTGCGATTTACTAATATCGCCTATTACTATTAGAAGTCTATTATCAGTTATAGTAATTTTGTTCTCAAGTCTCATTTTTATGAGTTATGAATGCTAAACAAATTTGTGTATAATGCAAAATTTGATTAGTTTCGTTATAAAGTAACTTGCTGGTTAAATAACAAAGGATAAGAAAATGGCTTTATTAATACCCGATTTTGGGCCGATGGAAAAACTGCCTGAAAGCAAGGAGGCTTGGCAGGAAATTTACTGTGAGCTTGTGACGCCTATTTATGGCGGTGGTGTTCAGGCAGCCATGCCTGATGTCTTGATGCCCATTCGTGCTACAGCGATTCGTGGTCAGTTACGTTTTTGGTGGCGGCTGTTAGCTCAGCAAAAATGGAATTTGAAAGAAAAAAGTTTGCGTGAAGCGGAATTTCGTTTGTGGGGCGGTATCGGTGAAGAAGCTGCTGCGAGTTTGGTGTTTTTGCGTGTGCTTGATGTATTAAATGTTAAACAGATTTCTTATTTTCAAGGCAGCTTGGATTCGTCTCTACCTTCAGATAAAAAAGTACGTTCGAAGAGTAAGAGTAATGATTTAAAACCTTATGCTTATGTTTTGTTTCCGATGGATAGTGAGGAAAAACGTGAAAAAACGTTATTGATTAAAGAGGGTTTGACTTGGACCTTGCAATGGCGTTTGAGTGAAAAGGCAAACGAAACAGATAGGGAACAGGTTTTGGAAACTTTACGCTGGTGGGTAAATTTTGGAGGGATTGGTGCGCGTACCCGGCGCGGATGTGGTGCGTTTGTGGTTAAGGACAGTTCTAATCCTGTTTTCAAACAGCCTTTGAGTATTGATGAAGTAATGAAGGCAGGTTGCAAATTGGTGCTGCGCACAAGTACTAATCATGCTTTATTAGCTTGGAAAGAAGCAGTCCAACGATTACGCGATTTTCGGCAAGGTGTAGGTATTGGACGCAATCATCCCTCATCTGATACGACGAAACCTGCCGGTCGCAGCCGTTGGTCGGAACCTGATGAAATTCGCCGTATAACGCGAACACATTCTGATCGGCATAAACCGGAACATCCTGCCGGAGATTTATTTGCGCGCGGTGTATTCGGTATGCCGATTATTTTTCATTTTGTTGGTGGTGATGAGCCAGCAGATACAACGTTACAGCCTAAACGTAAGGAACGTATGGCCAGCCCTTTAATTATTCGCCCTGTTTGGGATGGCAAGGGAGGCTTTCAGGCTGCCGCATTGAGCCTGCCTTTGGATAAGGTTTTAAATGTTTCTGCCGAGTTATTAGAAAAAAAACAAAATAAGGTAACTGTACACTCAGTAACGCTGTGGGATGAAGGCAAGGCACAGAAGGTTAAGCCGTTAAGTGAAAACAGAGGTGGTAATCCAATTGATGCGTTTTTGAATTATTTTACGAAATAAAAAAGAGGAAAGCTGAAATGACTCAATACGTTTTAACCCTATCCATCGGTCCTGTACAGGGATTCATTGCTTCGGCACGGCGGAGTCGGGATTTATGGAGCGGTTCTTGGCTGTTGTCGGAAATGGCGAAGGCTGCTGCAAAGAGTTTGTTTGAAGCCGGAGCGCAGATGGTGTTTCCGTTTGTGGATGAGACGACCAAAGACCGTTTAGAGCCTTGTGACCGGATGGATAATAATTTTTCAGTCGGCAACAAAATTCAAGTGCAGGTTGAGGCGGCTGATGATGCCGCCGTGCGCGATTTGGTCGAACAGGCGAAAGCGGCGGCACAGTCACGGTTTGAAACCATAGCACGGCAGGCGCGGCAGGATTTGAACGCAGCTTTGCGCGATGAAATCTGGCAGATGCAACTTAATGATTATTTGGAAATCCAGGCTGCATGGGCGCGGATAACCGAAAAAGGTTATTCAGATGCAAGCCAACGTGCCGCATCGGCTTTGGCGGCACGTAAGGCAACACGCGATTTTACGCCGGCACATGCGGCTGATGCTTGGGACAATCGGTTTATGTTGCCTAAATCTTCACTGGATGGCGCACGTGAAACCGTATTGTTGGAAAAAGCAAACGGCGATGCCGACTTGTCTGATGTGGCAAGACGCAAGCTGGGTTTGAGTCGATCGGAGCAGTTGGATTGCGCAGGAATTGTGAAGCGTTTGGGCGGCAATAGCGAACAGTTTACGCCCGTTACCCGTGTAGCCGCAGATGCTTGGCTGCAAGGTTTGCCTGAAAATGAGTTAAGCAAACTTTGCGATGCTTACGAACCTTTAATTGCGCTGAATTTAGCGACTCGTGTAAAGGGCAATCAAGGCATTTACTCAGATTTTCCGTTTGATGGGCAGTTGCTGTACCGCAATCGGTTGGATGCTGCTTTGTCAGACAATAAAAACAGTGCGGATGCATCAGAAAAATTATCAAAGTTGAAAAATGTTTTAAAAACGATTTGGCACAAATATGGCGAACCATGCAGCTACTGGGCGATGTTGCTGGCAGACGGCGACCGCATGGGCGAGTTGCTGGATCGTGCGAAAACGATTGAAGAGCATCAAGCGATTACCGAAGTATTATCTACATTTGCCGAAAGTGTACCTGCGAAAATGCGCGATTTCCGGGCGCAATGCGTTTATGCGGGTGGCGATGATGTATTGGGCTTTGTCGCGCTGGATAAGGCGGTTGGTTGCGCGGATGCGTTGCGACAAGCATTTTCAGACAGCTTGAAAAAAGTGTCAGATGTTTTGAAAGCAGAAAAAACGCCCACATTGTCCGTCGGTTTGGCGATTTGCCACATCAGCACGCCGCTCGGCAATGTACGCCGTTTGGCAAAACACGCGGAGAAAGTGGCAAAAGGCGACAATTATCCTGCCGATCAACAGCGCAATGGATTGGGGATTACCTTGTCCGTGCGTTCAGGCTCGGACAGCGATTGGCGTGTGCAATGGAGTGATGAAGCAGGTTTGGCAGCATTTAAAAAATGGCAAAACCGGTATCAGAAGAAAGAAATCAGCAGCCGTATTGCCTACGACAGCCGCGATATCTTTATGCGCACGGATTTTCCGAAATCCGCCGATTTATCCTTCGAGCTGCACCAAAATATCCGCCAAGCCGAGTTTACCCGAATGCTCGATAGGGCGCGAAATATGTCGGGCGGTGAATTGAAAGACGATGTGAAGAAAGAGCTGAAAGCCCGACTGGATGCCTTGCAACGTCAGCTTGGCAGCGAACACACCGGCGCACTCAATATCTTCGCCACCGAGTTAATCATTGCCCGCTGGCTCGCAGCCAAAACACAAAACGATTTAGGACAGGAGGCGCAATCATGAACAGCTATTTTTTAGACGCACTTGCGCCGTTGGTGTTCCGCAGCGGCAAACCGTTTGGATCGCAGTCGGATACCGATGATATTCAATTTCCGCCACCCTCCGCGGCAGCAGGTTTGGTACGCACGCAAATCATGGGGCAGAGCGGCTGTGATTGGGACAGTAAAACCCAAGGCAATCGAGCCAAGTTGTCGGACGCACAAGTCGATGAATTACGCCAAATTGCCGTACAGGGCGCGTTTTTAGCGAAACAGGATATTTCAGACGACCTGAGAATCCTATTGCCCAAACCTGCCAACGCCCTGTATTTAAAAAACAAAGAGACAGATAAAACCGAGCTCGTCCGTCTCGCGCCGCAAGCCTTTGGCAGCGATACGGCAGCGGATTTCCCCCAAGCCGATTTATTGCCCGTACAAATCCAATCGTCCATCAAAGGCAAGCCTCAAAGTGGCGCAACGTATTGGGATTTGGCAGATCTGCTGGCTTGGCAAAACGGCGGGAAGTTGGTGTTTGAAGACATCAATAAACGCGGCGCACAATCGCTGCCGATTGAAACGCGTACCCATGTCGGCATAGACCGAAAAACACTTGCAGCCGAAGACGGGCGTTTGTTTCAAACAGCCGCTTACGATTTTGCCGAATCTGCGCGGAAGCATCATCAGGGCTGGGAAAGCCACCGCTATGGTTTCGTGATACGCACGGCAGCCGATTTGCAAGATAACAGCGTAGTGCGTTTTGGCGGAGAAGGAAGGCTGTCGCGGCTGAATAAAATTTCAGACGACGTATTCAAACAGCCCGAATACGCATATACAAACGGATTGATGCTCACCTTGCTGACGCCTGCCTTGTTTGACAAAGGCTGGCTGCCCGGCTGGTTGGACAGCCAAACCTTAACAGGCAAACTCCCGCATACCAACCTGCAAGTCAAACTCCGCGCCGCCGCCATAGACCGTTGGCTGCCCGTTTCAGGTTGGGATTTGCAGCAGCATGCACCAAAAGCCATGCGAAAAGCCGTTTCGGCAGGCGCAGTGTATTGGTTTGAAATACAAAGCGGCAACCCGGCCGAACTTACCCAAGCCCAATGGCAGGCATTCAGCGACAGCGAACAAGACCGACGCGACGGCTTCGGCATCGGATTGATCGGCCCGTGGCAGAGCATTTAATTTTCAGACGACCTGACAACCTATTTCACATTTAAAAACAAGGAAACCAAAATGAACACCCGAATTTTTCACCTACATGCCTTATCCGCCCTCCACGTCGGCACAGGTCAAGGCATCGGCGCAGTAGACTTGCCCATCGCCCGCAGCCGCGCCACCAATCTGCCGCTCGTCCCCGGCAGCGCGCTCAAAGGCGTATTGCGTGATGAAGCCAAAGAAAAATGGCATGTCAGCGAAGACGACATTCAAGCCCTGTTTGGCGCAGACAGCCAAGCCGATAAAGAAAATATTCATGCCGGTGCCGCCGCCTTTGGCGATGCACATCTATTGCTGCTTCCGATCCGCTCGTTTGCCGGAACAGTCGCCTTTGCCACTTGCCCCTTTATCCTGCAACGTTATGCACGCGATGTACGCGGGATACTGCCGGAAAGCCCCAAAGTACCCGCTTTAAAAGATAGCGCATCCGTACCGGAAAATACCGTGTTGCGCGTTTCAGGCAGCCAAATCGCGCTGGAAGATTTGGATATCGGCAGCGAAACCAGTACCGAAGCCAAACAATGGGCAGAACACATTGCCGCCGCCGTTTACCCCGAAAACACGGCAAACAGCGAAGCATGGCGCGAACAGCTCTGCCAACGCTTCATTATCCTGCCCGACAGCACATTCTCCTTCTTAGCCGATACCGCAACCGAAATCCGCATGCGCATCAGAATCGACCGCGAAACACGCATCGTCAAAGAAGGCGCGCTCTGGTCGGAAGAAAACCTGCCTGCCGAAAGCGTGTTGTACGGCATTTTAGCCATCGACAAATCGCGCCACAGCCGCAACGCCAAAAGCGCAGACGAACTCTCCGCATTGATTCCCGCAGGCGAGACCCAAATCCAAATCGGCGGCAAGCATACAGTCGGACGCGGCCTCTGTCGTCTCGTACTTTCAGACGACCTGACAAAAGGGGAATAACATGCCACACATCCGCTCGCAAAAATACGCCCAACGCGCATTAGGCTTGATTCAAAGAGTCAAAGAGAAAAACGAAAAAGTCAAAGAATACCGCACGCTTGCGCTGAATTTCCCCACCATGATCCTGCAATCCGGGCTTGCCCAAGCCATCGGCTTTTTACAAGCCAAAGGCAAAGAAGAGCACCTGCTCCTACTGGCGCACATTGCCGAATTGTTGGAAGAAAACGAAAACAGCCTGCACAAGAAAATCTTAGAAGCAGACTTACCGCATTACCAACTCCTCACGCGCCAAGCCATAGAAGCCGCCTCCAGCCTCAAACGCTACACCCAAGCCCTGCTGCCCAAACCCAAAGACGAACAAGGGGGACAATCATGACCATATCACTCATGCGGGAAAGCCTGAAAAAACTCATTTCAGACGACCTAAAAGATGCGCATGCCGGTTTGCTCATGCAGCGCGGCCTGACCAAATGGGACAAAGACGACAAACAAGCCAAAGCAGAGCTGATTCAAAAAATCGTCAAAATTCCCACTCCCAAAAAAGACAGCCTGTACGCACTTGCCTTCACACGCTGGGTGCGGGCCACTTCCGATACCGACCGCTTCGCCACACTTGCCGCCGGCATTTCAGGCAGGCTCTATACAGGCCTCAACAGCGCAGGCGCACTGGAAACAGGCATCAGCACCAGCCACACCTACGGCATGCCCCTCATCGCAGGCTCCTCCGTCAAAGGCATCGCCCGCAGCCATGCCGAAAGCCTTGGGCTGGATAAAGCCCACCTGACCGTATTGTTCGGCGACGACAGCGACTCAGGCAGCCTGAAATCAGGCGCACTCGTTTGGCACGACGCATGGTTCATCCCCGCCAACACCCCGCCCTTTGCCGCAGAAATCATCACCACCCACCACCAAGATTACTACAACGGCAAACAGCTCGAAGCCGACGAAATGGAATCCCCCATCCCCAATCAGCAAATCGCCACACAAGGCAGCTTCTATTTCGTCATCGAAAGCGCACCGGGCGCGCAGGCATGGGCGGCATACGCCCAAAACCTACTGTTTCAAGCCTTGCAGACACAAGGCGCAGGCAGCAAAACCGCATCCGGCTACGGCTATTTTACAGTTGCAGATGACGATGCCCTTGGGAAAATCAAGCACATCCAAGAAGAGCAGCAACAAGCCCTGGCCGCGCAACAAAAAGCCGCCGAGCTTGCCGCCATGCCAGCGCATCAACAGTTTATCCAAACATGGCAAGAACGAATGGAGGAGCAACCAAACAAGATCATAGGCAACCAAGCACACGACAAACTCTATCAAGAATGGAAGGCAGCCCTGCAAACCGCCGCAGAAAGCCCCGATTTCAACGCGGCAGAGAAAAAAGAAATTGCTGACGTGTTTGCCGTCAAAAAGATGATGGCAAAATACGCGAAATGGCTGACCGACAAGCGCGGCAAAGAGCTGAAACCCATCCTGGCGAAGCTGCGCGGCGAATAGATTTTCATCTTTATCGAAGCCCGAGCTTTTCAGACGACCTAAAGCCGCAAAACAGTTAAAAAGCGTTGTCCAATGCAAAGCAGACGGCTATAATCCGTATCACAAGTTTTCCGACGGATAGCGAAAAGTCTGTCTTTCGGCTGCTCTTTTCAGTTAAGGTTTTATTAAATAATGTCTTTGTTGGTTAAGGAAAAATGCTAACTTTTCTTAACTATATAGAAGATTGAAAATAATGAAATTTTTTGACTGAGTGCAGTCGGAAGACTTGCCCCACGCATCGGGGATTAAGACCTTCCTGTCTGTATCCAGAGCAAAAGTGATTTTGCGTCGGAAGACTTGCCCCACTAATCGGGGATTAAGACACCACCACCCAGCATTTTCATTTCGTTGACGATGAGTCGGAAGACTTGCCCCACGAATCGGGGATTAAGACTCGTCATTTTTGGTCGAGAACAAGCCCAGTTTAGTCGGAAGACTTGCCCCACTCATCGGGGATTAAGACAAACCCGCCAGCAGCGAACGGCTCAAGTCTTCGAGTCAGAAGACTTGCCCCACGCATCGGGGGTTTCAATCTTTTCAGACGACCTCAAGTCAGGGTCGTCTGAAAACGTAGGTCGGATTCTTGAATCCGACAAATATTCCGACGTTTCTACATAGCAAAACAGCCTTGATAGTGCATCAAGGCTGTTTTTGTTGGCGGAGGGTTTGTGTGAGTTCGGGGTCGTCTGAAAGGCGGCTTCGCGCTTACAGTTTGCCCACACCGCCCAAGATGATGCCTTCGGGCAAGGCGGGTTTGCCCAGGGCATGGATTATGCTGCTGTTGGGCAGGGGGTAGCGGCGTAAATTGCCCAGCCGCCGCAGAAAGCCCCGATTTCAGCGCAGAGCAGAAAGCCGAAATCGCCGTCGCGTTTACCGTCAAAAATATGGAGCAGGCGTATAAAAACTGGCTGACCGGCAAACGCCCCAAAGAGCTGAAACCCATCCTGGCGAAGCTGCGCGGCGAATAGATTTTCATCTTTATCGAAGCCCAAGCTTTTCAGACGACCTAAAGCCGCAAAGCGGTTAAAAAGCGTTGTCCAATGCAAAGCAGGCGGCTATAATCCGAAACACAAGTTTTCCGACGGATAGCGAAAAGTCTGTCTTTCGGCTGCTCTTTTCAGTTAAGGTTTTATTAAATAATGTCTTTATTGGTTAAGGAAAAATGCTAACCTTTCTTAACTATATAGAAGACTGAAAATAATGAAATTTTTTAACCGAGCGCAGTCGGAAGACTTGCCCCACGAATCGGGGATTAAGACAGATTTGAAATTGGATTAGAACCTTTAGATTCAGTCGGAAGACTTGCCCCACGTGTCGGGGATTAAGACATAGGAACTTCTTTGTAAGTGTCGGTTTCAGGGTGTCGGAAGACTTGCCCCACGAATCGGGGATTAAGACTGCGGCATCGGACTCATACTCACATAGCCGTTGTGTCGGAAGACTTGCCCCTCGCATCGGTCTTTCAATCTTTTCAGACGACCTCGAGCTTGGGTCGTCTGAAAATGTCTGAAGGGTTTGTTGATGACCGATAGCAAAACAGCCTTGATATTGCATCAAGGCTGTTTTTGTTTGCGGGCTGCTTTTTTATAGTGGATTAACTTTAAACCAGTACGGCGTTTATCTGTACTGTACTGTCTGCGGCTTCGTCGCCTTGTCCTGATTTAAAGTTAATCCACTATATTGTGTTCAACGGGGCGGCTGGCGGGCGCTGTTTGAGGTCGTCTGAAAACGGCGGGCTTCGGTGGGTTGGATTCGGATATCGGTCGGCTGCTGATGTTTCTTTGGTTCGCCGTTTGCCCATGCGCCGACCTCCGTCTGAAAGGCGGCTTTGCGCTTACAGTTTGCGGATACGCCGCATTTCGCATTTTCAGGTCGTCTGAAACGCCGTATCATGCCATTTTTTATTTGTCTGTCTGCCATGAATCCGCTTAATCTTCCTTCGGAATTGCCCATAGCCCGCTATCGTTTGCATTTCACGCTGACGCATGATTTGCAGCTTCCGCCCTATGCAGCTTCGACCTTGCGCGGGGTGTTCGGGCATGCGCTTTTGGCTGCCGCGTGTACCTGCGACACGCCTCAAACGCCGCATCTTCCCGATTGCCCCTACGCGCAGATTTTCGAGCCGGCGCCTTGTGCCGACTTGCCCAGCAGCGTCCGCCAAAGTCCGCCGCCGCCTTATCTGATCGAAACGCCGCTGATTGCACCCACGCATTTTCCGGCGGGGGCGGATTATGCGTTTGATTTGGTGTTGTTTGGCAGGGCGCGGCACAGCCTGCCTTTGATTGCCGCCGTCTTTACCCAAGCCTTTGCCAGAGGGCTGGGGGCAAACAATGCGGGCAAGGGCGAATTGAGCGGCATTGCGGTACAGCAGGCGGACGGCAGTTTTCTGACGATCAGCGAACGCGGCAGCCCGATCGCGCTGCACGACAACCATATCAGGCTGCCCGAACGCTACCCCACCCAAGCGTGTATCCAGCTGCTTACGCCTCTGCGTATCCAACAGAAAGGCAGGATTTTGCGCGAAACCGAGCTGACGCAGGCGGTTTTCCTGCGCCAGCTTATGCGCCGCTATCTGACGCTTGCCCATCTGAATTGGGGCAATCATGCCAACGCTGCCGAGCTGTCCGCCCAAATCGGCGGACAAGGTGTCCCGCCCCGGCTTTCATGGCACGAACACCGCCGTTTTTCCAACCGCCAAAAGCAGATTACGCCCCTTAGCGGCGCAATCGGTACATGGGAGCTGACCGGCCTTACGCCCGCCTTCTCGCAAATGCTGTATATCGGGCAATGGCTGCACTTGGGCAAAGAAACGGTATTCGGCAACGGGCAATACCGCATTATCCAAGCCGCTTGAACATACGCCCGACGCAAAAACAGCCTTGATGCAATATCAAGGCTGTTTTGCTATGTAGAAACGTCGGAATATTTGTCGGATTCAAGAATCCGACCTACGTTTTCTGTATATCGGGCAATGGCTGCACTTGGGCAAGGAAACCGTATTCGGCAACGGGCAATACCGCATTATCCAAGCCGCTTGAACACACGCCCGACGCAAAAACAGCCTTGATGGAACGAATCATCAAGGCTGTTTGATTTGTATCCCCGATACGTGGGGTAAGTCTTCCAACGTAAAGCAACAGTCACTATGGCTGATGTTGATCCGTCTTAATCCCCGATAAGTGGGGCAAGTCTTCCGACTACAACACACCTTCAAAAGAGCGCAGACAATGGTGTCTTAATCCCCGATTCGTGGGGCAAGTCTCCCGACAGCTCAAAGACCTCAAAAATAAGAACTACGATCTCGTCTTAATCCCCGATACGTGGGGCAAGTCTTCCGACATCGGCGACTTGTGGAAAGTCAACGAGGCTCAGTCTTAATCCCCGATACCTGGGGCAGGTCTTTCGACTAACTAATACTCAAATAGAGTTTTACCGTTGGCGGTCTTAATCCCCGATACGTGGGGCAAGTCTTCCAACCCTGTTGGCGACCACAATCACTGGGCAATGGAGTCTTAATCCCCGATACGTGGGGCAAGTCTTCCGACTGCGCTCGGTTAAAAAATTCCATTATTTTCAGTATTTTATATAGTTAAGAAAGTTTAGCATTTTTCCTTAACCAACAAAAACATTATTTAATAAAATCTTAACTGAAAAGAGCAGCCGAAAGACAGACTTTTTGCTATCCGTCGGAAAACTTGTGATACGGATTATAGCCGTCTGCTTTGCATTTCACAATGTTTTTTAACATTTTCAGACGACGTTTCCATGGTCAAGAGACTTCGATGTCAGCTTGTCAGGGCTTTCAGCGCTTCTTTATCGTGGGCAATGATGATTTGGATATTTTTGGCGGCGCAGTTGCGCTCGAATGCCGTCCATTTTTGTTTTTTACTTTCGTCTTTTTGGTGATCATTCTGGATTTTGGGCGACAAAATCAGGACGCGGCGCACTTTGCCCATGTTGAGGCTTTGGTCAATCACTTGCCTTAGCGGGTCTGCCAGCTTGCTTTTGGAGCTTAAATCGGATTTGAGTTCGCAAAAAATCAGTTGGTTTTTACGGAACAGCAAAATGTCGGTTTCGTTGCCCTGACTTTCTCCTCGTATCAGTTGCAAACCTGTCTCCAGTTCTTCGTCTTTCACGCCGTTTTCTTTAAACCATGTGTAAATGAGTTGTTCAAACCAGCCACCGCTTATCCATTTTCTCCAGTAGTTGAGCGTTTTTTTATTGTATTTGACGGGTAAGATCAGTCCTTTTTCGTCCAGGCGGATCTGACCTTGCAGGTCAATCAGGTTGATCAGCTTTTCAAGAAAGGGTTTGAGTTCGTCGGGTTGTGCAAGCCCGAACGCTTGCCATTCAAGCAGGATTTCTTTTTGGTCTTGGTGATCCTCTTGTGTCCATACGTTTTCCAATACGGGCATAACGGCGGGGAACAGGTTGCCGTTTTCAGGCTGCTGCATGCTTTGGGCGGCAAAACGCATTTGGGCAAGGGGCAGGCTGTCGGGATGTTTGGCAATGGGGTTGGGGCTGTGCTTTTTGATTTCGTCGGCGTAGAGTTTCAAGCTGTCGCGCAGGGAGAATCGGTCGGATAGGACGATTTCGCCCAGAAATGCCAAGTTGTCGGGATTGAGGCGGTCTATGTGGATTTGGTTGCTGTCGCGTTGGAAGGCTTGGTAGTGCAGCTCCTGCCATATGCCGGTTTGGGCGGCAAGCAGCTGGGACAGGATTTTTGTGCCGCCTGTGATGTTGAGTATGGCGTTGTTTGCAATGTGGTGTTCGGCGCAGTAGGCTTTGAAGACGGTATCCAGCCACATTTGGATTTCTTCGGTTCGTTCGCCGATGAGTTGGCTGTCGCTTTGAAAGCCGATTTCGTGGATTTTGCCGTTAAATTGTTCGCTTTGCTCGAGCGTGTTTTTGAAACGGGTGTGTGCGTTTTTACCGGCTATCCAGCCGGTGACGATGAGATGGACGTTTTGGGGCTGTAAATCGAGGCAGGCGCGGTATTCGGCGATGTTGTGTTCGGAAAGGATGATGAAGTAGTGTGGAATTGGGTGCATGATGCTCTCGCTTTGTTTGGTGGATTGGGGTCGTCTGAAAAGGTGTGTTGTGTCGGGGTGCGCTTTTTTATTTGAAGTTAAAAGGCAGGCAGGCTTTCAGCGCGGCAAGCAGTTTTTCGGGTTTTGCTTCGCTTTTCTGCAAGGTCTGTAAGGCTGCGTGCGGCGCTTGGGGGAACTCGGTTTTCAGACGAGCAGCTTCGGCGGCAATGGGGTCGGGGCTGGATTTGCTCAGTCCGAGCCGTTCTGCCAATACGGCAGTCGTCAGCGCAATCCATTGCAGGGTCAGGCCGTCTGCTTCTTCGTCTAGGGCATGGTTAAAGGCTTCGGCGGCAATGATGTCGTTGCCTGCAAAATGCGCCAACCAGCCGCGCCACAGGTGGATAAGCTGCCATGGGTGTCCTGCTTCGCTTTGCCAGTGGGCTTGATTGTACAAATAGGTTTTTTGCGCGGATGAGGTTTGCTGCGGATAGGCGGCAAGCAGGCGCAATAAGGCATGATGGGTAAAGCGGTCGTCCGGGCTGATTGAAAATTTGTTGGCGGCTTTGTCTAAGTCGTTTCCGAAAACAGATGTGGCGAGCGGCTGTATGTTTTCCCATGTTTCGCCTGCGTCCAGGGCGTTGTGCAGCCGGTATAGGCGGGTTTGACGGATGTCTTTTTGTGCTGCGGCAGGGTCGGATAGTTTTTCAAATGTTTCAAGTGCTTGGGTAAAAAATGATGCGGCAGTTTGGTGTTCTCCCGAGAAGGCGTGTATCTGTCCCATGCCTGATAGAAGCCTGCCGTATTGCTGCCGACCGACGGCGATTTCAGGCAGTTTGAGCGCGTGTTCCAAAATTTGTTTGGCGTAGTCGAATTCGTATATGTTGGTGGTGGCTACCGCCAGGCGGTTGTATACCTGCGCGACTTCGGGTGCGGCTTCGTATTTCAGTTGGTTGCCTAAATCAAGCAGGTTTTGTATGGCTTCCAGACGCATTCTGCCCTGATGGTTGTCAGCGGCAAGCCGGGCTGCTTGAAAACGCAGTTGTAATAGTGGCGGCAGTTTGTTTTCTGCCGGGGCGTAGGTTTGCAGCCAGCCTAAGATTTCATCTAGGGCTTGGGGGTGGTAGTCTTTTTCGTTTAGGCGATGGCGGACTGTCTGTAGGTAGTTTTGCCAGATTTCGGGCTGTGTTTGGCAGCGTTCGCCCAATTGCTGCATGGCTTCGCGTAAGAGGCTGTGTTCGGGTTCGCCGGAAAGGGCGCAGACTGCTTGAAACCAGTCGTGCGACGACAGGGCGGTTTTGCCGTCGAGTGCGGCATAAATGCGTTCTAAATCGCCGCTTTCCGGGGTAAGGAAACAATGTCCTTTAAATTTGGCTCTTATCAAACGTTGTTTGGCAGACGAACCGCCCCAGCAGTGCGCCAGTGCATCAACATGGGCGAGATAGGGGTGTTTGCCTTTGGGGGCGATTTCCAGTGACAGGTGCAGCTGGCTGAAACGGGCTTCGTCTATGCTTTGCAATTCGCTTAACAGCAGTTGTTTTAAAACCTGCAAGTCGGTGTCGGCATTAAAGCCGCCGCGTTGTTCGATAAATACGCGAACTTGCTTGCTGCCTTCGTTGGGTAACGGCAGCAGGCGTAAGACAAGCTGCAGTAAACGGTAAACACCGCTAAACCAGCGCGGGCGGTTGAATGAAAGCGGGTCTTTGGCAGTAATACCCAATACGCCTACTGACTGAGAGAGAATGTTGTTGATGACTTTGTCCAGCAGCTCGGGCTTTTCTTCAGCGGCGTGGAATGTTTCGGGCAGTTTGTCCAATTTGGCTCTGCCTTGCGGAATGGCAAGCGCGACATAGCGGCCTAAGCTGTAGTCGTCGATGGATAAATCCTCCGCCTGCTCAAATTCCATGCCTGTTTCGTCAATGACGATTTCCCAGTTGGAATGTGCTGGCAGGTGGCGCAGGCTGTTGGGATGATGTTGGGTAAATTGGGGTGGTCGTACCAGGCAGCCTTGTGTGGGCGTGAAGGATTTTCTCTTGTCTTTTTTCTCGTTGAGCTTGCCCAGTTTGATGGCTAAGTGTTTTTTGATGCGTTGGCTTAGTTCGGGACGGGCTTGCTGCTCATTAAACCAAGCGTTTAGAGCTGTTGAATCGCCTTTTCTGAATAAGATTTCTAATTCTTGCGTCAGCTGATGGGCGCATTCGCCCTGTTTCTTGTTTTTTTGAGCGGAGTTTGACAATTCAGTACCACGCTGTGCCGCAAGGTAAAGCAGTTCGTTTACTTTTTCTTGATAGTCTTTGTTGTCTAAGCCCCAGGCGGCGAATTTGAATATTTCAAACAATAGTGTGTTGTCTGTCATGTTACCAGGCGGATTACTGGACTGTTTGATTTGTATTTGTTGGGGAGGGGTTGTTACTGCCTGTTGTTCTTTTTTAGGCTGTTCGCGGGTAGATAACAGCTGATTGAAATCTACAGATTGCCGTGTTTGTCCGTCCAACCATTGCTGTCTGCCCTGTGAGATGAAAAAGCGGCTTTGGGAAAAACGCTGCCATGCCGCACTTAATAATGGAACGGGCGTCTCTGGCAAGCACAAAATGCAATCGGCTGCTTGGAAGCGGTTTAGGCGCTCTGATGTGTTTGCAAATTGAATGCCGTATCGTTGCCAATCGGGAATGGCGGAGGCCAGTTGCTCGGCAGTGCAGAGGGCAATGATGGTTTGGGACATGTAAGACTCCATGTAAAAGTGGAAATAGGGCTGGCAGCTTAAAAAAATGATTTTTTGTTACCCTACAATTTCAATTTTTTCGACCGGCATTTTTAAATAATATGTAGGCGTTGTTTTGCGCGTACCTGTGCTAAATACGCCGTATTGTTCTGCAACGTATTCTGAAAAGTTCTCCATTAAGATGAGACGGAGTTTGGAAGGTAGTTCGCGCAAACTTTGCAATGCGCTATTGCGCGCCTGCTCTGACAACTCTTGACGATTCGGAGCATTTTTGAGAGACGGTTCGTTGATTTGCATGATGTCCCAATAGCATGTTTGAAAATCATCCAGTTCGGGATATACGCCAAGCTGCCATTTGTTGTTTTTAATGTTGTCATAGCATGCTGCTTGGTTTATCAGCTTGATGCTTTTATTTTGCAAATGAAACCGCGCTAATGCGGCATAGGCAAAAAAGTAGCGTTTGTCGGCTATTTTAATGGGTTTGTCCTGCCCAAGTTGAATGGTGCAATTTTTGATATTTAAAATGATGCGGTCAGCTTTTAAATTGTTTTGTAGGAGTTGTACTGCTTCAGAGTAGCTCACATTATTCTGCGCCAAATTTGGCAAACCGTAACTCATGCGTACAAACGGAATTTCTGCCTGCATTACTTTGGCTTCACGCGTATTAATGGTTTCTGTGCAATTGGGGTCGTACGGCTTTTTGGAAATATAGTTGTCGTAATGGGTCGGATAGAAAAAAAGCGGGTTGTTTTCAAATCCTTCGGTAACCAGGACGTGCGACAGCTTATCCTGCGGACGACCAAACAAAGATAGTGCATAACCAATATAAAATCCCATGGATTTTCGTCCGCCTGCGATGGAAACGTGTAGCTCGGTCTTATCATCGGTGCATTGTTGGCGGATAAAATTCACAATCATATCCGCTGCCAAATTGTTTTCTTCAGGTGTGCGGATATCACTCAGTTTTTCACCGTCGGCATCGTGGATAACATGGATATTCCGTTCGCCGAACTGAATTTCAGGCAGATTGTAATCTTTGCAAAGGCGCGTGAAAAAGCCGTCTTCCCCAAGCAAATTACGAACGATATTGTTGTAGCCGGTTTGTGTGGTCAGTACAAAAATTTCATCAGGCAGCCAATTTTGCTGCGTATACAGGGCATAGACGGTTTCGGTCAAAATTTGCGGTGACATGCCTGTAACGGCGATTAAGATTTTGCGTTTTTGTCTCATTGCATTTTCTGGATCAATGTTTTTCAGGAAGCTTGAAGTTTTATTCGGAGATTTTTTTGACTTCAAACCGCTGTAAAGTTGCGCCTGCGGCAGACATGGCTGCGACAGTATGTTCATTGCCGCGTTCGGCAAATTGTTGGGGCAACATTAAAAAATAAAACTTGGCGCCACGACTGCACACTTCCGCAGCCAAGTGCAAAGGCAGTGTTCCTAAAACCACATCACCCGCTTGAATTCTTGTTGCGTCCAGGTGTGGGGTAAATTCATCTATCTGCCATTGAGGTTGCTGCTTTATCCATTCAATTGTGCCTAGATGTCGCGAGACGAAGTAGGTAGTCATGTATTCTCCTTTTGAGCAATATACTATTCTAATGCAGAGAATTTGAGGTTGGGTAGAGGGAGACCTTTGCAAAATTCCCCCAAATCCCCTAAATTCCCACCAAGACATTTAGGGGATTTCCCATGAGCACCTTCTTCCAACAAACCGCACAAGCCATGATTGCCAAACACATCGACCGCTTCCCGCTATTGAAGTTGGATCAGGTGATTGATTGGCAGCCGATCGAACAATACCTGAATCGTCAAAGAACCCGTTACCTTAGAGACCACCGAGGGCGTCCTGCCTATCCCCTGTTGTCCATGTTCAAAGCCGTCCTGCTCGGACAATGGCACAGCCTCTCCGATCCCGAACTCGAACACAGCCTCATCACCCGCATCGATTTCAACCTGTTTTGCCGTTTTGACGAACTGAACATCCCCGATTACAGCACCTTATGCCGCTACCGCAACTGGCTGGCGCAAGACGACACCCTGTCCGAATTGCTCAAACTAATTAACTGCCAACTGGCCGAAAAAAACCTAAAAGTAGAGAAGGCATCCGCCGCCGTCGTTGACGCCACCATTATTCAGACCGCCGGCAGCAAACAGCGTCAGGCCATAGAAGTTGATGAAGAAGGACAAGTCAGCGGACAAACCACACCGAGTAAAGACAGCGATGCCCGCCGGACAAAGAAAAACGGCCTCTACAAACTCGGTTACAAACAACATACCCGTACCGATGAGGAAGGCTATATCGAGAAACTGCACATCACTCCTGCCAATACCCATGAGTGCAACCATCTGTCCCCTTTGTTGGAAGGCATTGCCGAAGGTACGACCGTCTATGCCGACAAAGGCTACGACAGTAAGGAAAACCGGCAACATCTGAAAGAGCATCAGTTGTCAGACGGCATTATGCGCAAAGCCTGCCGCAATCGTCCGCTGACGGAAGTGCAAACCAAACGCAACCGATATTTGTCGAAGACCCGTTATGTGGTCGAACAAAGCTTCGGTACGCTGCACCGTAAATTCCGCTACGCCCGGGCAGCCTATTTTGGTCTGCTCAAAGTGAGTGCGCAAAGCCATCTGAAGGCGATGTGTTTAAACCTGTTGAAAGCGGCCAACAGGCTAAGTGTGCCTGTTGCCGCCTAAAAGGCGGCCCGGATGCCTTATGTATGAGGTATCCGGGGAGGATTAAGGGGGTATTTGGGTAAAATTAGGAGTGATTTGGGGCGAAAACAGCCGAAAACCTGTGTTTGGGTTTTGGCTGTTGGGGGAAAAGGAATTTTGCAAAGGTCTCTATATCATTAATACAGCCAAAAACCGACATAGGTCAAACAACAAGATGAAAAACCGATACAGGCCGTCTGAAAAAACAGCCTGCAAAAACGGAAATCAATGATCGCTTGCTTCGGCTGCGCCCATACCCGTCATCGAACGGACATACTGAGCGTTAAAACCCGCCTTGTCGCAGCCGGCCTGTTCCGATTTGTCGGCCAGCGACACCAGCCAGGCCACGATAAAGGCCAGCGGGATGGTAAACAGCGCGGGATTACCGTAGGGGAAGACGGGTTTGTCGTGATGCAGCACACTCACCCACACGGTCGGGCCCAGCAAAATCAGCACCAAGGCGCCGAGCAGCCCCGCGAAACCGCCCGCAATCGCCCCGCGCGTGGTCAGTCCCTTCCAAAACATACTGAGCATCAGCACGGGGAAATTGGCCGATGCCGCCAACGCGAAAGCCAACCCGACCATAAAGGCAACATTCTGATTCTCAAAGGCTGCCCCGAACAAAATAGCCACGATGCCCAAAGTCAGCGTGGCCGCCTTGGAAACCCGCATCTCCTCGTGCTGCGTGGCCTTACCTTTGCGGATGACTGAAGCATACAGATCATGGCTTACAGCCGATGCGCCCGAAAGCGTCAGCCCCGCCACCACCGCCAAAATTGTGGCAAAGGCGACGGCCGAAATGAAGCCCAGCAGCAAATCGCCACCCGTGGCTCCCGCCAAGTGCACCGCCGCCATATTTGTGCCGCCCACCATTTCGTACACGCTTTTGCCTTCTTTGACAACCTGCGTGAAAAACTGCAGGTTATCGCGGCTCAGGAAAATAATCGCGCCAAAGCCGATGATAATCGTCAGCAGGTAGAAATAACCGATAAGCCCCGTAGCCACCACCACCGACTTGCGTGCTTCTCGCGCATCAGGCACGGTGAAAAAGCGCATCAGAATGTGCGGCAGCCCGGCCGTGCCGAACATCAGTGCGAAACCGAGCGACAGCGCGTCCACCGGGTTTTTGACCAGCCCGCCGGGCGACATGATTGCCTCGCCCTTTTCATGCGCCGATACGGCTTGGCCGAACATGGTTTCCAGATTGAACCCCGCATGTTGCAACACAAAAAACGCCATCAGCGTCGCCCCGCCCAGCAGCAACACCGCCTTAATCATCTGAACCCATGTCGTTGCCAGCATCCCGCCGAACAGTACATAGGCCACCATCAGCACGCCCACCAGTATCACGGCGGAAAGGTAGCTCATGCCGAACAAAAGCTGAATCAGCTTGCCCGCACCCACCACCTGCGCGATTAAATAAAGAATCACCACCAAAAGCGAACCTGCGGCAGAAAACACCCTCACCGGCGTTTGTTTCAGGCGGTAGGCGGCCACATCCGAAAACGTGTACCGTCCCAGATTACGCAGCCGCTCAGCCACCAAAAACAGCACAACAGGCCAGCCGACCAAAAAGCCCGTGGAATAAATCAGCCCGTCGTAGCCGCTGGTAAACACCATTGCCGAAATGCCGAGAAAAGACGCGGCGGACATATAGTCGCCCGCAATCGCCAGCCCGTTCTGCGTGCCGGAAATCCCGCCGCCGCCCGTATAGAAATCCTTGGCCGAACGGTTTTGCCGTGCCGCCCACTTGGTAATCAGCAGCGTGCTGCCGACAAAGACGAAAAACATCACGATGGCCGTCCAATTGGTCGCCTGCCGCTGCACGTCGCCCGTCAGCGCGTCCGCATACGCCGCATTCGCAAATATCGGCGAAATGAAATATAATATTGTTTTTATGTATATTTTTTTCATCGGAATTTCCTTAATGGTTGAAACTGAGCCCTTTGGGGCAGTAGAATCTGGATTTTTTGTAACAACAGGCGTTATCCCTTTCCAATCGGACAGGTACATGAAGCTGTGCCTTATGCATGTTCCTGTACGTTAGTACAGGATGCCTCCCCCTGAACTTCACGTACCACCTCCCGCGTGGTTTTTTCGAAATAGCCGTTGGCCAACCACACATACGCCAGTGTAATAAGGAAGGAAAATACAATAACGGCGATGCCGGCGTAGATGCCCCAAGTGGTAACGCCTCCTTCGGAAACTTTGCGTCCCAAAAGGTCGGGGCGCGTGCCGATGATCCAGATGAAGGCCGTGTAAACGGAAAACATTACTGCCGAAAACGACCAGCCCAGCAACGACTTCTGCCGCGCCATTTTTTGGAATTTCGGATTATTCAGGATTTCAGCCGTTAATCTGGCCTCTTCCGTAGATGATTTGCCCATCGGTTTGCTCCTTATGTAGGGGTTATTTAATTGCGAAGCGGCAGCCCGCCGAGATATTAAATGTCCAAGCCGCACCCGATGCCAATCGCAAATTCTGATTAAGCCTATCCGGACTACCTATGGCTTGATTCAATTTAATGAATATAAAAGAAAAAATTTTAAAAACGATATTTTTGGCGCGGTAATTGCAAATTTGGATAAGGATTATGAAAAAGGTTGATACCTAATAAGGCCGAAGTAATTCGGTTTTTGAGTAGTTAATTGATTTTAAATAAGAAAATTCAAACAAATGCACAGATAAACATGGGCAAAACAGACAGAACGCTGCCCTCTATCTGTAGAAAAAAGAAGAATATATGGATATCAATCAATTGCGCGCCTTTATCACTGTGGCGCATACGCAAAATCTGACACAGGCCGCCGAAAGGCTGTTTTTGTCGCAACCGGCCGTTTCCGCCCAAATCAAGGCCATAGAAAGCGACGTCGGTACGCCGCTTTTCATCCGCACCAGCAACGGTATGCAGCTTACTCGCGCAGGCGAAGTGCTGCTGCCCGAAGCCGAAGCCCTGATGCAGCACAAGCACCGTTTGGAAAAGTTTGCCGAAACGCTGTCGGAACACTTCGTCTCCCATGCGCAGCTCGGCCTGATCCACCCCATAGCATCACACAAGGTAACCGAACTGACCCGCCTGATCCAACAGCGCAGTCCCGATGTGCAACTTCACATCCAATACGGTATGAGCGGCGAAATTTTGGAACGCCTGACCGCAAAGCGGCTGCACGGCGGTTTTTTCCTCGGCAACATAGAAGGACGCAGCCTGCAATGCCGTTTCCTGCAAAACATCGCCTACGCCTTGATTTGCCCGGATGGGGAAGAAGATAAGTTGCGGCGCGGTTTGCCCAAAAGCCTGAATGACTACACTTGGATAGAGATGTCCGGCATATCCGGCAGCCACAAAAACCTACAGCAGTTCTGGCACCGCCACAAGCTGTCGCCCAAAAAGCAGATCATCTGCGATTATCCTCAAACCATTATCGACTTGGTCGCCGATGGTGCGGGACTGGCCATGGTGCCCAAACATACCGCCAAAGCCGCCCGCACACAAGGCAAACCCGTCGCCCTGATAGACGAATTCGAACAAAGCCTGCCGCTGCATTTCGTTTATCTGGACGAATATGGCACCGACCACGCCCTATTGTTGCTGCTGGATTGTGTGTTGGAAGTTTGGCAGGCCGAAATCGGCAAAGCCTGACCAACCCCTTTATCCATCCCGTCAGAAACACCCGCCCCTTCACAAATGTTCTTCTGCAAGGGCGGCGGTCTGCCTTATGTCTTCCTCCGGCAATGTGGTTAGTCTGCCGGTTAGAATTTTCAACAATACCCCATAGGCGGGCAGGAAAAACAGGGTGCAAACAGCCAGTTTGAACAGATAATCAACAAAGGCGATATGCGGCCAATTGGCAGCCATAAATTTGTCGCCGCTGCCGGCAAAGGCTATGCCGAAAAAAAGTAAAGTGTCGATTGCATTGCCAGCAAACATTGATGAAAAAGGGGCAATCCACCACGATTTCAGGCGGCGCAGCCGGTTGAACACGAAAATATCCAATATCTGTCCGACCGCATAAGCCGAAAAACTGGCGACGGCGATACGGAACACAGACGGTATGAATACGGCCAAAGAGGCAAAACCGACCCATGTGCCGTTTTGGAACAAGACGGATAATGCGTAAGACAGCGCCAGAGCGGGAAACATGACGAAAAATACTATCCTCCGCGCCAGCCGCTGCCCGAAAATCCGAACGGTCAAATCGGTAGCCAAAAAGATAAACGGAAAGGTCAGCGCGCCCCAAGTGGAATGTACTTCAAATCCGTTGGGCAGGGTTACGGTGAAGGGGAATTGCACCAAATAATTGCTTGAGGCAATAATGAGCATATGGAACAATACCAGCCAAAACAGCGCATGCCGTTGCTGGGCATAAGAGAAGCCGTTGTCTTGCATAGGAATCCTTGATTTTTGTTTAAATATTTGAAATTAGAAGGCGGTAAAATGGAAAATACTTGGTTTTATTGGGCATTGGCTTCTGCTTTCTTTGCCGCTTTGACGGCTGTTTTTGCCAAAGCCGGCTTGCAGGACATCGATTCGGATTTTGCCACCTTTATCCGCACATTGGTTATTTTGGCTGCCTTGGCGGCATTTTTGAGTTATGCGGGCAAATGGCAGGGCGTGACCGATTTTTCCGCGCGCAATCGGACGTTCCTGATATTGTCGGGTTTGGCCACAGGCGCATCTTGGCTGGCTTATTTTAAGGCCTTGCAGATGGGCGAGGCCTCAAAGGTCGCACCTGTGGATAAATTCAGTATCGTGCTGGTGGCGTTATTCGCAGTGGTGTTGAAGGAATGGCCGTCTTCCCAGGAATGGCTGGGCATTGGGCTGATTGCCGCCGGCGTGCTGACTTTGGCCGAGACCTTTGCAAAAAAGCACTTCCCCCGACAGCTGAAACCCAAACACAGGTTTTCGGCTGTTTTCGCCCCAAATCACTCCTAATTTTACCCAAATACCCCCTTAATCCTCCCCGGATACCTCATAATAAGGCATCCGGACCGCCTTTTAGGCGGCAACAGGCACACTTAGCCTGTTGGCGGCTTTCAACAGGTTCAAACACATCACCTTCAGATGGCTTTGCGCACTCACTTTAATCAGACCAAAATAGGCTGCCCGGGCATAGCGGAATTTACGGTGCAACGTACCAAAGCTTTGTTCGATTGCTGTCATTTGAAGAGAAAAAGTAGCAAGGTAAACAAAACTTGGTAGCCGGTACAGAAAAATTCCAGCCATGGTTTGCCAGGCCGGTGTACTAGGGTTCGTGTTGGAAAAATTTTTACTCAAGTTTGGGCCACATTTATTTTTTTCACGAAGTGTTCTACTACGGTCTGCATAAAAATAAAAAGATGAAGGACTGGTCTGCAAAGAATTATTTATCATTGGAGGAAGAGACTCTGAAAAATATGAGCGATATATGAAGATTTCGGAAAAATTTTTCTTGGGAGGTAAAACTTTTATTGTTTTGCCTCCCGAATTTTTTGAAATTATAGATTTGGGAAAAGTGGAGCTATGATACGTCCTAGAGATTGCTTTTTTTGTTTAAAGCGCATACTTATATTTATATATACTATATAAGTACCTATTATAAGAATATATATATCATATATAGTATATATACATCGGTGATTTTGGAAATTTTGGCTGACTTTCCCCATAGGGTTTGACACGATGGTCATCGGATTGTCGAGACGGAATTCGGTAAGACGCCCGTCGGCATACTCCGAGTTCGGTCGTCAACCGAACGAGGGCGAAGCTGATTTTATGTTATCGGGTTCGGCTCGACAGCCTTCGGGTTGGTAGGTGGGTTGATGACAAAAAGGGAAATAGTCGAGTATGCCAATATGGAGATGTATGCAAACTGGCGGATGGAGCGTTAGTTATGTCTGCCGAAGCAATAAATTCATCCTACGCTGTACCAATGACCAATGGGGTTAACCAAACCAACCCAAGAGCAGATTCGCGAGATGTATCTGTCCACCCAATAATAAAAAGGCCACCCAATCAGGGTGGCTTGTTTATTGGCTGGCGATTTGGTTAATATTGGTTCCACCAATAATTATCAGGATTGTAGTTGGGATTCTAGGATACCGATGATGTTTTAGAAGGGCGGGGCTGAATATCTCTGGTTGAATGTAGATAGATTATGGAAAGGATGTTTGATGCCTTGCACCTCCTTCATGAGCGCATTGATATCACTACGGGTAGAACACAGTATCCGTTGCTGTTCTGTTGAGCGTACTTGAAGTAGGGAGGCCTGCGTACTGTGCTCCATGAGCTCACCCCCCTTAGTGCCATCTGAACCCCGTCAAAAACCCTCTGCAGCTGCGAAAGAGCATGTTCTGGTTTCAGCAGTGGTTCGGATGTGCCTTTGTCGGTCAGCTTGCCTAACTGGAAAGAGTGGTTCTTTTTTTAGTCGGGTTAGCGTATCTGTAAGCATCATCAGCTACTTCCTGTTATGCTCGCTGATCGCTTAATGCTGTTAACTCTTCACGCATCTTTTGTACCGCCGGAGAATCTACCGTGTTATCTAGCCCGGTCTCTATTGTTGATTACCTGCCTAACAGCCAGAATGAGCGGCGCATCACGCCCGAGGAATATGTACGCCAGTATAACAAGGAGTGTATATAGCGGCTGTTTCGCGGTGTGGCCTACGGCATCATTACCATACAAAATAAGACGTATTGCGCAAAAATACAGTTTAAATTAAGATTCTGTCTTAAGTTAAACTGGATTTTGTTATGTATTACCCACGTCACCTGCAATCCGTCCTGCAAAAGCTGTCCGCCCAATTTCCCGCCGTATTGCTGACTGGTGCGCGGCAGGTCGGTAAATCTACGCTGCTTCAGCACATTGCGCCCGAATACGGATACCTTACCTTAGACGATCCCTTGCTGCTCGACCAAGCCAAAAACGAGCCGCAACTGTTTTTATTGAACCACACGCCGCCGCTGATTGTGGACGAAGTCCAATATGCCCCCGAGCTGTTCCCCCTGCTGAAAATGGATATAGACCGGCGCAAGCAGAACGGCCTGTACCTGCTGTCCGGTTCTCAGGCTTTTGAGTTGATGCAAAATGTCAGCGAAAGTCTGGCCGGGCGCATTGCGGTATTGAAATTAAACGGATTGTCGTGGCGCGAAATGCGCGGCGATGATTTTCAGACGGCCTTTGTGCCGGACGAAGGCTATTTGGCTGACCGGAAACCGGTATTCAGTTTGCCCGAACACGAAAATATCTGGCAGATTATCCACCGCGGCGATATGCCGCGCTTATACGAGCAACCCGCAACCAACTGGCAGGTTTACTATGCCTCGTATGTCGCCACCTATATCGAACGCGACGTGCGCCAATTGGTCAATGTAGGCAGCAGCGGCGATTTCACTCGGTTCATGATTGCTATTGCCGCCCGCAGCGGGGATTTATTGAATTACAGCAGCGTGGCCCAGGAAATCGGTGTATCGGTGGATACCGTCAAGCGTTGGCTCACCGTGCTGCAAACATCGGGCATCGTCTATCTGCTGCAACCCTATGGCAACAACCACCTTAAACGCGCCATCAAAACCCCGAAAGTCTATATGCTGAACACCGGCCTGATGGCCTACCTGACCAAATGGCTGACGCCGGAAACCATTCAAAACGGAGCCAAGAGCGGGCAGTTTTTTGAAACTTTTGTCGTGGGCGAAATCATCAAATCCTTCCACAACCAAGGCCAAGAACCGCCGATTTATTTTTACCGCGACACCAATCAAAAAGAAATCGACCTACTGATCGAACACCAGCAGATGCTGTACCCCGTTGAAATCAAAGCCACCGCCAATCCCAATAAAAAAATGGCCGCCGCTTTCAACCTGCTGCGCAACACGCTGCCGGCAAACGAATTGGGCATCGCCCACGGCACGATCATCAACCAGTACCCGCAAAAAATCTGGTTGGCGGAGAATTTGGTTGCCGTGCCTGCGGCCTATGTTTGAGGCTACCTGAAACCGCCCTTCAAGGAATGAACCATGCCCAACACCCCCGCCAACCCCATCCCATCCGAACATTTCCACGACGGCGCCCTTATCTCCTGCAAGCTCACCGACTGGACCTTCACGCGCTACCACACGCCCGGTGAATCCGAGTATGCCGTGGTGTACGGCACGGTCGCCCAAGATGGGTCGAGGCACTTTGCCGCAGGCAGCCGAATCCGCACCTCGCCCGTTACCCGATGGGCGGCACCGCTGGTCCATACGCACAACTCGGTGTACTTCCTGCCGGAAGGTGCAGGCTGCTTTTGCGACCTGCCCGCAACCGTGCAGCCTGCCATAGACAGTTTGGGTATCGACCCTGCCGAAGCGGCCGTTATCCTGCAAAACGCCTTCATGCAGCCTGCACATGCCTTGCCTGAAACCGCCTGTTTCGGCGTTCCGGTGATGCGGCCGGTAGGGCAGAGAGATTTTCCGGTCGTCATGGAACATCACATCGCTGCATTACCGTTCTACCCGTTTTGGCGGGACAGCAGCATCGGTTCCGCCCAAAGCCTGATAGACGGACAAGCCGCCATTTTCTTGCACGATTGGAACGCATTCTGCCGCCTGTTTGTCCGTACCGGTAAACACCGCGGCCAAACCGGCCATACCAGTAAACAAGCTGCAAACGGCCAATATAGCTATTTTGGCCTGCCGATTGTGCATACACTAGGACAAGACAATGCCCCTGCCGTATCGGAAGCCGACATCGCCAAACTGCCGTTTTACGCCTATTGGCACACTGCCTGCGTTTCCGATATACATCCGTTAGCAGACGGCTCACATGCCGTGAACCTTGCCGATTGGGAAGCCTTCTGCCAACGGTTGGTATTGACCGGCAGATAGGCGGGCAAAAAAAGTGCAGGCTGCTTTTTATCGCCCCAACTCCGTTTCAGACGACCTCTAAAGCAGCCTGCACCTTATTTTTCATTGTCAGATGACCAGAAACCGAGTATCCCATGCCTCAAACCTATTTCACAGCCGACTGGCACTTCTCCCATCCCAACATCGCCCGATACTGCCCGCAATTTCGCCTGCAAAGCGATAACGCCGACGAGTTGAACGAATACCTGATCGACTGCTGGAACCGCGTCGTTACCCCGCAAGACACTGTGTACAACCTCGGCGATGTCTGCTTTGCCAAAAAGCCCGCACACATCGAAGCCGTGCTGCAACGGCTTAACGGGCAACACCATTTGATTTACGGCAACCACGACTACCTGATTCGGCAAAACGAAGCACATTTCCTCAACACGCGCAAAGCCGACGGCCATCCGTTGCTCTCGTCCGCCAGCCATTACCTGCGGCTCAAACTGCCCGAAATCGGCAATACCGCGATTTTGTGCCACTATCCCTTATACGAATGGGACGGCATCCACCACGGCCTATACCACCTCTACGGCCATCTGCACGACCGCATGGCCGCCGTCAAAGGGCGTGCCCTCAATGTCGGCTGGGATATGCACGGCCGTTTCCTGACCGCACAGGATATTGACAGCTTCCTGCGCGACCTCCCAGCCGTGCAGTATTTCGACGACAAGCAAAACGTTATCGTTGGTAACAGTACGGAAGATGCAGCTGCAAAAATTCGGGCGAGATTGGCGGCATTGAATGAATGAGCTTTTATTTTTAGAAATGAATTTTCAGGTAGCCTTGAATGGTGCAGGCTGCCTGAAAAACAGTCGGCAAAACAAAAGGACGGGTTTTCAATCCGTCCTTTTGCATCAGCAATACCGCCAAGTGTCCCGCATAAAATGAATGATCTCGTTTAGCGGCACGGGCGAAAGCGTAAACTGCTTGCCCCCTTCCTGCTGCTCCACTTCCAAAATCAACATACAGCCTTCCGACAACTTGCCCTGTCCATCAAATTCCAATTCCCGGATTTTGACCGACCGGGTGATGCCGTTATCCGCCAAGTTCTGCCCGTATGCCTCGCCCGTGTGCCCGTAAAAATGGTAGGTAAACGCCAGCTGGTCCAACACATCGGCAATCTCTTCCGCGCCGTAACCTCTTTGGCTGTCGGCAAAACGTTTCGGGTGTTCTCTTCTTTGCTCGGCACCTTCCATTGGTGCTGGGCGATGAGTTGGCCGTTTTCGTCGTAGTCGAAGCAGGTGATGCTGTGGCGGTTGGCGGCGCGGACGAGGTTGCCGTCCAAGTCGTATTGGTAAGCGGTTTCCTGAACTCGGTCGCCGCCGTCGCGGGCGAGGGTGTGGATTAGGCGTCCCAATATATCGCGTTTGAACTCGGTAATCCGCAGCGGGGTTTGGTTGTCGAGGTCGTCTGAAAGCGGGGCGGCGTCTTTTTTGGGGAGGGGCTGTCCGCCCAGCTGCGCCATCAGTTTGGCGGCGAGGGAGGCGTCGTCGCCGAATTCGCGCTGCTCGACCAGCTCGTTGCCGGCGTTGTAGCGGTAGCCGGTCAGCTTATGGTCGAAACCGCTTTCGGCAATCAGGCGGTCGAGGACGTCGTAGGCAAAGCGGTAGCGCGCACCGTTTTCATTGGTGAGGCCGACCAGGCGGCGGGCTTTGTCGTAATGGTAGCCGAAGGTATGGCCCAGCGCATTGGTGCGTCGGGTCGGCAGACCGTCTTGGCCGTATTCGTAGGAAGTGGTATGGCCTTCGCCGTCGGTATGGGTTTTCAGACGACCTGCGGTATCGTAGCCGAAGGTTTCTTTGCTGCCGTCGGGATAGAGGGCGAGGGTGAGGTTTTGGTCGGCGTCGTAGTGGTATTCGGTGTGCTGTCCCAGCGCATCGGTAATGCGCGCCAACTGTCCTTCGGGGGTGTAGGCCAGACGGGTTTCGTAACCGGAGCAGTCGGTAATGAGGTCGGGCTGGCGGTTTTCATTATAGTGATAGGCGGTACTGCTGCCGTTCGGATCGGTTACCGACAGCAACAGGCCGTTGTCGTCGTATTCGAAACGGGTGGTATGCTTCAGCGGGTCGGTATGGGTCAGCAGGTTGCCCGCTTCGTCGTAGGTATAGCCGTCATAACGGCCTTCCGCATCGCTTTTGCGGATCAGGCGGTAGCAGTCGTCATAGTCGAAATGCAGGATGGCGCCGTCGGGGCGGACGATGGCCTCTACCTGCCCTTCGTTGCTGTACTGATAACGGGTAACGCGCCCCATCGCATCGGTGTGGCTGAGCAGACGGCCCAAACCGTCGCGTTCCATCAATACGGTGCTGCCGTCGGCAAATACCCGTTTGGTCAACTCGTTGTTGTAATCGTAATGATATTGCTCGGTACGGCCCAACACGTCGGTTACCTCGGTATAACCGTCGTGATAGGTAAAGCGCCATTCCTCGCCCAAAGACGTCCAGTTGCGCAACACCTTGCCGGTCGGGGTGTAATGGTCGTATTCGTATTCCGATACCAATCCGGCCGCATCCGTGTGCGACACCATTAGGTTGTTTTTATAGCCGAAGCTGCGTTTGACGTTGCCGTCGCGGCCGATGACGCGCAGCAGGTCGCCGCTGCCGTTGTATTCGTAGCGGACCAGCGGACTGCCGACCCGGACCGTTTCGCCGAAGGCGGGCAAACCCTCCAGCAGCGACACCGACAGCAGCCGCATTTTGGGCGACTGTTCATCCGCCACATTGCCGAAGTTCAGCGAGAACACCCGGCCGTTGCCGTCGATGACGTATTGCGGCAGACCGGTCAGCGGATGATAGACGAAACGCTGATGGTTGCCGTTGGCGTCTTCCACCGCCACCAGCGGGAAGAGGGTGGAATCTTCGTCCGAACCGTCTTCCGCCACCACCAAAGGCGCAAAACGCAGCGCTATCGAACCGTCCAGCGACGCAATGACATAATGCCCGTCCGGATTTTTACTGAACCAGATCTGTTCGCTCTCGAACAATACCGGTTCCTCATCGTCTTCATCGACTTCCGGCAGCGGGAACAGACGGCCCTGATCGTCGATATAGGCCAATCCCGCCGCATCGCGGATAATGCGTTGGCAGCCGGGCACGCTCCAGCCCTCGCCGAGCCAGCCGGTACCGTCTTGGTCGGAATAATAGCTGCGGCTCCAGACCAGCGGCAGGATGCCCTCAAAGGCAAAATCGGTTTCACCCTCCAAAAACTTCAGCCCGTGTATCGGATTGACCGGGCGGCCGGCACCTGCGGCAGCTTTGCAGGAAATACAGGGTTTGGGCGGCAGTTTCTTCTTGAACTTGTTGTTCATGTGGAACATATCGCCGGCGCGTATGATGTGGCGCTTACGGATTTTAACCGAAGAGGAGTGCATCATCGGCCAGGCGGGTTTGGTGGCGGTACGGGAAAGTATGCCCTTGCGGCCCGGAAGGGCGGGTTCGTCACCGGTAGTGCGGTTGGTTTTACTGGCCTTGAAGACGAAGGCGGGCTTGCGGTTGAGGCGGACGTCTTTGGCGACGGTTTTGGCGCCGCCCAGGTCGGCGAAGAGCGGGAAAGGGATGGGCGGTGTGACAGGAGGAGCAGGAGGGGGCGCCCAACAGAAATCGGGGAGGGTACAGATTACATAGAAGTCGCTGTCTTTACGGGCGATTTTATTGAATGCCATGGCGGCTTGCTCCTGTTGGGGATGGGGTCGTCTGAAAGGGGGATGAATGAGGACTTAGGGTTTCAGACGACCTATGTGTGGTTTATACGTGTGCTGCCAAAGATGGCGGAATTGGGATAAATTCATCCTGCGAATCCCGGCAAGCTTGGGCGGCCGCGATTTGATCTGCCCGTTCGTGTCGGGCGATGAATCTGAGCTGGCATGCCGCAATTTCCAGTTCCTCCGGAAAAGATGTGCGGTAGCTGCAATCTATGCGGCGTTGTTCTACATCGACGAGGATGGTGTCCAATACCATATCTTTGCACAATGACGAGTTGGTTGCCGTATGGGCGTGGACGAACACGGTTTCTACCGGCAAATCAACGGTAAAGTGTTGGTTGGGTGCTTGGAAGGAATGCACCATGCCGGTAAAGGTCAGTTCGTAAATATGGTTGGGTTTCAGATGGGGAAGCTGCAGCGAGGGATGGGCGCCGTTCCAATAAGCCATAGAAAAATCTTCAGGCAGTAGTGGGGCACGGTTGGCTATCCATTGCGCATCGGCAGTGCCGGTATGTTTGGCTCGCAGTGCGAAATAACGGGGCATAAAGCCAAAGCCTTCGGGCGCGGCTTTATCGGACGGATCTCGCACGGGGTGTGCGGGGTCGTAGATTTGATGCGCTTTCAGCGTCCGCTTAAACCCGTTTTTTTTTGAGTTCGGCCTTTGGATAGTAGCCGATACCGATGGCGTTTTGTTGATAGCCTGTGTGGTCATCTTCGACTGCGCTGCCGCCAAAGGCAAACTCATAGCGGATAGGCAGGGAAAGGATAGGGTCGGGTTTGCTCAAAGACCATCCTGCCGCCTCCCGCACCCAGTAACGTTCCCCGGTAGTCGCTTTCAAACTGAGTTGAGGTTTGCGAGGGATCGCCGTAATAGGTATCGGCAAACGTGAGCGGCGTTTGCTTACGGGCAAACGCAAGCTCCGTTTTTCCTGTTTCCGGGTCAATTTCAAACTCGTAGCTGACTTTGGCGACGACTACATCATAAGCCCGATCTGTTTGGTCGATGTTTTTAAACTGCTGCGTATGAAAGCAGGTAAAGTTCTGCAACTCAAACATGGCGTATCTTCTCTAGTTGATATCGACTTTTTTGCCGTCGATGTCCACTACTTTGGTGCCGACGATCTTGATCGTTTTGCTGACGATGCTGATTTTGTTTTTATCAATCAAAATCATGGAACTACCGACTTGTATGGTAATTTTCTTGCCTGCGGACAGGGTGATGTTTCGACCTGCGTTGAGGCCGATGTTCATACCGGCGTTGAGCCCCATCACTAAGCCGACGCTATGCATTTCTGCACCGACGACATTGGTCATCCAGCCTGCACCGACGTTCAGCATATAGCCGGCACCGATGTTGGTCATCTGTCCGATGCCGACATTGTTCATGCCGTTCAGGCTGACGGTTTCCTGTTTGTTGCCGCCGATACTGCTGACTTCGTTGGCAACAACGGTCTTGTTGCGGTTGGCACCGACGGTCAGAGCTTGGTTTTTGCCGACAGCAACGTTCTGATCTTGTCCGACAGTCAACGCTTGACTCTGACCTATGCCTACTTTTTCGTTCAAGCCAACAGAACGGCTGCGGTTTTTACCCACATTGACGCTTTGGTCTTTACCTACGCTGGTACTTTGGTTGTCACCCACACTAATGCTTTGGTTTTGGGTAATGCTGGAGGTCTCGTTTTGACCCACCGATTTTGTGCGGTTTTGGGTAATCGAAGCCGTTTCGTTTTTTTGGACGGTTTTCGCCCGATCGCCTACTACCGTAACCGTTTCGTTGTTACCGATAGTGGTGGTGCGGTCGTTGTTGACGTTACGGGTTTCGTTATTTTTAACCAGCGAGGTCAGGTCTTTTTGCGCTTGGAAATTGACCATCTCGGAACCGGCAGTATCGTTGAACATCAATTCGTTGAAGTTGGACAATGGCGAATTGAAACTCTTGCTTTTGATACCGGACTGCTTGGCCGCGGCAGGAAAGCCCCATGGCGGCGACATTGCGCTGTTGTACAGACGACCCAATACAATCGGTCGGTCGGCATCGCCGTTGATGAAGTCAACCAGCACTTCTTCACCGATACGCGGTGTGTTGATAGAGCCGTATCCTGCTCCGGCAGAACCTTGCGTTACCCGAACCCAGTTGGAGCTGTTTTCATCCATTTTGCCGTAGCGGTCCCAATGGAATTGGACTTTAATATCGCCATACTCGTTGGTATAAACCTCTTCTCCGGCAGGACCTGTTACCGTAGCCGCCTGTGTACCCAATACTTTGGGTTTCGGCGTTTTAAGGGGAGGGCGGTATGGGTAGGATTTGGGTAATACGCGGAACGAAATTCTGAATTTGCCGATACGGTCGCCGGTAGTATAGCCGGCTTCTTCAAAATCATAATCTGCTTTCAGAATGGTGTATTCGGTATTGGATGACGAGTGCGGGTGCTTACTCAGGATAAACGTATAACCCGGAGCCACCGTCAATGCAGTACCCGAACCGGTAATGATCTTGGTTTGGCTTTTCAGATCTTCACTGCGCACCTGACTGTAATTTTGTGCTTCGGATACATCGCTAAAGCCGGTATAAAAATCATAATGTTCCATAGGAACAGAACTGAAATCGTGAACCGAATCAGAAGATTTCATTGGGACTTTGGCGTTTTTATAGTTGTATTCTTGAGTCACGAACTGACTGGATTTCAAGGCATCACGTTCCTCCCAAACATCGATATAGGCGATGTTGGGTGCGCCGGGCGCAGTATTTTTGGAATGGTAAGGAATGTTGGGAGAAGGGATGGCTTCTAGAGTACCGACATCATCAGCGATAACCAGCTCGTGCGAACCGTTGCTGTGGGTAAAATAATAGTAGATGCCTTCCTGTTCAAACAGGCGGTTTAGGAAATTAAAACTGTTTTCCTGATATTGGACACAAAATCCTCTGGTACGATAGCCTTTTTGGCATTTTACCTGGAAGGGGAAGCCGAACGGCGACAAGACTTCATTGGCAATATCCAGAACGGACTTGTCGACAAATACCCTGCTGTCCGTATTTTGGGTGAGATACCACATAAACGGACGGGCTGTACAGGTGTAGGCATGATAGTCTTCTTCGTCTTCATCTTCGCCGATATAGCCGAAGTCAGTCACCAAACCGTTCAAATAGCGCGGACTGCCTATTGGAAAAACGGTCTTTAAATGCGCTGTTTTTGGCCGTTAATGTTTCCAGTTTCTCTGAACGCGCCAATACGGCGGCCTCCCCTGACAAATTGGTAAACTTGCTGTATCGTTATCCTGAATTAAAAGAATGGATGAAATCTGGAGATATGAGTTCAAGTCCCAATTGGGGAAAAGGTAAAAATAAACAGGGATTAACGTGGCATCATCATGAGGATACAAAAAGGTTGGTACTGGTTGATTATAATGACCATAGAAGAAATCATGGTCTATATCACCCACAAAGAAAAGGCGGAAGAAGTATATGGGGAGGTGGTAGACCAGGTCGACGAGGAAAATTAAACGGTCGCACTGGTAAACCATTAGGTAAATGTTAATTTAATCATAGAAGGAACAAAAAATGAATTTAGATAAATTTTATAGAAGAAAAATTAGTATATCAGAAGTTATTGATTGTGCTAGATTATTCAATGATGATGATACTGATAAATTTGCCAAATTTCCATACATATATATTTCTTCTGATGAAGATGAGAGTATTCTTGATTTAGAGACGGTTTGTTATTTGGATAACGGCCCAAAAATAATGGATGGAAAAGAAGTTTTTCCTGATTTTGTAAACGAAAATGGATTAGATATTTTATGTAGTGGGAATGTGTTTATGGATGTTTACGATGACTTAGATGAACGGTATCCAAATTTTACAAAAGATCAATTTATTGATGCTCTAAATTATTACATGGATAATGATGATTACATTGAATTTTAAAATCTATATTTAGGTATTATTTTAGATTTCCTCTCTACGATTACGGATATATTAGTGTAAGGAAACTAGGAGACTTATCTACATTACAACTTGATACGTTACTACGAACCTCAAACTTGGCAGTTTGTTTAATCAGGAATCGATTGGGTTGTTGAGTAGAGATAACCTTTTTTCAGACGACTTCAATATTTTATTAAGGTCGTCTGAATCATTTGTTCTTTAACAATCTCATTAGCAGTTAACATAGAGGTCGTCTGAAAACCAACTTTCAGACGACCTCTACCAAATCGCCTCCCCCGACGGCGGCGCACGGCTGCTGTTTGCTGAAGTTGATTTTGGCTACGGCGATTTGACCGCCGTTTACGGACGTGACGGCAAAAAACTGCGCGGTTTCGCCTACCGCAACCACATCATGGTCGAACACAACCAGCCCGACGGACTGGTATCCCGCTACGAATACGACCGTTACGACACCGACGGCAAAGTGCTCAAGAGCAGCAACAACCTCGGCGAAGAATGGACGTTCGACTACCGCAAAGACCATACCGTCGTTACCAGCGCAGCGACAGCGAACGCGACAGCTACGGCCGCATTACCGTAGAACGCGATCCCCTCGGACGCGAAACCCGCTATCTCTACGATACCGAAGGCAACGTCATCGCCATCACCGCGCCGGACGGCAGCAGCACCCAAATCGACTACCACGAAACCCTCAATCTGCCGGTTGCCGTCAACGATCCCGCAGGCAGGATTACCGCCTACGATTACGACGGACGCGGCAACCTCATCAGCATCACCGACCCTGCCGGTTACACCGAATACGGCGATCTCGAAACCGTTACCGATGCGCTGGGCCATACCACCCGCCACCATTACGACGCAGCGGGCAACCCCGTCCGTACCGACTATCCCGACGGCAGTCACGAAACCTTCGAATACGACCGCCTCAACCGTCTGACCGCCCACATCGACGGACTCGGTACCAAAACCGCCTACGAACTCGCAGTGGACGGACTGCCGCTCAAACGCACCAACGCACTGGGCCATACCTTCGCCTACGCCTACGACAAAGCCCGCCGTCTGACCGTCCTCACCAACGAAAACGGCGAAACCTACCGTCTCGATTACAGCCAAACCGACACCTGATCCAAGAAACCGGCTGGGACGGCAAAATCACCGCCTACGGCTACGATGCCGCCGGACAACTGGTCCAACAGACCGAATACGGCCAAAGCAATAATGAAGGTCGTCTGAAAGAGCGTACCGAAACTTGGCACCGAGCGGTTTGTTTTTTTGTATTGGTTGGTTTGAGTATTAATGGGAATACCCTCGTTGGGTTTGGCACAAATTGTGGCACAAATGACCGCAGCCAGTAGTGTATGAACAGATAAAAAACGCCCTAAATCAAGGGCGTTTGTCTATACACATACTACTGGTTACGGGCTAGGTGGGTTCGATTCCCCCCGCCTCCACCAAGTCTAATTTTCAGTTTTATTTTATAACGTATAAAAGCCTTGAAATATAACAATTTCAAGGCTTTTTGTTATCTCATTGCTGATGTTTAAAGCAAATAGGAATCTACTATCGGCAAATCAAACTGCTTCACCGTTCTGCTTCGCCTCCAAAAGCTCCCAGCGTTCCAATTTTTCCAAAAGCAGCGTTTCGATTTCTTCGGCGCGGTTTTGCAATGCGCCGGCTTTCTCATAATCTTTGAAGATTTCAGGATCAGAAAGCTGCGCGTTGATTTCCGCCTGTTCGGTTTCCAAGGCGGCGATTTCGTCGGGCAGGGCGTCGAGTTCGCGTTGTTCTTTGTAGGAAAGTTTGACCGTGCGGTTGGCTTTGGGTTTGGCTTTTTCCGGTTCTGCGGTGGCTGTTTTGGGTGCGGGGGCCGTCTGAATTTTCTCTTCGCGTGATTTTGCGTCGATATAGTCCTGATAGCCGCCGATGTATTCTTTCAGACGGCCTTGTCCTTCGAAAACAATGCCTTGGGTAATTACATTGTCGAGGAACATACGGTCGTGCGAGACGAGGAATACCGTGCCTTGGTAATCGCGCAGCAGGTCTTCGAGCAGCTCTTGGGTGTCGATGTCTAGGTCGTTGGTCGGTTCGTCCAAGACCAGGATATTCGCGGGGCGGGTGAAGAGTTTTGCCAGCAGGAGGCGGTTGCGTTCGCCGCCGGAGAGCGATGAGACGGGGCTTTGCGCGCGAGCAGGGTGGAACAGGAAATCTTCCAGATAGCTCATGACGTGTTTTTTCTTGCCGCCGACTTCGACGTAATCGTTGCCTTGGCCGAGCGTGTAAAACACGGTGTCGTTTTCGTTCAGTGCGCTGCGAAACTGGTCGAAATAGGCGACTTCCTGCTTGCTGCCGATGCGGATTCTGCCGTAAGTCGGCTGCAATTCGCCCAAAATCAGCTTGAGAAAGGTGGTTTTGCCGATGCCGTTGGGGCCGATTAAGCCGATTTTGTCGCCGCGCTGCAAGATGGCGGAGAATTTGTCCATGATGACTTTGTCGCCATAGGCAAACGAGGCGTGTTCCAGCTCGGCGATGATTTTGCCGCTTTTCTCGCCACTGTCGAGTTTGAAGTTGACCTGTCCCTGCACGTTGCGGCGTTCGGCGCGCTGGCGGCGCAGTTCTTCCAAACGGCGCACGCGGCCTTCGTTGCGGGTGCGGCGCGCTTCGATGCCTTTGCGTATCCACGCTTCTTCTTGAGCATGAAATTTGTCGAAAAGGCGGTTGTGTTCCGCTTCAACCGCCAATTCCTGCGCTTTTTTCTCGCTGTATTTGGAGAACGAGCCGGGATAGGAGCGCAGAATGCCGCGGTCGAGTTCGACGATGCGCGTAGCAATGTTGTCCAGAAAACGGCGGTCGTGGGTAATCACGACCAGGCTGCCTTCAAACGCTTTCAGCAGGTTTTCCAGCCAGATAATCGCGTCAATGTCCAAATGGTTGGTCGGTTCGTCCAGCAGCAATACGTCGGGCTTCTGCACCCAAGCCTGCGCCAAGGCGACGCGCTTTTTCTGCCCGCCGGAGAGGTTGCTGATTTTTTCATTTTCCGGCAAACCAAGTTCGCCCAAAGTCTGCTTTACTGCCGCATCCAGCTTCCAGCCGTCCTTCGCTTCGATTTCAAGCTGCAATTCGTTGAGTTCTTTTAATAAAACGTCGTCTGAATTGTGTTCCAAATCATGGCTGACGCGGTGGTAACGGCCCAGCAGATCACGGATTTCGCCCAAGCCTTCGGCGACGGTGTCGAATACGGTGGCTTCCTTATCAAAAAACGATTCCTGCGGCACATAAACGATTTTGAGGTTGTTTTGAACGATAATCTGCCCGTCGTCGAGCTTTTGCACGCCGGCGAGGATTTTCAGAAACGAAGACTTACCCGCGCCGTTGCGGCCGATTAAGCCGATTTTTTCGCCGCTGTCGAGTTGGAAGGAAGTTTTGTCGAGCAGGGCGACATGGCCGACGGCAAAGGAAGCGTTTTCTACGGATAAGATGTTCATAAGGAAATAGGGAAAAATAAAATCAAGTCGTGTATTTTAACTGATTTTAAAAAGCTCTGTGATAGGTACGAAGAGAGATGGGTAGAACTGTAGAAAGAATGTTGGGAAACTTGAATCAATCCATATTATTTAACATAATATACATTATACGAATTGGGACTATCGTCCGCCTTTGTATGGCAAATTTCCTGCATTTTTAAAGTACCAATTAGATTTAGTCATTAGCCTGAAATGTTCTGATTTTATCCGCTCCCTGTCTCGCTCCCTGCATCTTCGGTATTCAAGTCCGGTAATGATTTCCATCGGGTCGCATCGCATGACTTCGGCGATGTCCAGTATCACGGCAAGAGGCAAACGCAGTCTGTCGCGTCTGTATTGAGATACTTCAGACGCTGAAACGTCCCATCTTTTTGCAAGCGCATAATCAGATCTGATGTGTAAGCGACCTTTTGCCAAGTCTAACCAGTCTTTTTGAGCAAACATAATAAAATCAAAGCCTTGTTTAATCATGTAATTTAAATACTACTATGATTAGACAAGGCTCGCTATTTGAGCATAGGCTCACTGTGTTTTTTCGTCAGTTTCAAGGTCAATGATTTCAAATTCTCCAAGTTCTCCAAGGTTTTTTCCCGTGAAGGCTTCGCACATTCTTGGATGAGAAGATATGATGTCTTCATAGCAATTATGTTCAGCTTGCATTCCGTATCCGTATCCAGCAATCCAGCTTATTAGTAAGCAAAGGGCGAAAATTAGGATTTTTAATGCCTTTTTGAACATTATTTGTCCTTTATATCTATTTCGCCGTCGTCGTTTATGAATGCCCTTTTTAAGGCTTCGTTTAGCAGCATATGCGCTAGCTCGCTGTCTCTGAGTGGCTCTCTTCCTAGTTGTATCAGTTTTTTATTTGCTGCTACAGCTAGCTGTCTGATTTTTTCTTCCTGATCGTCTTTGATTCTTAGTGCTTTCATTTTTCATATTCCTCAAATCTTTTATGCAATATAAAACAATGCTTTGTGTGTTAACAAGTAATTTGTTGTTGACTTAACGTGTTAACGCGTTAACATATTGGAAATTTGTTAACGCGTTAACGCGTTAATTTAACGTGTTGTAAAAAGGTCAAAACATGAAAAACCAACGTAGCGCAAAAGTAATACAGGAAAAGGCGGGCTGGCGGGTTGAGTGTCGTGAACATGATATTTTGCTCCATACGCTTTATTTTGATATCCGATCTGAAGTTTTAGCGTTGTCTCGCGCTGAAATGTGGGTGGCTGCGGGTGTAGCTCTGTCTGTTTCATATGGTGCGCCTAAGAAAGATTTGGGGTGTATCGATGAGTAATTTGGGGGCTTGGGATAATCCCCCCCCCTATCTAACAGGGGGGGTCGAGATTTGAAGACGACAGGAAAACAAACGGTCGAACCTTCGGAAACCGTTGTTTTAAATCAGGAATACGAAAGATACGAAACAGCCGTTATTGATTTTGACGGGAATTTGAAAGTCATACCGCTCCGTCGGGGGCTTGGAAACACTGCTTTCATCGATACCCTGAGCTTCACATTCAAGGAAAAATCGGTTGTCGGCTTCGCGCCTGAATTGCTTGCGATGGGTATTACCTCTCCGGTAACTGACTTAGATGTGATGAAAAACTGGTCTGAGATTGCTGAATGGATTTTTGGGTTTGGCATTAGCTCCCCTGCTCCCGTCGGCAAAGGTCGTTTTTATGATGAAAGATGGGAAATGTCGGTTGAAGGTGTTTTGTACGGTCAGGCATACATTGGCGGTCAGAATGGCACGATATTGATTGAATTGACTGGTAAGGGATGTACGGCTGCTAAGGATGGATGGGAACAGCGGTTATATCGTTTTTTGAACGGTCACGCATATAGTCCAAGAATCACGCGTTGCGACGTAGCAAAAGATTTTTATAGCGAAGAAATAAGCCCTGATACCGCATGGGCAGCTTATCAGAATGGCGAATTTGACAAGCGGGGTAAGCGTCCGCTGGTGACACAAATTGGATCTGATTGGCTGAATGGAACGGATAACGGCAAGACGCTCGGTGTTGGCTCTAAAAATTCTTCTTGCTATTGCCGAATTTATGATAAGGCAAAGGAACAGGGGGATACATCGGGGATGTTTTGGACGCGTTTTGAACTTCAGTTCATGGGAAAAAATTGTCTGATTCCGCTAGATATATTGCTTAATCCGGGTCAATTTTGGGGCGGTGCTTTTCCAATTTGTGAGCGTTTGCAGAATTTTGGTTCATCAAATCGTTATTTGTCGTCTGAAAAAAGAATGCAAGTGTCGATAGACAGGGTTCAGGAAGTTGCAGCAAACCAAGCTGGTCGCGCTGTGAATATGATGCTTCAGCTGGGTATGACGGCGGATGAAATTGTTGAGCGGTTAAGGCGTAAAGATGGTGCATTGCCTGAGCGTGTGAATCCTGCTTCTTATTCGGTTGAGTACGCATTGAGTGCAAGACGTCATTATATGCAGTTTATTCATGACGAATACGAAGGTTCTATCGAATTGGAGTTGATGGATGAATACGGAATGATTCTTCAGGGGTTTGATAATGATTAAAGGGGTCGAGTGCAATAGGAAGATTTATCCATGTGTTTTGGTGGATGATGAAAAGTATAGTTCTTATGCTTTAAGGCGTGTTTTGATTTGTTTATCAGTGAGCCAATTTGCTGAATTTAAAGGTGTATCTGACAAAGATAAAGATGAATTTGACTATATGGTTCATTTGGGAATTAAGCACGCACTTAATTTAAATTGTTTTGCATATCATTGTGATAAAGATGGTCGCTTGATGTGTATTTTTAGTCCAAAAGCCTAAGAAGGCAGGAAGGTAATTTGATATGAAAATGTTCGCAAAAGTACAAGGCTTAAAACGTTCTAAAGGTGTTATGAATGATACGGGTAAGGCATACGATTCTACGACGGTCTATGTCGAATTTCCGTTTGCCCGAAATAATCCCGACATGCGCGGCTCTGCTACTGAGCCGATGAAGTTTGGAACGTCGGAAAATTTTGAAAAATTTAATGGTATCCCGCTCCCTTTTGATGCGGAAATTGATATTGAAGTCGAAACAAACGGTAACCGTGTCCAAAACGTGATTGTCGATATTCAGCCGGTTCGTTCGGAAATTAAAGCTCCTGAAAAGGTACTTAAATAGTTTTTGGGCTGCCCGTTTGCCTTTGAAAACGGGGTTTTACTTACTAAAAAGGTGTTTTTCTATGAAAAATTTGAAACAAAAAATTGGCGTTGGTGCCGCTCTGGTGGGTCTGTCCGCTGCTGCTGCTGCTGACGGCATTGGCGATATCGGTACAACAATGGCAACGGAAATTGCTAAAGCTGTTCCTGTTGTAACCTCTGTAGGCATGGCTTTGCTGTCCGTCTATGTAGTGATGAAGGCTTTCCGCCTCGTTTCCAGCTTTATGGGCGGTAAATAATTAACGGGGTGCGGTATGGGGTATCGTGTAGGTTTACAGTGTTTCGAGAATATCGAAGTCGCTAACGACTTTGTTTTATCTCAAACCGCGCCCGTTATTAATGGTGAAGGGAAACTAATTTTTCCTCAAAAAATGGGAAAAGATTGGTTTATGAATGGGGAAAAGATAGTTCTTTCATTGCCTGAATGCTCTGTCGTTGATCAGATGTCGGGTGGTGCAAAAGTTGCTGTTCCCTTTATAACGATTTTTGTATTGATGTTTTGTTTTAAGTTGATTGCTAAATTTATATCAGGAATGGGGGTGCATGATGGTAGTTGATTTTCCTTTTCTGATGGGGTTTTTCGCGGTTTTATCGCTGATTTACTTGTTTAAGGGTTAATTATGAAAATGAATTTGTCGGCGGTCGTTTTATCAGCGGTCGCTTTTTTTGCGCCTGTTGCGGCGTATGCGGATGAAGTAACGGATTTAAAGCCGGGTGAAAGTGAAACAGGTTTTATAGATCCTATTTATGGCTTTGACCAAAGAACTGAGTTTTGGAATACCAAAGAGTTGGTTATTAGACATAAAGGCGTTTTGAAAAGATTGAACGTTACTAAATATTTTTGTGTACCTAAATGTTATTACAAAATCGAATATGTAGGAAATATTGAGCCTAAACAACAAATTAACTACTACGATATGAATCAGCTTTTAAGATCTAATTCATCTGGACAGAATGTCCCTGATTCTGAAGTCGAAAAAAAAGCGAAAGAAATGGGGGTCGAAAAGGAACGCTTAAAAAAGGCATTGGCCGATAAAAATGAAATGGCGCGTTTGATACGTGAAATTGAAGTAAAGCGCGCTGAACAGAAAAAAAAGGAAAAGGACGACCAAGAAAAACAAGGTAAAGGCGGTGGCGGTGGTTCGTCAGGCGGCGGTGGCGGTGGTTCGTCAGGCGGCGGTGGCGGTGGTTCGTCAGGCGGTGGCGGCGGTGGTTCGTCAGGCGGTGGCGGCGGTGGTTCGTCAGGCGGCGGCGGTGGTTCGTCAGGCGGTGGCGGCGGTTCGTCAGGCGGTGGCGGCGGTGGTTCGTCAGGCGGTGGCGGCGGTGGTTCGTCAGGCGGCGGCGGTGGTTCGTCAGGCGGTGGCGGCGGTTCGTCAGGCGGTAATGGTAGTGGTTCCAATGGTCATGGCTCTGGTTCGCCTTTGCCATCATCTCCTAAAGATGGTCCTACTGATTATTCCATGAGTTATTCTGTTTATATGCGTGAACATGGTTATGGATCTAAACGTGTTTATGTAGGTTCGGGTTATGCAGATGGAAGATGTTCAACAATTTCATCTATTGGATCTAAGGGTTTGTCTCAGATTACTGGTGGTTCATATAAGGATTTGACGAATACTGGGGGTTATTATGAATTTTTTTGTAGTTACTTAAATCCAAGTGACTCTAAGAAAACTAATTCTGAGTTGAATAATAGGGCTATTAAAGAGTCTAGGTGTTCTGAAAATTCTGTTAAACAGTTGTCAAATTCAAAGGGTAAATTTTCCGTTGTTTGTACCGAAAAGGCTAAAGATACAAATTTTGGCGGTGCGTCTGTTGGTTCTTTAGGTGGGAATTCATCAACATCATCGAATAGTTCCAATTCTTCAAGTTCATCCGGTTCGGGCGCGGGTGGTGGCGGATCAGTTGGGGGTGGCGCGTCAAGCAATAAAGGAAATGGAGCGGGTGCAACCGCCGGCGGGAATGGCGCAAACGACGGAGGTCGTGCGCCATCCGCGGGCGGTGGCACTGCGCAAAATTCATCTGATTCAAATTCGAATAAAACCGATTCGTCAAATTCCGGTCAGGGTAATTCTAAGATGGGTGGTTTGGAAGGTAATGGTAAGAAATCAGATTCTTCATCGGGTGAATCGAACGGTTCAAAAAAGGCTGATTCTGATGGAAATTCGGGTGGTAATGCTGATGGTAATGGGGATGGTTCAGGCGGTGAGCAATATGGGCTTCCTGATGTTCCTGATGTGCCTGATGGCGGTGGTGAACCTGATTGGAATGGAATTAAGTCAGATGGAAATTTTGGGACATTTTCACCCTCTTCTGCTTTTGCTATTGGCGGTCAGTGTCCTCAAGATATTTTGCTTGATTTTGGGCAGTTCGGTCGTCATTCATTCTCGTGGTCGCCTATATGTGAAGCTGCCCAAAGGTTGAGATATGTATTTATAACGCTCGCCTATTTTATGGCGGCAATGATGGTTTATAAGACGGTCAATTCAATGAGGGGTTAAAAATGCCAGCTCTTGCAGCTTTTTTAGGTGGTTTGTTTAGGGTGCTTTTTCAGTATTTGGGACGCCTGTTTTTGGCGTTTCTGCCAAGCCTGAAAAACCTATTTTTTCAGCTTCTTCTCGGGCTTGGTGTAACGCTCGTTTCATATGAAGGTCTTTCGATAGCTACTGAAGGCATCTTGAACTACGTCGCCGATAATTATTTCAGAATGCCCGCCGATTTGATTGGCTTGCTCGGATTGGCTGGCATACCTGAAGCCATGAATATTATTTTCGGCGGTTTCGCCTTTTCGTTTGGTATTTGGTCGTCTTACCGTGCTTTTAAATTTATAAAATAAGGATTAATCATGATTACTTTGATTACAGGTGTTCCGGGTTCGGGCAAAACTTTGTCTGTCGTTTCAGATTTGGCAAAAAAGGTCAAAAAAGAATGGGTGGGTCGTAAAATTTTCACGCATGGCATACCCGATCTGGTAATTCCTACTGAGAAAATTCCTGAAGGGCATACTATAAATGACATGAATGTTTGGCTTCAGTATCCTGAAAATAACGGCTCTGTCGTTATTATTGATGAAGCGCAAAATATTTTCCCGCCGCGTTCTTCGGGTTCTAAAACGCCTGAGCTTGTCGAATGGCTCCATGTTCATAGGCATTCGGGTGTAGATATTATTCTAATCACGCAAATGCCGGGTCGTATTGATAAGCAGGTTCGCGATTTGGTAGGCGCGCACTACCATATTCATAAAACGCCTTTGGGTGTGCGTATGCGTTATTTTTGGGACTATTGTGAAAACAGTCCAAAATCAGGCATGAAAAACGCCCGTCCTGAAGTCTATAAGTTCGATAAAAAAGCGTTCGGTCTTTATAAGTCTGCGGAGATACATACCAAAGTAAAAACGCCTAAGAGTCGTGTTTTATGGGTTATTCCGGTTGCCTTGATTGTATTTGGTTTCACTGCCTATATGGGTTATTCTCTTTTGTCGGGTTTGGGGTCGTCTGAAAAAGCTGATTCTGAAAATTCATCTGTATCGTCTGTTGTTGGCGTTTCGTCTGATGATTTGAAAAAAAGCGTGAAAGATAAATCTGCTATGGCAGGTCAGGAAATTGGCGGGCAGATAGCACCTAGTCAAAATAAAAATCTGACTGAAGAGATGTTAAAGCCTAAGATTGATGGTTTGGTTGAATCAAAGCCGTTGTATGATTCGATTAGACAGGTAAAGCAGCTTGAGTATCCTGTTGCGTGTATATCTGGGGGAAAATCGGGTTGCTCCTGTTATTCATCTCAAGGAACGATAATCAAAGAGATAGATAAAAAGACGTGTAATGACTATGCAAAAAACGGCATGCCGTTCAATCCATACAAGGAAAATAGTAGGGATGTTGTTCAAAATTCAAATGTTCACCCAATAAATGATGATTCCGGTCAGGTTGTCAGTCTTGGCGGCAAAAGTCCTCAAAATTTGATGTATGATGGCTATGCCGAAGCGGGTCAACAGTTTGCAGCGCGTGTCGGTGTGGTTGGTTCGAGTAATTGATTAAAATTGAATGGTGTATTTTTTCATTATTATCATCTTGTTAAATTTTGCCTGGCTAAATTTTCGTTAATATATAAGGTCGTCTGAAATTCAGACGACCTTTGTTTTTATCGAATTATGATTTTTTCGTATTGATCAGGATCTATAAATTGGCTTTCAAGTTCTATTAAATACGGATTTTCCCAATCACAGCAATCTGATTCGTCTTCGGCTTCGGGATTTATGTTTTCCCACCATATTGTGCAAGGTAGCCCGTTTACAGTTCCTTTTGCGACATATGCAATATCCTTCCAAGTTCCTGTTGCTGAGTTATTAAAATATGCTTGTTCATTTAAGATTAAATTAAGTTCCATTTTAAATTTCCTTTATTTTGGATTTTACCCATTTTGAAAAGTCCTGTATTTTTTCGGCTTTTTCCAATAGGTCTTTTTCTGTTTCGGTGTTGAAGGAAACGCGTTTTGCGATTCTCTTTGCTTCGTATTTCGTGTTTGCTTTTTTCTTTGGGTCTGGCATTTTGTCCTTCTTTTTGTGTTTTGATGTTGTTATTATATCGTAGCTACGATATAAGTCAATAAAAAAGATTATTTAATAATCAGTAACTTATAATTTTTAAGGAATTGAAATTTTGGGTGTCAAGGGGGAAGGTTTGTAAAGATTGGGCGCGCCTTTTGCCCAATCTTTATGAATACCCCCTTGATTCCCAAAAGTTCAAGAAACACGCTTGTGGTAGGTGGGCATGAAGGGTTTTTATTTCATGCCCGCCTGCCACGTGGCGAACGTCCCCGAAGGGTCGCCGAAGGCAATCTATGGGGTGTGTAATTTAATAAACTGGACAAAATAGTACATTATACGAATTGGGACTATCGTCCGCCTTTGTATGGCAAATTTCCTGCATTTTTAAAGTACCAATTAGATTTAGTCATTAGCCTGAAATGTTCTGATTTTATCCGCTCCCTGTCTCGCTCCCTGCATCTTCGGTATTCAAGTCCGGTAATGATTTCCATCGGGTCGCATCGCATGACTTCGGCGATGTCCAGTATCACGGCAAGAGGCAAACGCAGTCTGTCGCGTCTGTATTGAGATACTTCAGACGCTGAAACGTCCCATCTTTTTGCAAGCGCATAATCAGATCTGATGTGTAAGCGACCTTTTGCCAAGTCTAACCAGTCTTTTTGAGCAAACATAATAAAATCAAAGCCTTGTTTAATCATGTAATTTAAATACTACTATGATTAGACAAGGCTCGCTATTTGAGCATAGGCTCACTGTGTTTTTTCGTCAGTTTCAAGGTCAATGATTTCAAATTCTCCAAGTTCTCCAAGGTTTTTTCCCGTGAAGGCTTCGCACATTCTTGGATGAGAAGATATGATGTCTTCATAGCAATTATGTTCAGCTTGCATTCCGTATCCGTATCCAGCAATCCAGCTTATTAGTAAGCAAAGGGCGAAAATTAGGATTTTTAATGCCTTTTTGAACATTATTTGTCCTTTATATCTATTTCGCCGTCGTCGTTTATGAATGCCCTTTTTAAGGCTTCGTTTAGCAGCATATGCGCTAGCTCGCTGTCTCTGAGTGGCTCTCTTCCTAGTTGTATCAGTTTTTTATTTGCTGCTACAGCTAGCTGTCTGATTTTTTCTTCCTGATCGTCTTTGATTCTTAGTGCTTTCATTTTTCATATTCCTCAAATCTTTTATGCAATATAAAACAATGCTTTGTGTGTTAACAAGTAATTTGTTGTTGACTTAACGTGTTAACGCGTTAACATATTGGAAATTTGTTAACGCGTTAACGCGTTAATTTAACGTGTTGTAAAAAGGTCAAAACATGAAAAACCAACGTAGCGCAAAAGTAATACAGGAAAAGGCGGGCTGGCGGGTTGAGTGTCGTGAACATGATATTTTGCTCCATACGCTTTATTTTGATATCCGATCTGAAGTTTTAGCGTTGTCTCGCGCTGAAATGTGGGTGGCTGCGGGTGTAGCTCTGTCTGTTTCATATGGTGCGCCTAAGAAAGATTTGGGGTGTATCGATGAGTAATTTGGGGGCTTGGGATAATCCCCCCCCCTATCTAACAGGGGGGGTCGAGATTTGAAGACGACAGGAAAACAAACGGTCGAACCTTCGGAAACCGTTGTTTTAAATCAGGAATACGAAAGATACGAAACAGCCGTTATTGATTTTGACGGGAATTTGAAAGTCATACCGCTCCGTCGGGGGCTTGGAAACACTGCTTTCATCGATACCCTGAGCTTCACATTCAAGGAAAAATCGGTTGTCGGCTTCGCGCCTGAATTGCTTGCGATGGGTATTACCTCTCCGGTAACTGACTTAGATGTGATGAAAAACTGGTCTGAGATTGCTGAATGGATTTTTGGGTTTGGCATTAGCTCCCCTGCTCCCGTCGGCAAAGGTCGTTTTTATGATGAAAGATGGGAAATGTCGGTTGAAGGTGTTTTGTACGGTCAGGCATACATTGGCGGTCAGAATGGCACGATATTGATTGAATTGACTGGTAAGGGATGTACGGCTGCTAAGGATGGATGGGAACAGCGGTTATATCGTTTTTTGAACGGTCACGCATATAGTCCAAGAATCACGCGTTGCGACGTAGCAAAAGATTTTTATAGCGAAGAAATAAGCCCTGATACCGCATGGGCAGCTTATCAGAATGGCGAATTTGACAAGCGGGGTAAGCGTCCGCTGGTGACACAAATTGGATCTGATTGGCTGAATGGAACGGATAACGGCAAGACGCTCGGTGTTGGCTCTAAAAATTCTTCTTGCTATTGCCGAATTTATGATAAGGCAAAGGAACAGGGGGATACATCGGGGATGTTTTGGACGCGTTTTGAACTTCAGTTCATGGGAAAAAATTGTCTGATTCCGCTAGATATATTGCTTAATCCGGGTCAATTTTGGGGCGGTGCTTTTCCAATTTGTGAGCGTTTGCAGAATTTTGGTTCATCAAATCGTTATTTGTCGTCTGAAAAAAGAATGCAAGTGTCGATAGACAGGGTTCAGGAAGTTGCAGCAAACCAAGCTGGTCGCGCTGTGAATATGATGCTTCAGCTGGGTATGACGGCGGATGAAATTGTTGAGCGGTTAAGGCGTAAAGATGGTGCATTGCCTGAGCGTGTGAATCCTGCTTCTTATTCGGTTGAGTACGCATTGAGTGCAAGACGTCATTATATGCAGTTTATTCATGACGAATACGAAGGTTCTATCGAATTGGAGTTGATGGATGAATACGGAATGATTCTTCAGGGGTTTGATAATGATTAAAGGGGTCGAGTGCAATAGGAAGATTTATCCATGTGTTTTGGTGGATGATGAAAAGTATAGTTCTTATGCTTTAAGGCGTGTTTTGATTTGTTTATCAGTGAGCCAATTTGCTGAATTTAAAGGTGTATCTGACAAAGATAAAGATGAATTTGACTATATGGTTCATTTGGGAATTAAGCACGCACTTAATTTAAATTGTTTTGCATATCATTGTGATAAAGATGGTCGCTTGATGTGTATTTTTAGTCCAAAAGCCTAAGAAGGCAGGAAGGTAATTTGATATGAAAATGTTCGCAAAAGTACAAGGCTTAAAACGTTCTAAAGGTGTTATGAATGATACGGGTAAGGCATACGATTCTACGACGGTCTATGTCGAATTTCCGTTTGCCCGAAATAATCCCGACATGCGCGGCTCTGCTACTGAGCCGATGAAGTTTGGAACGTCGGAAAATTTTGAAAAATTTAATGGTATCCCGCTCCCTTTTGATGCGGAAATTGATATTGAAGTCGAAACAAACGGTAACCGTGTCCAAAACGTGATTGTCGATATTCAGCCGGTTCGTTCGGAAATTAAAGCTCCTGAAAAGGTACTTAAATAGTTTTTGGGCTGCCCGTTTGCCTTTGAAAACGGGGTTTTACTTACTAAAAAGGTGTTTTTCTATGAAAAATTTGAAACAAAAAATTGGCGTTGGTGCCGCTCTGGTGGGTCTGTCCGCTGCTGCTGCTGCTGACGGCATTGGCGATATCGGTACAACAATGGCAACGGAAATTGCTAAAGCTGTTCCTGTTGTAACCTCTGTAGGCATGGCTTTGCTGTCCGTCTATGTAGTGATGAAGGCTTTCCGCCTCGTTTCCAGCTTTATGGGCGGTAAATAATTAACGGGGTGCGGTATGGGGTATCGTGTAGGTTTACAGTGTTTCGAGAATATCGAAGTCGCTAACGACTTTGTTTTATCTCAAACCGCGCCCGTTATTAATGGTGAAGGGAAACTAATTTTTCCTCAAAAAATGGGAAAAGATTGGTTTATGAATGGGGAAAAGATAGTTCTTTCATTGCCTGAATGCTCTGTCGTTGATCAGATGTCGGGTGGTGCAAAAGTTGCTGTTCCCTTTATAACGATTTTTGTATTGATGTTTTGTTTTAAGTTGATTGCTAAATTTATATCAGGAATGGGGGTGCATGATGGTAGTTGATTTTCCTTTTCTGATGGGGTTTTTCGCGGTTTTATCGCTGATTTACTTGTTTAAGGGTTAATTATGAAAATGAATTTGTCGGCGGTCGTTTTATCAGCGGTCGCTTTTTTTGCGCCTGTTGCGGCGTATGCGGATGAAGTAACGGATTTAAAGCCGGGTGAAAGTGAAACAGGTTTTATAGATCCTATTTATGGCTTTGACCAAAGAACTGAGTTTTGGAATACCAAAGAGTTGGTTATTAGACATAAAGGCGTTTTGAAAAGATTGAACGTTACTAAATATTTTTGTGTACCTAAATGTTATTACAAAATCGAATATGTAGGAAATATTGAGCCTAAACAACAAATTAACTACTACGATATGAATCAGCTTTTAAGATCTAATTCATCTGGACAGAATGTCCCTGATTCTGAAGTCGAAAAAAAAGCGAAAGAAATGGGGGTCGAAAAGGAACGCTTAAAAAAGGCATTGGCCGATAAAAATGAAATGGCGCGTTTGATACGTGAAATTGAAGTAAAGCGCGCTGAACAGAAAAAAAAGGAAAAGGACGACCAAGAAAAACAAGGTAAAGGCGGTGGCGGTGGTTCGTCAGGCGGCGGTGGCGGTGGTTCGTCAGGCGGCGGTGGCGGTGGTTCGTCAGGCGGTGGCGGCGGTGGTTCGTCAGGCGGTGGCGGCGGTGGTTCGTCAGGCGGCGGCGGTGGTTCGTCAGGCGGTGGCGGCGGTTCGTCAGGCGGTGGCGGCGGTGGTTCGTCAGGCGGTGGCGGCGGTGGTTCGTCAGGCGGCGGCGGTGGTTCGTCAGGCGGTGGCGGCGGTTCGTCAGGCGGTAATGGTAGTGGTTCCAATGGTCATGGCTCTGGTTCGCCTTTGCCATCATCTCCTAAAGATGGTCCTACTGATTATTCCATGAGTTATTCTGTTTATATGCGTGAACATGGTTATGGATCTAAACGTGTTTATGTAGGTTCGGGTTATGCAGATGGAAGATGTTCAACAATTTCATCTATTGGATCTAAGGGTTTGTCTCAGATTACTGGTGGTTCATATAAGGATTTGACGAATACTGGGGGTTATTATGAATTTTTTTGTAGTTACTTAAATCCAAGTGACTCTAAGAAAACTAATTCTGAGTTGAATAATAGGGCTATTAAAGAGTCTAGGTGTTCTGAAAATTCTGTTAAACAGTTGTCAAATTCAAAGGGTAAATTTTCCGTTGTTTGTACCGAAAAGGCTAAAGATACAAATTTTGGCGGTGCGTCTGTTGGTTCTTTAGGTGGGAATTCATCAACATCATCGAATAGTTCCAATTCTTCAAGTTCATCCGGTTCGGGCGCGGGTGGTGGCGGATCAGTTGGGGGTGGCGCGTCAAGCAATAAAGGAAATGGAGCGGGTGCAACCGCCGGCGGGAATGGCGCAAACGACGGAGGTCGTGCGCCATCCGCGGGCGGTGGCACTGCGCAAAATTCATCTGATTCAAATTCGAATAAAACCGATTCGTCAAATTCCGGTCAGGGTAATTCTAAGATGGGTGGTTTGGAAGGTAATGGTAAGAAATCAGATTCTTCATCGGGTGAATCGAACGGTTCAAAAAAGGCTGATTCTGATGGAAATTCGGGTGGTAATGCTGATGGTAATGGGGATGGTTCAGGCGGTGAGCAATATGGGCTTCCTGATGTTCCTGATGTGCCTGATGGCGGTGGTGAACCTGATTGGAATGGAATTAAGTCAGATGGAAATTTTGGGACATTTTCACCCTCTTCTGCTTTTGCTATTGGCGGTCAGTGTCCTCAAGATATTTTGCTTGATTTTGGGCAGTTCGGTCGTCATTCATTCTCGTGGTCGCCTATATGTGAAGCTGCCCAAAGGTTGAGATATGTATTTATAACGCTCGCCTATTTTATGGCGGCAATGATGGTTTATAAGACGGTCAATTCAATGAGGGGTTAAAAATGCCAGCTCTTGCAGCTTTTTTAGGTGGTTTGTTTAGGGTGCTTTTTCAGTATTTGGGACGCCTGTTTTTGGCGTTTCTGCCAAGCCTGAAAAACCTATTTTTTCAGCTTCTTCTCGGGCTTGGTGTAACGCTCGTTTCATATGAAGGTCTTTCGATAGCTACTGAAGGCATCTTGAACTACGTCGCCGATAATTATTTCAGAATGCCCGCCGATTTGATTGGCTTGCTCGGATTGGCTGGCATACCTGAAGCCATGAATATTATTTTCGGCGGTTTCGCCTTTTCGTTTGGTATTTGGTCGTCTTACCGTGCTTTTAAATTTATAAAATAAGGATTAATCATGATTACTTTGATTACAGGTGTTCCGGGTTCGGGCAAAACTTTGTCTGTCGTTTCAGATTTGGCAAAAAAGGTCAAAAAAGAATGGGTGGGTCGTAAAATTTTCACGCATGGCATACCCGATCTGGTAATTCCTACTGAGAAAATTCCTGAAGGGCATACTATAAATGACATGAATGTTTGGCTTCAGTATCCTGAAAATAACGGCTCTGTCGTTATTATTGATGAAGCGCAAAATATTTTCCCGCCGCGTTCTTCGGGTTCTAAAACGCCTGAGCTTGTCGAATGGCTCCATGTTCATAGGCATTCGGGTGTAGATATTATTCTAATCACGCAAATGCCGGGTCGTATTGATAAGCAGGTTCGCGATTTGGTAGGCGCGCACTACCATATTCATAAAACGCCTTTGGGTGTGCGTATGCGTTATTTTTGGGACTATTGTGAAAACAGTCCAAAATCAGGCATGAAAAACGCCCGTCCTGAAGTCTATAAGTTCGATAAAAAAGCGTTCGGTCTTTATAAGTCTGCGGAGATACATACCAAAGTAAAAACGCCTAAGAGTCGTGTTTTATGGGTTATTCCGGTTGCCTTGATTGTATTTGGTTTCACTGCCTATATGGGTTATTCTCTTTTGTCGGGTTTGGGGTCGTCTGAAAAAGCTGATTCTGAAAATTCATCTGTATCGTCTGTTGTTGGCGTTTCGTCTGATGATTTGAAAAAAAGCGTGAAAGATAAATCTGCTATGGCAGGTCAGGAAATTGGCGGGCAGATAGCACCTAGTCAAAATAAAAATCTGACTGAAGAGATGTTAAAGCCTAAGATTGATGGTTTGGTTGAATCAAAGCCGTTGTATGATTCGATTAGACAGGTAAAGCAGCTTGAGTATCCTGTTGCGTGTATATCTGGGGGAAAATCGGGTTGCTCCTGTTATTCATCTCAAGGAACGATAATCAAAGAGATAGATAAAAAGACGTGTAATGACTATGCAAAAAACGGCATGCCGTTCAATCCATACAAGGAAAATAGTAGGGATGTTGTTCAAAATTCAAATGTTCACCCAATAAATGATGATTCCGGTCAGGTTGTCAGTCTTGGCGGCAAAAGTCCTCAAAATTTGATGTATGATGGCTATGCCGAAGCGGGTCAACAGTTTGCAGCGCGTGTCGGTGTGGTTGGTTCGAGTAATTGATTAAAATTGAATGGTGTATTTTTTCATTATTATCATCTTGTTAAATTTTGCCTGGCTAAATTTTCGTTAATATATAAGGTCGTCTGAAATTCAGACGACCTTTGTTTTTATCGAATTATGATTTTTTCGTATTGATCAGGATCTATAAATTGGCTTTCAAGTTCTATTAAATACGGATTTTCCCAATCACAGCAATCTGATTCGTCTTCGGCTTCGGGATTTATGTTTTCCCACCATATTGTGCAAGGTAGCCCGTTTACAGTTCCTTTTGCGACATATGCAATATCCTTCCAAGTTCCTGTTGCTGAGTTATTAAAATATGCTTGTTCATTTAAGATTAAATTAAGTTCCATTTTAAATTTCCTTTATTTTGGATTTTACCCATTTTGAAAAGTCCTGTATTTTTTCGGCTTTTTCCAATAGGTCTTTTTCTGTTTCGGTGTTGAAGGAAACGCGTTTTGCGATTCTCTTTGCTTCGTATTTCGTGTTTGCTTTTTTCTTTGGGTCTGGCATTTTGTCCTTCTTTTTGTGTTTTGATGTTGTTATTATATCGTAGCTACGATATAAGTCAATAAAAAAGATTATTTAATAATCAGTAACTTATAATTTTTAAGGAATTGAAATTTTGGGTGTCAAGGGGGAAGGTTTGTAAAGATTGGGCGCGCCTTTTGCCCAATCTTTATGAATACCCCCTTGATTCCCAAAAGTTCAAGAAACACGCTTGTGGTAGGTGGGCATGAAGGGTTTTTATTTCATGCCCGCCTGCCACGTGGCGAACGTCCCCGAAGGGTCGCCGAAGGCAATCTATGGGGTGTGTAATTTAATAAACTGGACAAAATAGTACATTATGCGAACTAATGTAACAGATAATAAGTTACTCACAAACAAAATCCGCCCCTTATTTTTATAGGCGGATTTTTCCAAATGTGAACTATTTAATTTTATGCATGCGTTTGTCTGTATAGACACACAGTACACCGCTATTGTTGTAGATGACTTGATGATTGGTATCGCAGAAAAATGCTGACAATTCGATAGGAACTTTTTCACTACCCCATGTTTGTGGTGAAAGGAATATAAGTTTGCCCGGCGTACATTTTTGAATTTCATCTTTATTGATTTTGCTCACCACACAAACATCACTTTGATCGATATTTGTATCAGAATTTGTATCCGACTTCATTTTGTCACAACCAACAACCAGTACAGTCAAAGCCGTCAAAATTAGAATCGAAGATTTTCTCATATCTATTTACTCCTCAATTATCTGGATTTATAAAAAAACTCAAACTAAATTCACAACTTGGCAATAAACTTCGCCGGAACGTTTTCAGTCAGCCAAACGCCGTTATCTGCGAGGTAAAACTGATGACCGTCAGCGAGCATGGCGGCGGTGTCGATGGTCAATACGACGGGTTTACCATGTCGGGAACCGACTTTGATTGCAGTTTCAATATCTGCCGAAAGATGGACGAAATGGCGTGAACCTGCATGCAATCCCTGACCAAATATCGACTGCACCGATTTTTCCGCTGTACCGTGATATAGGATATCAGGCGGTGTCGTTGCGCAATACTGGATTTCAACCTGTTTTGTGGAATGCCCTTGCGCGGCACGAATACGCTTACCATCTTCTGATACGGTAAATCGTTTTTTATCATTGTTTTCAACGATTTCCATTAAAGTGTCGTATGTCAATGTAATGCCGGTAAAGTTGTGCTTGGGGTGATTTGCTTGTGCCAGCAGGATATCAATATCCACCCAGCCGTTTTTGTCCAGAGTAATTCCGATTTGCTCGGGTCTGTGACGCAAGATCAGGCTAAGGAATTTGCTGACGGATTTTTGTTGTTTTTCATTTAATCTCATGGGTGTTTTTCTTTCTTTTAAGTATTTTCAGACGACCTTCTCTACAAAGGTCGTCTGAAATTTATTTATCCAGCCCTTCCTGCACCATCTGTGCAGCGCGTACCACTGCTCGGGCTTTGTTTTGCGTTTCCTGCCATTCGGAGGTCGGGTCGGAGTCGGCAACGATGCCTGCGCCGCTTTGGACGTATAGCGTGTTGTTTTTCACTACGGCGGTGCGGATGGCAATCGCCAAATCCATGTCGTTGTTAAAACCCCATACGCCGACGGCGCCGCCGTAGATGCCGCGTTTGCTCGGTTCGACTTCTTCGATGATTTCCATGGCGCGGACTTTGGGTGCGCCGGAGAGTGTGCCGGCGGGGAAAGTGGCGGCAAGGATGTCCATGTTGGTAACGCCCTCTTTCAGACGGCCTTCGACGTTGGAAACGATGTGCATCACATGGGAGTATTTTTCAATCACCATTTTGTCGGTTACTTTGACTTCGCCCGTTTTGCTAATGCGGCCGACGTCGTTGCGCCCTAAATCGATAAGCATGACGTGTTCGGCGATTTCTTTGGCGTCGCTTAATAAATCCTGCTCGTTGGCAAAGTCTTCGGCGGGGGTTTTGCCGCGCAGGCGCGTGCCGGCGATGGGGCGGACGATGACGTCGTCGCGTTCGCGGCGGACGAGGATTTCGGGCGAGGAACCGACGATGTGAAAATCGCCGAAATCGTAGTAAAAGAGATAAGGCGAAGGGTTGAGCGTGCGCAGGGCGCGGTAGAGGGCGAGCGGGCTGTCGGTGAATTCCATGCTCATGCGCTGGCTGGGGACGACCTGCATACAGTCGCCTGCGAAGATGTAGTCTTTGATTTTGTCGACGCAGGCTTTGAACGGCTCTTCGCCGAATTCGCTGACGGCTTCGGTGTGTTTGCTGCCGAGCGAGAGCGGGATGGCGCAGCTTTGGCGCAACTGGGTGCGGATGTCTTCGAGGCGTTCGCGGGCGCGTTCGTAGCCGTCTGGCTGCGCCGGATCGGCGTAAACGATGAGGTGGATTTTACCGCTCAAATTGTCAATAACCGCCAACTCTTGCGACAACATCAGCAAGATGTCGGGCGTGCCGAGCGGGTCGGCTTTGGCGGTGTTTTTCAGGCGGTGGGCGAAGTGTTCGAAATTGTAGATGGTTTCGTAACCGAAGTAGCCTACCAATCCGCCGGTAAAGCGTGGCAAGCTTGGGATTTCGGGCGTTTTGAAGCGGTTGTGGAAGGCTTCGATAAAGGGCAGCGGATTGCCGTCGTGTTGCTCGACGATTTCGCCGTTTTGGTAAACATCGACATGTTTGCCGCTGGCTTTGAGATAGTGGCTGCAAGGTAGGCCGATAAAGGAATAGCGGCCGAAACGTTCGCCGCCGACAACGGATTCGAGCAGGTAGGTATAGGGGCGGTTGGCGAGTTTGAGATAGAGGGAAAGCGGCGTATCCAAGTCGGCAAGGAGTTCTTGAACGAGCGGGATGCGGTTGTAGCCTTGGGCGGCTTGGGCTTGGTATTCTTGTTTGCTGATCATTTCTTTTCCGTTTGTCGGGTACTTTTCAGACGACCTTATCCGAGTAAAAACCGGTTGAATTATCCGAAAAGTATAGCAGTTTATCGATAGCGTTGACAGTATGCGGGTCGTCTGAAAAAGCAAAACGCCGTTTGCTATCAACGGCGTTTTAGGCTGGGGATATCAGGCGTTTGGCGTAGCGGTATGGCGTTTTTTAGCCTGCTTCCATTTGTATGTGTAGCCGAGTACGACCGGAATCAGCGACAGGATGAATTTGAAGGTCCAGCTTGCATACCATGGTCTGTTCAGGATAATCGCCTCCCCTCCGGAAGCGGGAACGACGATGTCTTTGATGGCGAACCAATCCAAATATGGCCACCAACACATCACCAAGCTGCCTAAAAACAGCGGCCAGATATTACGGCTCAAATTAATCTGCCACAGACGGAAGCATACGCCTGCCCATACCAGCGTCAGGCCGGTAATCAGGAAGATGGTGTAAGTATCGGCGCCGAGAAAGGCGGCGATGAAATAAGTCAGCACCACCCAAATGACGGCAAGGACAAGGACGATGATTTCTTCAGGACGTTTGAACATTTCAGCGCTTCTCCAAAGCAATGTCGCATCATACGGTTTAGGGCGGGCTGACGATTGGCGGCGCGGGAATCTTTAGGGATAACATATAAAACGTCGCTTCCGCACCGGTCAGCCTGCCTGAAAGTCTGTTCAGGCGATACTATACCCGAAACGAAATAGTTTGAATATGCTACTTATTGCTAGGACGGGCGTTTCAGACGACCCTCAAATCGTTGAAAAAGGTCGTCTGAAAACCGATATCCTGAGATGCCCTTAAAGCCATTTTCAGACGACCTCTTTAAGACCTTGAAAATACGCATGACGCAAAAACGGCCTTGATGGGATGAATCATCAAGGCCGTTTGAGTTTTATCCCCGACTAGTGGGGTAAGTCTTCCGACTTAGATGATGCGTGGGATATTGAAATCAGAAATAGTCTTAATCCCCGATTAGTGGGGCAAGTCTTCCGACCTCAATACTGTCCCTGATGCCCGTGTGTGGATCCTGTCTTAATCCCCGATTCGTGGGGCAAGTCTTCCGACGCAAAGTCTTTTGTCTTCCTGCAAATTTGGCTGGAGTCTTAATCCCCGATTCGTGGGGCAAGTCTTCCGACGATACATTCCAAGAGTAAAACTATTTAAAACAGAATGGGTTGGTCTTAATCCCCGATTAGTGGGGCAAGTCTTCCGACTGTTCAATGCTGCTAATCTGTGGCTTGAGGTTTTGTCTTAATCCCCGATTAGTGGGGCAAGTCTTCCGACTGCACTCGGTCAAAAAATTTCATTATTTTCAATCTTCTATACAGTTAAGAAAGGTTAGTATTTTTCCTTAACCAACAAAGACATTATTTAATAAAATCTTAACTGAAAAGAGCAGCCGAAAGACAGACTTTTCGCTATCCGTCGGAAAACTTGTAATGCGGATTATAGCCATGTATTTTACATTCGACAACGCTGCTTTTGAATTATTGAGGCTGACACAGATTTGTTGTCCTTTCAGGCTGACAGGAGGAATCCGGAACACTTCAAATTAAAGAAGAGTACCATGTGCAACCTATTTCAGACGACCTTTTGCTGGTCCATCTCTCGTTTCAGCCTTTCCCTTTCGCCGCCAACATATCCAGCATCCCCGCCAGATGGCTTCTGCCCTCTTCCTTGCTCACAATCGGCTCGCCGCCTTTGCGCCCTAAAATCTTGATGTCTTCCTGCGGCATTTCGTCTATGAAGCGGCTGGGTTCGGGGAACTGCCATGTGCCTTGTTTTTTGCGTTTGACGCAGTGGGTCAGCGTAAGCTGGCGTTTGGCGCGGGTGATGCCGACGTACATCAGGCGGCGTTCTTCTTCGACGTTGTCTTCTTCGATACTGTCGTTGTGCGGCAGGATGCCCTCTTCGCAGCCGACAAGGAAGACGTAGGGGTATTCCAAGCCTTTGGAGGCGTGCAGGGTCGAGAGTTTGACGGCATCGACTTCTTCTTCGCTTTTGCCTTCCAAGAGCGTCATTAGGGCAACGGTTTGGGCGAGTTCGATGATGTTTTTGCCGTCTTGCTCGCCTTTGCGCTCTAGCCAGCCGGTCAGGTCGCTGACGTTGCGCCATTTGATTTCGCCGGCTTTGCCTTCTTCGCTGGCAAGCAGGTGGTTTTCGTAGTCGATTTCTTTGAGCAGGCTGTTGATGAGTTCGCCCGCTTCGCTGGTTTCGGCTTTGGCGCGGTAGCTGCCGAACATATCCATAAAGGCTTGCAGGTGTTGGCGGTTGGTATTGTTCAACAGGGCGAGTGCTTCTTCGTTTTGCGCGGCTTCATACAGGCTGCATTCGTGTTCGTGCGCGTAGGTGTTTAGTTTACCCAGCGTTACATCGCCGATGCCGCGTTTGGGCGTGGTGACGGCGCGCAGGAAGGCGGGATCGTCGTTGGGGTTGGCAAGCAGGCGCAAATAGGACAAAACGTCTTTAATTTCGGCTTTGTCAAAAAAACTCTGCCCGCCGGAGAGTTGGTAGGGAACGCGCGCGCTGCGCAAGGCTTCTTCAAAAATCCGCGCCTGATGGTTGCCGCGGTATAACACGGCGAAATCGGCGTATTGGGTTTTGTCGCCGCCGACCAGCTTCTGCTTGACGATTTGGCTGACGACCCAGTCGGCTTCGTGTTGCTCGTTTTGGCAGGCAACGACTTTGACGATTTCGCCTTCGCCGAACTGCGACCAAAGTTTTTTGGTGAACAGCTTGGGGTTGTTTTCAATCACTTTGTTGGCGATTTTGAGAATCCGCGCGGTGGAACGGTAGTTTTGCTCCAATTTGATGACTTTCATCTGCGGATAGTCTTCCTGCATTTTGCGCAGGTTTTCCATGTTTGCGCCGCGCCAGGCGTAGATGGACTGGTCGTCGTCGCCGACGGCGGTAAACATGCCTTCCGCGCCGGTCAAGAGTTTCATCAGGGTGAATTGGCAGGTGTTGGTGTCCTGACATTCGTCAACCAACAGATAACGCAGCCGCCGCTGCCATTTGTTGCGTACTTCGCTGTTTTGCTGCAACAGCACGGCGGGCAGGCGGATTAAGTCGTCGAAGTCCACCGCCTGATAGCTTTGCAAGGTTTCCTGATAGCTCGCATACACGCGCGCGATTTGTTCTTCCCAAGCGTTGGAGGTCGTCTGAAGCATGTCTTCGGGCGTTTTCAAATCGTTTTTCCACAGGGAAATTTGATGCTGCGCTTTGAATAAGGCTTCTTTTCCTGTGCCGCCCAAAAGTTCGCCGATGATTTTCGCGCTGTCGGTGGAATCAAGGATGGAGAAGTTTTTTTTGTAACCGATATGGTTCGCCTCTTCGCGCAAAATCTTCATACCCAAAGAGTGGAACGTGCAAATCGTCAGCCCGCGCGTTTGCGACTTGGGCAGCATTTTGGCGACGCGCTCCTGCATTTCCGTGGCGGCTTTATTGGTAAAGGTAATCGCGGCGACGGTATGCGGCAGATAACCGACGTTGACAATCAAATGCTTGATTTTTTGCGTAATCACGCCGGTTTTGCCGCTGCCGGCGCCGGCAAGCACGAGCAGAGGCCCGCCGAGGTATTTGACGGCGGCTTGCTGTTGGGGGTTGAGTTTCATGGGGAATGCAGACGAACCAAAAAGAGGCGCAGATTATAACAGGTCGTCTGAAAGCCCCAAACGGCAATCCGGCATATATAACAAAATCATCTTTGCAACAAACAAACCATTCTTTCCTTTTTTCAGACGGCCTCAGTAAAGTAACACCTGCTTTCAATCATTCAAAATCCCGATTATGTTACTGCTCAAAACGCCCAGCGTACTGCCCGGCTTCAAAATCAGCCTCGGCCTGACCGTATTGTGCCTGTCGCTTCTGGTGGTTTTGCCGTTTGCGATGATGGCGGCGAAGGCGGCGGAAATCGGCTGGGGCGGCTTTTGGAACACGATTGCCGAGCCGAACGTGTTGGCGGCAGTGTGGCTGAGTTTGCGGATGTCGTTTTATGCGATGCTGACCAATGTCGTGTTCGGCACGCTGGTGGCGTGGGTGTTGGTGCGCTATGAATTTCCGCTCAAGGGGCTGGTGAACGCGCTGGTCGATTTGCCGTTTGCGCTGCCGACGGCGGTTACGGGCATCGCGTTGGCGACCCTGTATGCGCCCAACGGTTGGATAGGCCGTTTTTTTGAGCCTTTGGGCATCAAAATTGCGTTTACGCCCGTCGGCATTTGGATTGCGCTGGTTGTTGTCAGCCTGCCTTTTATCGTCCGCGCCGTGCAGCCGGTATTGGAGGAATTGTCGGGCGAATATGAGGAAGCGGCGGCAACTTTGGGGGCAAACCGCTTCACGACGTTCCGCCGCGTGCTGCTGCCGGAAATCACGCCGGCGCTCTTAACCGGCGCGGGCATGATGTTCGCGCGGGCAACGGGGGAATACGGCTCGGTGATTTTCATCGCGGGCAACATTCCGATGGTTTCCGAAATCCTGCCGCTGATTATTACGGGCAAGCTGGAACAGTTCGACGTACAGGGCGCGTCGGCGGTGGCGTTATTTATGCTGCTGGTTTCGTTTGTGATTCTGTTTGCGCTGAACGTGATGCAGTGGGCGTTGAGCAGGCGTTCGGGAGCGAAGGGTTGAGGGGTCGTCTGAAAACCTGAACTACGCTGTTGCCGTGCGGTGGATTCCCGCGCAGGCGGGAATCCACCGCACGGCAACAGAAAAACCAAAAATAAATAAGGCAGCTGAACTTTACCGATGGATTCCCGCCTGCGCGGGAATGACGGCAGCTAGACGTTTTTTATTCCCTTAATCAATAAAAGGTCGTCTGAAAACGAATCCGACCCACAAAAACAGTTTTTCAGACGACCTCCAAACATCTTAAAACCAACCAGAGAACACCACCGCCATGAAACCCTATTCCGCCAACCCGAACCTGACCGAACCGCGCTGGCTGCGCGTGCTGCTGACCGCCGTTGCGCTCGGGTTCCTGCTGCTGATGCTGGTCGTACCGCTTGTCGCCGTGTTTTACGAAGCGCTGAAAGGCGGTTGGGATTTGTACCTGCAATCCCTTACCGATCCCGAAGCGTGGGCGGCGATTAAGCTCACCCTGATTACCGCCGCGGTGGTCGTTCCCGTCAATGCCGTATTGGGCGTGGCGATGGCGTGGCTGCTGACCCGTTTCGACTTCCGCGGCAAGCAGTTGCTGACCACCCTGCTCGATTTGCCGTTTTCCGTATCACCCGTGGTGGCCGGTTTAATGTTCGTCTTATTGTTCGGCGCGCACACGGCATTGGGCGGCTGGCTGGAAGCGCAAGGCATACAGATTATCTTCGCCATCCCCGGCATTATTCTGGCGACACTGTTCGTTACCTTCCCCTTTGTCGCGCGCGAAATCATCCCACTGATGCAGGCGCAGGGCGACAGCGAAGAACAGGCCGCGCTGATACTCGGCGCCAGCGGCTGGCAGATGTTTTGGCGCGTTACCCTGCCCAACATCAAATGGGCGCTGCTCTACGGCATCATCCTCACCAACGCCCGCGCGATGGGCGAATTCGGTGCGGTCAGCGTAGTATCGGGACACATACGCGGCGAAACCAACACCATCCCGCTTTTGGTCGAAATCTTCTACAACGAATACAACTTCACCGGCGCATTCGCCCTCTCCGGCGTATTGGCACTTTTAGCACTGGCGACGCTGGCGGTGCAGAACATCATCACAAAATTACAAGACAAAAAACTCGCCGCCGCCGAAAGGAACGCAGCATGAGCATCACCATCCAAAACTTAAACAAACACTTCGGAGCGTTCCACGCGCTGAAAAACATCAACCTCAACGTCCCCACCGGCAAACTCGTTTCCCTGCTCGGCCCTTCCGGCTGCGGCAAAACCACGCTCCTGCGCATCATCGCCGGACTGGAAAACGCCGACGGCGGCAATATTCTCTTTGACGGGCAAGACGTAACCGCCAAGCATGTGCGCGAGCGCAAAGTCGGTTTCGTGTTCCAACACTACGCCCTCTTCCGCCACATGAACGTGTTTGACAACGTCGCCTTCGGTTTGACCGTATTGCCCAAGTCCGAACGCCCGTCCAAAGAACAAATCCGCACCAAAGTCGAAGAATTGCTCAAACTCGTGCAGCTCTCCCACCTCGCCAAATCCTATCCGCACCAGCTCTCCGGCGGCCAACGCCAACGCATCGCACTCGCCCGCGCCCTCGCCGTCGAACCCAAACTCCTGCTTCTAGACGAACCCTTCGGCGCGCTGGATGCCAAAGTACGCAAAGAATTGCGTACCTGGCTGCGCGACATCCATCACAACCTAGGCGTAACCAGCATTCTGGTCACGCACGACCAAGAAGAAGCCCTCGAAGTTTCCGACGAAATCGTCGTCATGAACCACGGCAAAATCGAACAAACCGGCAGCGCCGAAGCCATTTACCGCAAACCCGAAAACGCCTTCGTTACCGAATTTCTCGGCGAAACCGACGCATTTGAAGGACGCATCGAAAAAGGCATTTGGCATTACAACGGCTTCGCGTGGAAATTGGACGCGCAATACAAATGGCAGGAACAAACCGCCACCGGCTACATCCGCCCGCACGAATGGCAGCTCGCCGCCGAACACGAAACCCCGATGATCCGCGCCGAAATCGAAAAAATCCACGCCGTCGGCGCACTGACGCACGTTTTGGTGAAACACGGCAAACAGGACGTGCATATCACGCTGGCAGGCAGCGACGCTTCTCGGCTGGATTTGTCCGCAGGGCGGGAATTGGCATTGGTGCCGAAACAGGTTTATGTGTTCTCGCAGAACGAGTTGATTGAATATTCGATTTGATGAAGGAGAAAAGCCAAAGGTCGTCTGAAAACAGGTTTTCAGACGACCTTTGGCTTTATCCGAACGGCTTAGAATTTGTATTCCACCTGACCGCGCAAGACGTTGACGTCTTGTCTGCTTGAGCCGGCAGTCGGGGTAACTTGTTTACCCGCCAAGTAAAAGCCTGACACTTTCCAGTTTTTCCAAGGAACGTAGGTCGCACCGACTTGTACGCCTTGTACGTTTTTGCTGTAGTCTTGTACGGAAGATACGCCCGAAAGCGCGCCGACGCGGCGGTAATTCAGGAAGACGTCGTAGGAATTGCGGACTTTCCAGTCGGCGAGTTTGTAGCGGACTTCGGTGAACACGCCGTCGTTTTTGATTTTTTGTCCTGCGTCGTTATAGGCTTTGATGTTGGACTTGCTGACTGCCGCCATCCAACGCCAATCGTCGTTGAATTTGATATCTGCGCCGATTTCGCCGAAGACGGCGTTTTTCTTCGCGCCACGCACGTCTATGTCTTTCATGTAGCTGACGGTTGCGCCGACGTTGATGTTTTCATTAATCGGCAGGCTGCTTTGAATGGCGGCGAAGTGTTTGCGGCGGCCGCCTATGCCCCATACGTTGTCGTTGAGGCTGCCGGTACGGCGGCCAGCGTAAATTTTGGTGGGCAGGGTTTTGTTGTCAAAGAAGATTTCGCCGCCGGTTACTTCGGTATCCCAGACGCGTCCGTAGGAGGAGAATGCGCCGAATTTACCGACGCGGGCTTTGACACCTTCGGTAATCGAGCCTTCGGCATAGAGTTTGTTCACGGGAACATCGTGGTCGCCGTTGAATTTGCCGGTTTTCAAGTCGATGTTGGGTTCGATTTGGGTCACCAGTTTCCAGTCTTTATAAAGTTTGGCGCGCAACCAGAATTCGGCGTTGAAATTGGTATTGGAAGCGTCGGGCGTGGGATTGGTGCTGCTGTTGTTGGCATTGATGTCTTTGGTGTCGGCACGGACGCGGAATGTTCCGTTTACGGTTAGCAAGTCGTTGAAAATGCTGATTTTATCTTCGTCTTTGCGGATGACGCTGCCCGAATTGACGTAATCGCTCGTCGTTGCCAATGCGGCGGCATCGCGCTCTACGCTAGCGGTTTCTGCAAATGCGGTGGGTAATACCGCCAAGGCAGCGCATACAACGGCAAAGTTTTTTTGGATGTTCATGCCAATCTCCGATTGAAGGGTAAAAGGTATTTTTAACAAAAATTCCTAATCAATATTTGTTAGAAATTTACTAATTTTTGTAATCGAACGGCTGTAATCCTATGAAAGACGGCACAAACCGTCAAGAAGATTTAGAGTATTATGCTTATTTCCAAACTGATTTTGACGCATATCAATAGAGAAAGGTCGTCTGAAAACTCTCGGCAGCATCCGTTCCGTTTTCAGACGACCTTTAGGGTTTGATTCAAGCTTTCGGCACGAACATCGCGTCCAAGATTTCGCCCAATGCCGTGCGGCGGGTTTTGCGGGTCTCCACCGCCAGCCGCCATTGTTCTTCATTTCCCCAAAAGACGAAGCGTTCCCGCGCGCGGGTGATGGCGGTGTAGAGCAGCGCATTGTTCAAGCCCGACAGCGCGTCATCCCCGCCCTGCTCTATTTTCCCCGACGGCGGCAACAGCCAGACTTCCCGATATTCCGAACCCTGGCTTTTATGCACAGTCATGGCGAACGCGGAGTCAAACTGCGGCAGGCGGCTGATGGCGATTTTTTTGAAACCGTCCGCATTCGGGAAATACGCCGCCAAGCCGTTCGCCGATTCCGCGTCGGGCATAATCAGCCCGATGTCGCCGTTGAACACTTCCAGCGTATAGTCGTTGCGCGCAATCATGATGATTTGTCCCGCGAACCACGGCGTATCCGCGCCTGCCCGATGTTTGCGTTGCAGATAACGGCAATACTCTTCGTTGAACGCCTCCGCGTCCTGCCGCCATGCCGCCAAAACGACCACATCCGCCGCGTGTCCGAACGCCAGCGCCACATCGTTTTTATCGACTGCCTGCCAGTATTTTTCGTGTTTTCGGTAAAGCAGCTCCGCCTGCTGTTTCAGACGACCTTCGCGGATTTCCAGCTCGTTGGGGAACAAGGCAAACTGCGCCCAACCTTCCCCGCTCTTGCCCGATACAACCGCCCTAGCCAAGCAACCGATGCCGCTGTCTGCACCGAAACGGTGGCTGATCTTCAGTTGCGCGACGTTTTGCGACAAAGCCGGCGGATTTTCCTCCACGGGGAAACCGTGTTCCGGCAGATAAATACTCAGTTGCTCCGCCGTCTCTTTATTCAAAACCGTCCGTCTCGACAACGCCGCCAATACCGCGCCGACGCCGACCGAGGGCAGTTGGAACTCGTCGCCCAAAAAAATCACGCGGCAGCCCGACGGAATCGCACGCAGCAAGTGAAGCAGCAGGGAAACATCCAACATCGAAGCCTCATCCACCACCAACACATCCAAAGGCAGCGGACGGTTGCCGTCAAACGCAGGCAGCATTTGCGGCGGGCGCAGTTTCAAAAGGCGGTGGACCGTCTGCCCTTCCAGTACGGACAAATGATTGCGTACCGCCTCCGGCATCTCGAAACCGTCCACCGCCCGATGCAGCGCGCGCGCCATATGCGCCGCCGCCTTGCCCGTCGGCGCGGCAAGCGCGATACGCGGCAGGCGCGTAGCAGAGTTGGTGCAAATCAGCCCCAAAAGTTTCGCCACAGTCGTCGTCTTGCCCGTACCCGGCCCGCCCGTAATCAGCATAAACGCTTGAAGCAGGGCAAGCCCCGCCGCATCCCGCTGCCCTGCGCTGCCTTTGTCGGCAAACCAACCGGACAAGTTTTGCGACGCGCTCATCCAATCCACAGGCTCGACTTCCGCTTCTGCCAAACGCTTGATTTCAGCCGCCAAATCATGCTCAAGCTGCCACATCCGCCCCAAAAACAGCTTTCTGCCCTGCAACACCAACGGCGACGCGCCCTGCCCGACTGACGGCGCCAATCCCGCCAATTCCTCCGCCTCGCCCTCATCCAGCCAAACAAACGAATGCCCGTTCTGCAAAGCCGCAAACAGCCGCAACACATACGGCGTCAGCACCGCAGCATGCTCCGGTACGCAACGCTCCAGCAAATGCCCGGCCGCTTGAGCGGCGGCAAGGTTCAAATTATCGGCGGTATTCTCAGCCATTTTCGTTTCCCGTATTGAAAAAAGGTCGTCTGAAAACTGTTTTTCAGACGGCCTTCTTTTATTGACCGCTATTTGCCTTCATCCAGCAGGGATAAGGGTTGCTGCGCCTTGCGCAATTCTTCCACTTCGTCCAGCAGGCGCATAATCAGGCCGAGCGCGGGAATGCCGGCATCAAAGTCTCGGCTCAAGCGCTGGGCGCGGCGGATACGGGCGAGTTGGAAGCCGCTGTACAAAGTTTGTTCCGGCCTGCCGTTTACGCTGATGATTTCTTCATCTATCAGCTCCAGCAGCCAATCGCGGCGGCAGCGGCTGGCAGCGAGGATTTCTTCGAAAGTCAGGGTAATGTCGGTGTGTTGCGTCATGGTTTGTCCTTTCAATTTGATGCGCTTTTGCCGTCAAAGTGGGCGGCAAGCTGCGCCCATGCGGCGTGGTCGGCTTCGCTTTCGGCCTTGGGAACGCTGATGCAGATGTTGAGGTACAAATCGCCCGCTTCTTTGGCCGGAATGCCTTTGCCTTTCAGGCGTATGCTTTTACCGTTTTGGCTGTTGGCGGGCAGGTTGACCTGCAAGCGTCCGGCTGCGGTGGGAACAATGATTTTGCCGCCCAATACGGCCTCCCAAGGCTTGACGTCTATGGTCTGGTATACGTCTTTTTTGTTTTTGACGTATAAATCGGGTTTGTCGTGGAACTTGATTTTCAGATACAAATCGCCGTTTGCGCCGCCGTTGTAGCCGGGCAGGCCCTGTCCCGCCAAACGGATTTGCTGGCCTTCGGTAATGCCTTTGGGAATTTTGACGTTTAAGGTTTTGGTCTGATAACCGACGCGGCCGTATTCGTCCACGGTCGGTACGTTCAGGCTTAATGAGCGCTCCGCGCCGACATAAGCGGCGTAAATATCGATACTCAGTTCGGCGTGCTGGTCTTCGCCTTTAATCGGACCGTCCGGCCTTGCGTGCGCCTGTCTCTGACTGCGGCCGAAGCCGGCAAACAAATCTTCAAAATTGAAATCGCCCGCACCGAAAGGTTCGCCTCCGCGGTATTCGTAGTGAAAACCGCCGGATTGCGCGCCGCCGAACGGATTGCCGCCTGCACTGCGGCCGTAGGGGTTGGCCAGCAATTCGTCGTATTCGGCACGCTTTTCACGGTCGGATAAGGTTTCGTAGGCTGTGTTGATTTCGGCGGTGCGCTCGGCGGCGTCAGGTTCTTTGCTGACGTCGGGATGGTATTTGCGTACCAGTTTGCGGTAGGCCTTTTTAATGGTGTCGGCGTCGGCGGTTTTGTCCACGCCGAGAATTTCGTAATAGGTTTTTTCTGCCATATCGTTCTTCCGTCTTTATCATGTTAATCATTATGCCGTATTTGCTATTTATAAGGGCGGAAGGCATAGATTCAATACTCTAGGCGCACAAATAAACGGTTAAGGCAGGTAAGCATCAAAAAGGTCGTCTGAAAACGGAAATCCGGTTTTCAGACGACCTGCATTATATAGTGAAATCAATCGGCAACAGTGACAAGGCGGCGGTTGTTCAAATCCCATAGCCGTTTGGACAGTTTTCAGGGATTTTAAAAGCCAGCTGGAACATACAGGAGCGTTTCTATTCCGTAGTCGGTTTTTTAAGCTTTTTGCCTAATGCCCTGCTCTTCAGTTATCAAAACCTCCGTATTTAGATACAGAAATTTCTAAAATACTGCTCCCTTTACGGTAACGCCGAGTTTGATTCGGCGCTTCACCTTTACCCGGATAAATTCCTGTTCCCATTTCCATTCTAAATTCGAAATGTTTCGGGTGGCGGGTAAATATTGCGTATTCACGCGCTTCGATTTCCGACATTATGATTTTTTTGACTTTGCCCAGCTTGGCTTCTGCATCTTTGATCTTCATGCCCGGGTGTACCCCCGAAGCCGTGTGACAGGCGGGAGAGTAGGTCTCCAAAGAATCAATTTTTTTATGGAGTTTTATAGGAGCATCAGGATCGTCGTCTCCATCTTGATGGGTGATAACCATGACGTCTTTAGACAGTGTAATGGCAACATACGCCACACCTTCGGGATCGCTTTCTCTCTCCATTTTCGCCTTCGGGAATTTATGTTTTACCTGCTTTAAGTTCTGCCCTAATTTAATTCCTGCGATACTGTCTTTTTCAATCAAACATTCGGCAGCGGCCGGCATGGCAAGACCTAAAATCAACGCGCTCATGATCCCGATTTTGTGCAACATGGTTACTATTCCTGTTTAATAAAAATAGGATATTAACATATCAATATATCTATATGGCAAGAATATCGTTTTAGACGACCTATTATAGTGGATTAACTTTAAATCAGGACAAGGCGACGAAGCCGCAGACAGTACAGATAGTACGGAACCGATTCACTTGGTGCTTCAGCACCTTAGAGAATCGTTCTCTTTGAGCTAAGGCGAGGCAACGCCGTACTGGTTTAAAGTTAATCCACTATATTATTTTTTCCAACATCAAATCTTTTTGCTAAAAAAGGTCGTCTGAAATCAAGGCATTCCCCATTTCAGACGACCTTTTTACCTTATCGGCGGCAATGCCAAATCAACTTTCCGTCTTCGGATCCGGTAGCAAGAAGTTCAATACGATTGCCAAAATGGCGCACAAACCGACGCCGGCAAAACTCAACGTACCGACATGAACCGCCATGCCGCCGACGCCAACCGTCAGAACCGAGCTAACAATCACCAGATTTTTCGGCTGCATCAAATCCACTTTTGCATCTACCAGCGTTTTAATGCCCAAAGAAGCAATCGTGCCGAACAAAAGCAGCATGATACCGCCCATTACGGGCAGAGGGATGGAAGCGAGGAAAGCATTGAATTTGCCGAAAAACGCCATGGCGATAGCGAAAATTGCCGCCCAAGTCATAATGACCGGATTGCTGTTTTTCGTAATCATCACCGCGCCCGTTACCTCGCCATAAGTCGTTACCGGTGGACCACCGATCAAACCTGCCACGCATACGCCCAATCCGTCGCCAGCCAGCGTTTTATCCAAACCCGGGTCTTTGGTGTAGTTGTTGCCCGTTACATTGCCGATGGCCATGATGCCGCCGATGTGTTCGATGGCGGGCGCGATGGCGACGGGCAGCATAAACAGCGCTGCCTGCCAGTTGACTTGCGGTGTTTCAAAATGTGGTACGGCAAACCACGGCGCAGCCGCGATGGTGGCAGTATCCACCAAGCCCATCACCAAAGCCAAAATATAGCCTGCAGCCACGCCGATTAAAATCGGAACCAGTTTCATCATACGGCTGCCGAAAACCGATACAACCACCGTAACGGCAAACGTAAAGCCCGACAAAATCAGCGCATCCGCATAGTCTATTACTTGCTTTCCGCTGGATTTGCCCATTGCCATTTCACTTGCGGCTGCAGCGACAGACAAGCCGATGACCATAATCACAGGCCCGATAACCACAGGCGGCAGCAGCCGGTTGACCGTAGCCAGCCCGCGCCATCTGATCAATCCGGCAAACACGAAATACATAAAACCCGCCGCAAACAGCCCGAACATGGTCGAAGGCAGGCCCCATGTTTTAAGGGAGTAGATAATCGGCGCGATAAAGGCAAAAGAAGAGCCGAGGAAAATCGGCACTTTACGCTTGGTGACTATTTGAAAGAGCAGCGTACCGATGCCCGCCCCTAAAAGTGCCAAGGAAGGATTCAGTTTGGTCAAAAGCGGAACAAGCACCATCGCTCCGAACGCCACAAACAAAATCTGCGCGCCGGAAACCGCTAATTTAAGCTGGTTCATCAAAAAGCCTCGTCAAATCAATTCAAACGGCGGGAATTATACAGTTTCACCCCATAAATGAACATTAATTTACAAACAACCCATTAAATATACCAAGCCCCTGAAAACAAAACTGAACTGCCCTACTCCTAACCTGCCAAATCTTCATCTGAATTACCCAAACGAAAACAATAACAAATAAAGTCAGGTTTATATCCAAGCTCCAATTGACACCAGAGGTCGTCTGAAACGCTTTTTCAGACGACCTCGGTTCTCATTATTAAACAATTATCTATATAATGCCTGCCTGATACGTCCTTTCAGACGACCTCCTACATTATTTCAGAAAGCCAAAATATGAATACCAAACAAAAAGTCATCGCCATAGACGGACCCAGTGCATCGGGAAAAGGTACGGTCGCCTCCCGTGTCGCTCAGGCTTTAGGGTTCGATTATCTGGACTCCGGCGCGTTATACCGCCTGACCGCGCTGTATGCGAAGAAACGGGATGTGGAATGGAACGATGAAGAGGCGGTTGCCGCGTTGGCGGAAAATCTGCCCGCCCGCTTTGAAGGCACTCAGGTCTTTTTGGATGACGAAGACGTTTCGGGACAAATCCGCAGCGAAGCCATCGGCATGGGCGCTTCTGCAGTGGCGCAGTTGCCGAAAGTGCGTGCCGCTCTTTTGCAGCGGCAGCGTGATTTTCTGACGGGAAAAGGTTTGGTCGCCGACGGGCGCGATATGGGTTCGGTTGTATTCCCCGATGCGGCATTAAAGGTTTTCCTGACCGCAGGTGCGAAAATACGGGCGGAACGCCGCGCCAAACAAATCGGCATTCCGTGCGAAGGCTTGGAATTTGAACGGATTTTATCGGACATCGAGGCACGCGACGAAGCGGACCGCCGCCGCAGCGTCGCGCCCTTAAAGCAGCTTCCCGACGCGGAGCTTTTGGATACGGGCGGGCTGAGTATCGAAGAAGCTGTAAAAAAAGTGCTTGATTGGTATCATAAAGTTTGAAATTTAGGGTATAATCCCTTCGTTTTGTTTCAGACGACCTTTGGAGCATCCGAAGGTCGTCTGAAATATTTATTTTCAAAGCCTGCCGTGCCAAGGGCGGCAGGCATTCTCCAACCTACCCCGCACCCCTTGGCGGTGTACCGAAAAGAGTATATATGACTATGGAAAATTTTGCCCAGTTGCTTGAAGAAAGCTTTACCCTGCAAGAAATGAACCCGGGTGAGGTGATTACTGCCGAAGTCGTGGCAATCGATCAAAACTTCGTTACCGTTAATGCAGGTCTGAAATCAGAATCTCTGATTGACGTTGCTGAATTCAAAAACGCTCAGGGCGAGATTGAAGTTAAAGTTGGCGATTTCGTTACCGTTACCATCGAATCCGTTGAAAACGGCTTCGGCGAAACCAAACTGTCCCGCGAAAAAGCCAAACGCGCTGCCGACTGGATCGCTTTGGAAGAAGCGATGGAAAACGGCGACATCCTGTCCGGCGTTATCAATGGCAAAGTCAAAGGCGGCCTGACCGTTATGATCAACAGCATCCGCGCATTCCTGCCGGGTTCTTTGGTTGACGTACGTCCCGTTAAAGACACTTCCCACTTTGAAGGCAAAGAAATCGAATTCAAAGTCATCAAACTGGACAAAAAACGCAACAACGTCGTAGTTTCCCGCCGTGCCGTTCTGGAAGCTACTTTGGGTGAAGAGCGCAAAGCCCTGCTGGAAAACCTGCAAGAAGGCTCTATCATCAAAGGTATCGTTAAAAACATCACCGACTACGGTGCATTCGTTGACTTGGGCGGCATCGACGGCCTGTTGCACATCACCGACCTGGCATGGCGCCGTGTGAAACACCCGAGCGAAGTTCTGGAAGTCGGTCAAGAAGTTGAAGCCAAAGTCCTGAAATTCGACCAAGACAAACAACGCGTTTCTCTGGGTATGAAACAATTGGGCGAAGATCCTTGGAGCGGCCTGACCCGTCGTTACCCACAAGGCACCCGCCTGTTCGGTAAAGTGTCCAACCTGACCGACTACGGTGCGTTCGTTGAAATCGAACAAGGTATCGAAGGTTTGGTACACGTTTCCGAAATGGACTGGACCAACAAAAACGTACACCCAAGCAAAGTCGTACAATTGGGCGACGAAGTCGAAGTCATGATTCTGGAAATCGACGAAGACCGCCGCCGTATCTCTTTGGGTATGAAACAATGCCAAGCCAATCCTTGGGAAGAATTTGCCGCCAACCACAACAAAGGCGACAAAATCTCCGGTGCGGTTAAATCCATCACTGACTTCGGCGTATTTGTAGGCCTGCCCGGCGGTATCGACGGTCTGGTTCACCTGTCCGACCTGTCTTGGACTGAAGCCGGCGAAGAAGCTGTACGCAAATACAAAAAAGGCGAAGAAGTTGAAGCCGTTGTATTGGCAATCGACGTTGACAAAGAGCGCATCTCTTTGGGCATCAAACAACTGGAAGGCGATCCTTTCGGTAACTTCATCAGCGTAAACGACAAAGGTTCTTTGGTTAAAGGTTCTGTGAAATCTGTTGACGCCAAAGGTGCCGTTGTTGCCCTGTCTGACGAAGTGGAAGGCTACCTGCCTGCTTCCGAATTCGCAGCCGACCGCGTTGAAGACCTGACCACCAAACTGAAAGAAGGTGACGAGGTTGAAGCCGTTATCGTAACCGTCGACCGCAAAAACCGCAGCATCCGCCTGTCTGTTAAAGCCAAAGACGCTAAAGAAAACCGCGAAGCCCTGAATTCAGTCAACGCTGCTGCAACCGCCAGCGCAGGTACTACCAGCCTCGGCGACTTGCTGAAAGCCAAACTGTCCGGCGACCAAGAATAAGGTTGCAGACATGACGAAGTCTGAATTAATGGTTCGTTTGGCAGAAGTTTTTGCCGAGAAAAACGGTAACCAATTGCTGGCAAAAGACGTCGAATACAGCGTAAAGGTTTTGGTTGATACCATGACCCGCTCGCTGGCTCGCGGTCAGCGTATTGAAATCCGTGGTTTCGGCAGCTTCGATTTGAACCATCGCCCGGCCCGTATCGGCCGCAACCCCAAAACCGGCGAACGTGTGGAAGTGCCTGAAAAACACGTCCCCCACTTCAAGCCCGGTAAGGAATTGCGTGAACGTGTGGACTTGGCTTTACAAGAAAATGCCAACTAAACCTGAGTAAACGAACGCCGCAAAAATGCGGCGTTTTTGTTGTCTGAAAATATGGTTCTCTATTGTTTTCGTAATTTGGGCGGAATTTGTAATGGAAAATTCATAGGGTCGTCTGAAATCATCTATAATACGTTTCTTTTAATGATTGCCCGTTGATAAAACGTATAGTGGATTAACTTTAAATTAGGACAAGGCGACGAAGCCGCAGACCGTACAGATAGTACGGAACCGATTCACTTGGTGCTTCAGCACCTTAGAGAATCGTTCTCTTTGAGCTAAGGCGAGGCAACGCCGTACTGGTTTAAAGTTAATCCACTATAATTATCAAACCCAAGAACATAATAAAGGTCAGATATGAGTGATAGAGGTCAACTGTTTGTCGCCCCTCCGTTTGAAAACCACAGCCCGCTGACTTGGTATCAGGCGGCAGCTGAACAACCGAATTTCATCCGCGATGAAGCACAGGCACGGGCGATTGAATATTTGGATCGTTTGTGGACGGAACTGATGATGTTCAAACGCAAACGCAATCGTTTCCTAGGGCGCAGCCTGCGCTCTCCCCAAGTACCGAAAGGTCTGTATTTTTATGGCGGCGTGGGTCGCGGCAAAAGTTTCTTGATGGACGCTTTTTTCGGCTGCTTGCCATACCGCCGCAAACGCCGTGTCCACTTTCATGCTTTTATGGCGGAAATCCATAAGCGTTTGAAAGACTTGAAAAGTGAAGCCAATCCTTTAAAAGCAGTTGCTGCTGAGATTGCCAAAGAGACCCGCGTATTGTGTTTTGACGAATTCCACGTCAGCGACATTGCGGATGCGATGATTCTGGGTCGCCTGCTGGAAAACTTGTTGAGCGAAGGTGTGGTTTTGGTGGCAACTTCCAACTATGCCCCGTCCGAGCTTTATCCCCAAGGTCAAAACAGAAGCAGTTTTCTGCCGACCATCGCGCTGATTGAATCCAGCCTGACCGTCTTAAATGTTGACGGGGGGGAAGACTACCGCCTGCGCACTTTACGTCCTGCCGAAATTTTCTTCGTTCCCAATAATGAAGAAAACGAGCAGAAATTGGCTGATTTGTTTAAAGAAATGGCGGGAATTTCCGAACTGAATCCCGGTGTCAGCGTAATACACGGGCGTGAAATTCCGCACAAAGCCCAATCCGACCGCGCCATTTGGTTCGATTTCCGCGCTTTATGTTTTGGACCGCGTTCGCAAGCCGATTACCTCTATTTGGCCGAACATTATGAAATGGTGTTCGTATCAGGATTGGAACGCCTGACGCCGCAGGAAAAAGCCGAAGCGCGCCGCCTTACATGGCTGATTGACGTATTGTACGATTTCCGAGTAAAACTCTGTGCCACCAGCGCGGTAAGCGTAAACGATATTTATGTCGAAGGCGATTTCGCCGAAGAATTTACCCGTACTGCCAGCCGTATGGTGGAAATGCAATCGGAAGTTTATTTGGAGCAACCGCATCTGACGTTAAAAAAATAAGATTCAGGAGAAGAAAAAAGAGTGGCTTTCCCCAAAGTATACTGAAATTTGATAAAATAACACTTCATTTTCCCCAACCTCAGACTATTGCACAACGCAATAAAAACAAGGACATAATATGGCTATTGAGCGCACGATCTCCATCGTTAAACCCGATGCTGTAGGTAAAAATGTAATCGGCAAAATTTACAGCCGTTTTGAAGAAAACGGACTGCGTATTGTCGCAGCCAAAATGAAGCATCTCAGCGTACGCGAAGCCCAAGAGTTTTATGCTGTCCATAAAGAGCGTCCTTTTTACGACAGCTTAGTTGCCTTTATGACCAGCGGCCCTGTCATGATTCAGGTGTTGGAAGGTGAAAATGCCGTTGCAAAAAACCGTGAACTGATGGGCGCGACCAACCCTGCGGAAGCCGCTCCCGGTACGATACGTGCCGATTTTGCCGAATCTCTCAGCGTAAATGCCGTACATGGTTCTGACAGTCTGGAAAACGCAGCAATCGAGATTGCCTACTTCTTCAGCCAAAGCGAAATCTGCCCGCGTTAACGACGAATGCCGTTCGAGCGTCCGACCGGTTCGGGCGTTTGGACGGTTTTGTCGATATTGTTTGTCTAAATCTGTTTTCAGACGACCTTTCTAAAATAGAGGTCGTCTGAAAATATGATAGAAGGAGCTTGGAAATAAAAGCTGTTTGCTCAACAAGATTCAGGACATGTTCAAACCCACTATGCAACGTCCTAATCCGCCGGATTCACAAGATTTATCGCGACAGCCTTTATTAAAAGCTTTACCAAGAAATAAACCACATGAAAACCAATCTGCTGAATTACGATTTAAACGGACTGACCCATCATTTTGCCGAGATGGGCGAAAAACCGTTCCGCGCCAAACAAGTCATGCGCTGGATCCACCAAGCCGGTGCGCAAAGTTTCGATGAAATGACCGATTTGGCAAAATCCCTGCGCCTGAAACTCAACGAACAGGCAAGCGTGGATGTGCCTAAACTGATGATGGCGCAAGAATCCACCGACGGTACGCGCAAATGGCTGTTGGATGTAGGAACGGGCAACGGCGTGGAAACGGTGTTTATTCCCGAAGCAGAACGCGGTACGTTATGTATTTCCTCTCAAGTCGGCTGCGCATTGGAATGCACCTTCTGTTCTACCGGCCGCCAAGGTTTCAACCGTAATCTGACCGCTGCCGAAATCATTGGGCAACTGTGGTGGGCAAATAAAGCAATGGGCGTTACGCCGAAAAACGAACGCGTGATTTCCAATGTAGTCATGATGGGCATGGGTGAGCCAATGGCGAACTTTGAAAATGTCGTTACTGCGCTGAGCATCATGCTGGACGATCATGGCTACGGCCTCAGCCGCCGCCGCGTTACCGTTTCCACATCGGGTATGGTGCCGCAAATGGACAGGCTGCGCGATGCGATGCCTGTTGCGCTGGCAGTATCCCTTCATGCTTCCAACGACGAAGTGCGCGACCAAATCGTTCCGCTGAATAAAAAATATCCGTTGAAAGAATTGATGGCGGCATGTCAACGCTATTTGGTCAAAGCACCAAGAGATTTCATTACTTTTGAATACGTTATGTTGGACGGAGTCAACGACAAGGCGCAGCATGCGCGCGAACTGATTGAGCTGGTAAAAGACGTACCGTGCAAATTCAATCTGATTCCGTTCAATCCTTTCCCCAATTCCGGCTACGAACGATCTACCAATGAAAATATCCGCGTTTTCCGCGATATTTTGCAGCAGGCAGGATTCGTGGTAACCGTCCGCAAAACGCGTGGCGACGATATTGACGCAGCTTGCGGTCAATTGGCAGGACAAGTACAAGATAAAACACGCCGCCAACAAAAATGGCAGCAGATTTTGGTTGAACAACAGAGCTGATTATGAAACTGAACATTTGGCAACCCATTATTTTAACTTTGGTTTTGGGCGCATGTGCCGGCCCGAAAGGCCCAAGCAGAGCGGAACGCGCGACACAGGTCGCCAATATCAAAACCCAGTTGGCTATCGAATACATGCGCGGGGGCGATTACCGTCAAGCAACGGTAAGCATTGAAGAGGCATTGAAAGCGGACAGCAGCAATGAAGATGCATGGCTGGTTCGCGCGCAAATCTATCAATATCTCAAAGTGCGCGAAAAGGCGCAGGAAAGCTTCCAAAAAGCCCTATCTTTGAAACCTGACAATGCGGAAATCAACAATAACTACGGCTGGTTCTTGTGCAGCGAGATGAATAATCCTGCCCAGTCCATCAGTTATTTTGACAAAGCCCTGGCCGATCCGACTTATCCTTCTCCGTTTATCGCCAACCTCAACAAGGGCATTTGCAGCGCGAAGATGGGCCAATATTCGCTGGCAGAAGCTTATCTTGAACGCTCTTTGGCTGCGCAACCTCAATTCCCGCCTGCGTTTAAAGAATTGGCAAGAACCAAAATGCTGGCAGGCAATTTAAACGAAGCGGACTATTATTTCCGCCAATACCAAAGCAAAGTCGATGTTTTGCAGGCAGATGATTTGCTGCTGGGTTGGAAATTGGCAACCGCTTTGGGCAATAGCCAGGCAGCCTACGAATACGAAGCCCAGTTAAGGGCAAACTTCCCCTATTCGGAACAATTACAGGCAGTAACCACAGGTAAGTAACTACATGGAAAATCAAAAGAAAAACGAATACGACATTCAAGCTGCCAAATCATTGGGTGATGAGCTGGGACAACTCAGACACAAATCAGGTTGGGATATTGACGAAGTAGCACGACGGTTGAAACTGTCTGCCGAACAAATTGAAGCACTTGAAAAAGGAGACTATTCTTTCTTTTCAGGATTGGTCTTCGTTATGGGCTATCTGCGTTCTTATGCCCGTCTGTTGAAAATCGATGAAGCAACCATTACAGGTCGTCTGAAAGCCATTTCCGCGCCGGAAGAAGACCATGTCTATCTGGTAGACCGCAAACAAAATACCGGCTTAAACTACCAAGATGGTGAAAAAGTCGGCTTTCCCAAATGGGTTTTGGGCGTAGCAGCGTTCATCCTGCTTGGTGGCGGTATTTATGTTTGGCAAAGCAAGTCCAATCATGAAAACGAACAACAAGTCGCGCAAAACAGCGATGCAGTACGCAACAGTATGCAGACGCCGGATTTGAAAAAAGAAAATGTTGCCGTTTCCAATATGGCAGAAAACGGCAAACAAGAAATATCCAATGCCGAAAAAGCAGCTTCAAGTGTCGCCGCATCCGAAGCAGCGGCATCCGCACCTGAAGTCAAAGTCGATTCAGACGAGCTTTGGATTAAAGTCCAATACCGAAGCAATCTGATTATCACCGACAAGAAAGGTACCATGATTTTCAGCCGGATCATTCCCGCAGGAAGCGAAAGGCGTTTTAAAGGCGGTGCACCCTACAATGTCTGGATCGGTATTGCCACAGGCGCACAAGCCAATTACGGCGGGACAACCATCAATCTGGCAGAATACCGGGTTGCCGGTGAAAAATCAGCTTCCTTTGTAGCAGGAAAAAAATAAAGATGAACACACCCAAACGCCGCCAAACCCATCAAGTACAAATCGATCATCTCATCGTCGGTTCGGATGCACCCGTTGTCGTGCAATCGATGACCAATACCGACACCGCAGATGCTAAAGCAACCGCCCTGCAAGTCAAAGAATTGAGCGATGCAGGCTCAGAAATGGTGCGCATTACCGTCAATAGCCCGGAAGCCGCCTCCAAAGTTGCCGAAATCCGCCAACGTTTGGACGACATGGGTTACACCACCCCGCTGATTGGCGACTTCCATTTCAATGGCGAACGTCTGTTGGCAGAATTTCCCGAGTGCGGCAAAGCCTTGTCCAAATACCGCATCAACCCCGGCAATGTCGGCAAAGGCGCAAAAGGCGATGAAAAATTTGCCTATATGATTCGGACTGCCGCCGAAAACGACAAAGCCGTCCGTATCGGCGTCAACTGGGGCTCGCTTGACCAAAGCCTCGCCAAGCGCATGATGGATGCCAATCTGGCGTCCTCATCGCCCAAACCGCCCGAAGAAATCATGAAAGAAGCCTTGATTATTTCGGCGTTGGAATCTGCTGAAAAAGCCGTCCGATTAGGTTTGCCTGAAAACAAAATCATCTTGTCGTGCAAGGTCAGCTCCGTTCAAGATTTGATTCAGGTTTACCGCGAGCTGGGCAGCCGCTGCCAATATCCGCTCCACTTAGGCTTGACGGAAGCAGGCATGGGCAGCAAAGGCATTGTCGCTTCGACTGCCGCCTTGGCCGTACTGCTTCAAGAAGGCATCGGCGACACTATCCGCATTTCCCTGACCCCCGAACCCGGCAGTTCACGCACGCAGGAAGTCATCGTCGGTCAGGAAATTCTACAAACCATGGGACTGCGCTCGTTTACCCCCATGGTTACCGCCTGCCCGGGCTGCGGACGCACCACCAGCACAGTCTTCCAAGAGCTTGCCCAAGACGTACAAAATTACCTTCGCCAAAAAATGACCGTATGGCGCACCCTTTACCCCGGTGTGGAATCTTTAAACGTTGCCGTCATGGGCTGTGTCGTTAACGGACCGGGCGAAAGCAAACTGGCAGACATCGGCATCAGCCTGCCCGGAACCGGCGAAACCCCTGTTGCACCGGTTTATGTTGACGGAGAACGCAAAGTGACTTTAAAAGGCGACAACATCGCAGCCGAATTCTTGGAAATTGTCGAAGAATACGTCAAAACCAACTATTGCGAAGGCGGTGCCAAACGCAGTCAAAACCGTATCATCCCGATACAGTCTGCTTGATAAACATAGATAAAAGGTCGTCTGAAAAACGTTCGGGCAAAAACTGAACTGCTCCGAAGGTCTTGGACATTCATAAAAGCCTATTCAATCGCTCTATAATAAGCCGGGTTCTATATGTGACAGGACCCGGCTTTTCAATTTCGAACTGCAACGTTCCTGATTATAGGAATCCATATAATCCTCTATCTGTTTCATCAATTCGTCCATCATCAATTCCCCCTGCACGGCAAAACAATCTGTCTTCATTACCGCAAAGAAGCCCTGCATCGGCGCATTATTCCCAAAGTTCCCTTTGAGCTGCATCCCTTGGATAGAGGCTTAAGTACGAACCCCAATCAAGCATTAAGGTCGTCTGAAAATTGAACTGGCCCCCAAATCTTGGACACTCATAAAAGCCTATTCAGGCACTCTGTGCAAGCTGGGTTCTGTATGCGACAGGACTCAGCTTTTTCAATTTCAAACTGCAACGCTCCCGGTTGTAGTAGTCTATATAATCGTCTACCTGTTTCATCAATCCGTCCACCGTCAATTCACCTGCGTTATAGAAACACTCCGTCTTCAACACCGCAAAGAAGCTTTCCATCGGCGCATTGTCCCAACAGTTCGCCTTTCGCGACATGCTTTGAACCATGGAATGTTTTGCAATCAATTTCCTATACCCCGCCGTACGGTACAGCACACCTTGGTCCGAATGAAGCATCGTTCCTTTATCAGTCAGACGGGGTGCGGCTTTTTCGAGCATTTCCTTCACCATTTCGCTGTCGGCTCTGCGGCTCATGGCGTAGGCGACGATCTCGCGGTTGAACAAGTCCAAGATTGGTGAGAGGTACAGTTTGCCGTCCTTCCCTTTGAGTTCGGTAACGTCGGTCAGCCATTTTTCGTTGGGCTTTTCAGCTTTGAATAGGCGTTTGAGGAGGTTTTCCGATATTTCGCCCATAGCGGGATGGCGGTAGGCTTTTTTCGCCCGTATGAGGGCTTTCAGTTCCAACTGCTTCATCAATCGCGCCGCTTTTTTGCGGTTCCAACCCAATGCTGCGGCAATGCGCCTTTGTCCGTAGCGTCCTTTATGCCGCCGGTAGGTTTCGACAAGGAGGGCTTTGTCGGCTTCGTCGGGGTCGGGTCGGTTTTGGTGGTGGTAGTAAAAGCTGCTTTTAGGCAGGTTTGCGATGTGCAGCAGGTATTTGAGCGGGTGTTGCGCCCTCAGTGTTTGGACGGTTTGGCTTTGTCCTTTGCGGTCTGCTTTTGGCTGAGGGCTTTTAACTCCTTTAGGTAGGCGACCTCTGCGCGCATATAGCACAACTCTTCAATAAGCTCTGCCTGCGTTTTTTCTTGGTCGGGTTTATCTGCGATGAAGGGGTTTTTTCGATGTTGGGGCATGGTTTTGGATTGGGGATGTTCGAGTGCGCCGATGCCGCCTTCTTGATAGGCGCGTATCCATCGTCTCAGGTGGGTTCGGGAAATGCCGTAGTGATCTGCGGTACGCTGTTGGCTGCGTATATGCAGGTAGTGGAGTACGGCTTGGTATTTGAAGTGTAATGTATATTTGCTCATAAAAAAACTGCACCTTGTGAGTTGGAGGGGATGTCCAACTTTTGGGGTGCAGTTCACGTTTTTCAGACGACCTTAATGACGTAACCACACTGTATAGTGGATTAAATTTAAATCAGGACAAGACGACGAAGCCGCAGACAGTACAGATAGAGACCTTTGCAAAATTCCCCAAAATCCCCTAAATTCCCACCAAGACATTTAGGGGATTTCTCATGAGCACCTTCTTCCAGCAAACCGCACAAGCCATGATTGCCAAACACATCGACCGCTTCCCACTATTGAAGTTGGATCAGGTGATTGATTGGCAACCGATCGAACAATACCTGAATCGTCAAAGAACCCGTTACCTTAGAGACCACCGCGGCCGTCCCGCCTATCCCCTGTTGTCCATGTTCAAAGCCGTCCTGCTCGGACAATGGCACAGCCTCTCCGATCCCGAACTCGAACACAGCCTCATCACCCGCATCGACTTCAACCTGTTTTGCCGTTTTGACGAACTGAGCATCCCCGATTACAGCACCTTATGCCGCTACCGCAACTGGCTGGCGCAAGACGACACCTTGTCCGAATTGCTGGAACTGATTAACCGACAACTGGCCGAAAAAAACCTAAAAGTAGAGAAGGCATCCGCCGCCGTCATTGATGCCACCATTATTCAGACCGCCGGCAGCAAACAGCGTCAGGCCATAGAAGTCGATGAAGAAGGGCAAGTCAGCGGCCAAACCACACCGAGCAAAGATAAAGATGCCCGTTAGACAAAGAAAAACGGTTTATACAGACTCGGTTACAAACAACATACCCGTACCGATGAGGAAGGCTATATCGGGAAACTGCAGATTACCCCCGCCAATGTCCATGAGTGCAACCATCTGTCGTCTTTGTTGGAAGGCATTGCCGAAGGTACGACCGTCTATGCCGACAAAGGCTACGACAGCAAGGAAAACCGGCAACATCTGAAAGAGCATCAGTTGTTAGACGGCATTATGCGCAAAGCCCACCGCAACCGTCCGCTGACGGAGGCGCAAACCAAACGCAACCGATATTTGTCGAAGACCCGTTATGTGGTCGAACAAAGCTTCGGTACGCTGCACCGTAAATTCCGCTACGCCCGGGCAGCCTATTTTGGTCTGCTCAAAGTGAGTGCGCAAAGCCATCTGAAGGCGATGTGTTTGAACCTGTTTAAAGCGGCTAACAGGCTAAGTGTGCCTGTTGCCACCTAAAAGGCGGCCCGGATGCCTGATTATGGGGCGTCCGGGGAGGATTAAGGGGGTGTTTGGGTAGAATCAGTGGATATTTGAAACGAAAACAGCCGAAAACCTGTGTTGGGGTTTCGGTTGTCGGAGGAAGGGCTTTTTTGCAAAGGTCTCAGATAGTACGGCAAGGCGAGGCAACGCCGTACTGGTTTAAAGTTAATCCACTATAAAACTTACCGGAAGCTATCAATGCAGGTAAGATTGGTTAGGTAATTAGAAGCAATTGTTCATCTTAAATCATTTGTTTAATAAGGAGACATCATGAAACCTTCCTCAGATGAAGAGCTTAAATCAGCAGTCGAATTAGATTTGTTATTAGATGATTTTGTTTTAGAAAAAAAGAACGATTATTTAAAAAGATTATTTGAATTTCCTTGCGGAAAATGGGTTGAAATTAAATATTTTTTTGATTCTGATTATTACGACTCAAATTATCAGAATTCACATATTTCCGTATGCTGGTTGCCGGATACTGATGGAGATTATGATAACAATCGGATAATTGTATTTTTTGATAACAACGATTTGGTATCACAAGTAATATCTTTTAATATGAAAACCTTATGATATAGTGGATTAACTTTAAACCAGTACGGCGTTGCCTCGCCTTAGCTCAAAGAGAACGATTCTCTAAGGTGCTGAAGCACCAAGTGAATCGGTTCCGTACTATCTGTACTGTCTGCGGCTTCGTCGCCTTGTCCTGATTTAAATTTATAGTCAATTAAAATCAAAATAGGACAGTAGCGCATCGTCAAATCGGGCGTAATCAGACAATACGGTTCGCAGATACCGCTTAATATTCGCCCACACCTTCTCAATCGGGTTGAGCTCAGGTGAATAAGGTGCAAGAGGCAATACCTTATGTCCCCATTTTTCCGCCATTTCCCGTAAGACACCCATACGGTGAAATCGTGCATTATCTAAAATAATCACCGATTTTTGAGTCAATGCGGGCAGTAGGCATTGCTGAAACCACGCTTCAAAAAAAACTCCGGTCATCGTATCTTGATAAACCATCGGAGCAATCAGCCGGTTGCCGACTTGTGCGGACACCAGAGATAAGCGTCGGTATCTTTTTCCACTTATCTGCGCTTTCACTATTTGCCCTTTCGGGCTGCGGGCATAGGGACGGAACAGGTAGCGGTCAAATCCTGTTTCATCCAAATAAACACGTTGGTAGTCGGAAAATTCGGCCAGCTGTGTCAAATAATGCGTTACTTTGGCCGGATCTTGTTCTTTGTAAGTGGTGGTCTTTTTTTGCGCGTCATCCCCATCTGTTTGAGTGCATAGCAAACGGCGGCTGCCGTACAATCAAAATGTTTGGCGATTTCATGCAGATAGGCATCCGGGTGTTGCCCAACATATTGAGCCAGTTTTTGCCTATCCAATTTGACGGCATTTAGACCGGTAACTTGATGTTTTAGGCTGCCTGTTTGCTTTTTAAGGCGAATCCACAGGTAAAGCGTGTTTCTTGACAAGTTAAACGTTGCTGCGGTTTGGCTGATGTTTTTGCATTGTTCGTAATAGTTTAAAGCTTTGTTTCTTAAGTCCGCAGAGTATGCCATGGTTAGACCTTCAAAGTTGAGTATTGTACTATTTTGTTTTTAATTGACTATAATCCACTATACAAAACGTATAAATTGAACAATAACCTAATAGGTCGTCTGAAATCAGTGGACTTCGCGCCAACAGTTTTCAGACGACCTTTTCATCACTTTATCTCAATCTACACTCAAATCAGGCAAACACCAGCTTGCCGCCCTCTTCTTTCACATGAATCGTGCTGTCGGGCGCGTATTTGCCTTCGAGCAGGGCTTTGGCCAGCGGGTTTTCGATTTCCGACTGGATGGCGCGTTTGAGCGGGCGGGCGCCGTACACGGGGTCGAAACCGGCTTTGGCAATCAAATCCAAGGCGGCATCGTCCACTTTCAGGTGCAGGTGCTGCGCTTCCAAACGTTTTTCCAAGCCTTTGAGCTGGATTTTCGCGATGTTGCGGATATTCTCCTGATTCAGTCCGTGGAACACAACCACTTCGTCGATACGGTTGATCATTTCGGGGCGGAAGTAGGCTTTCACTTCTTCCATCACCGCTTCTTTCACGGCTTCGTAGTCCTGCGTACCCATTTGTTGAATGTGCTGGCTGCCGATGTTGGAAGTCATGACGATAACAGTGTTTTTGAAATCCACGGTGCGGCCTTGTCCGTCGGTCAAACGACCGTCATCCAATACTTGCAACAGGATGTTGAACACGTCGGGATGGGCTTTTTCCACTTCGTCCAAAAGAATCACGCTGTACGGTTTGCGGCGCACTTGTTCGGTCAGGTAGCCGCCCTCTTCGTAGCCGACATAGCCCGGAGGCGCGCCAATTAAGCGGGCAACGGCATGTTTTTCCATGTATTCAGACATGTCGATACGGATGAGGTGGTCTTCGCTGTCAAACAGGAAGCCTGCCAAGGCTTTGCACAACTCGGTTTTGCCCACGCCGGTCGGGCCTAGGAACAGGAAGCTGCCGTAGGGTTTATTCGGATCGGCAAGGCCGGAACGGCTGCGGCGGATGGCGTCGGACACGGCACGCACGGCTTCGTCCTGTCCGACCACGCGGCGGTGCAATACTTCTTCCATTTTCAGCAGCTTGTCGCGTTCACCTTCCATCATTTTGGACACGGGGATACCGGTCATACGCGATACGATTTCGGCTACTTCGTCCGCGCCGACTTCGGTGCGGAAGAGTTTGTTTTGTTTTTTACCGTCGGGGTTGCTTTCCGCCGCCTGCAACTGTGCGCCTAATTTCGGCAACTCGCCGTATTCGAGCTCGGACGCGCGGGCGAAGTCGCCTTGGCGTTTGGCCTGCTCTATTTTGACTTTGATGTCGTCCATCTGTTTCTTGATGTCGGCGGTGCTGGAAGAGGCGGCTTTTTCGGCTTTCCAGATTTCGTCCAAATCGGCGTATTCTTTTTGCAGACCGTCGATTTCTTCGTCTATCAGTTCCAAACGTTTTTTGCTGGCGTCATCGCTCTCTTTGGCAACGTGCATTTTTTCCATTTTGAGCTGGATGATACGACGGTCGAGTTTGTCCATCTGCTCGGGTTTGCTGTCCAGCTCCATTTTGATGCGGCTGGCAGCTTCGTCAATCAAATCAATCGCTTTGTCGGGCAGGAAGCGGTCGGTAATGTAGCGGTCGCTCAATTCTGCGGCGGCAACGATGGCAGGGTCGGTGATGTCGATGCCGTGGTGGATTTCATAGCGTTCCTGCAAGCCGCGCAGGATGGCGATGGTGTCTTCCACGCTGGGCTCGCCGACCAATACTTTTTGGAAGCGGCGTTCGAGTGCCGCGTCTTTTTCGATGTATTGGCGGTATTCGTCCAAAGTGGTCGCGCCGATGCAGTGCAGTTCGCCGCGGGCCAAAGCCGGTTTCAGCATATTGCCCGCGTCCATCGCGCCGTCGGTTTTGCCCGCACCGACCAAAGTATGGATTTCATCGATGAAAATCAGGGTATTGCCGTCGTCTTTCGCCAAATCATTCAACACGCCTTTCAAGCGTTCTTCAAATTCGCCACGGTATTTCGCACCGGCAATCAATGCCGCCAAGTCCAAAACCAGCAGGCGTTTGTTGCGCAGGGATTCGGGCACTTCGCCGTTAACTATGCGTTGCGCCAAACCTTCGACAATGGCGGTTTTACCCACACCCGGTTCACCAATCAGCACGGGGTTGTTTTTAGTGCGGCGTTGCAGCACCTGAATCGCGCGGCGGATTTCGTCGTCGCGGCCGATAACGGGGTCAAGTTTGCCGTCGCGGGCGCGCTGGGTCAGGTCGAGCGTGTATTTTTTCAGAGCGTCGCGTTGGTCTTCAGCATTGGCATCGTTCACGTTTTGTCCTCCTCGTACCGCGTCAATCGCGGCATTGATGTTTTGTTCGGTCGCGCCGGCTTCTTTCAAGATTTTGCCGGTCGCATCGTTCTGCTGCACTAAGGCGAGCAGGAAAAGTTCGCTGGCGATATAGGCATCGCCGCGTTTGGTTGCGGCTTTGTCCATCAGGTTCAACACCGCCTGCAATTCGCGGCTGGGCAGAATGTCGCCACCCTGGCCGGACACTTTAGGCAGGCTGTTTAAATGCTGCTGCAAACGCTGTTTCACCTGCGGCACATTCACGCCCGCATGAGCCAAGATCGCGGCAGCTCCGCTGTTTTGGTCATCAAGCAGGGCTTTCAGCACGAAGCCCGCTTCCAGATAGCTGCTGTCCGCAGCCAATGCCAAACTCTGAGCTTCTGCAAGGGCTTGTTGGAATTTGGCGGTCAATTTGTCGAATCTCATCTTTTTGGTTTCCTTTGGTTAGAATTTCGTTACACCCAATATAGACCCAAATGTGGATAACTCAATAGCAAAATTTTATTAGGATAGAAAATTTTTAATATCTATATGTTTTATATTGAAATTATTATTATAAAATCTGTGCATAACTTTTATTGTTCAAGTTCATAACAGATTGCTGACATAAAAAATAAAGACTTTCAAATTAGCAAAAAGGTCGTCTGAAAACATTTTCAGACGACCTTTTGGGCGACCAAATATAGTGGATTAAATTTAAATCAGGACAAGGCGACGAAGCCGCAGACAGTACAGATAGTACGGCAAGGCGAGGCAACGCCGTACTGGTTTAAAGTTAATCCACTATACTATCTAAACAATCTGTTCGCATAATATCAAAACAAGACAAACCGCTATCATCAGGCTCCGACAAAACGCCTTTTTACCCTTCCATATACCCCCGCTCCCGCATCGAGCAGACTTCTTTCGCCGTGACAATAAAATGATCCAAAAGCGAGACATCAACCAATGCCAAAGCCTGTTTCAGACGACCTGTGAACGCAATATCGGATTGCGAAGGCGTTGCCGAACCGCCGGGATGATTATGCGCGATAATCAGGCTGTCGGCGTATTCGTCCAATGCGAGCTTGACGATTTCCCTGATATAGACGGTATTTTCTGCCACCGTTCCGCGCGAGAGTTCGCGCATGGCAATCAGCCTGTTTTGGCGGTTGAGCAAAAGCGCGGTGCTGACTTCTATCTTTTCGTGCCCTAAATGCAGGCGCAGATAGTCGGCAACGGCTTTCGGACTGGAAAGCGTGATGTTCTCCTGTAAATCCTCGCCCAAAATCCGCCTGCCGATTTCTTTGACGACGGCAAATTGGGTAAAACTCGCCAAACCCATGCCCTTGTATGCGGAAAGCGTTTTAGCGTCGGCGCTCATCAGCTTGCCCAAGCTGCCAAACTCGTTCAGCAGATAACGCGCCAAATCCACCGCGCTCATCCCGCGCGTCCCGACCCGCAGCAAAATCGCCAGCAACTCAGCATCGCTCAACGCACCCGCTCCGCGTGCCAACAATTTCTCGCGCGGCCGCTCGCCTTCAGGCCATTGTTTGATACTCATGTTTACCCCTTGCGTGAAAATTCACGGAAAAATCCATTTGAAAATCTGCTTGTTATTGCACTTGCTGCAACGAAATGCTTATCAAGCAATTAATGTAAATATTTCATATTTTATTATATTTTGAATGAATATTTAAAATATAAGCATAATATCCATATAAATTAATTGCATAAAAACAACGCGCTCAACTTCGCTTGTGAAAGCGATTGCCTTTCCTTATTCTCCCGTATGGATTGACCGCAGATTCAATCTGACAGGTTTCAAAATGTCCCGTTTAAATCAAATCCGCGGGAAATCAGCCCCTTCGGGCAATTTCGTATTGCCCCTGCGTGCCATAGGCTAATATAATAGCGAGTTCGGCGGAGGCGGTTTATCCTTGGATTTCCACCCGTTTCCCATCCATGCTGCCCGTGCGCTTCACAAGAGTTTCAGACGACGTTTCGACGTTGCGACTCCCGCCAGCAATCAAACAGCTTTTTATCACCCTTTCGAAAATCCGTTTTGCCGGTACTCGTCATTTTTATTGGAGTATTGCCATTATGACCGCAACCACTGCGTCTTCAGCCAAACCTTATCTTAAAATCCAAGGCTTGGTGAAAAAGTTTGGTGACAATTACGCTGTCGATAACATCGACTTGGATATTTATCAACATGAAATCTTTGCCCTTTTGGGCAGCTCCGGCAGCGGCAAATCCACGCTGCTGCGTATGCTGGCGGGCATGGAAAGCCCCAATCAGGGCAAAATCATTCTGGACGGTCAAGACATTACCAAACTTGCCCCCTACGAGCGCCCCATCAATATGATGTTTCAAAGCTATGCCCTGTTCCCGCACATGACTGTGGAGCAGAACATTGCCTTCGGTCTGAAACAAGACAAAATGCCCAAAGATGAAATCGCTGCGCGCGTGGAAGAAATGCTGCGTCTGGTTCAGATGACCAAATACGCCAAGCGCAAACCGCATCAATTATCCGGCGGTCAGCAACAGCGTATCGCTTTGGCACGCAGCTTGGCAAAACGTCCGAAAATCCTGCTGCTTGACGAACCTCTCGGTGCATTGGACAAAAAATTGCGCCAACAAACCCAGCTCGAATTGGTCAATACGCTGGAACAAGTCGGCGTAACCTGCATCATGGTCACGCACGACCAAGAAGAAGCGATGACGATGGCGACCCGCATCGCCATCATGTCTGACGGTCAGTTGCAACAGGTCGGTACACCCAGCGATGTGTACGACTACCCCAACAGCCGCTTTACCGCCGAATTCATCGGCGAGACCAATATTTTTGGCGGCGTCGTGATTGACGACCATGCCGATTATGCCGTTATCGAATGCGAAGGCTTGGAAAACCACGTCCGCATCGACCACGGTCTGGGCGGCCCGAGCGAACAAGACATTTGGGTCAGCATCCGTCCCGAAGACATTGATTTATACAAAGAAAAACCCGACCACTTGGGCAGCTTCAACTGGGCAAAAGGCACGGTAGAAGAAATCGCCTACTTGGGCAGCTTCGCCATCTACCATATCAAACTCGCCAACGGCCGCGTCGTCAAAAGCCAAGTTCCCGCACCTTATTGGTATGTCCGCAACATCACGCCGCCGACTTGGGACGAAACCGTCTATATCAGCTGGCCGGAAAACCAACCGACTCCGTTGTTCCGTTGATTTAAGGGGAATGAGATGAACCTTAAAAAACTGAAAAACAAACTGTTCCGCCGCCCCGGTCAGCGCGCGGTCATCGCCGTGCCGTATATTTGGCTTTTGGTACTGTTTCTGATTCCGTTCGCCATCGTGCTGAAAATCAGCTTTGCCGAACAAGAAATCGCCATTCCGCCATTTACTCCGCTGACCAGCGTCGATGAAGATTTAGGTCGTCTGAACATCGCCATCAGTTATCAAAACTATGCCGATATCTTCCAAAATTTTTGGAATACCCTGAATCCGTTTGGCGACAGCGAAAACAGCAATATCTATCTGATGACCTACTGGTCTTCGATTAAGACTGCGCTGACGACGACCATCATTTGTCTGCTGATTGGTTATCCGACTGCCTATGCGATTTCACGCGCCAATCCCGCCATGCGCAACGGTCTGCTGCTTGCCATCATGCTGCCTTTCTGGACCTCTTTCCTGTTGCGTGTTTACGCATGGATGGGCCTGCTGGGACACAACGGCATCATCAACAATTTCCTGCTCAAAATGCAGATTATCGAAGAGCCTTTAGACCTGTTTTACAACGCGTTCTCGTTGAACTTGGTCATGGTTTATGCCTATCTGCCGTTTATGATTCTGCCGCTTTACACGCAACTGGTGAAACTCGACAACCGCCTGCTCGAAGCCGCTTCTGATTTGGGTGCAGGACCAGTCAAATCGTTCTTCACCATTACCCTACCCCTGTCCAAAACAGGCATCATCGCAGGCTCTATGCTGGTTTTCGTTCCCGCAGTCGGTGAATTTGTGATTCCCGAACTGGTCGGCGGTTCGGAAAACCTGATGATCGGTAAAGTCTTGTGGCAGGCGTTCTTCGATCAAAACAACTGGCCGCTGGCTTCCGCCGTCGCCGTCGTCATGGTCGCACTGCTGGTCGTGCCGATTGCATTGTTCCAGCATTATGAAAACCGCGAATTGGAAGAAGGAGCCAAATAATGCAAAAATCCCGATTATCTTGGTTCCTGAAACTGATGCTGATGCTGTCGCTGGCGTTTCTATACATTCCGCTGGTCGTCTTGGTCATCTATTCGTTCAACGAATCCAAGCTGGTTACCGTTTGGGGCGGCTTTTCGACCAAGTGGTACGGCGCATTGCTGGAAAACGACACCATCTTGGAAGCCGCTTGGCTGTCGCTGCGCATTGCCGCCGCATCCTCGCTTGCAGCCGTCGTTTTGGGCACGCTGGCAGGCTACGCGATGGCGCGCATCAAACGCTTCCGCGGCAGCACCTTGTTCGCCGGTATGATTTCCGCGCCTATGGTTATGCCTGACGTGATTACCGGTCTGTCCATGCTGCTCCTGATTATTCAGGTGCAAATGTTCCTGCAAGGCAGCGAATTGCTCCAAAACCTGTACTTCGACCGCGGTTTCTTCACCATTTTCCTCGGACATACGACGCTTTGTATGGCATACATTACCGTCGTTATCCGTTCGCGCCTGGTGGAGCTTGACCAATCGCTCGAAGAAGCCGCAATGGACTTGGGTGCGCGTCCGCTGAAAATCTTTTTCGTCATCACCCTGCCCTTGATTGCCCCTGCCATCGCTTCAGGCTTCCTGCTCGGCATTACCCTGTCGCTGGATGATTTGGTGATTACCTCCTTCCTGTCCGGCCCCGGTTCTTCCACATTGCCGCAGGTGATTTTCTCCAAAATCAAGCTGGGTCTCGACCCGCAGATGAATGTGTTGGCAACCATCCTGATCGGCATCATCGGTACGCTGGTCATCGTCATCAATTATTGGATGATGCGCCAAGCAACCAAACGCGATCGGGAAGCCGCCGAAGCCTACCGTCAGGAAAAGCTTGCCGCAGAAAAAACAAATTGACCCAATCAGACAGGCTGACCGCATCAATGCAAGGTCAGCCTGTTTTCTTCACACAACCCGTTTAACCCACTTTTCAGACAACCCTCAACTATAGCGGATTAAATTTAAATCAGGATAAGGCGACGAAGCCGCAGACAGTACAGATAGTACGGAACCGATTCACTTGGTGCTTCAGCACCTTAGAGAATCGTTCTCTTTGAGCTAAGGCGAGGCAACGCCGTACTGGTTTAAAGTTAATCCACTATACCCTCCAAAGGTCGTCTGAAACCACACAAAGCATTACCCTATGATTCATCCCAATTTCAAAGAATACCTTCCCTCCTATTATTTCAGCACCATCAATCCCCACGCCGCTTATCCCAAGCTTGAAGGTCGTCTGAAAACCGAGACCTGTGTTATCGGCGGAGGATTGACAGGACTTTGCACCGCCCTTCCCCTTGCCGAAAACGGACGCGAAGTTACCGTACTCGAAGCCGCCCGTATCGGCTTCGGCGCATCAGGGCGCAGCGGCGGGCAAGTCATCAGCGATTACGCCTGCGGTATGGAAGAAATCGAAAAACAAGTCGGCTTGGAACAAGCCCGCTGGTTTTGGCAGCAATCCCTGCAAGCCGTCGAACTCGTTGACGAACGAGTTAAAAAACATCAAATCTCCTGCGACTGGCAGCGCGGCTATGCTACCGTCGCCATCCGCCCGCAGCATTGGGAAGAATTGCAACAATGGCATGAACACGCCCGACAACATTACGGCGCTACCCATTACCAACTCTGGGATAAAGCCACACTCAAGCAACAACTTGCCAGCGATATGTACTTGGGCGCACAGTTCGATCCTCATTCCGGCCATCTCCATCCGCTCAACTATACCCTGGGCATCGCCCGCGCCGCCGCCGAAGCAGGCGCGCAGATTTTCGAACAGTCCCCGATGACCCGCATCGAACCCTATCAAGGCGGCTGGCTCGTCCATACCCCGGACGGCAGCATCGAATGTCAAAACCTCGTGTATGCCGTCAACACCTACGCCGGTTTGCATCAAAAATTCAAGCCGTTGGAAAAAAAAGCCATCGCCGTCAGCACCTTCATCATCGCCACCGAACCGCTGGGCGAACGTGCAAAAGAACTCATCCGCAACAACATGGCCGTCTGCGACAACCGCCATGTCCTCGACTACTACCGCCTCAGCGCCGACGGCCGCCTGCTCTTCGGCGGTAAAGACAACGAGTTCATCGACGACCCCGACCGCATGACCGAGCTTGTCCGCCAAGACATGCTCAAAGTCTTCCCCCAGCTTGCCGATGTCAAAATCGAACATTCATGGGGCGGCGAATGCGACATTACCGCCAACCTCGCCCCCCACTTCGGCAGACTCGCGCCCAATGTTTACTATGCCCAAGGCTACTCGGGACACGGCATGGCGATTACCGGCATAGCAGGCCTTGCCATCGCCGAAGCCATCATGGGTGACGATGGTCGTCTGAAACCGTTTGAGAAACTCAAACACCCGAGCATCATCACCCAACCTTTCCTGCGCAAACTCGGCTCCTTCCTCGGCTCGAAATATTACCAATGGAAAGACAGCCGTTAAGAATTTGGTTAAGCTCGAACACATCAACAAAAGGTCGTCTGAAACCCGATTCAGGTTTCAGACGACCTTTTCGATATTGAATTGAAGGCTTCCAATCAAACTGCTATCGCATCAAATGCTCAATGAACACTCAATAAGTCCAGATTTTCCCCCTCTCCGTTTGTGCTCCAAACCCATTACATCAAATGAATCCCGCTTGCCGGATTGGAAACATTTTCATATACGGTAATCGAAACGATTTTTCCACTTTCGTCAAACACAATTTCCAGATAGGGCTTATCAGGGCTGCGGTCGTGGTTGAAAAGGCGGAATACCCTTTGCGCCTCAAAAATCTTTCCGTGTGCTTTCAAATATTCGGGCAACTGGCTGATGTTTTGAAAACTACCGCCAAACCCGCCGCCATGTTTCTTGAGATATTCCGGCGTTCCTTCTATGTCGAAATTGTGCGTTACCCTCAGCGGCTGATCCGAACCTTGGCTTGTCTGTTTGCCTGTTGATAAAACCAAAGTATCCCGACGCCTGAGTGCTTTCATTTCTTGTACCACCGGTTCAACCGTCTGCTGATTATAGCTCCGCTCCCCTTTTCCCATCTGATCAATAGCCTCTATCACTTTATCAACGTTTTTAGGATCATTCGGATCAATATCAGGGAACAGTGCCTGCTCCAGCGGATTGTCTCCGCCGGGAATGCCCCAAATCGCCGCCAATTCTTTAGGGCTGCGTTCAAACAAACAACTGGAATCGATATTTTCGGCAACCTGACGGACAAAATCATCAATGCCGCCAATCTGATGCAGGTTGGTGCAATTTGAAGAAGGTGCGCCTTCTACTTGCTTGACGCTATTAGAGTTGGACGCGATTGGATTCAAATCGGGTTGGGAAGAAGCAGATGACGCGGAGGATGGAACAGCGGATGCGCCGACTTCTTTTGTTTTATCTTCTTTGCTTGGAGAACACGCAGTCAGCATGATTGCAGTAAGCCATAAGAGAAGTGATGACGTTTCGTTTTTCATTATTTTGTTTTCAACATAAAGAGGTCGTCTGAAAATCTGCCATTTCATTTTTCAGACGACCTGTTATTCATAGAACTCAAGAACCTTGTTATTGCCAGCAAGGTGCTCAACCCATCTTACCCGACGCGGTAAAACGCCAAGCTGCCCAACAGGTTGGGGAAATGTTTGACCTGTTTGTTGCCCGTCATGACCGCGCGCTCGAGGACGCGGATTTTGTTTTTGGCGCACAATAAATCAAAGTCTTTGAGCGTACACCAATGGATGTTCGGCGTGTCGTACCAATGGTAGGGCATACGCTCGGAAACCGGCATATGCCCGCCGATAGCGATTTGGAAGCGGTTGCGCCAGTAGCCGAAATTCGGGAAGCTGACAATCGCCTGTTTCGCCACGCGCATGAGGCAGCGCAGGATTTTTTCGGTGTTTTGCATGGCTTGGATGGTTTGGCTCAAGACGATAACGTCAAACGTCTGGTCGCCAAATTCTGCCAAACCCTGCTCCAAATCGGCTTGAATAACGTTCACGCCGCGCGACATGGCGGCGATGACGCTGTCGGTGTCAATTTCGATGCCGTAGCCGCTGCATTTTTTGTGTTCCACCAAAGCCGCCAGTAATTCGCCGTCGCCGCAGCCCAAGTCCAAGACGCGGCTGCCTTCGGGAATCCAGTCGTAAATCAACTGCAAATCGTCGCGCAAATTCATGATCGGCAATCCTTGTCAACATTGTTCATATAAACCGCTACGGCGCGCATATAGGCCTCGTCTTCCATCAAAAAGGCGTCATGGCCGTGGTTGGATTTGACTTCGATATACTGCACCGGCTTGTGCGCGGCAATCAGCGCTTTGACCAGCTCTTTGGAACGCGCGGGCGAGAAACGCCAGTCGGTGCTGAAGCTGGCGACAAAAAATTTCGCTTTCACATTTTGCAAGGCGCGGGTCAGGCTGTCGCCGAAATCCGCCGCCGGATCGAAATAGTCCAAAGCCTTGGTCATAAGCAGGTAAGTGTTGGCGTCGAACCGCCCGACGAATTTGTCGCCCTGATAGCGCAGATAGGATTCCACTTCAAATTCAACGCCGTAGCCGTATTGATAGCCGTTTGAACGCAAATCGCGTCCGAATTTTTTGCCCAAACCGTCTTCGGCAAGATAAGTGATGTGCCCCATCATGCGGGCAATCCGTAAGCCCCGTGCGGGAACGGTATTGCGGCTGCGGTAATGTCCTTCGTTGAAATCAGGGTCGGTCAAAATCGCCTGACGTGCTACATCATTAAACGCGATATTTTGCGTGGACAGTTTCGGCGCAGATGCAATCACTAAGGCATGGCGCACGCGCTCGGGATAGGAAATCGTCCACTGCAAAGCCTGCATACCGCCCAAGCTGCCGCCGACAACCGCCGCCCATTGTTCGATGCCGAGATAATCGGCAAGCGCGGCTTGGGATTTTACCCAGTCCTTCACCGTAACCACCGGAAAATCCGCACCGTATTCCCTGCCCGTTTCAGGATTGATCGACAAAGGCCCGCTGCTGCCGTCGCAGCCGCCCAGATTGTTCAAACCGACCACGAAAAAACGTTCCGTATCAATCGGTTTGCCGGGACCGACCATATTGTCCCACCAGCCCGCATATTTATCCTCCGCCGAATGCCTGCCCGCAACATGATGGTTGCCCGACAGCGCATGGCAGATTAAAACCGCATTGTTTTTTTCGGCATTCAGCTCGCCGTAGGTTTCAATCATCAGATCGAAACGCGGCAAAGTTTTACCGTTTTCCAAAACCAGCGGCATCTCAAACGGAATTTTTTGGGGCGTTACAATGCCCACCGAGGCACTTTGACTCATATCCTGTTCCAACAAATGCGGCGAAAAGCGTTATTATATAGCAAACGGCATGACTTTTTGACACGGTCGGACAAGCAGCCCGACGCGCTCAAACATCCGTCCCCATGCCGCCACGCCCGAACCATACTTTTTTCAGACGACCTCCCCCGCTTCCCGATATGATAGGCAGACTTTTCCGTATTTTTTTCTTTTTCGCACTTGCCGCGCTGATCATCAACCGCCTCTTCAGCCGCAAGCAAAAACGTGCCCTGCGCGATGTCGCCAAAATCAGCGCATGGGTGCTGCTTGGTGCAGCTGCAGCGACGTTGTTTTGGTATCTGGTCATGCTGTATTTCAAACACATTCCAGATTCTTATTGACCGGATGTTGATAGCCAGATAAAAGGTCGTCTGAAAACCCAAATTCAGGTTTTCAGACGACCTTTTCCCGTATATTAAAAACACGGGGGATGACGACGTTGCCAAAGCGGCAGCCTCAGCTCAAGATTTAGCATCCGGCTTCTCCTTAAACTCCGTTCCGGCGAACGTCCGTTTCGGATTGCCGCGTTCCACCTGATAAAGCCGGCTGTGCTGTGCGCGGGCGTAATTGTCGGTCTGTCCGGCATGATGTTCCGCCAGCTTTTGCGTCAGCAGGGTCAAAGCCAATTTTTTGTTGGCATGCTGACTGCGTTCGCTTTCGACGCGCACGGAAATACCGCTCGCTTTATGAGTGGCACGGACGGCACTTTCAGTTTTATTTACATGCTGCCCGCCTTTACCGCCCGAACGACAGGATTGAAACTCAATTTCGCTTTCAGACGGCATATCAGGCATATCAGGCATGCGGAAAACGCCGATATACCAGTTTTTACGCGGATGCTTCGGGCGGACGGGGCTGGCGCATATCCATTGGAGCGACCCTTGCCAACGCTGTGCCAAAGTTTCGGCATGCTTGCCGTCCAATTTAAGCACCGCCGACATCATGCCGTGTTTATCGGCGGTTTCGGAGATGATTTCCGCCTCAACACTTTCCGCCTTCGCCTCGGCAAGCAGCCTGCCCAATACGAAACGGGCAAAGATGCGGCATTCGGCAGGCCCTTGGGCGGTAGAAATTTGCAGATAAATCGTTTGTAAATTTTGCTTCATTTTTATTCTCCACATCCGCCGCTGGTTTTATAAGTCAAAACAGGTTTGAAGCGGGCGACCAATTCAATCAGACCTGCGTTTTTCATGGCTGAAATGACGCTGTCTATGCTTTTATAAGCCTGCGGAGCTTCTTCAAAAATCAAAGCCTTATCCTGACAAACGACTACGCTGCCGAATGCGGTTTGGCGCAGGCTGTCGGCGGAATATTTGTGCGACAGGCGACCTTTGCATTCGCCGCGCTGCCATTTCCGTCCTGCGCCGTGTGCCAATGTGTTCAGCGAAATCTGACAATCTTGGGTCGGCAGAACCAGATAGCTGTAATCGCCGCGCGAGCCGGGTATCATGACTAGACCTTTATCGGCGGGCGTTGCGCCTTTGCGATGCAGCCAGCCGGTTTGCCCCGCGATTTCGGCTTGTTCGAGGAAATTGTGATGCACGTCAAGCAGGCATTCGCCTTCCGTGCGCCAGCGGTCGAGCATTCTGGCGGCAATCAGACGGCGGTTTAAACGGGCGAACTCAAGGGCTACCTGATGTTCGGCAAGATAGTCCGCCGCAGCCTCGCTGCCTTCCGCCAAACCTCGATGTCCGTAGGCTTCGATGTGGCGTTGCAAAATTTGCTGCCCCAAGCCGCGCGAACCGCTGTGTACCAACAACTGCAAACGGTTTGAATCAAAGGCAGCGGGAAGCAAATCGTTGCGGTAAACGGTTTCAACGGTTTGCAACTCGGCAAAGTGATTGCCGCCGCCGATGGTGCCGACTGCGAGGTCGTCTGAAAACGGATAATCGGATGCGGATTCTTCGAGTAAGGCTTCTTGCTCGTCTTGGCTCAAAGGCGTATCGATGTTGCCAAGCTGCTTGGCGAGTTTAGCGGGTTTGAGCTTGGCGGCGGACAAACCGGTTTGCCAAAACGCCATGCCGCAGCCGATATCATTGCCGATGAGCGCGGGGTAAAAATGACGGTCGCTGAAAAACGCTGCGCCAACGGGATAACCGCGTCCCGCGTGCAAATCAGGCATACCGGCTACGCGCAGCATGTGCGGCAGCTTGGCGGTGGTTTCGAGTTGAGCGACGGCGTTGCCTTCAATCCAGGTTTCTGAATCAGCGATGATGTGAATATGATGGGGATTTTGATAATTGCCCATGTGTATGCTTTCTTTAAAACGGACAGATGGCAAAACGAGCCCAAACCGACAAAACAAAAAAAAATGTCCGGTTTGAAAATATACCGACTGCCGTCTGACGTTTTCAGACGACCTCTGTCCGATTGATGGGAAAGCAGCCCGAAGCGGGCGATAGGGAAATGCGGAAACGCGTTGTCCGAAAATCAGACCGACGCTTGGGCTGCAAAGAATGTGATTGAGCGGATTGAAGTATTGCGTGTCATGGCTGCTCCTTTCTTTGCATGTGAAAATTGAAAACAGGCGGATTATAGGGGAAATGTTTGAAACGTTACAATCAAACTGTGTTTTTTTGTGAATAGGTGTTGCAATACCGTCATGACGTAATAGGAACAAAAAAGCAGCCTGCACCTTTAAAAATCAAAGCGTTGGATGCTTTTTACGTTTTCAGACGACCTCAATCCTTCACCGAATCAGATACCATCTCGTTCTCAGCAAAAAATCCATACCGCACAATTTAAACCGTTTATAAAAACACGAAAATAAGATAAATTGGTCCCACCCGAACTATCGTTTCATGTTGCCAGACCGCCGCTTGGTTTATCGTCCGTTCAAACCTGTTCCGACAAGCTTTCAGACGACCTTTGGGGTCGTCTGAAAATCAAAAAACACAAAAATTAAAACCTTACCAACCGCCCATACGCATCAACCGCAGCACGCCCAACTGCTGTCGGGAAAAATTCCAAAAAAGCCATTCAAGTCGTCTGAAACCAACAGAAAGGCAGAAACATGAATCCTAAATCCCTCTACCGCGCCGCCCTGCTCGAATGCCTCAGTTATGTCTGTTCTGACGAAGCCTACGCCGCCTACCGCAAACTCGCCAAAAAAGGCTGCCCAGACGGCTGGTTCGGTCTCGGCAATGCCCGCCAGTACGGCGAAGGCGCCAAACCAAACCTCACCAAAGCCGAAAAATATTACCGCCGTGCCGCCAAACTCGGTCACCCAAAAGCAAAGGAATCCCTCGGCCGCCTGTACGAATTTGCAGAAAAGCCCGACTACCGCCGCGCCCGCAAATGGTATACACGTGCCTTTAAGCAACACAGTATTACAAACCCCGATATAGCCTATGCAGCCTACCGCCTCGGCTGGCTGAACGAGCGCGGCCTCGGCTGCAAAAAAGACATTAAGACAGCCTGCCTGCTTTACCGCAAAGCAGCCAAAGCAGGTTGCGCCGAAGCTCAACGCGCTCTCGGCTACCTATACGATAAAGACCTCGGTCTGCCCCGAAACTACACCAAAGCCTACAAATGGTACGCCCGCGCTGCCCTACAAGCGGATGAAACCGCCTGCAACAACATAGGCTTCCTCTACTACAACGGCAACGGCGTGCGCCGCAGCAAAAAACAGGCGAAAAAATGGTACAAACTCGCCGCCCGCGCGGGCAGCATCATCGCATTATCCAACCTCGGTATCCTCTATGAAGATGCAGGTCGTCTGAAAAAAGCCGCCCGCTACTACCGCCGTGCCGCCGAGGCAGGCAACAAATATGCCGCCAAGCAATTGAAGCGGCTGGAGAAGAAAAAGTCTGCACAATAAACTGAGGTCGTCTGAAAACGGAATGTCGCGTTTTCAGACGACCTTTTACCTACTTCCCTCCAAAACCTCCAGCCATGTCTCCAGTCCGTATTCAAGCGATGTTTTGGTTTTTAAATCTAATTTTTTCATCAGCCGCTTTTCGTTCTCCACATGCGGAAACAAAGCTTTCTCAATCAATTCTTTGCCTTTATCGGTCAAACGCACCAGCATACTTCGCGCATCGTCGGGGTTGGGCAGGCGGTCAATTAGCCCTTGGTTTTCCAAGTTTTTCAGGCGCGTAGTCATGGTACCTGATGTTACCATCAGCGAGGAGAACAGTTCGGTCGGGGTGAGAGTGTAGGGGGCGCCGCTACGGCGCAGGGTGGCGAGTACGTCAAAGGAGCCTTCGGCGAGTCCGTATTGTGCGTAAACTTTGTCCAGCTCGCGGGAAATCAGGGCGGCGGTGCGTTTCAGACGACCTATTAAAAGCATATTTTCGGCTGCCAATTCGGGCATTTCGCGTTTCCATTGAGCTACGGCAAGGGCGGGGGCATCGGCGTGTGCGGTCATGTTTTTCCTTTTAGGCAGTGGGTTTGCCGTTATTTTATCTTGATTTCAAGCCAATTTCCATTTGATATTTAGCTTGATTTCAAGACAATTTAACGAGGATAACCATGGTCGCCGACAAACAAGCCGTAATCCCAGCACTGCGCGCCGAACTCAAACCTTTGGCATGGGGCGTGGCGGAAAAGATTGCCGATTGCAGCCATTTTGTGATTTTGTTGGCGCGCACGCAGGCTGCCATGCAGGCGGTTATCAGGAGAAAATCTGGGGGGCGTGCATGGGATGTCGTCTGAAACCGTCGCCATGATGCAGGGCTTTTTCAGGCAGTTTGCCGAATCGGATTTCGCCATTGCGGGTAATGCGCACGCTTTTGGTGACTGGGCGGCAAAGCAGACCTATATCGCCCTTGCCAATATGATGACCACCGCCGCGCTTATCGGCATCGATTCCACGCCGATTGAGGGTTTTCAAAAGGCAAATGTGGAAAAACTGCTTGCCGACAAAGGCTTAATCGGCCCGCGCGAATACGGCGTCAGCGTGATGGCGGCATTCGGCTACCGTGCGGACGAACCTAAGCGCGCCAAAACGCGTCAGGCGGTGGGGGATGTTGTTCAGTGGGTGGAATAATCGGCGGTGGTTTGGGGGCTTTCAGACGAGGTTTGGAGGCTGTTTGAAAAACCGTAGGGTGGGCATTCTTGCCCACCTTTTTCATTTTAAGCGATAAAGAGTATGCTAAAATAATTAAAATTTGAGACCTTTGCAAAAAAGCCCTTCCTCCGACAACCGAAACCCCAACACAGGTTTTCGGCTGTTTTCGTTTCAAATATCCACTGATTCTACCCAAACACCCCCTTAATCCTCCCCGGACGCCCCATAATCAGGCATCCGGGCCGCCTTTTAGGCGGCAACAGGCACACTTAGCCTGTTAGCCGCTTTCAACAGGTTCAAACACATCGCCTTTAGATGGCTTTGCGCACTCACTTTGAGCAGACCAAAATAGGCTGCCCGGGCGTAGCGGAATTTACGGTGCAGCGTACCGAAGCTTTGTTCGACCACATAACGGGTCTTCGACAAATATCGGTTGCGTTTGGTTTGCACTTCCGTCAGCGGACGATTGCGGTGGGCTTTGCGCATAATGCCGTCTAACAACTGATGCTCTTCCAGATGTTGCCGGTTTTCCTTACTGTCGTAGCCTTTATCGGCATAGACGGTCGTACCTTCGGCAATGCCTTCCAGCAAAGGCAACAGGTGGTTGCACTCATGGGTATTGGCGGGGGTAATCTGCAGTTTCTCGATATAGCCTTCCTCATCGGTGCGGGTATGTTGTTTGTAACCGAGTCTGTATAAACCGTTTTTCTTTGTCCAACGGGCATCTTTGTCCTTACTCGGTGTGGTTTGTCCGCTGACTTGTCCTTCTTCATCGACTTCTATGGCCTGACGCTGTTTGCTGCCGGCGGTCTGAATAATGGTGGCGTCAACGACGGCGGCGGATGCCTTCTCTACTTTTAGGTTTTTTTCGGCCAGTTGTCGGTTAATCAGTTCCAGCAATTCGGACAGGGTGTCGTCTTGCGCCAGCCGGTTGCGGTAGCGGCATAAGGTGCTGTAATCGGGGATGTTCAGTTCGTCAAAACGGCAAAACAGGTTGAAATCGATGCGGGTGATGAGGCTGTGTTCGAGTTCGGGATCGGAGAGGCTGTGCCATTGTCCGAGCAGGACGGCTTTGAACATGGACAACAGGGGATAGGCAGGACGCCCTCGGTGGTCTCTAAGGTAACGGGTTCTTTGACGATTCAGGTATTGTTCGATCGGCTGCCAATCAATCACCTGATCCAACTTCAATAGCGGGAAGCGGTCGATGTGTTTGGCAATCATGGCTTGTGCGGTTTGCTGGAAGAAGGTGCTCATGGAAAATCCCCTAAATGTCTTGGTGGGAATTTAGGGGATTTTGGGGAATTTTGCAAAGGTCTCGGCCCGCGCGAATACGGCGTCAGCGTGATGGCGGCATTCGGCTACCGTGCGGACGAACCTAAGCGCGCCAAAACGCGTCAGGCGGTGGGGGATGTTGTTCAGTGGGTGGAATAATCGGCGGTGGTTTGGGGGCTTTCAGACGAGGTTTGGAGGCTGTTTGAAAAACCGTAGGGTGGGCATTCTTGCCCACCTTTTTCATTTTAAGCGATAAAGAGTATGCTAAAATAATTAAAATTTGCTTATTGAACAAAGAATAAAATGAAATTTACTCAAGCCGACATTGATTCCATCATAACCGCTCAAGAAAACGATAACCTGACTGTTTTTATCGGGGCGGGATTTTCCAAATTTTCTGAAACGGCAACAATCAAATTTCCCTCTTGGGGAGAGTTGATGATTGCTTTAAAGAATGATTTAAATACCCAAGAAACAGATTTTCTCAAAATAGCAGAGCTATACTATCTTGAATTTGGTGAGTACAAGCTATATCAAAAATTGAGAGAATTTGTACCTTTGCATGCAGAACCATCAGATCTTCACCTTCAAGTATTTCAATTATTAAAACCCAAATATGTTATCACCACCAATTGGGACAACCTGCTGGAAAAAACAGTTTCCAATAATGGATTATTTTATGATGTTATTAAGACAGAATCTGATTTAATAAAATCTAACCTGCCAAAAAAACTAATTAAAGTTCATGGTAGTTTTGATACCCATAATATTGTCTTTAAAGAAGATGATTATTTAAATTACAGTATCAACAATCCCATCTTTGATAACTTTTTAAAGCATATATTATCTACTACTACAGTCTTGTTTTTAGGCTATTCATACAGTGATAGCAACTTGAAGCAAATCATTAAATGGATTGAAAAAAATTCAGAAGTTTCCCCTCCGAGATTTTTGTTGCAAAAAGAAAATTATTCTTCACAAAGAAAATATCTTGAAAATCATGGTATAAAGGTGCTTGCCCCTGTATCTTCTTCTAAAAATCATGAGTACAAGTACTTATATGAACATTTCTTTTCCGCTATAAAAAACACGAAAGGTGGAATCATATTAGATAATAATGAAGTGTCAGATACGGATGTAATAAACTATTTTTATAAAAAATTTAGTTGGATTGGCTGAATTAAATTGTTTATTACCGGAACAAATTACATATTTATTCTCAAATTGTACAGTTGAGTATCATCAAAATTGCTTTGGGCTATATTTTCATAGCAACCTTCTAACAACAGATTATGATCCAGATGTGAGAAAAATATACAGCAAATTTTTTGATATAATTAAAATCCCTGAAAAATTAGAACAATATTCAGATAAGCTAAATACTATTTTTAGTTGTTTCCTTTCTGCCAGGGTATTGTTTATAAAAAATTCTGAGATGCCAATTAATATTTATGATTTAATTAAAGATAAAAGCAGTGAATCAGAAGATTCGAATTGCTTCTATGAATTTATATCATTTTCTAAGTCTATGCCTAGAACCTTATTTTCTTTGCTCACATATAGTGCCAACTCTATAAATAAAGACATGCTCAAAGAGCCTGGGATATCAAATGAAAATATAGCATTGTTCAAGCATTTATCATTAGCTATAACAGTTAACTTAGCAAAGAAACAATATTTGTCTGCGATAATTTCTAAATTCAACAAATCAATAGTAAAAAGAAAGTTAGAATTAGAAAATAACTCAAATTTAGATAGTCAAAATAGACTTATAAAAGAAGATGACTATGATATTACAAGTGAACTGATTGATAATGACTATCCACCAATGTACAGAGAATACATTCAACCATTAGTCGATTTATTAGGGTTTAAGTCTATATATAAATTCTATTATTATTCAATTGTTGATAATGAAGAACATCTAAATTTGGAAGAAAATAAAAAGAATGGCGGTTTTGGGTTTACTGATAAAGAGCAACGCTCTAATGATATATTAATTCAACTGCTAAATTTTTGTGCCTATAATGATGTTGCTTTGGATGCTTATACAGAATTTCAAAAGCTGATGCAATCGTATGTTTTGGGAAAAATTAAAATTCATGAAGTAAGAGAAAAATTTGAATTAACAAAAGTCGATCTATTTATTCTTATTAAATATTTTAAGTTCAAAGACCTTTGGCCGGTTATCGTTAAACGTGTTTTAGGTTTTGTTAAAGATGAACCCCAAGAGGGAAATGGTGATAAATTTTTATCATTTTCTCAGGATGAAAAAGATTATCTAGCAGATGCTTTTAAGAATTTATCAGATTTATTTATCATATATGGTCATTACTTTTATTCAAATACGATTTCTAATTCGTTTTTAAATTTAATTATGATTATAGGGTTGGTCAAATGGGAAAGTACGGAGCTAGATAAGTTTTTAGAATCTATAAATTCTATATTCTTAAAAGGAAGCATTCCTATTGATTACGCTAGTTCAGTGAATTATTTTATCTTACTCCAGTATAAACTATATAAAACAAACAGCCCTAAAATTTTAGAGTTGGTTGATGTTATATTAGAAGGCTTTATCTCAGGTAAATTTAGAAAACATTTTTACCAAAGTATAAACAATGATCTCTCATCTGTTTATCGATATGCCTATGTAACTTCTATGCAATATACAAATGTAAAACTAGTAGAAAAAGCATTATTTTCTCTTGATAATGATTTTGAGAAAAATCTGGAGATGCAACGATATTTTTTGGAAAAAATTTTTCTACCTATTTATCAAATATCAAATACCGACATTAAAGAACTGTTCACACCGTATTTTGATAAAGTACGAATTTCAGATTGGAATCAAGTCAGTAAAGGCCAGTTGTACGAAGAAATACTCTGTGAATTAGACTTTTTGCAATATGGTTTTGAAGTGAAACAAGAATTTATAGATTTTATGACTCATTGGATAAAAAATGATTTAAACAAGGTAGGTGGAGCAGAAAAACTTCTTAAGTTTATTGACTTTTTGATTACTTCCAGAAATATTTCTCAGTTGGAGGAATTGAGAGGGTTATTAAAAGAAAAAATACAGTCTATTATTGACAGTGCTGAGAACACCCAACAAACCACATAATCCATTAAAGGGTGTATGGAGATAAAGGTTGTCTGAAAACGAACGAAGTGAGTTTCGCTAAAAAACTAATCCGTTTTCAGGCGACCTTCCATTAACCCTTTCTACCCAACCACACAAACACGCCCAAGCCAATGAATGAGAGTACCGCGCCTGCGGTGCCGACGTAAGCCAAGCCGAAGTGGTTGATGACGAGGCTGCCTGCGAACGATCCGAAGGCGATGGCGAGGTTGAAGCCTGCGATGTTTAAGCCTGCGGCGACGCTGTCGGAGGTGTTGTGCTGGTGTGCGGTCTGCAATAAAAAGGCTTGCAAGGACGGCACGATGGCGAAGGTGAAGAAGCCCAATACCGCGACCAAAATTTTCATCAGAATCGGCGAGCCACCAAGCCAAGAAATCAGCAATGAAGAGAGGGCAAGCATTGAGATTAAGACGATGTTGGCACGGCGGATGTCGAATCTGTCGGTGAGTTTGCCGTCTGCAAGGTTGCCGATTGCCGCGAAAATGCCGAACAGCAACATATACACGCCGACCATGCTGTTTTCTTCGCCTGTGATTTGGGCGATGAACGGGGCGATGTAGGTGTAGGTGGCGAACGCGCCCGCGTAGGCAAACAGGGTTACGCTTGCGGCTTTTAATAAGGCTTTGTCAAACAAAATTTTAATGCTGGAAAGTGGATGAACGGGCTGTTCGGTTTTGAGCGGATCTTTCATGCCGAACAGCAAACCGACAAAGCCGAGGAAGCCGAAGAAGGCAATCACCATCAAGACCCAACGCCAATTCATCACGCCCCCCCCCCCAAAAAAATAGGTGCTGAGCGGTACGCCGAACGCCATGGCAAGGGTGAAGCCGCTGAATACAATCGCCACGGCGGTTGCCGCTCTTGCCTTGCCCACCAAACGGGCGGCGGTGCTGGACTCAACGGCGAGGAACAGGCCGTGTCCCAATCCTGCGGCGAATCGGACGAGGTTCATCAGTGCCAATTCGCTGAATAAAGCGGTCATCAGACTGCCGAGCGAAAAAATCACCGCCGTTGCCAGCATCACGCTTTTGCGGCTGAAACCGTTGGAAAGTGCGGTTAGAATCGGGGCGGAAACCGTCGCCCCAAGGCATATAGCTGCTCACAATCATACCGATGTCGGCGGCAGGCACGTTCAAGCCCTGCGACATCACGTCCACCAAGCCGATCGGCACAAATTCCGCAACCCGAGGGCGAAAGAAGAAATCGTAAAAATATAAATGACAAAAGGCATATCAAACTCCGTTAATTAAGATTTTTATGAAGTGTAATGCCTTTTAACCAATAAGAAAAATAATGAGAAAAATAGCAGATATAAACTGATTTATACTAAACCTTCCAACAGCCGCTGTTTCACATACTGCATATTTCGCGGCAACACGCGGTGTTTGTGCCAAACCAGATAGAGCGGCGACGGGGCGGTGTCGTCCGCATTATTCAGCACCAAAAGCCTGCCCGCCTGAATTTCCTGCGTGCAATGGTAATCGGACAGCACGCTCCAGCCCATGCCTTCCACCACCATCTGTTTGACAATGCGTAAATCCGGCACGGTCAAGGCAGCCTGAAATGGCGGCGGCTCGCGAAAAAGCGTCTGCCACAACGGTGTCAAACCCGATAATTCCTCGTCGAAACTGATAAAAGGCAGTTGCGACAGCCGCTCTTTATTCGGCGTTTTACCGATTTTATGGGTAAGTGCGGGGGCATACACCAGCAGCGGCTTTTCCGCAAACACCGTTTCATAAGCGTAATGCTGCTCATCGGGCTTGCTTGCCGTAATCGCAAAATCAATTTGGCGGCTTTCCAGCAACTGATAAAGCTTGCTACGGTTGCCCATTTGCAGGCGGACGGAAAAGCCGTCCGAAAGCAGCCCTTGCAGCACCTTCACCATCTGATAATGCACAAAGTCTGCAGGCGCCGCAAGATGCACCACCTCGCCGCTGACCGCTCCAAAACGAAAGCCCGACAGCTTCTGTTCCAAGGTATCCAAACTCGCCGCCACCGAATTCGCCAGATTGTCCGCCACCTCCGTCGCCGCCACACCGCGCGCCAAACGGACAAACAAAGGCTTACCGATAAAACTTTCCAAAGACTGAATCTGCTGCGACACTGCAGGCTGCGTAATACTGATTTGCGCCGCCTTGGGAAAAGACTGCTGGCGGTACATTTCCAAAAACGTGCGACGATGGTTGATGTAAGACATAAATAAATTTATTGGATTAGATGGATTGAAAAGGTAATTTATCAGAAATGCGTAGGATTGGCTATTTGCAAGAGGGCGGGTGGTCGAAAAGGTCGTCTGAAAACGCACTTCCCAAACCTGCGGACTAAGCTATCTTGATTTCAAGCTAATTATATTTTATTATTTATCTTGATTTCAAGTTAAATAACCCAAGCCTTCAGGAACAACGCCATGACAAGCCGCGCCGCCATTCTTCTTTCCACCGCGCTTGCACCCGTGATTTGGGGCAGCACTTATCTGGTTACCACCGAATTTCTGCCGACCGATCGCCCATTTACCGCCGCGCTGATACGCGTGTTGCCCGCTGGGCTCTTGCTGTTGGCGTGGACGCGGCGCATACCCAAACGCGATGAATGGGCGACGGTTGTCTTGCTCGGTTTTTTGAACATCGGCTTTTTCCAAGCTATGTTGTTTGTGGCGGCGTATCGCTTGCCGGGTGGACTGGCAGCGGTGTTGAGTTCGACGCAGACGCTGATGGTGCTGGTGTTCACTTGGTTAATCGGCAAAACCATGCCGCCGAAAGCGGCTTGGGCTTGGTCGGCGGCAGGGGTTTTGGGGATTGCGCTTTTGGTTTTGTCGCCGCAGGCGCGCTATGACGGGACGGGTATTTTGGCGGCATTGGCGGGCGCGGCGGCGATGGCATTGGGCGTGTATTTGTCGAAACACCGCCGCACTTCGCTGCCCGTGTTGGCGTTTACCGGCTGGCAGCTTTTCATCGGCGGCTTGTTTTTACTACCCGTCGCCCTGCTTGCCGAACCGCGGCTCGAATCTTTAAGCCCCGCCAATATCGGCGGCTATCTGTATTTGAGCCTGTTTGGTGCCGTATTGGCTTATGTGTTGTTTTTCAGAGGAATCGCCAAACTTTCGCCTGCTGCGGTTTCGTCGCTGGGATTGCTCAGCCCTGTCTCGGCATTTATCTTGGGCTGGCTGTTTTTAGGGCAAGGGATGGACGCGAAGTCGCTGGCGGGATTTACGTTGGTGTTGGTATCGATATTCGGCTGCAGCGGGCAGTCATGAAAAAGGTCATCTGAAAACAGCCTTGAAGCCTTCAAGCTGCGTTTTCAGACGACCTTTTGCGCTGGTCGGTTTATTTCTTCAAGAATGCCCGTTTCAGAATAATCAGCCAATCTTTTTTATCCAAAACAGGACGTTGTGTAAACATATCGTATTTGCTGCCGTCCAGTTTCTGCAAAATCAGTTGTCCGCCGACAATAATCATCCGCAATTCAAATCCCAAACGGCCTTTCAGCGTTTTACCCAAGGGCGAGCCGCCCTTGAGCATTTGGAACGCGCGGTTGCACTCATACGCCATCAGTCTTTGGAACGCAAAATCCGCTTTGCCTTCGGCAATTTGCGTTTCGCTGACATTAAATTTTTGCAAGTCGTCCTGCGGGATATAGACGCGGCCTTTCTGCCAATCGACGGCAACGTCCTGCCAAAAGTTGATGAGTTGCAGCGCAGTGCAGATACCGTCGCTTTGGGCGATGCTGACTTCGTCGGTTTGTCCGTACAGGTGCAGCATAATGCGCCCGACCGGACTGGCAGAACGGCGGCAGTAGTCAATCAGGTCGCCAAAATCCTGATAACGGGTTTTGACAACATCCTGACTGAATGCGGACAAAAGATCGTAAAACGGCTGCAGCGGCAGCTTGAAAGGCACGATGGCTTCACGTTGCAAACGTTGCATTAGCGGGGTCAGCGGCGTTTCGCCACGCTGTATGCGGTCGAGTTCGGATTTGAGTTCGTCCAAAGCGCGCAAACGTTCATCGGCTTCGGCATTGCCTTCATCAGCGAGGTCATCCGCAGTGCGCGCAAAAGCGTAAACGGCATGGGTAGGCTTGCGCAGGCGGCGCGGCATGACAAGCGAGCCGACGGGGAAATTTTCGTAATGGTTGACGGACATAGATATTTGAAATTCGGTATTGGGGTCGTCTGAAAGTATGAGCTGCATTGCTCAAATGGCTTGCCGACGGCACGGAGCACTTCCAAACCTGTATTAACAACTCGACAAGATTCTAACACAACGCATTATTTTATTAATGATTTAACTGTATACTCGCATAGAAATCCAAACTTAAAACCACAAAATTACCCTGTTTTCCCAATTCAGACGACCCTTTCCACAAAACGGATTTTAGCTACGGCAAAAACTATATTGAGATAACAAACCACCATCCGGAAATAGGCTGTCCCATCCAAACTTAACCCGAAACCATGCCTCCCTCGTTCCTCAATATATCCGTAAACACTTGATTCGCTTATAATCCCCATACTTCCAAGTAAGCGGAGACTACGATGGACATGATGACTTTCACGAATATTTTCTTAATCGTGCTATGTATTTTCACCATGCTGCTGGTGTGGTCGCGAAATTGGAAGCGCAAGCAGGCGTATTTTGAAAAAATCAAAAGCAATCCGGACAATCTGAAATGGCTCGAACAAAATCTGACCGGAAAAGAAACAGCAGACCTCAAAAACATCAACGAGCATTTCGGGCTGCCTTTGCTGCAAGCGAAGCAATTACTTGAATACTACAAGCAGCAGTCGGAAAAATAATCTATCGTAAAAAATAATCTATGGTTTAAAACAGGTGGGCTGAATTCAGTCCGCCTTTTTTACCCGTTTCAAAAAAATCTTTTATTTCTGTATTGACAGAAATAAAAGATAAAAATAAAATACCCTCACTATGAAACTGAATCCAACCACTGAAAAATTTATCCTCCACTGGGGCGAAATGGGCACCAAATGGGGCGTCAACCGTACCGTTGCGCAAATCCATGCCCTGCTCTACATCTTAGGCAGACCGATGAATGCCGAAGAAATTACCGAAACGCTCGGCGTAGCGCGCTCCAATGTCAGCAACAGCATCAAAGAGCTGCAAAATCTGAGGCTGGTGCATACCGTGCATATCTTGGGCGACAGGCGCGATCATTTTGAAACTTCAGACGACGTCTGGACTTTGTTCCGCACTATCGCAGAAATGCGCATGCAGCGTGAAATCGAACCGACGCGGCAATTTTTGCAAAGCCTGATCGACAGCCCTGAATTTAGTCAGGAAAATGAAACCGCCAAACAGCGAATCCGGCAAACCCATGATTTCATCAATACGCTGACCATATGGGCAAATGAAATGTTGAAGCTTTCCACCTCAACCATGGTAAAAATTTTAAAAATAGGCGCCGGAATACAAAAATTTTTCCGATGATGTCGCCCCAATTGGTTTACAAGACACAACCCCCGGTTTCTCTTACTCAATCATAGGTGTGTTATGGCACATTCAATAGAAGATTATTTCGACTATCCGAGAGGCAGAGTCATCATCGTTTATACTGTATCTACGGTATTTTTTGCATTTAGTATCGGCTACTATGCTTTATTCTTTACCGTACCGGCCCTAATTTGCGGTTTGATCTTAAGCTTGACGTCTACATACAGGGACTTACGCGGCCTTATCCGGGCAATCATAACCGGATCATTATGCGGTTGTCTGTATCTTTTACTGTTTGGTGCAGATTTTGTCACCAACCTCCTAGCCGGCGTGGTAATAGGCGGTACTTATTCTTTGATTGTTGGCGTTTTGAGCTTGCCCAATCCTCCGGGGGAGGATGATATTCAGGAACCTGCCTAATTTTTTTACCCCTATATTTCTATTTTGACAGAAATTTTAGAAATTACAGGCTAAATATATAAACAAATCGAAATGAAATTAGGAAACCAATATGCCCTACAGCACTACACACACTCTCCCTGCCTACCTGTCTTACTCGATGGGGTTGTTATGGCTGTGGAGCGGTACCCAACCTCTGTTTTTCATGCCCGAAATGTCATTGGATTTGCTGCATTCGGTCGGCATTCCCGATCCGTTGCAATGGCCGACATTAATCGCCGCTTCACTATTGGACATCGGTTTTGCCTTTTTATGCTTCAGCCGCCTTCGCGCCCGTCCCGAAATATGGCTGCTGCAATTGCTGACCGTCGCGGCATACAGCCTGATTATTGCTTTCAGGCTGCCCGAAATGTGGGCGCACCCTTTTGCGCCTTTGGTAAAAAACCTGCCGATTATGGCTACTTTATTTTTCCTGTATCAATCCGTAGGAGATAAAAAATGAACACTTATTTAATCGTTAAAACCCTGCACATCATCTCAGCTACCTTAATGGTCGGCACCGGTTTTGGTACGGCGTTTTACCTCTTTTGGGCAAACCGCAGCGGTTCGGTCGCCGCGCAGTCGGTCGTATCACATTGGGTCATCAAAGCAGATTGGTGGTTTACGACCCCCGCCGTCATTTTCCAACCCTTGTCCGGTTTATGGATGCTGTACGAACGCGGCTATACCGTTTCCACCATGCTGGAACAAAATTGGGTATGGATGACGCTCGGTTTATACATCCTTGCAGGCATTTGCTGGCTGCCCGTTGTCTGGCTGCAAATCCGTATGGCAAAGATTGCCGAACAAGCGCATAAAGAAAACGCAGACACCATTCCGGAACCCTATTGGCGTTATGCCAGACGCTGGGAATTGCTGGGCTATCCCGCCTTTTGCGCCACTATCGTGATTTACTTCCTGATGGTGATGAAACCGATTTAAAGATTTTCAGACGACCTCAGCAACACCATAAAGAAAAACCATGAACATCATCATTTTCGGAGGCAGCGGCTTCATCGGCAGCCGTACCGCCCAAATCTTAAAAGAACAAGGTCACCAAGTTTGGACGCCCGACCGCCGCGCCTTCGATTTTCTTCATCCTGACGAAACCGCCGCACGCCGTTTATTAGAGGGGCAAGACGTCCTCATCAACTGCATCGGCATCATGAGCCGTCATGCCGAAATACTCGAAACCGTACACCACCGCACGCCCAAACAACTCGCCGCATGGGCAAAAGCAACAAGCATAAAACACTGGGTGCAACTATCCGCACTGGGTGCCGACCCATCTCAACCCATCAACTTTGTCGGCAGTAAAGGACGTGGAGATGATGCCGTCGCCCAAAGCGGCATCCCGATTGCCATAGCCCGACCATCCGTCGTTTACGGGCGAGGGGGAACCAGCTGCGAACTGTTCATCAAATTAGCCCGCCTCCCTTTGCTTCCCCTACCGGAAGGCGGACGCTTTTACTTACAGCCCGTACATCTTGCCGATGTTGCCGAAGGTTTGGCAAAACTGGCCGTCCAAACCGACACCGACCATAGCATCATCAATATGACCGGCAGCCAAACGCTGACCTTGGCGGAATACCTGACCACGCTCCGCCAAACCCTGCACCACAAACCGCCGCAACATATCCTGCCCATCCCCCTGCGCCTGATTGACCCTGCGCTGCCGTTGGCAAACACCCTCAGCAACGGCATCATCAGCCGTGACAGCTTTGCCCTGCTCAAACAAGGCTCATGCGCCGATTATTCTGATTTTGCAGCTTTATTGGGGAGAGCGCCATTAGCTGCGGAAAACTTTTTCCGTCAAGGCTGAATCAGCCATACACACAAAAAGGTCGTCTGAAACCGCCCCGCCTAAAGCCGGTTTCAGACGACCTTTTGCCCTAATACAAGAGACCGCTGATACAATAAAGCGCCCGTATGAAAAATATTTTGCTACAATATGTAATTGTATGTTACATAAGCAGTATATCATCAATAAAATAATATTTTCATCACGGCTCATATCATGGCTCAGATTAAATTTAAAACACATCTTAAATGCATCCTACTTGCTTCCATCTTGCTCTCCGGCTGTCAAACCGCCTTTGAAGAAGATCAAACCCGGCGCAGCAAAATTACCCAATTCGCCCTCAATCACCCCGTAGCGGCGCAAGCCATCGGCATGGAAGACACAGGCTCCTTCAATATCAGCAGCAATGCCACACGCTTTGCCTACCGCAGCGGCTTAGACGATACTGCCAACGGAGATGGCAAAGGCACACAGGTCAATGCCGTGCGCCAAGCCCTGTGGCAAGCCGCCATTACCTCCCAATTCGACAACGTAATCGCCGAAGAAGCAGGTAATGCCTACCTTGCCGACATCAAAATCCGCGAAGGGAAAATCAACTATTTCAGCCGTTACCTCGCGGATCAGGCAGTTGACCAACGCAACAACCGTATCGGCCGCAGCATCGGCAGCGGCAGACCCAATACCGACATGAAGGCCCTTGCCGAAAGTGTTTTGCTCTATTACCACAAAATCGGCTTGTGGACCGCATCGGAAACGCGTACCAACGGCCGCAAAGTATGGCGCATCACGCAAGAGAAACTCAGCCCTACCGCCTACCGCGAAGCCATGAAAAATATCGAACCGTTGGATGCCGAAGGCTTGCGCGAGGAAGAGCGCAATATGCCCAAACCCGACAAAATCGACTCGATTTCCAAAACGGTTAAAGCCATCAGAAAAGTAAAAGACTGATTTTTCGACACTCTGTGCAAATTTTGAGTAATTCATCAAAACGGCGTAAACTGCAACAAACCCATTTTCAGACGACCCCTGCTTGCAAAGAGGTCGTCTGAAAACATTTCTCCTGCCGATTCAGCCGTTTCCAGAAGGACAAAGGACGATTATGAACTTCCCACCGCGTTACGTTTCCGCCACCCGTATGCGCCGCATGCGCAAAGACGACTTTTCCCGCCGCCTGATGCGCGAACACACCCTGACCGCAGACGATTTGATTTACCCCGTCTTCGTACTCGAAGGCAGCAATCAGGAAGAAGCCGTCCCCTCCATGCCCGGCGTGAAGCGGCAAAGCCTGGACAAATTATTGTTCACCGCCGAAGAAGCCCTCAAGCTCGGCATCCCCATGCTGGCACTCTTCCCCGTCGTTACCCGAAATAAAACCGACTTGGCGGAAGAAGCCTACAACCCCGAAGGACTCGTTCCTACCGTCGTGCGCACCCTGCGCGAGAAATTCCCCGAACTCGGCATCATGACCGACGTCGCCCTCGACCCCTACACCATCCACGGGCAAGACGGACTGACCGATGCAAACGGCTACGTCCTCAACGACGAAACCATCGAAGTTTTGGTGAAACAAGCCTTGTGCCACGCCGACGCTGGTGCGCAGGTCGTCGCCCCGTCCGACATGATGGACGGCCGCATCCTCGCCATCCGCGAAGCCCTTGAAGACGCAGGACACATCCACACCCGCATCATGGCGTATTCCGCCAAATATGCCTCCGCTTTTTACGGCCCGTTCCGCGATGCGGTCGGCAGTTCTGGCAATTTGGGTAAAGCCGACAAGAAAACCTACCAAATGGACCCCGCCAACACCGACGAAGCCCTGCATGAAGTCGCCCTCGACATTCAGGAAGGTGCGGATATGGTGATGGTCAAACCCGGCCTGCCCTATCTTGACGTTGTCCGCCGCGTCAAAGACGAGTTCGGCGTACCAACCTACGCCTACCAGGTTTCCGGCGAATACGCCATGCTTCAAGCCGCGATTCAAAACGGCTGGCTGGACGGCGAAAAAGTCATACTCGAAAGCCTGCTCGCCTTCAAACGCGCCGGCGCCGACGGCATCCTGACGTATTACGCCGTCGAAGCGGCAAAGATGTTGAAAAAATAAAACGACAGCAAAATGCCGCCGGTTTGCACAGAATGCCCGGCGGCATTTACATTAAGGCATTTGCCTGACAAAATTTATTACAACGGAATGAATAATCAGGTAATTTCTGGTAAAATACTGCAACTCTCAAGCAAACACTTACAGCATCCGTTTTATATAGTGGATTAAATTTAAATCAGGACAAGGCGACGAAGCCGCAGACAGTACAGATAGTACGGAACCGATTCACTTGGTGCTTCAGCACCTTAGAGAATCGTTCTCTTTGAGCTAAGGCGAGGCAACGCCGTACTGGTTTAAAGTTAATCCGCTATAAAATTCAAAACATATACAATAAAATGAATACAACAACCGCCGATACACTATTCCGGGAAGCTCACTCATTCATGACCCAAAATCCGCCCGATTTTGCCGCCGCAGTCCCACTATTGCAAAAAGCGGCAGACGAAGGGCATACGGAAGCAGAATTCCATCTTGCAGGCTGCCTGCTGCAAGGGCAAGGCATCCCTGCCAACCGAGAAGCCGGCATACGCCTGATGCAGCAAGCGGCGCGTGACGGTCATCCCTACGCCAGCTACAACCTTCTTCAAATCCAAGAAGCACAAGGCATGCCGCTCAATACCCTGCTTCCCTCCTATCGGGAATTGGCAGAAGCAGGCATTATCGAAGCACAGCTCAAGCTGATGCGCGCTTATCATGACGCAGGTCAACACAAAGAAGCCGTCGATTGGGCCATACTCGCCGCGCGTCAGCAAAATCCCCAAGCCCTATATTTCTTAGGCCAGCATTGCCAATACACCTCGCCGCCCGATTATCCCCAATCACACCAGCTCTACCAACTTGCCGCCAAACAAGGATTTACGCCTGCCAATTGGCAGCTCGGATTGCAATACAAGCTCGGTCAAGGCGTGGCACCGGACCTTGAACAAGCCGCCCAACACCTGTACATCGCGGCAAGTGACAACATCGCGCCTGCACAAGTTGCCCTTGCGGAAATTCTGCTCCCGACCCACCCCGATAAAGCCATCCAATGGCTGGAAACCGCCGCCAGACAAAACAGCAGCGATGCTTACGCCAAGCTCGCAGAAATCCATCTGCTGGGCAAAGACATCCCGAAAGACACGGATAAAGCACGCCGCTACGCCAAAGCAGCCGCCCGCCGCAATCATCCCGAAGCGCTGCGTTTGCTCGGCGATATCTACCGCTACGGACTGGGCATCCTTCCCGAACCCTCCAAAGCGCGCCATTACTATCAGCTTGCCGCTGATTTGGGCAATCTTGCCGCACACCAAAAACTACTCGCGGACATTGCCCTGAACAATAAGCAAAACTATCCCCAAGCCAAAGAACACGCGCTGCAACGCCAACAGGCGGAGCAATTCTATCAGCTGGCTTTTGCCGCCCATTACGGTCTGAACCGCGCTCCCGACCATGCCGAAGCACTGACGCTCTATCAGCAGGCCGCAGATTTGGGACACAGCAAAGCGCAAACCAATCTCGGCATGATGTACTACAACGGTCATGGAACAGAGACCGACTATACCCAAGCCGCCAAATGGTTCGCGCAGGCAGCGCAGCAAAAAGACACAATGGCGCAATACAACCTCGCCTGCCTCTATTTCCACGGAACAGGCGTCCGCCGCAACACAGCCTTAGCCTGCCGTTGGCTTGAAACTGCCATTAACGACGGTCACGAGCAGTCTGAAATCCTCAAGCAACTGCTGGCGCATTGGAAACAACAACTTCCATAACATTGCCCGCGTGGCAACATTTCTCCGAAGAAGCTGCCAACGTTTGGGAATCCCTCTAAACCATTGTCTCTGCGTTGCGATTAATGGGGTGCCGTTCTACGATAAGTCATATCACTTGCCCCATTCAAACAACAATATAAAAGGTCGTCTGAAAACCCTGATTGAGGATTTTCAGACGACCTTTGTCTTTACTAATTGCCTGTTTGGATATTAGAAATCCAATTCCGCTTTCAGCCAGTAAGTACGCGGCATGCCGACGACGGCGAAGCTGCGGTCGTATTGGCCGCGCTGTACCTGCCAGTAGTTTTTGTTGAACAGGTTTTCTACCGAGCTGCTGACGGTCAGGGTGTTTTTACCCAGTTTGGTTTTGTAGCGCGCGCCTACGTCAACCAAGGTATAGGATGGGAAGGCGTATTGCTTTTGAGTGTCTTGGTAAGACTTGCCGAAGTACGAAACGTTGCCGTTCAAGGTCAAGCCTTTGGCAAACGGGGTGTCCCATTCCACGCCCGCTTTGGCAATCACGCGCGGGTTGGCGACTTGCACGCCGTTAACAAGATTGTCGGCGAAATTCGGGTAATCTTTTACGGTCGATTGCAGATACATCAAACCAAAGCTCGGACGCAGGGTTTTGTTCAACAAATTGGCATAGGTATTGAACTCGATACCGCGGCTGCGTTCTATGCCTTGCTCCGAACCGCTATAAGCCAAGCCTGCATTTTTGCGCGCTGCGAAATCAGTTCCTGAAGTCGTGTTGCCGCGCCAGTAGCCCGGGCGTTTGATTTGGAACGCGTTTAAAGTGGTGACAAAGTCGCCCCAGTTTTTGCGTACGCCGACTTCAAATTGGCGGCTGACGCGCGGATCTGCCATCGTTACATGACCGTCGTCATCGGTACGGATGTCGGACGGCTCCAAATCTTCCATATAGTTTCCGTAAACCACCAAATCAGGCTGCGGAACCCATGCCGCCATCAACATCGGGCTGAAACGGCTTGCATCCGCTTTGCGGCCGTTTAATTTGTTTTTCTGCTCGACGGCTTGGAAACGCCCGCCCAAAGTGAGTCGGTATTTGTTGTCGGCAAAACCAAGCGTGTCAGATACCGCCAAACTGTTTACTTTGATTACGGTATCCAATGAAGGCGTTGCACTCCACGCGCTTCCTAAGTTGGAATCCAATTTTGCCAATTGGGTCGGAATATCAAGGCTTGGATCGATAACGCTGCTTCTTGTTTGACGTGCTCCTTGATAAGTAGTACGTTTGCGGTCGATTCGGTCAAATGCGGCACTCCAGTTGTGGCTCACCGGACCGGTTTCAAATTCGCCGCGTGCAGTCAGATTCATACTGAGCGTTTTGAAACGCTGGTCGGTCAAACGCGCGCGACCCGAATTGTAGGTCAAACCGCTGCTCGTAACGGTAGGAGAGGCGAAATTACCGTAATAGCGCGCATTGTTGTAGCCGATACCGCCTGTAATTTGGGCATTTTCAAACGCATCCCATTCGAAGGTCAGCATATTCGTTTGACCGCGCGTGTTTTGAGCCTGCCAGCTCGGCGCCAAATTCACTTTGCCTTCAGGTGCGGCAAACAAGCGTCCGTTGGCGTTTTGAATGTCCTGCATACGTGCGCGACCGCCGTTGGTTTTGCGTTTGGCGTAGATGGAGTCGAACGCCACGCGCAGTGTTTCGCCGCGGTAGTCGGCATTTAAAGCAAATTCTTTATTGTCTTCGCTGTAACCATGGCGCGGGGTGTCGCCGTGGCGCAGTTTGCCGTTGGCGCGTACGCCGAATTCTTTGTTTTCGCCGAAACGTTGACCCAAGTCGAATGTGCCTTGTGCGCGGTTGTTGCTGAACCAGCCCAGACCGATTTTGCGGTTGCCTTCATCGGCGGCTTTTTTGGTTTCGATATTGACGGAGCCGGATACCGCGCCTTCGGGGTCCATGCCGTTTACGGCGGTGGACGCGCCTTTAATCAATTGCGCGGAGCCGACATGTACGCTGGCTGTGCCTTGCGTGCCGTACATACCTGCCAAACCGTTGACGCTGAATTGGCGCGCATCAAGCTGATAACCGCGGAAATACAGGCCGGTCAGCGTGTTGCTTTCTCCGCCAAACTGCCAAACGGAAGCGTCTTTTTTTGCTACGGCATCCACCAAAGTACGCGCTTCGGTGTTGTTAAGGGCTTGTTCGTCGTAGTTGACGACGGTAATCGGCGCGGTAAAAGCGTTGGCTTTGCCCAATACGCCCAAATTTACGCGGTCGCGCAAGTCGCCGTCGCTGGCGATGGAGTAAGAGCGGGCGGCTTTGACGCGTTTGGCGTCGGCGCGGACATGGACTTCCTGCAACTGCTGTTGCACAGGGGTTTCAGGTGTCGCTTCATCGGCGGCATAAGAAAACGCGCTCATAATCAAAAGCGGCATCAGGGCTAATTTGCTGTTCATAGATTCCTTCTGTCTCTGAGGTGGGTTATTTTTATTGCAATAAGCGTTAAAAATCACAAAGTAATTTTGCTGCGGAATTATATTTGATAACATTCTGCTTTTCTATAAAAAGTGATGATAACCATTTGTAAAAACAAAAATACAACATAAATCAAAACTTTTTCCATAGTAATTGTAAATTATTTTATTAAGCAGAGAATCCAGGTTTCAGACGACCCCTGCCCGCTGCCTGCCTCAAGAGACAACGCACATGCAAAAATGGCAAATCGAGCTTTATTCCACGCCGTCTTGGCTGTTACAAACCTTATTGATGGTCGCCGCCGCCTCGGCGGTGATTCTGTTTTTGGCACGCGAAACGCGCTTTGGGCGCGAGTTTGCCTATATCCTGCGGCTGTGCCTGACGCCGAAAAGTGCGGTCAAAGTCTTGCTGGCGATTACCGCGATGATTGTGCTGTTGCTGACCGAAGTGCGGCTGAATGTATTGAGTACCTTTATGTCCAAAGGGCTTTACGACTCGATGCAGGATTTGAACGCCTCCGCGTTTTGGATGTTTGCAGCGATGAACGCGGGCGTGGTGTTGGTGCGGGCGTTTAACAACGTCGTCAACGACTTTCTCGATCAAGGCTTGGCGATTAAATGGTCGGAGCGGCTCAATGAAGTGCTGACAACGCGCTGGCTTGCCGACAAAAACTACTACCGCCTGCAAATGCGCCGCCATGCGCCGGACAACATCGACCAGCGTATCCAGCAGGACGCGCAGGATTTCATCGCCTCGACCATAGAATTTGTGCGCGGCATGGTCAATTCGGTCGTTACCTCGCTGGAATTTGCCGTTGTTTTATGGGGTTTGGCGGGCATCCTGACCGTGTTCGGCTTCGACATTCCGCACGGCATCGTTTGGTTTGTCTATATGTTTGTGATTTTGGCGACCTTTATCGCCATGTGGATAGGCAACCCGTTGATTCGTTACAACTATGAAAACGAAAAACTCAACGGCGACTACCGTTACTCCCTCATCCGCGTGCGCGACCACGCCGAAAGCGTGGCGTTTTACAGCGGCGAACAACACGAACACGACCAGCTTGCCGACCGCTTCAAGGCCATCATCCGCAACCGTTGGCGCATCGCCCGCCAAAGCGTCTGCTTGAGCGGCTTTAACGATATGTTTACCAACGGAATCAAGCTCTTCCCCATTATTTTGCAAGCCCCGCGCCTGTTTGCCGGACAAATCAAAATCGGCGACATCCAGCAGACCGTCCAAGCCTTCGCCCGACTGCAAAACGCCCTCTCCTTTTTTCGAATGTTCTACAACAAATTCACCGCCTACCGAGCCCGACTGGAGCGTCTGTACGGCTTTTTGCTGAGTACGGAAGAACAACACAGCGCGCAGCAACCCGACATTACCGAAGTTTCAGACGACCTCTCGCTGGAAAACGTCGTCCTGTTCCACCACAACGGCGAAATCCTGTTGAGCGGCATCAACGTCAACCTAAAAAGCGGCGATTCCCTGCTGATACGCGGCCCGAGCGGTTGTGGCAAAACCTCGCTGCTGCGCGCGCTGGCGGGGCTTTGGCCGTTCGGCAGCAGCGGCAAAGTCAGCCGTCCGCCGCATCAAGACATCCTCTTCCTGCCGCAACGCCCGTACACGGCACAAGGCAGCCTGCGCGACGCGATTTGTTACCCCGACATCGACAAACAGCATCCCGAACTAGCCGACGCCATGAACACCTGCCGCTTAGGTTATCTCGTTGATAAATTGGACAAACCCGACGACTGGCAACACAAACTCTCCCCGGGCGAACTGCAACGCATCGCCTTCGTCCGCGCCCTGCTCTCGCAGCCCAAAGTCATCCTGCTCGACGAAGCTACCGCCGCCTTGGACGAACCGACCGAAGCCCTGCTCTACCGCGCCTTGAAACGCGAACTGCCGCAGAGCATCATCATCAGCATCGGCCACCGCAGCACGCTCAACGAGTTTCACGATTTCAGTCTTGATGTCGGCAACGTAGCTTGCGATTGAATTTAAAGCAACGAGGTCGTCTGAAAACCCGTAAGGGTTTCGCTAAAACGAGCGCAGCGAGTTTCGCTAAAACTTTTTCAGACGACCTTTCTGCTAAAATGACACGCTTCAAATACAAGGGAAACCCGCCATGCACGAAATCAAATGCCCGCACTGCCACACCGCGTTTACCGTCAACGAAGCCAGTTACGCCGATATCCTGAACCAAGTCCGCACCCAAGAATTTCAAACCGAAATCCACGAGCGTCTGCAACAGGCGCAGATGCAGTTTCAAAGCGATATGCAGCTTGCCCAAGCGCAGGCGCAAAATCAGTTCGACAAAATCCTAGCCGACAAAAACCACGAAATCGCCGCCCTGTCCAACCAAATCAACGCCTACGAAAAAGACAGCAAACTCGCCGCCGCCGAAATCGAAGGTCGTCTGAAAGCGCAAATCGCCGAACAGGACAAATTGATTGCCGAGCTGAAAGCGCAGGCAAAATCGCTGGAAACGGCGAAAAACATGGAAAAAGAGCTGGAAATCACCAAAGCCGTTGCCGAAAAAGAGCGCGAATTGGGCAATTTGAACACGCAGCTCATGCTGCAATCCAAAGAAAACCAGTTGGAAAAACAAAGCCTGCGCGAAAAATACGAGGCCGAACTCAAACAAAAAGACGAAACCATCGCCTTCTACAAAGACTTCAAAGCCAGACAGTCCACCAAAATGATAGGCGAAAGCCTCGAGCAGCACTGCGAAACCGAATTCAACCGCATCCGCACCACCGCCTTTCCCCAAGCCGTATTCGGCAAGGACAACGACGCCAAAACCGGCAGCAAAGGCGACTACATCTACCGCGAAACCGACGAAGAAGGCAACGAAATCATCTCCATCATGTTCGAGATGAAAAACGAAAACGACGAAACCGCCACCAAAAAGAAAAACGAACACTTTTTTAAAGAGTTGGACAAAGACCGCAGAGAAAAAAACTGCGAATACGCCGTACTCGTCTCACTCTTGGAAGCCGACAGCGACCTCTACAACAACGGCATCGTCGACGTGTCCTACGCCTACCCGAAAATGTATGTCGTGCGCCCGCAGTTCTTCATCCCCATCGTCTCCCTGCTGCGCAACGCCGCTCTCAATTCATTGAAATACAAACAAGAATTGGCACAAATGCGCGCGCAAAACATCGACATCACGCACTTTGAAGAAGACCTAGACAAGTTCAAAACCGACTTCGCCCGCAATTACGAACTCGCCAGCCGCAAGTTCCAAACCGCCATCGACGAAATCGACAAAACCATCAGCCACCTGCAAAAAACCAAAGAAGCCCTGCTCTCTTCGGAAAACAACCTGCGCCTTGCCAACAACAAAGCAACCGATTTGACCGTCAAAAAATTAGTACGCAAAAATCCGACCATGAAGGCTGCCTTTGCCGCGTTGGAGAAAAAAGAGGATTGAGATTTGCTTCGAGAATGAAAATAGAAACGCCAGCCGGCCGTTACGCCTGCGCAAGCAGGAGTGACGGAGAACAGGTATCTCGTTTTCTATCAGTTCTTGAACAAACTCATTTATCCACATCTATAGTGGATTAACTTTAAACCAGTACGGCGTTGCCTCGCCTTGCCGTACTATCTGTACTGTCTGCGGCTTCGTCGCCTTGTCCTGATTTAAATTTAATCCACTATACAAAAAGGTCGTCTGAAAAATGAACCGCCACAAATCTTAGACAGATAAAAGACTATCCAGATACTCGGTGCAAGCCAGGTTCTACATCAGGAGGAGCGAGAAATGAAGGGATATGAAACATTATCGTTTACGACAACGTTTCGGATGACGGGGAATACAATTTTTTAGCAACACTGTCATGATGTTCTTGAATATCAAATCTACAACAGACTCTATAAAGGAGTATATGATGAAACCAAGCTGTATTTTGACGGTCTTATTACTCGTTCCATTCACTGCTGTTGCAGGTCCGGAGCTGACCATGACCAAAGCCCAGTTCGAACGCGCTCAAAAGCAAAAAATTTACCGCTTCGACGGCTATCCGACAAAAAATACCTTCAACGGCAAAACTGCCAAACTTAACATGAAAGACCATTACGCCCGTACGTTCCGCACCCGGCTCCGTGAGGTTTTAGCAGAAAACCGTCCCAACGCCGCCGGCAAATATTCCACTTTCGGTTTCGGTTGCGGCACGTCAGGCTGTATCGAAGCGGGTGCAATTGACAATACCACGGGAACGCCGATTCAATTGGGCGATCTGCTGTTAGGCTGCGGAGATATTGATGAGGACGGCGACTTCCGTTCCGATCCGAAGAGTAACCTAGTCATCGCCTCCGGTTGTCTTGAGGGGCACTTACAAGATAAGGACGGTTCAGAACAATTCGGCCATCATTACTTCCTGCTCGACAAAGGCAAATTCAAGCACTTGCGCTCGGTCAGAGTGAAAAGGTAAGCCATAGAGTTTGATGAATTCGGGAAATGAGAAACCGAACGGGAATTGGCTGAACTAAAACAGAAATACAATCTGTAATCCGGTTTCAGACGACCTGCCAAATACAATTTCAAAAGGAGTTACTTATGGACGATGATGATATGATGCACAATCCGTCGTATAGCTGGCATCCTGCAAATATCTGGAATGATGATCTTCGAAAAAAACGGAAAGCCTATAATGAGGCTCTTCTCCGTGGAGAGCGAGTCCGTTCATCTGCTGCCGGCACCCCAATCCTTCGTGCTGTTCTCGGCGCCGCCTTCATCGGCTGGATACTTTTATGCATCTATCTTTGGTTCTGGCGGCCTTAGTGCGTTATTCTGCTTTTCAGACGACCCTTTCGGGTCGTTTTTCTCTTTTCTTCCCTCTATCCTATTACGTCATAAATCAGAAAAGCCTGCTTGAGGACTTTTTATAGTGGATTCAATTTAAATCAGGACAAGGCGACGAAGCCGCAGACAGTACAGGTAGTACGGCAAGGCGAGGCAACGCCGTACTGGTTTAAAGTTAATTTACTATACAAACTCTGCAAGTCCAAAGCATTAAGCGTCATGTTCAGGCTATTTTGATTGGTTACGCCGCTACTGATTGTCCGGCTTTCCTATTTTTCGCTGCCGGTATAGGTATAGATATGCCCAGTATCGGAAGTACAGGCTTCTAACATAATATGAACACCTCTGCTTACCGTCTCCGTACCTGAGTGAACCTTCGATAAATCAATCTTTCAGACGACCTAACCCGAAAAAATATTTCTTAGTTAACAATACTTTTCAAATTTAATTTGCAAAAACTGTATTGATACTCTAATTTTTGTCCACATTTAGAGTATAATTACTAAAACCTAAGATACAAGCAGCCCAATATCATCAGGCTCAGTAAAAAACCAAACCTTACCCATTGATTAAAAATAAATTTTCAAAAATCCAGCAAAGCCGGTCTGCCAATATCAGTCCGCTCCCGCAACCATCAAGGAACCCATACATGCAAAACAACTTCGACCCATTGCACATCCGAGGCAAATCATTGATTCCCGTCGTCCAAGGCGGGATGGGCGTGGGCGTTTCCGCATCGAAACTCTCCAGCGCGGTCGCCCGTGAAAACGGTGTCGGCACGATTGCCAGCGTTGATTTGCGCCACCTGCATGACGACCTGCTCGCCGAATCCAAAATCAATCCGAGCGAAGAAAAATACACCCGACTCAACTGCACCGCGCTTGACCGCGAAATCCAAAAAGCCAAAGCCGACGCAAACGGCAAAGGCATGATCGCCGTCAACGTCATGAAAGCCGTCAAAGACCACGCCGCTTACGTCCGCCAAGCCTGCGAATCGGGAGCGGACGCGATTGTGATGGGCGCGGGATTGCCGCTGGATTTGCCCGAAATGACCGAGGGTTATCACAAAGATGTCGCCCTGTTCCCGATTTTGTCCGAATCGCGCGGTATCGGCATCGTATTGAAACGCTGGATAAAAAAAGGTGTTTTGCCCGATGCCATCGTTATCGAACATCCCGCACACGCTGCCGGACACTTGGGCGCGGCAAGCGTGGCAGGTGTGAACGATGCCAAGTTTGAATTCAAACGCGTCATCGAAGAAACTTTCGAAGTATTCAAGAACTTAGGTCTTGAAAGCGAAAAAATCCCGCTCATCCTCGCCGGAGGCATGGCGAACTTTGAAAAAGTCAAAACCGCGCTGAAAAACTGGGGCGCATCCGCCGTCCAAATCGGCACGGCGTTTGCGGTTACCGAAGAAGGCGATGCCCACATCAACTTCAAAAAAACGCTGGCAGGCGCAGAAACCGAGCATGTTGTCGAATTTATGTCCGTCGCCGGACTGCCCGCACGCGGTGTGCGCACCAAATTCCTAGACAGCTACATCAAGCGCGAATCCAAGCTGCAAGCCAATGCCAAAGCCGACCCGCGCCGCTGTACGCAAGGCTTGAACTGTCTGACCAGCTGCGGCCTGCGCGACGGTTTGGCAAAAGCCGGACAATTCTGCATTGACATCCAACTCTCCGCCGCCTTCCGTGGCGAAGTCGATAAAGGCTTGTTTTTCCGAGGTAAAGACCCGCTGCCGTTTGGCAACGCCATCCGCACGGTGCAAGAAACCATCCAATATCTGCTCAACGGCGCTCTTCCCGCAGCAGCCAAATAATTCATACCCACAGATGAACGCTAAAAAAGGGCATATTTCAATGTGCCCTTTTTTAGTGGATTAACTTTAAATCAGGACAAGGCGAGGCAACGCCGTACTGGTTTAAAGTTAATCCACTATATTTTGCCTGCAAATCGCGTGATGCTTAAAAAGGTCGTCTGAAACCGATATTCAGACGACCTTTTCTCAACGCTGCCTCCCTTTTCCTGCACACATTGTCAACAAAATCCGCATAAAAAATGCTAAGATGACCGTCTCGATAGACATTTGGAACACCCATGAACCCACTACTCAACCAGCTCCAACCCTATCCGTTTGCCCGCCTACGCGAAGCCATGCAGGGCGTTAACCCTCCCGAAGGCGTCGCCCCCGTCCACCTGCACATCGGCGAACCGAAACACCCTACCCCCGAAGTCATCACCAATGCGCTGACCGCCTCGCTGCACGAACTGGAAAAATACCCTCTGACCGCAGGTCTGCCCGAGCTGCGTCAAGCCTGTGCCGACTGGATGCGCCGCCGTTACGATGGACTGACCGTCAACCCCGATACAGAAGTCCTGCCCGTACTCGGCAGCCGCGAAGCCTTGTTTTCCTTCGTTCAAACCGTCTTAAACCCCGTTTCAGACGACCTCAAACCCGTCGTCCTCAGCCCCAACCCGTTCTACCAAATCTACGAAGGCGCAGCCATTCTCGGCGGCGGCGAAATCCGTTTTGCCAACTGCCCTGCCCCGTCCTTCAAGCCCGATTGGAAAAGCATTACCGAAGACGTATGGCAACGCACCAAAGTCATGTTCGTCTGCTCGCCCAACAACCCCAGCGGCAGCGTCCTGCAACTGGAAGACTGGCAAGAAATCTTTGATCTGCAAGACAAATACGGTTTCATCATTGCTTCCGACGAATGCTATTCCGAAATCTATTTCGACGGCAACAAACCCATAGGCGGCTTACAGGCAGCAGCGCAATTAGGGCGCAGCAACCGCAATATCGTCATGTTCACCAGCCTCTCCAAACGCTCCAACGTCCCCGGACTGCGCTCCGGTTTTGTCGCAGGCGATGCCGAATTGCTTAAAAACTTCCTGCTCTACCGCACCTACCACGGCAGCGCAATGAGCATCCCCGTCCAACGCGCCAGCATCGCCGCGTGGAACGACGAAGAACACGTCATTGCCAACCGCCGCCTATACCAGGAAAAATTCGACCGCGTCATCCCCATTTTGCAGAAGGCATTCGATGTCAAACTGCCCGACGCATCATTCTACATCTGGCTGAAAGTCCCCGATGGCGACGATTTGGCATTTGCCAAAAACCTATGGCAAAAAGCTGCCATCCAAGTCCTCCCCGGCCGCTTCCTCGCCCGCGATACCGAATGGGGCAACCCCGGTGAAGGCTACGTCCGCATCGCCTTGGTCGCCGATGTCGACAGCTGCGTCAAAGCCGCCGAAACCATCGTTTCCCTATATCGCTGAATAAAGTGGCAGTTCAATAAAAGGTCGTCTGAAAACCTCAAATCCGAGTTTTCAGACGACCTTTTTAATTTCATTCAAACAGCCTTTGCTATAACGGCATTTACTTCACTTATCAAACTTGCCCATAAAACATTTTAAACCTACAATGCCGCTGTTTATCATATCTCCGAGTCCATCATGTTCTTCGTCCTTTCCCCCGCCAAAAACCTCAATGAAAAAGACCCTGCGCCCGTCAAAGAATTCACCCAACCCGACCTCTTGGCAGAAGCCGAAATCCTGATGCGCCAATTGCGTGAACTCGCCCCGCAGCAAATCGCCGAGCTGATGCACGTTTCCGACAAAATCGCCCTCTTAAACGCCGAGCGCAACGCCGAATGGCATACGCCATTTACCCCCGACAACGCCAAACAGGCAGTCTTTATGTTCAACGGCGACGTTTACGAAGGCATCGCCGCAGACACCCTCAAACCCGAACAAATCCAATATCTGCAACAACACGTCCGCCTGCTTTCCGGCCTCTACGGTATCCTGCGCCCGCTGGATTTGATGCAGCCCTACCGTTTGGAAATGGGAACGGCGTTTGCCAACACACGCGGTAAGAACCTGTATGAATTTTGGGGCGACATCATCACAGACCTGTTAAACGACACCCTTGCCCAAGCAGGCAGCGACATATTGGTTAACCTCGCTTCGCAAGAATATTTCAAATCCGTCAACACTAAAAAACTTAAAGCCCGTCTGATTACCCCCGTTTTCAAAGATGAAAAAAACGGCAAATACAAAATCATCAGCTTCTACGCCAAACGCGCGCGCGGACTGATGGTACGCTACGCAGCGGAACACAATATCACCGACCCTGAAATGCTGAAAAATTTCGATTACGAAGGTTACGCATTTAACGCAGCAGCGTCAAATGAGTCCGAATGGGTGTTCATGCGTAAAGAACAAACCAAGTAAAAACAAAAAACTAAATATTCGCCTGAAAATTTCGCTTGGCAAACCCGACAAATTTCATTATTATTTCGGCTTCAAGAAACGGAAGCGTGGCAGAGCGGTTTAATGCAACGGTCTTGAAAACCGTCGAGGGTTGATAGCCCTCCGTGAGTTCGAATCTCACCGCTTCCGCCATTTCTTGAAAATAGAAAAACCAAATAAAAATGAAGTGAAGCCCAGCCATCAACATTTTTATTTGGTTTTACTTTATTCTACGGAAACGTGGCAGAGAGGCTGAATGCAGCGGACTCGAAATCCGCTGAGGGTGCAAATCCTCCGTGGGTTCGAATCCCACCGTTTCCGCCAAACCGGACAAAAGCTGCTCTTTCCAAAGCAGCTTTTTTTGAATCTTCCTCCCAAGTATTGGGTATGTACAGTGGATGAATTCAACTTCAAGGGGCATTCAGTATTCAGACGACCTTGGATTCAGATTTCAAGTGCATCAGTGGTTGGAACAGATTCAAGAATAAAACACTTGGCGGTTTCGTAACCAAGTGTTTTTATTTGGCGGATAAGGATATTAATGTGTTGCATTGCAGGAAAGGCCAGTATGCTACCGCATACCGGCCTTTTTCTGTTATGGAAAGTTGTACTTCAAATGCGAATCCGCCGTCGTCTGAAAAGCATCAATTGCTTTTTCAGACGACCTTTGCGTATTTGCCGGATAGTTACTGCTCTTCCAAGCGTCCGTCGTGCATCAGCATGACCCGCTCAAAGCGGACTGCCAACTCATCATCATGCGTGACCACAATCAGGCTGGTATTCAACTCGGATTTCAGATCCAGCATCATATCCAGTACATTTTGCGCATTTTTACGGTCAAGATTGCCTGTCGGCTCGTCAGCGAGCAAACATTTCGGACGTGTCACCAGCGCGCGCGCAATGGCGGCACGTTGGCGTTCGCCACCGGAAAGCTCGCTGGGACGGTGTTGTATGCGCTTTTTCAAACCCGCTTTTTCCAACATTTCAACCGCACGCTGTTCTGCTTCGGCTTTTTTCATCTTGCCGATTAAAAGCGGCATCATGACGTTTTCCAAAGCGGAAAATTCAGGCAGCAAATGGTGGAACTGGTACACAAAACCCAAATACTGATTGCGCAGCAGACCCAGTTGTTTCTGTCCCAACTGACTCAAATCCTGCCCCATCAGTACCACGCTGCCGGAAGTCGGTTTATCCAAGCCGCCCAAAATGTGCATCAACGTCGATTTGCCGCTACCAGACGAACCGATAATACTGACGCTTTGACCTTCGAGCACTTCTAGCCTCAACTGATTCAAAACATTGACATTCAATTGACCGTCTTTGTAGCTTTTGCTGACATTATCGCATTTCAAAACTACTTTATTCATAGCGCAAAGCCTCCGCCGGTTGGGTTCTTGCAGCACGCCAGCTTGGATAGAGCGTAGCGATAAACGACAAAATCAGGGAAATGCAGGCTATCAGCACAACATCATGAACACTGACATCACTCGGGATATAATCGATGAAATAAACTTGTGATTTGATGAATTGGAAACCAAACCAATTCTCTAACTGTTTGACAATACTGCCCACGTTCAAAGCCAGCGTGACACCGGTAATCACACCGGTCAAGGTACCGAAAAAGCCGGCAAATACGCCCTGCACCATAAAAATTTTCATAATGCTGCCCGGGGAGACACCCAAAGTCCTCAAAATGGCAATATCGGCTTGTTTTTCCGTAACCGCCATGACCAAAGAAGAAACCAAGTTAAAGGTGGCTACAGCAACAATCAGCAGCAGAATGATGAACATCACCCTTTTCTCCATTTCTACGGCCTCGAAATAACTGCGGTTGGTGTACGTCCAATCGCGCAACCATACTTCTTCTTGCAGATTTTTCGGCAGCAGTGTTTCGGTGAACGACGGCGCGTTGATCGGATCGGCAAGTTTCAATCTCAAGCCTGCCGCATTTTCATCTAGGCGGTACAAGACCTGGGCGTCTTTCATGTGTGTCAATGCCAGAGAATTGTTCAATTCATGGATTTTGGTTTTGACCAAGCCGACAACTTTAAATTGTTTCAGACGAGGTACGACACCGGCAGGCGTCACGTTGCCTTCAGGCGTAACGACAGTGATTTTTTCACCAACCTTTACATCCAAAGTCTCAGCCAAATCCTGCCCCAAAATAATATCGAATTCGCCCGGCTTCAAATCATCAAAACTGCCTACAGGCATTTCTTTACTGTATTCAACGATCTTTTTTTCTTCATCAGGCAAAATCCCGCGGATTTGAACGCCTTGAACCTCACCCGCATTTGCCAGCAATGCCTGTCCCGAAACATAAGGTGCCGACTGAAGCACCTCTTTGCGTCCTTTAATAATCTCGCGCAGGCTCTCCCAGCTTTTACCGTTACCGTTATCGTAATAACCCATTTCGGCATGAGGAGCCACTTTCAAAAGCTGCCCCCGTATGTCTCTCTGAAAGCCCGCCATGACAGACAATACGACAATCAAAGCCATCACACCGAGTGCAATACCCACAATAGAAATGACGGTGATAAACGACATGAAGCCATTGCGTTTTTTTGCCCGCAAATAGCGCAGTCCTATCCAAGTCTCTAAAGAAGCCATTTATATGCCTCATCCGTTTGTCAAAAAACGCCTATTGTACCGTAAAACCGACAGGTCGTCTGAATACGCCGAAACGACCGAGAATAGAGACATCGCAATTTGTAAACCAAAGTCTTCTTATTCAGGGCTACCGTAAAATCGGTCGAAAAACTTGCACAATCATCTATTCGGCCTTATTCTGAAATCGCGGTAAAGTTTACCGCCATCAAAAAGGAAAACCATTAATGAACATCACAAAATTCTTAGCATTATCCGTTGCCGCTGCCGGATTGGCATTCAGTGCAAATGCGTATGCGGCTAAGGAGATTAAAATCAGTTCAAACAATACGTCCTATTCCGCTGCCGACGTGCAAAAACTTGCCGCAACCGCAGTCGGCATGGGTGTTAAAGAACCGGTCAGCCTGACCGCAGGCAGCGGTGTCGTCACCGTGTCCGGCAGCAGCGCCACCAAATGTGCCTTCAAAGTAGGCAGCGGCGACACTCCGCAAATTCAAGGCGTAAGCTGCAAATAAACCGGCTTTGTTTGAAATAAGGTCGTCTGAAACGCGTTTTCAGACGACCTTATTGTTTATTCCTTGATTGCGCGCCTTTCATAAACGGCCTGCGCCAAAGTTCCAGCATCGACATATTCCAGCTCCCCACCCAAAGGGATGCCTCTGGCAAGACGGCTGACTTTGTATGGAAGGTTTTTAAACAATTCTGCCAACACATACGCCGTCGCATCTCCTTCGGCAGTAAAGTTTGTTGCAATGATGATTTCTTCGACATCGGCGTTCTGCAACCTTGCCACCAGTTTGTCCAATGCGATGGCGCTCACATCCATCCCTTGCGCGGGACTGATTTGCCCCATCAGCACAAAATACAAACCGTCATGGCAATTGGCAGTTTCCATATTGGAAACATCTGCCGGCATATGGACGATCATCAGGCGGTGTTTGTCGCGCGATTCGTCAGAACAGATATCACACAAACTCCCTTCGCAAAATGTGTTGCACATCCTGCAATGCTGGACTTGCTTTAATGCATATTGCAAAGCATCAACCAACTCCTGCGCCTGCTCCCGCTTGCTTTGCAGCAATTGATGCGCCATGCGCTGCGCGGATTTGGGACCGACATTGGGTAAAATTTTCAAGGCATTAATCAGCCGCGTAAAAGCATCGGGAGCTTTGCTCATGGTATTCAGACGACCTCTAACCGAAAAACAAGGAAAATCGGGATGTGTATGGTAGTGAAATCACTATATATAGTGGATTAACTAAATCAGGACAAGGCGACGAAGCCGCAGACAGTACAGATAGTACGGAACCGATTCACTTGGTGCTTCAGCACCTTAGAGAATCGTTCTCTTTGAGCTAAGGCGAGGCAACGCCGTACTGGTTTAAAGTTAATCCACTATATTGATGGGGCAAGAAAGGCTGATTATATAATGAAAACGGTCGGATTTTCTCCGACCGTTTGATTCTGTTTAAGGCAGACGGGCAATCATGTTTGCCATCATTGCCGCCTACCTGTTCATCACCAGCTTACTCTGCTGAATTATCAACTTTTTGCGCACCTTGCTCGCGCTTGATTTCCTTGCTGAAATAACGCAGCAATGCGTCAAAAATGTTGGCAGACTGCTGTTGCGCCAGCATTTGTTTGGCAGCAGGCACTTGGGAAGCGATATTTTCCGGCGCGGCAATATTCTGTACTTCAACAATTACAGGAGCCGGCATGCCTTCCAGCAGCATGGCGTATGCAGGTTTGCCATTTTGCGGACGGGCTTTAATCAGTTCGTTATACGCTTCGGGTGCCATGGTCCGGCGTGCATCTTGCGCACTCAATTTCGATACTTCCGACCATTTCAAGTCAACTGCCTTGCCTGCCTTCAAAGCCTCGATGGCTTCTTTGGCTTTTTTATCGGCCAGTTTTGCGGCTTCGCTGCGCAGATAAGCCAAACGCACTTCTTCTTGAACGTCAGCGAAAGGTGCGGTTTTTTCTTCCCTGACTTCCTTGACACGAATGACCCAAACCGTATCTTTGTCCATGGAAATCAAATCGGAATTGTGTTTTTTCTTCAACACATCTTCACTGAACGCAGCATTAATCAATGCATCGGGCAAACCTGCTGCTTTACCATTGGCTTGAGTCAACCAATCTTGATCCAGACTTTCCAGTTTCAGATTTGTTTTTTTAGCGACATCCGCCAGGGAAGTCGGCGTATTAAATGCTTCTTCAGAAAGCTTTTCTTTGACCGAATTAAATTCGGAAGCAGCTTTTTTCAGCTTCAAATCGGCTTCGATACGGGCTTTTTCATGTTCTAAAGACACTTTGTCTTCGATATTCAAAACTTGGACGATATCGTAGCCGACCGGTGTTTGAACCACATCGCTGATTCCGCCTTTAGGCAGCGAGAACGCCACGTTTTCCAAATCCGTCCCCAAGCCGCCGTCTTTAGACAGATAGCCCAAGTTGCCGCCTTTGGAAGCAGATGCGGTGTCTTTTGAATATTTCTTCGCCAGATCAGCAAAATCGGCCGGCTTGGCTTTCAGCTCTGCCGCAACTTTGTCTGCTTCGGCTTTGATTGCCGCGCGTACCGTTTCATCGGCATCTTGAGGAACTGGGAAGAAAATGTGGGCAATTTCACGGCGGGGCGAAAGATGGGGCGCCTGCTCGTCAAATGCTTTTTTCACTTCGTCTTCGCTGACGGCCTGTTTGTCCGCCAAATCTTTGGCACTCAGGGCGATGTATTCCAATTTCACGCCTTGCGGAATCAGATAATCTTTTTTGTGCGCCTCATAATATGCCTTCAATGCGGCATCATCAACTTTTACTTGAGAAACAAAGGCTTCAGGATTGAATGTTACCGAACGGATATCGCGGGTCGCCTGAGTCAGCTTAATCAGCTGTTCTGCTTGCGCATCACTGATAATCGCACCGTTTTGCACCAAATTGATCAAACTTTGCAACGCATACCGTTCGCGGATGTCGGCGACAAACTGGTCTTCCGTCATATGGCGTTGGCTCAGGAAGTTTGAAAAGATCTGTTGGCTGAATTTACCGTTTTGATCGTGAAAATTAGGATCGTCCACGATCAGTTGTTTAAGCTGCTCTTGGGAAACTTCCACACCCATCAGCTTGGCACCTTCCTTTAAATAGGCGCGTTGAACCAAAGATTGGAATACTGCTCCCCGCGACGGGCTTTGACCTTGAAGCTGCTCACCTTGCAACTCATTATTCAAAGAATACTCACTGATTTTTTCATCCCCTATTTTGACGATAAAATCAGAGCCGGGCACAGCAACCGTGCTGACACCGAAGCCGACGAAGGTCAGCGCAATCAGACCCAACAAAATCTGGGCCGGAGTTTTATATTTTTCAACGGTATGGAACATATTATCTGAAGACGTAATGGTTAAAATAGCAAACGCGCATTGTAGCGCGTTTTGCCTTGTTATGCACTCTTGGCAGAACGCCGGTCCGACTTATTTTTCAGACGACCCCATCCCGCCGTATCGTGTTATTTTGAAAAAATTTCTTGATAGTTTTCTTCGGAAAAGCCGACGAAAAACCGCCCTTCCTTTTCCAAAACCGGACGCTTGATGATGCTGGGCTGTTCCGCCATCAATCGAACCGCGCCATCGACAGTAGCCGCAGCAGCTTGGGCTTGCCCATCCAGTTTGCGCCACGTCGTACTGCGTTTGTTCAATAAAACCTCCAGCGGTATCTGCTCCAACCATTTGCTTATCGTGTCAACTTGCGGCGGGCTCTTTTTAAAATCCACAAATTGAAAATCAACGCCATGTTCTTCCAACCATTTGCGGGCTTTTTTCACCGTATCGCAATTGGGAATGCCGTATAACTGAATCATCTTGAAATCACTCTCTACCCTAAAGAAAAAGCGCCGTCATTTTAGCCGATTTTCCTTTTAATCAGAATAAAATGGGTCGTCTGAAAACTTTTCAGACGACCTCTGTATGCTTTTCCTATACTCAACGGCTTTTTTCATCAAGCGTTTGTTCTTATAATATCGAACTATTCCATTGCTACCCGACAAAGGATTCCACATGCAAACCCGCCTGCCATTTTTTGGTGTCGTCCGAGTCAGCGGGGAGGACAGAGCCTCCTTTCTTCACGGCCAATTATCCAACGACATCAACCATCTGAACGAAAATACCGCATGTTATGCCACTTACAACACCCCGAAAGGGCGCGTGCTGGCAAACATGATCGTCCTCAACCGAGGAGAAGACTTGCTGCTGATTATGGCGCAGGATTTGATCGAAGCCATTGTCAAACGGTTGCGCATGTTTGTCCTGAGAGCCAAAGTCATCTTTGAACCGCTGCCCGATTTTGCCGTTGCAGGCGAGCTGGACGAAACTGCCTCACCCTCTCCCGCAGCCGAACCTGCCCTATCCTTTCCTGCCCAAGCAGACAACGGGGTATACACCATTACCCTGCCCCATTCAGGTCGTCTGAAAATCGGCGAGGCCGGGCTTCTGCCCGAATATGACGCGGCAGCCGAAAACGCTTGGAACCTGCACGAAATCCGCAGCGGCTACGCTTGGATTTCGACGGTAACCAAAGAAACTGCCGTTGCCCAAATGCTCAACCAACACATCATCGGCGGCGTACATTTCAAAAAAGGCTGCTATCCTGGACAGGAAATCATCGCCCGCGCCCAATATCGCGGACAAGTCAAACGCGGGCTGGCGGTTTTGCGGGGCGATTCGTTGGAAGCCGCAGGCGTTACCGTTCAAAACGGAGGCGAAGAAGCCGGACAAATCATCAATACCGCGCTGACCGATATCGGCAGCCTGAGTCTTGCGGTTATCAAATTTTCCGCAGCACACGCCGATTTGACCGATGCCGACGGCAATGCTTTAAAACAAGAAACCTTGTTCTTTACAGTGGATGCTTGACGCGCAGCGATAGCGTAATAAGTGTTAAGTCAGTCCGCTATCTCTCTGCACACGATAAAAAGGTCGTCTGAAAACGCAACATAGACAATCCCGGCGTTTTCAGACGACCTTTTTCAATCCATCCTTATTTCTGCCAATACGTTTTCACGTTCACAAATTCATACAACCCGAATTCAGACAATTCCCGTCCGTAACCGGAAGCCTTGACGCCGCCAAAGGGAAGGCGCAGGTCGCTGCTGGTGTGGCGGTTGATAAACACCGAGCCTGCTTGGATTTTTTCGGCAAACGCCCAAGCGCGGCGGGTATCGGCGGTATAAATGCTGGCGCCCAATCCGTAGGGCGTATCGTTGGCAAGGGCGACGGCGTGTTCCTCGTCCTTCGCCCGCAAAATCATGGCAACCGGCCCGAAAACCTCTTCATTCCAAACGCGGCAGTCAGGATTCACTTTGTCCAATACGGTGGCGGGGTAAAACCAGCCCTTTCCTTCGGGAATGAAACCGCCCGTCAGAACCTGCGCACCGTGTGCGACTGCGTCCTGTACCTGAGCGTGTACGTTTGCGCGCAAGTCTTCGCGGTGCAGCGGGGCGAGTGTGGTCGCAGGGTCTTTGGGATCGCCTGTTTGCAATTTGGCGCATTCGGCAAGGAACAGGGGGATGAAGCGCTCGGCAACGGCTTCGGTTACGACGATTCGTTTGGCTGCGTTGCAAGACTGACCCGCGTCACGGAAACGCGAATAACAAGCTTCGACGGCGGCGCGTTCGAGATCCGCATCGGGCATGACAATGAAGGGGTTGCTGCCGCCGAGTTCGAGGACGGTTTTCTTGAGGTGCATTCCCGCATGGGCGGCGAGCAGGCGGCCGGTCCGCGTCGAGCCGGTAAACGCCATCGCATCGGTGTCTTCAATGGCTTTCAACGTATCGTCGTTGTCCAGCCATGCGCCAATCAACGGAAGGTCGTCTGAAACCAGTTCCAACAGCGCAGCGCTGACCCGCGCAACACTGGGCGCAGGCTTGACGGCACAAGCGTTTCCCGCGCACAGGGCTGGAATGGCAAAACGCAAAACCTGCCAGACAGGATAGTTCCACGGCATGACGGCAAGCACAACGCCCAACGGCTCAAAACGCACCTGACTGAGGCTCGCCTGCGTAGCAATGGTCTTATGCGCCAGCAACTCGGGGGCAAGGCGGACGTAATATCGGATGAGCTCGACGGATTTATCCAGTTCGGCACGGCATTCATGCAGGCAGCGTCCGACTTCTTCGCAAACCATTTCCGCAAGCCGCTCCTTGTTTTGCGCCAAACGCTCGGCAAAAGCTTGCAGCAAAGCAGTCCGCCCGGTTACACCCAACCGCGCAAACGCCTGCTGGTGCACCTTCAACACTGCCAATTCTTGTGCAAACTCTGCATAACTCTGCGCAGGATGGCGGCAAAGGGTTTCGCCGGTATAGGCGTTGATGCTGTGAAACATGGTTCGGCTCCTTTGTATGTCGGTTTTATTTTAGGTCGTCTGAAAATTAAGACGTTCTTTCAGACGATGTTTGTTCATCAAAGATGGCGCGATTATATAGCAAACTCGGATAGAACATCTCCACACAGTTCTTCTCCTTTTAATTCAGCCTGTTGTTATCCATTTAAAATAATCATAAGTTAGGATCCTAAAATAAAATTACTTGATAAAACTTTTAATTAATTTCTCTATTTTTAGATGATATTCAATCAACTCTTGTTGAGAAGGCTGCTTAGAAAAATTTCCATATTCATGTACACTGATACTAGGATAATAATCTACTGACAAACCATTTATGCATGAGTCAACTGCGATTGAAAAATGCGGTTCATTAAGTCTTTTTCCATTTTTTCTACCATCATCCCTTACTTGTATTCTTACTGGATTTTCATCATCCCTAATATAATTAAATTCATGATAGAATGGTTCTTCATTAAATCTTTCATATGCTTTATAGTCTTTAGAAGAAATTATTTCTTTTGAACCGTACCTCAAAATCATTTTTTTAAGATACTTAGGATCTAAAAGGCATTCAGAATTTTTCTGAATCGAAATAGTGTCTATCATCGGCAGACCATCCTTCAATGCCTTAACAAATTTATCTTTATTCTTCCGATTAAAAGGCTCTAAAATCCAAGAATCTCCTTTGCGTTTGGCATGGACGTAAATATCAAACCTACCGCCCTTATAGATTTTTTCCTCATCCGACATCCATCTTGTTGCCGAATTTCGGGACGAACCTGCCAAATAACCGTAAGGTACGCTCAGCAACGTCCCATCCAAATCAATTTTAATATTTCTTTCAAAGCCTGTTATGGGTATCTGATTGTCCATTTCTACTTCTTCCTTATTTTCTGAAGATGGATAACAAGCTGCCAAAGCGAATGAACCCAAAACTGCTATTAGAGCTGATAGCTTCTTCAATACCCTATCTTTTCCACATTCCACTTTTACTCTTCCTGTAACAGATTTCTGATTAATCAGACCAGCTGAAATACAATCCATTATCAATTTCTGATTCCTGTGGAAATACCATATTCTCATAAACCAGCAATTTATTTCAGATAAATGGTATTTAACTTAAGCAAACGTATCATTACAACTGAAAATACAACAAAAGGTCGTCTGAAAATATTTAGACGACCTTTTGTTGTATTTTCAAAAACCCTGATGTAAGGACCGAGAACTACTCAATTCGTCTGAAACTGAAGTTCTGCGTCGCAAGCCAGCACACACCTGAGCCGATGCAGACCATAATCGCGCCCTGCCAAAACTGTACAGACAGGGGCGCATTGAGCAGGACGGAGGAAATGAGAGCAGAAAAAATGGGAATGAAATAGGAAGCGCCTGCCAAGACGGTCATATTGCCGCATGAAATGCCGATGTTCCAAACCGCATAGCCCAAGCCCATGCAGGCTGCGGCGGCAACGGCATAAAGTATGGCGCCGGTATCGAAATGAAGGCTGCCGTAGCCGCCTGCGAAATATTTTGCCCACAGGATGCAGGAGACGAGGAGGAAGAAAAAACCGACGGCATTGCCCTGCGCTTTGGTTCTGGCGGTCAGGGTGCAGTATGCCGCCCAAAACAGCGCGTCCAACAATGCCATGATGTAACTGAGCGGATTGGTTCGGACGTTGCCGATAATCTCGGGCAAAGAAAATCCACCGTCACCGCCTAAAACGATCGCGATACCTATAAACGAAAGGGCAAAGCCTATGCCTATCCACCATTTTGCCGGCTGCTTGTTAAACCAAACTGCGCCGATGATGGTAAACGTCGGCCAAAGATAATTGACCATGCCGACTTCGACCGCTTGGCGTGCGTTGTCGGCAAAACCGATGGAAAGAGACAGGCACAATTCGCAGCCGACGAAAAAAAATGCTTGCCCAGAAAAGGTAGCTGCGGCTGAACTGCCGCAGATTCGGCAATCCGAAAATAGCCAAGAGCAACAAAGTGGAAAGGCTGTACATCACCGCCGCGCCGCCGACCGCACCCATGTGCAGACTCAAGGCGCGTATCAATCCGACGACGGAACTCCAAAAGGCTACGGCAAGCAGACCTATTGATGTGGCTTGATTGGGGGTAAATGCGTGTTGGAGCAGACGGTTCATGATGTGTTGTGTTGGGATTTGTTTTATTGTGTAATTTTTTGATATTTTACGCCTCCTGTTTGCATAATCAAGAGGAAGGGTCGCCTGAAAACCGATATCAACCCTCTCCCCCTCTCCCAATCCAGAATATAACGAAATCGCATTAAATTAAAACCAAGCATTCTTTCCGTTTTTCAGACGACCTGTTTACAGTATCGCCACTGTTTTCAGAAAAATCACCATTCAACCAAACAATTAAAGCCGCGCAGGCAAACGCTCTGCCTCAAGCAGCCGTCCGCACAAAGGAACCGACATGACTCCAGCCAACCCGCTTCCCAACGAACTTTCCGCACAACTCGCCGCCCTCTCGCCTACACAGCTCGCTTGGCTTTCCGGCTACTGCTGGGCGCAAAGTCAAGGGGCGGCAGGCAGTTTGGGGGTTTCCGCAGCCCCTGCCGTTGCAGCCCCCGCGCGACGCGTGTTGGTCTTATCCGCCTCGCAAACGGGCAATGCGCGCGGCGTTGCCGAATCTTTACACGCCAAACTCAAAAACGCCGGCGTAGAAGCCGTATTGAGCAGCGCGGGTGACTTCAAAAGCAAAACCCTGCCCGATGAAGACATCGTGTTATTGGTAACATCCACGCAAGGCGAGGGCGAACCGCCCGAAGAAGCCCTGCCGCTGTATAAATTCGTCTTCGGCAAAAAAGCCCCCGATTTGGGCAAACTCACTTTTGCCGTTTTAGGTTTGGGCGATTCTTCCTATCCCAATTTCTGCCAAGCGGGCAAAGACTTTGACGCCAAATTCGCCGAACTGGGCGCACGTCGTCTGAACGACTTGGGCATCTGCGATTTAGAGTTCCAAAGTGCCGCCGACGCGTGGATAGAAGCCGTCGTCCCCCTAGTTGCTGAGTTTGCCGCGCAAACCGCCGCAGCATCCGTTGCAACACCTGCCGCCCTTCAAACCACAGGCACTGTCTATACCAAAGACAAACCCTATACCGCCACCCTGTCCGTCCGCCAAAAAATCACGTCCCGCTCCGCCGAAAAAGACGTGGAGCACATCGAAATCGACCTGTCCGGCTCCGGACTGCACTATCAGGCAGGCGACGCATTGGGCGTACTCCCGCTCAACGCTCCCGCTTTGGTTCAAGAAATCCTTGATTTGCACCAATTAAGCGGCGAAGAAAAAATCCGCCTTTCAGACGACCTCGAAACCGACATCCGCACCGCCCTGACCGAGTCCGCCGACATCACGCAAAACACGCCGGCACTCGTGCAGCAATATGCCGAGTTGTCCGGCAGCGAAGAACTCAAAACCACAGCCGCCGACAAAGCCCGATTGGACGCCTACCTCGCCGCCACCCCGCCCGTCGGCGTCTTCGCCGCCCACCCCCATCCGCTGGACGCGCAAACCTTGTTCCAACTGTTCCGCCCCCAAACCCCACGCCTTTACTCCATCGCCTCCGCGCAAGACGAAGTCGGCGAAGAAGTCCACCTGACCGTCGGCGTCGTCCGCTTCGAACACCACGGCAACACCTACACCGGCGCAGCCTCAGGCTATCTGGGCGAACGCCTTGAAGAAGGCGGCGAAGTACGCGTCTTCGTCGAACCCAACCCCAATTTCCGCCTGCCCGCCAACGGCGACACCCCCGTCATCATGATAGGCGCAGGCACAGGCATCGCCCCCTTCCGCGCCTTCATGCAGCAACGCGCCGCCAATGGCGACAACGGCAAAAACTGGCTCATCTTCGGCAACCAACGCCTCGCCGACGACTTCCTGTACCAGCTTGAATGGAGCGATTACCGCAAAGACGGCATACTCACCCGTGCCGACTTGGCATGGAGCAGACAAGGCGAACACAAAGTCTATGTCCAACACAAAATCGCCGAACACGCCGCCGAAGTTTGGAACTGGCTGCAACAAGGCGCACACCTCTACGTCTGCGGCGACGCCACCCGCATGGCACGCGACGTAGAAACCGCCCTGATCGACGTCATCGAAACCCAAGGCAAACTCAGCCGCGACGATGCCGAAGACTATCTCAACGAAATGCGCGAAGACAAACGCTACCAACGCGACGTTTATTGATACCGCCCCAAACAAAAGGTCGTCTGAAAAGCCCAAATCGGGTTTTCAGACGACCTTTCGCATCATCAAGCCATTTATAGTGGATTAAATTTAAATCAGGACAAGGCGAGGTAACGCCGTCCTGGTTTAAAGTTACCACTATATCTCGCTAAACAAAGCAAACCATTCAGACACACCTTCCACCGCTTATCCCATTTTCTTTACCCATTATCTCAACCCAGCTAACATACAAAATTCATCGTCATTTCCACCCAACATAAAACCCGATTTATTTGTTACAAACCGCATCAGGAGATGATGAACATCGAAAAAGTACAAAGAAGGTTATCAATAATGAAGACATTCAATAAAAAGCTGATGGTATTGGCAGGTTTGCTGGTTATGGCGGCATGTAGTAATCAACCAAACTTGGCTCAAGATGGAAAGCAGGATGCAGAAGCCGTTAAAACCGCAGCAACCCCGCATTTTGAATGTCACCCTTTCGAATATAGATTTAATACACTTCCCCCACTCCCGTCTGCAGACCCTGCGGCATACCCGCGATATGAGCCTACGCATTTCGAGGTAGTTAAACGCCTGCCTATCCCCGTGAACAAAGAACTGATTGTTCCTAAATTGCAAGAGTTAGGCTTTATGGAAAACAGCAATAATGAAATCTTTGAAAAAAATTTCGGGAAGAAAAACATGTATAGCGCCGCTGACTATCTTGCAAATCTTTTTTCTGTAACAATAGTTTTAAAAGACTTTGCCAATCCGGAATGTCCGTACGGTGTTGATATATATCATGTCAATAATAAGGTAGACGGTGTAGATGCTTTGATTGGGTATAACGGTCTAATCTTTAAAGACACTACTATTCCCGATTTAATCATTTCCACCATCGACCATAAAAACAAACCGGACAACCTGTTTGAAAACCTATTGGACAAACATATCCAAAACATCGAAGCCTTTAAACAGAAACAGCCGCTTAATGAGGAGCTGATCAGCACGCGCGCCGTGTATGATGGCATTACCTATGAAATCAATTCTTTCAAAGGCGGCAGGTCAACCAATCTGCAAATCTATCGATATAAAGACAAGTCAAACAAAAAATCTCATTAAAACACAGGAGTCAACCGCTCATGACACAGGTCGTCTGAAAACCTCAAACCGACAATATTGCAAACACGGCAATCGGTTTCGCAATGCCAAACCTGTGTTTTCAGACGACCCGTCCATATGCCGCTGCCTTTCAAAATCGGGTATGATTCCCCCTTTCAAATCAGGAGCCTGACTATGCAGACCCAAGCCGTTATCCGCCATATTGCCGACTGGCTGAAAAACTATGTCGCCACCGCACACGCCAAGGGGTTTGTCGTCGGGGTTTCCGGCGGTATCGATTCCGCGGTCGTTTCCGCCATCGCGGCACGGACGGGGTTGAAAGTCCTTCTGCTTGAAATGCCCATCCGCCAAAAAGCCGACCAAGTCAGCCGCGCGCAGGAGCATATCCGCCGATTGGAGCAGGCATTTCCCAACGTCAGCGGAATGAGTGTGGATTTGACGCCGACTTTCGATACCTTTGCCGCCGATGTCGAAGTCGATGAAACCGAGTTCCCCGCCAAACAGCTTGCGCTTGCCAACGCCCGCAGCCGCCTGCGGATGCTGACGCTTTATTATTACGGACAAATCAACGGTTTGCTGGTTACCGGTACGGGCAACAAAATCGAAGATTTCGGCGTGGGCTTCTTCACCAAATACGGCGACGGCGGCGTGGACATCAGCCCGATTGCCGATTTGACCAAAACGCAGATTTATCAAATTGCCGCCGAACTGGACATCGCCGAGTCCATCCAAAAAGCCGCGCCGACCGACGGGCTTTGGGATACGGAGCGCACGGACGAAGAACAGATGGGCGCGAGCTATCCCGAACTCGAATGGGCGATGAGCGTTTACGGTACGCGCCGCCCCGAAGATTTTGAAGGTAGGCAGCGGGAAGTCTTGGAAATCTACACCCGCCTGCACAAAGCCATGCAACACAAAGTCAATCCGATTCCCGTCTGCAAAATTCCCGAAGAGATGCTGAAATAAGCGAAAGGTCGTCTGAAACCGGTTTTCAGACGACCTTTTCAAAGCAAAGAGGGTTGAAATCGTCAAACATTGCTCCAAAATATCGAATGTGCTTACAGCAGGTTGCATAAATTACCCGAACTTATCAAACCCGCCGTTTTGTGTAAAAATACCGCAATGGAAAAAATTACTCACCAAAATCTACATCCTCTACTTTCCAAAAGCCTGACCGATACCGATTTCGTCCTTATTCTCAATGCCTTAATCAAATTCCTGCGGCGCGGCGGCAAAAAACAGGCGGCAGAACGCTTCGACCTGATTATCGCCACGCTCAAACAAGACGAAGAACTCGCAAAAAATTTCAGCGGACGCTTCTACCACTGGCTCTCGCAAGTCCACATCTATCCCGCGCTGATCAAACTCGGTATCTTCTCGCGCCACAGCTTTACCCGCGAGATGGGCATACGCATCTACGAACGTTTCAGCCCGTCCTATAAGGACTTTGCCAACCTGCGCGAAGTGTTCCTCTACCTGTTCCACTCCGAAAACGACGACAAATGGCTGCAAACCCTCAGCATCCGCCAATGGTTGAGCCTGTACGACCTGATCCGCACCAGCGCCGATCCCGCCTTGCTGCAAAACGCCTGCCGCCAGTTGGTTGACGCCCGCCTGCGTGCCATCGAAATGCTGGCCATTTGGATTGCCTCCGAAGCCATCGAACCCGACCTCATCCGCATCGCCCCGCGCCTGCTCGAAGCCGATTCGCCCTTCGTCGCCCTTCAGCGCGAAACCGCCAAACTGGTCGAACACTACCGCAACGACACCACCCCTTACGACACCGCCCACCTTGAAGTCATGTTCGACCAATGTTGCAGCCAGATCGACTATCTGCGCCGAAAAGGGACGGGCGCAGGTTCAGGCTCGTCCGTCAAAGTCGCCCACCTGCTCGAACGGCTCCAGCAGACCGTAGATCGCCTGAAACTGCTCACCGACATCCAAACCGATGCCGGCAACCGCAACCGCCTGACCATTACCCTGATGAACTCCCTCATCTACGCCGCGGTCGAGCAATACAGTACCCGCCACCTGCGCCGCAGCAGCATACGCATGCTCGCCCGCAGCATTACCGAAAACAAAAGCCACCACGGCGAGCATTACATCACCCGCAACCGCAAAGAATATTTCAAAATGTTCTACTCCGCGGCAGGCGGCGGCGTCATCATCGCCCTGATGGCACTGCACAAAATCCACATCGGCACACTCGGCTTCAGCCCCTTCGTTACCTCCTTGCTGTCAGGGCTCAACTACGGCCTAGGCTTCATGCTCATCCATATGCTGCACTGCACCGTCGCCACCAAGCAGCCCGCCATGACCGCCGCCAGCTTCGCCGAACAGGTCGATCTCAACGAAGGTGGCAAAGCGGTGGACAACAAGCTCGCCAAGCTCCTTATCGACGTATGCCGCTCCCAAAGCGTCGCCGTCTTCGGCAACGTTTCCATCGCCATACTCTTGGCGTGCGCCATATCGTTCGGCTATGCCCATCTGCACCAACAGCCCATACTCGATGTCCACACCACCGCCTACCAGTTCAAATCCATAGACATCATCAATCATCCGACCCTATGGTATGCCGCTATTGCAGGCTTGTGGCTGTTCTGTTCTGGTATCATCGCAGGTTTCTTCGACAACCGCGCCGACTACCTCAACCTGCGCCAACGCCTGCCCTTCAACCCCTTGCTGCGCAAAATCATGCGCCCCAAACCCCGCCGCGTCCTCGCCGCCTACATTCACAAACACTACGGCTCGCTGGTCGGCAACTTCATCTTCGGTATGCTCTTGGGCATGACCGGCTACTTCGGACACCTCCTCGGCCTGCCGCTGGACATCCGCCATGTCGCCTTCTCCTCCGCCAACCTCGGCTATGCCGCCGTCAGCGGCAACGTCGGCTTTGGTACATTCATGCTCGGCATTTGCAGCGTCCTCGCCATCGGTTTGGTCAACCTCATCGTCAGCTTCACCCTCGCCCTCTTCGTCGCCCTGCGCTCGCGCGGCACGAAAATCGGCAGTGTCGGCAATTTGTGCAAAAGTTTCTGGCAGCAGATTAAAGCCAACCCGCTGATCTTGTTTTTCCCGGTTACGCCGGTTCAGACCAAAGAGCCGGTTAAAGAGCAGGGAGAAAAGCATTAAGGCAAGCCGACAGACGGCGCTTCAGTAATCAACCTCTTTTTCAGACGACCCCGCTATGCCCATCCTCGCTTGGAACACCCCGCCCGCCCCCGCCGAACTTGCCCGCGTGATCGAAACTCATCCCGCGCCGCTGCATCTGGTTGCCTGCCTGACCGAAAACCGCATTCCCGATTTTCCTTTTTCCGATGCCCCAACCGAGTTGGAAGGTCGTCTGAAAACCCGCCTCGACCAAGCCGTAAAATGCCTTCAGTTCAACGGCGTCAACTTTCTGGAAAGCCTGCTGCCCGACGTGCATATCTGGCTTGTCCCGCCACACTGCGCCGACAGCCTGCACGAACATTTCGACCCTATCGAATGGCAGACCGAAACCGTACCGCAAGCCGCGCCCAAGCCTGTCAAACCTTGGTTCAGACGACCCCAAGCCACCACTCCGCCCGAACACGCGGTGGTTATCGGCGCGGGCATTGCCGGCGCCGCAACCGCGCGCAAGCTGGCGGAACACGGCATGCGCGTTACCGTTTTGGAAGCGGGCAAAGCGGCTCAAGGCGGCAGCGGCAACCGCCAAGGGCTGCTCTACGCCAAAATCTCGCCGCACGACACCGAGCAAACCGAACTGCTGCTGGCCGGCTACGGCTACACCCGCCGCCTGCTGCAAGACCTTCTGCCCGATTCCGACGCATGGGGCGGCGACGGCGTGTTGCACCTCAATTTTGATGAAGCCGAACGCAAACGCAATCAGGCATTGGGTTTGCAGCAGCATCATGCCCACCTTTACCGCAGCGTGTCCACCGACGAAGCCGCGCAAATCGCAGGCATAGACGTCTTTTCAGACGGCCTCTACTGGCCGCAGGGCGTATGGCTGAACCCGCCCGCCGTCGTCCGTGCCTTACTGAATCATCCGCTGATTGCGTTGCACGAAGACACGCCCCTATCCTCCGCCGAATACGACGGCGCAAACTGGACGGCGAACACGCCGCGCGGCAGCTTCAGCGCAAGCCACATCATTTACTGCATGGGCGCGCACAGCCCAGACGCCGCCGATGCCAACGTCTCCACTCTGCCTTTCCGCCAAATCCGCGGACAAACCGGCGTAGCGGCGGCAAGCGGTTTTTCCAAACGCCTGCGCTGCGCCCTATCCGGCGAAAGCTACATCAGCCCGAGCTGGCAAGGGCAACACTGCTACGGCGCAACCTTCGTTCTCAACAGCAACGACGACGCTTGGTACCCGCACGAAGAAACTGCCAATCGCGCCGCCCTGCAACAACTCAACCCGCCATTGGCGCAATCATTGTTTGAGCAAAACTCGTTTGAGCAAAACTCTCTTTACTCGTTTTCAGACGACCTCTCTGACCCGCCGCAAGGACACGTCGCCCTGCGCTGCGACAGCCCTGACCACTTGCCCGTCGTCGGCGCACTCGGCGACATCGCCGCCATGCAGACCGTCTACGCCAAACTCTCGCTGGATAAAAACTACCGACTCGACAACATCCCCTGCCCCTACCTGCCGAACGCCTACATCAACACCGCCCACGGCACGCGCGGCCTTGCCACCGCCCCCGTCTGCGCCGCCGCCATTGCCGCCGACATCCTCGGCCTGCCTCAGCCCCTGTCCCAACGCCTGCGCACCGCCCTAAATCCAAACCGCGCCGTCATCCGCGCCATCGTGCGGCAGCAGCCTTTGCTTTGATGCGCAGGAGGTCGTCTGAAAAGCTGCCTGAGCACGCTGTCAATCGACCTCCATTTCCACTATAATGTCGCATCCCATGCCCATACGGAACAGGCCGTCTGTTTTCAGACGACCTGTTTCTTTATTTCCGCTTTTTTTTAAAATCCTACAAACACTTATGCTGCTCGACCTCAACCGCTTTTCCTTTTCCGTCTTCCTGAAAGAAGTCCGCCTGCTGACCGCCCTTGCCCTGCCCATGCTGCTGGCGCAGGTCGCGCAGGTGGGCATTGGTTTTGTCGATACCGTGATGGCGGGCGGTGCGGGTAAGGAGGATTTGGCGGCGGTGGCTTTGGGCAGCAGCGCATTTGCCACGGTTTACATTACCTTTATGGGCATTATGGCGGCGCTGAACCCGATGATTGCCCAGCTTTACGGCGCAGGTAAAACCGGTGAAGTGGGCGAAACGGGGCGGCAGGGGATTTGGTTCGGGCTGTTTTTGGGGATTTTCGGCATGGTATTGATGTGGGCGGCGATTACGCCGTTCCGCAACTGGCTGACCTTGAGCGATTATGTCGAAGGCACGATGGCGCAGTATATGTTGTTCACCAGTCTGGCGATGCCGGCGGCAATGGTGCACCGCGCCCTGCACGCCTACGCTTCCAGCCTGAACCGCCCGCGCCTGATTATGTTGGTCAGCTTCGCGGCGTTTGTGTTGAACGTGCCGCTGAACTATATTTTCGTTTACGGCAAATTCGGTATGCCCGCTTTGGGCGGCGCGGGCTGCGGACTGGCGACGATGGCGGTGTTTTGGTTCAGCGCGCTGGCGTTGTGGATTTATATCGCTAAGGAAAAATTCTTCCGCCCGTTCGGACTGTCGGCAAAATTCGGCAAACCGGATTGGGCGGTGTTCAAACAGGTTTGGAAAATCGGCGCACCCATCGGGCTGTCTTATTTTTTGGAAGCCAGCGCGTTTTCGTTTATCGTGTTTTTGATTGCGCCTTTCGGCGAGGATTATGTGGCGGCGCAGCAGGTCGGCATCAGTTTGTCGGGGATTCTCTATATGATTCCGCAAAGCGTCGGCTCGGCGGGGACGGTACGCATCGGCTTTTCATTAGGACGGCGCGAATTTTCGCGGGCGCGTTATATTTCCGGCGTGTCGCTGGTGTCGGGCTGGGTGCTCGCCGTGATTACCGTGTTTTCCTTGGTATTATTCCGTTCTCCGCTGGCAAGCATGTACAACGATGATCCGACGGTTTTAAGCATCGCCGCCACCGTCCTGCTGTTCGCCGGCTTGTTCCAACCGGCAGACTTCACCCAATGTATCGCGTCCTACGCCCTGCGCGGTTATAAAGTCACCAAGGTGCCGATGTTCATCCACGCCGCCGCCTTCTGGGGCTGCGGCCTGCTGCCGGGCTATCTGCTCGCCTACCGTTTCGATATGGGCATTTACGGCTTCTGGACAGCATTGATTGCCTCGCTCACCATCGCCGCCGTCGCCTTGGTGTGGTGCTTGGAATTGTGCAGCAGGGAGATGGTCAGATCGCATAAGGTCGTCTGAAATTTCTTTCAGACGGCCTCCATTGATATTTCATTTACGGTTTATTCACTTTTAAGGAAAAAAATGTTTTCAACTTCCATTATAGAAAAACTTGCTTACTATATTTATTGCTTGATTGACCCTAGAGACGGCAATATTTTCTATGTAGGTAAAGGCGTAGGCAATCGCGTTTTCCATCATGCCCAAGCCTCATTACAAGAAACAGAAAAGCCAAGTGATAAAATTGCCTTGATTAGGGAAATACATAAAAGCGGAAACCAACCTGTGTATTACATTCTGCGACACAACATTCAAACAGACGAACAGGCTTTTGAATATGAAGCGATGGCAATAGACCTACTCTCTTTGGTCAAGCCGAGCCAGCAGCCGCTGACTAATATTCAAGGGGGCACACATTCTTCAAAAGTAGGATTAATGGACTTTTCGGAATTAAAGCGACAATATGATGCTCAGGAATTAAAAACTGGTGAACCCATTGTTTTAATTACAATTAATAAAGAATACGAGAAACTGAAAAAAGACATTAGATCCGGAAATATTCCTGAAGCCAATAGGGATAAGGAAATTTATGAGCGCACACGGAAATATTGGAAAATCGGAAGCCGACGTGAAAAAGCAAAATATGCAGTTGCAGTCTATCGCGGCTGGACATTGGCAGTATATGAAATCGAAAGATGGATTTCTGCCGACGATATTATTCAAGGTCGTTGGATGTTTGAAGGCAAGCCGTTACCAGAAGGCTCCGACATTTATGAAGAAATCGTGAATAAGCTGACCTATTCTTCCCAAGAAAATTATAAAGCGCCCCAAAACCCCATTACCTATCGTAATTGTTAAATAGTTAGTTTTCAGACGACCTGAATCCACAAAATCACAAATCATCATGCAACCCATCCAATACCAAACCGACCTCACACCCTACAACACCTTCGGTCTTCGCGCCCAAGCCCAAGCCTTTATCGCGCTCGAACACGCCGAAGAATTGCGAGACATCGTCCGATTGCCCGAGTTCGACCGCGATACCGTTTTATGGTTAGGCGGCGGCAGCAACATCCTCTTGATGCAGGATTACGCCGGACTGGTCGTCCATATGGAAAACAAAGGCATACGCGAGATTGCGCGTTCAGACGGCCTCGTTTACATCGAAGCGCAGGCGGGCGAAATTTGGCACGATTTTGTCCTGCATACCGTCGCGCTGGGTTTGAGCGGTCTGGAAAACCTGAGCCTGATTCCGGGCACGGTCGGCGCGTCGCCCGTGCAGAACATCGGTGCATACGGCGTGGAGGCGAAAGACGTGATTCACAGCGTGCGCTGCTTCGATTTGGATACGGAAACCTTTGTCGAGCTTTCCAATGCCGACTGCCGCTTTGCCTACCGCGAAAGCCTGTTCAAGCAGGAAGGCAAAGGGCGTTATGTGATTGTTTCGGTCGTGTTCGCCCTGAAAGAGCGTTTCGAACCGAATTTGGGTTACGGCGATTTGGCAGCCGCCGTTGCCGAACTGAGCGCGGGCAGAATGCCGACGGCGAAAGACGTTTCCGATGCAGTGTGTGCAATCCGCAACAGTAAACTGCCTAATCCTAACGTACTTGGTAATGTCGGTAGTTTCTTTAAAAACCCCGTCGTCAGCGCGGAAAAAGCCGCTTCCCTGTTGCAGCAGCATCCGGATATGCCGCGCTATCCGCAGCCCGACGGCTCGGTCAAACTCGCCGCCGGCTGGCTGATCGATCAATGCCGTCTGAAAGGCTTCCAAATCGGCGGCGCGGCGGTACACGACAGGCAGGCTTTGGTTTTGGTGAACAAAAACAATGCTTCTTCAGACGACGTCCGGCAACTGGCGCAACATGTCTGCGATACAGTATTTACTCGATTTCAGGTAGAATTACACGCCGAACCCAATTGGCTGCCCGCTTCGTACAGCCTGTAAATCCAAGGAGTATGCCCGTGACCCGCATTGCAAAAACCAATACTTACACCCGCATCATCGACGCCAGCCTGACGCTCTTCAACGAGGAAGGCGAGCGCAACATCAGCACCAACCATATCGCGGCGCATTTGGGCATCAGTCCGGGCAATCTTTATTACCACTTCCGCAACAAAGACGAAATCATCGTCCAACTGTTCAAACGTTACAGCGAAGCCCTGCTGGCATACCTGAATGAAGCCGTGTTGCCGTCCGATGTGGAAGACTCCATCAACTATATGGCGGGCATTTACGACGTTATGTGGGAATACCGCTTCCTCTTCAGCGACGTGAACACCCTGCTTGCGCGCAGTGCCGAACTATTGGGCGAGCACAACACCTTCACCCAAGCCAAAGTCTCTCCGCTCTTGGTCAACCTGCTCACCCAGCTCAACGGTCTGAACATCATCCAAGCCGACCAAACCGCCATGAACGACCTCGCCGTCAATATGTGGATGGTCACGAAATACTGGTTTGACTTCGACAGCTCCCTGCGCGGGCGAACCAAGTTGACCGAAGACTCCAAAGCACGCGGCATCCGCCGTACCTTAAGTCTCCTGCGTCCCTACCTCTTGCCGGAACACCGCGAGGAATACGACCGGAAAATAGGCGGTGCGCAGTCATAATTTCCATGCCGTCTGAGCCTATTTCCAGACGGCATTCATCTATAAACATGATACATACCCCTCCTTCCGCCTCCCCCGACGTATCTATCTTAGGCCTAGGCTATCTCGGCCGTCCTTTGGCGCAAAAACTCTACGAACACGGCAGCAGCGTTGCCGCCGTCAAGCGCAGCCTGACTTCGGACGATATTAATCTGCCCATACACCTCGACACCCACGACCTCAATCAAGACGACATGTTTCAAAGCGCGAACCTTGCCCACGATACAAGCTTTTGGCGGCAACACGCCGACAAACCCGTTTGGTTCTGCCTCTTGCCGCCATCCTCGCTGACGCATTACGCCGACACCGTCAAACAATGGGCAGAACTTGCCCGAGCGTGCAACGTGCAACATCTGATTTTCACGAGCAGCACCAGTGTTTACGGCGATAAAGCGCGCGAATGCGACGAAACTTCCGCACCCGATCCGCAAACCGAGTCCGCCCGCCAAATCCTTGCTGCCGAACAATACCTGCTCGACAGCGGCGTGCCAAACATCGACATCCTGCGTCTGGGCGGGCTTTATTGCGCCGAACGCCACCCCGTCAGCCGCCTCGTTCAAAAACAAAACATCCAAGGCGGCAACCGGCCCGTCAATATCGTCCACCGCGACATCGCCGTCGAAACCCTGTTTCAGACGACCCTCCATCCAAACGGCAGACGCATCCGCAACATCGTCGAACCGCGCCACCCGACCCGCCGCGATTTCTACACCGCCGAAGCCGCCAAACTCGGTCTCCCGCCGCCCGATTTCGCACCCGACGGCACTGGCGGCGGCAAAATTGTAAATACCGTTTCCGCCGACGGATTAAGCCTGTAAAATTGGCGCTCCGCGACCGTTTCAGACAACCTTTCGGCAGCGGCAAAACCAAAACCAAAAAACACAGTCTTACTTAACAACCCCAAGCCCGAAAGTATCGAGAACACCCTATGTCCGCCCTATTTCCCGTTATCAACCACCTGATACAGCAAAATCCAGAACATCAACAAGACCTGTCCCGCCTGTCAGGCAAAACCCTGAGCCTCAACCTCGCCGGATTCGGACTGACCGGACGCATCAATCACGACGGCTTCCTCGAAACCGCCGACCAACCCGCCGACACCCTCATCACCTTCCACCAAAGCGCCATCCGCAAAATCCTGACCGGACAAGAACCCGGTGTCGGCGACATCAGCCTCGAAGGCGACCTCATGCTCGGCATGACCGTCCTGCCCATACTCGGCAGCCTGCGCTACTACGCTTCAGACGACCTCGCCCGCATCTTCGGCGACTCTCTCGCAGGCAGCATCAGCGAACGCGCCGCAAACATCGGGCAAACCGTCAAAAAAATCGGACAAAGCATAGCCGAGCAAATCAGCGACTTTTCCCGCGAACCCGAATCCCCCGTTATCGACGCCGCCACCCTGTCCGCCTGGATGGAAGAAGTGGACAAACTGCGCGACGACGTCGCCCGCCTCAACGAACGCCTCGACCGGCTCGAACGCGACATCTGGATAGACTAATTTTCAGACGACCCATGCCTATGAACAGCCCGTTTCACAACATCGGTATCGTAACCCGCCCCAATACCCCCGAAATCCAAAACACCGCCCACACCCTCATCCACTTCCTGCAGGGACACGGCCTCACCGTCTATCTGGACGAAATCGGAATAGAAGAACGCTGCATCTATGTTCAAGATACCGTCGGCTGCCACATCGTCAGCAAATCCGACTTGGGCAAACACTGCGACCTCGTCATCGTCCTCGGCGGCGACGGCACCTTCCTCTCCGTCGCCCGCGAAATCGCCCCCCGTACCGTGCCCGTTATCGGCATCAACCAAGGGCATTTAGGCTTCCTCACCCAAATCCCCCGCGAAAACATGACCGAAGAGCTGCTGCCCGTCCTCGAAGGCAAATACCTGCCCGAAGAGCGCATCCTCATCGAAGCCACACTCGTCCGCGACGGCGAAACCATCCACCGTGCCCTCGCCCTCAACGATGCCGTCATCTCACGCGGCGGCGCCGGACAAATGATCGAGTTCGAAGTCTTCATCAACCAAGAATTCGTCTATACCCAACGCTCCGACGGCCTCATCGTCTCCACCCCCACCGGCTCCACCGCCTACTCGCTTGCCGCCGGCGGCCCCATCATGCAAGCAGGATTGCACGCCTTCACCCTCGTGCCCATCTGCCCCCAATCCATGACCAACCGCCCCATCGCCATCCCCGATACTTCCGAAATCGAAATCCTCGTTACCCAAAGCGGCGACGCCCGCGTCCATTTCGACGGACAATCCTTTATCGACGTACAAAACCTCGACCGCATCATCATCCGCCGCTACCACAACCCCCTGCGCATCCTCCATCCCGCCGACTACCAATACTTCCGAACCCTGCGGCAAAAGCTGCACTGGGGCGAACAGCTCGTATAAAAACAAAAGGTCGTCTGAAACCCGATTGCCCAGTTTTCAGACGACCTCATCAACCCACAAACCCTTCCCCCATTCCCAAACCAACGCCATCCCTATCTAACAACAAACGGACAACCTAAACCCCACGTCCGCCCTTTATCAAAAACGTCCCCAATCATGAACCGACAAAAAACCTACCTCCTGCTGACCGCCCTGTTCACCCTGATTTTCATCGCACTCATCATGCTCGGCGGCTACCTGCTTTCCATCCAAAGCAAACAGTTCGCCGTCGCCGCCTTCCTGTTCGCCTTCGGCGCCGTCTTCGCCCAAATCGGCAGCCTCGCCCTCTACATCCGCCACAAAGCCCGCGCACAAATCATGCGTGAGCAACAAACCGAATCCCATTAAGGCTGGGTATTGTTCGTTATCCGTTTGCCGGTTCTACAGGCTTTACATAGGTAAAGTTTTGTTTGCCGCATTGCTCCCCCCCCCCTTGCAATTTACACTGACACCGCATACAACTTGTATGTTCTTAAATCTTTCAACCCACGGGAGTAGACTTATGAAACAAAACATCATCGTTGTCTTATTCAACATCTCCAGCGAAGCTTATCAAGCCTTTTCTGAATTGAAAGCTTACTCGCAGACAACAGATGCTTTGGTGGCACAAGCCGTTTTGATTAAAAAGGAAAATGGTCTGATTATCCCAGCAGAAAGCACCGACTTTACCGCCAATACGGTCGAAGGCACATGGACGGGCGGCCTCATTGGTTCACTGGTCGGCATTCTCGGCGGTCCTATCGGTGTTCTGTTGGGTGGAGCTACTGGCGCACTCATCGGCAGTGATGCAGGCACTGCCCAAACATTGGGAGAGGGGTTGTTGCTGGAAAATACAGCCAAAAAACTGGATAACGGCAGTACTGCAATCATTATTTTGGCGCAAGAATCCGACGAAGCTGTATTGGATGCCTTCTTCCACCGTTTCAAAACCGTTATTCTCCGGCAAGATGCAGCCGTTGCCCAACAGGACGTATTGGCAGCAATAGAAGCGCAGGAAGAAGTGGCACGTCAGGCACACGAAGCGTGGAAAAAACAGCGCAAAGCCGAGCGCAAAGAGAAAGTGGAAGCCTTCAAGGCCGACATCAAACAAAAATTCGACAAATTGGCAGCCAAGTTGAAATAACACTGCCACCAACCCAAGGTATGTAACCGCTCAAATTTTCCGTTTCGGATGCATGCCAAACCGGTTTGAGGCTACCTGAAAATCTATTTTTCAGGTAGCCTCTCCCTTTTTCATGCCCCGCCAAACCATCATGCTCACCCCGCAAAGCTGCGACCTATTCCAACGCCCATTTTTCCAGTTCGCCCAAATCCGCCAATACCAGCCCGAAACCGAAGCGCAAACCAAGCAAGGCCGACTACAAAGCCGCGTGGCAAGTGTGGCGCACGTTGGTTTTACAGGTAGCCTCACAACTGGGCGCGGGCTTTGCCCCGCCGCATATCGAACGCTGGTGCAACGGCTGGCAGCGCGACCTGGCTAGTCGAAACCCTGCACCGCCTGCTGCCAGTGTACGAAGCCTGCCACAATGTGCGGCTGTGAGCGGAAGCAAGCTTCCCCCATCTGCCGTTAAGGCTACCTGAAATCTAAAAGAAACAAACAAAACCAATGACCAAACGCCGAACCTTCCTCATTCTGACCATCCTCTTCACCCTGCTCTTCATCGCATTGGTAACGTTGGGCGCCTACCTGCTTTCCATCCAAAGCAAACAATTCGCCGTCGCCGCCTTCCTATTCGCCTTCGGCGCCGTCTTCGCCCAAATCGGCAGCCTCGCCCTCTACATCCGCCATAAAGCCCGCGCACAAATCATGCGCTCGCAACAAACCGAACCCCATTAAGGAAAACCCATGTTCGACAAAATCGTCCTCGCCAGTGGTAATGCAGGCAAACTCAAAGAATTTTCACGCCTTTTCGCCGATTTGAACATCGAAGTCCTGCCGCAATCCCAGTTCGACACGCCCGAATGCCCCGAGCCGTACCACACCTTCGTTGAAAACGCTCTCGCCAAAGCCCGCCACGCCGCCAAACACAGCGGCTTGCCCGCCCTCGCCGATGACTCCGGCATCTGCACCGCCGCATTAAACGGCGCACCCGGCGTCCTCTCCGCCCGCTATGCCGGAGCAAACCCCAAATCCGATGCAGCCAACAACAAGCGTCTTTCAGACGACCTCGCCGACCAAGCCGACAAAAGCTGCCACTACGTCTGCGTCCTCGTCCTCGTCCGCCACGAAAACGACCCGCAGCCCATTATCGCCGAAGGCATCTGGCGCGGACAATGGCAGGCAGAAGCCGCAGGGACCCACGGCTTCGGCTACGACCCGCATTTTTACCTGCCCGAACACAACTGCACCGCCGCCGAGCTTGACCCCGAAATCAAAAACGCCGAAAGCCACAGGGGGCAAGCATTGCGGGAATTATTGAAAAAAATCGAAGCCCTCTGAACAACAAAAACGTCGTCTGAAAACCCGCCACGCCGTTTTCAGACGACGTTTTTCATCCCGTTTATCCGTAAAACGCACCACCAAAGGAACAAAACTTATAAAATTTTTTCAAAAACTTATAATATCCAAAAAAACAGCAAATATCCTTACTCAAAAATCCCCATCATAAAAACATAAAACACATTCTACAAACCACTCCTTGAAGATTGATTACCGTCCGCACCCGACGGAGCGCCTGTTATAAAGACAATACAAGGAGTCATCACATGAGAAACTACCCCTTCAAAACCATCGTCGCCTGCCTCAGTATTTTGTGGCACAGCCCGCACCTGTGGGCAGCAGATGCGGCTACCCCCGACACCGCCGTCCTCGACACTATCGAAGTCCGCGGCAAACGCCTGACCAAAAACCAGAAAGGCGAAGCGCAGCAATACAGCAAAAACGTCTCCAACGCCTACCTCGGCAAAGAATACCTTGAACGCTACCGCCCCGATGCCGCCGGCGACATCCTCAAGGGGCTCAACGGCGTATACAACATGAATACGCGCAATGCGGGCAGCGCGATTACGCCCAGCATCCGCGGCATCGCCGGAAAAGGCCGCATCCCCGTTACCATTGACGGAACGGAACAGACCGTCGACGTATGGATGAACAATTACGGCGTTGCCGACAGAAACTATGTCGATCCCGCCCTGTTCCGCAGTATTGCGGTAGAAAAAGGGCCGTCGATGACCCGAGGTGTCAAATCGGGAGTAGGCGGTTCGGTCGCCATTCAAACCATCGAGCCGGAAGACATTGTTCCCGAAGGGAAAAAATGGGGTATTCAGATAAAAGGCAGTTTTTCGGGCAATACGGCCAAGCCCCGCGTTGATAATTTGCAATACCTCGGTGTTGAAGATTACCGCACCATTCCGGGCAGGCCGACGGCAGACGGGGCGGCGGGCGCAGTCGCCGGAACGTTGGAGCCTTATCAGGCACTCGATTTCCAAGAGAAAAAACCGCCGCGCAGCCGCAGCAGCAAAATCGGCAATTTCAAAGACGACCGTTCGGGCATGGTTTCGGCGGCGTTTAAAACCGATATTTCAGACGGCCTGATTGCTTACAGCGACCGCAAAAAAGGCAATTACTTCAGCGGCAAACGCGGGGCGGGCGGCTATCTGAACAATCCGGAATACGACCCGGACAATGCGGATTTCGGTAATACGGGCGCGACCATGATACCGAACATGGCGAAGCTCTACCGCCCCGGCGAAGAAGTGTTCAACAGCAATGTGGCAAGCAAAAGCCTGCTGCTGAAAAACAACTGGTATCTGCCCAATAATCAGAAAATCAGCCTCGGCCATATGCGCACCCGCGTCCGTTTCGGCGAAAACAACCCCTTTTACAACGCCATACTGCTGGGCTTCAGCAACGAGTTCAACTTCACCGGCAGGCCGCCGCTGGTCATACCCGTGCAGACGCTCAATTCCACCATCGATACCAAAAGCCACAAAATCGGCTACGAATGGAAACCCGAAGGCAGCCGCTGGATAGACTTGCAGGCCAATATTTGGCGCACAAAAACCACCAGCTCGCGCCACCAGAGCGGCGGGCCGGATTTGGCCGTTACCTACGGCGATCAGGAATACGACAAATGGGCCAACTGCTTTGTCCACAATAAAATTCCCAACGAATTTATCGGCAGACATATCAGCGAAGGCATAGGCTGCCGCGAGCTGGTTGCCGAAGGGTTGGTTCCTGCCGAAGAGCCGAAAGATCCGCCTCCTGTTCCCGGCGCATACCGCGTCAAATCAGGCGTGGAACAGCGCACCCGCGCCACCCGTACCGGCGCCGACATCAGCAACCGCATGCGCCTGACTGACAAGCTCGCCATGACCCTCTCCGCCAACGTCCAATATGAAAAACTGGACGAATCCAACCGAATCACCAACAACGACAAAGATATCTTCGACATCATCGGTGCCGCCACAGCCGCCACAGCCGTTGCCGGTCCGAGGGCGGGACGCCGCCACGAATGGGGCGCGGGAGTTGCTTTCGATTGGCAGGCAACCGACCGCCTGAACATTCAGGCAGGCATACGCTACGACAAATTCTGGGCTTACGACGATGCCTTGGCAAAAGCAAGGCGGGCGAGAAAAGATCCGTTTTATTCCGTCGATTTACAAGGAGGGAAAAGCTCGGACGGATATATACTCGGCAGCTATATCCCCTATTACGAACTGATTGCAAATAAAGAAGAAGCGGACGATGTGCGGAAAATCCTGAGAACAGAAGATGTTGACGAGTCAAATCGTCTAATAAACGAATTCCGCAACAAATACGGTTATGACTATAACGATAAAGGATATTCGATTAACGGAGAAAGGCAGACCGGCGAAGTCATCTATGCCAACGCAAACGGCGACAATCCACAGGTAGATAACCCGTCCTTCAACCACGACGAAGCCGTTTACCGGCAGAAAGAAGTCTATACACCCTATATCGACGGCAAACATCAAGGGCCGGTTTTCGCGCAAGGGCAATTTAACGAAAAAGTAAACAATCCGCAGGGATTGCAAGGCAGCTATTTTAAATATTTAACCAATGCTGCAATAGATGATGTTCAAACACCCTATCTGCAAAAAAAAGAGCGGGCGACTACGATGGGCAGTACCGGCGGCCACCGCCTCTATAAAAAACCCGCCAACGAAGACGAAGTATGGCCCTTGCCCAAACATCTGAAAGCCGGTGCATGGTCGCCCGTTATCGCTGTCAGCTACGATTTGACCGACAACAGCCGCCTGTTCGCCCGTTTCGCGCAGGCGACCCGCTTCCCCAGCATTTACGAAGCAACCACCACCAACGTCAACCTGCTGGAAGCCTACAATACCGAATTCAACCTGAAACCCGAACGCAGCACCAACTGGGAGGCAGGCTATTCATTCAATTTCACACCCTACTGGCAACGGCTGAAACACGGCAACATCCGCCTGACCTACTACAACAACACCATCAAAAACGCCATCGACATTACCGAAAACAAAAACCTGACCCAATACGACAAGAAACAGACCAGCGGCATCGAGCTGCAAAGCCGCATCGACAGCGGCAAATGGTTTGCCTCATTCGGCGCGAACTACCGCTTAAAGCAGCGCACCTGTGACAAATCGACCGCCTTCAACTACGACGTCTATAACAACCGCATCCCCGAATGTATCGACGGCGGTTTCGGCGCCACCCGTTTCTATCAAACCATGCAGCCGAAATACTCGCTCAACCTCGATGTCGGCACCCGCCGCTTCAATAACAGGCTGGAACTAGGTATGCGCGGCATCTACCACAGCACCGTCGATACCGACCAACAGGACAAACTGGCACGTCAGGGCTTGGCGCGGATTATGCAGGCATCGGGCAGACCCTACCACTGGCGTTCCGCCTTGGTATGGGACGCTTACGGACGCTACAACTTCAGCAAAAACCTGAGCATGAACTTCAGCGTCAGCAACCTCACCAACCGCTATTACCTCGACCCGATGTCCAACGTCCCCATCCCCGCACCGGGACGGGCGGTTACCGTCGGGTTTACAGGCAAATTCTGACGGGGCAATGCTTGAAAGGTCGTCTGAAAATTTCAGACGACCTCTCCAACAAAAGCTGCTATGATGCCTGCGTTTCTGCCTGCCACGAAAACGACCCGCAACCCATGATTCCCAAAAGCCTCAGGTGGAGTAAGCGTTACGGGAATTATTAAAAAAAATCAAAGCCTTATAAATCGATGATAGGTCGTCTGAAAACCCGAAATGCTTTTTCAGACGACCCAAACCCACCACATCACGAAAGAAACTCATGTCCCCCAAACAAATCCTGATCGTCGCCGTCCGTTTAATCGTTTTAATCGGTATCGTACAAACGCTCAGCAGCATCGTTACCATATTTGCCCAGTCTGGAAGCGAATATAACAGCGCACAACTCCTGTTGCCGCTATCCATCTACGGCTTTTATTTGGCCGCATGGCTGCTTGTATGGTGTTTCCCTGCCACCATTGCCAACCGCCTGCTGCCCGAACATCTGCAAACCGCACAAGAAACCCCAAAACACCCCGCTCCATGGATGACGACAGGTATTGTCTTGATCGGCATATACACTCTTTCCCAAGCCATACCCGAACTGATTTACTTGTTCTCTATTTATCGTTTTACACAATCTATCTCTACCGACACGCAGACATCCATTTGGGCGAATCTCGGCACGCAAAACCAAGCCGGTATATTCGCCAGCACCGCCCAATTCCTTATCGGGATTTTCCTACTGTTCGGTGCGCCCAAACTCTCGTCTTGGATTCGCAAAAGACTTTAACGGCATAAAGACAACAGGTCGTCTGAAAAAATTTCAGACGACCTGAGATTGTCCTTGTGCCGAAATAAAACCGAATTTATGGCCCATTCCCGTCATCAACCTTTGAAACTACTCTTGCTGCCCTTTATTCCGCTGATGAAAACCATTCGTTTGATATTGTCGTCTATAGTAGCTTTATCATTAATCCTGTTACTGTTTATTTCTAAAACTTTGTTGTTTGTCTCAAAGCCTTTTCTGCCCGTCATTGTCGTTTTGTGGCGTTTATTGATGTGGCTGATGTTCCCTTTATTTTTTATCTGTTTGTTTATTTACACAATGTTCCGCCCATTAAAAAATCATGAAACACTTTTCCGGCATTGGCTGGATGTCATTTACCGCGACCGGCCGGAAACCGTTGGCATCATTATCGAAAATATCCATCAAGACTTAATAGAGGAAGATGAAGATGGGGAAAATAACACGCAGGAAGAAAATAACGAAACCGCCGTATTTAAAAACCTCTTAACCGAAGGCTTCATCCTACACAATAATCTCGAAGACTACGCACATCTGTTTTCCGTTGATTGGAAAGACGGGGAAGGTTTTATTGACTGCATCGCAGAAATGGCGGAACGTTTTAATGTCGTCCTGAATTGGACCGAACAGCAGCTTGAAGAAGATCTGCCCGATGAGCTGGCAAGGGCCGTATATCCCTTATTTGAAGCCGCCGGAGCGGTACTTTACAGTGCAGACACGGGAAGCGACTACTACACCTTTATCATCATCCCGCAACAAGACACAGCCGATTTTGAAAAAGTATCGAAACAATATGGTGTATCCTTGCAGCGGGCCAATAAAACCATCTGACACGAAACTCATAGTGGATTAACTTTAAACCAGTACGGCGTTGCCTCGCCTTAGCTCAAAGAGAACGATTCTCTAAGGTGCTGAAGCACCAAGTGAATCGGTTCCGTACTATCTGTACTGTCTGCGGCTTCGTCGCCTTGTCCTGATTTAAAGTTAATCCACTATATAATACCGCAACTGTCGTCTGAAAAAATTTCAGACGACCTCAATCCCAAAAAACACACCATGACCCAAATCACTTTCCAACGCCCCGGACAACTCACCGCCCTGCCGCCCCTGTCACTCTACATCCACATCCCGTGGTGCATCAAAAAATGCCCGTATTGCGACTTCAATTCCCACAGTCTGAAAAACGGATTGCCCGAAGCCGCCTATATCGACGCGCTGCTGACCGATTTGCAGCTCGAATTGCCCAATATTTGGGGCAGGCCGGTGGAAACGATATTTTTCGGCGGCGGTACGCCCAGCCTGTTTCAGGCGGAGTCGATTGACCGTTTGTTGAGCGGCGTGCGTTCGCTGTTGCGCTTGCAGCCGGAAGCGGAAATTACGTTGGAAGCCAATCCGGGTACGTTTGAAATTGAGAAATTTCAAGGATTTAAAGATGCGGGTATCACGCGGCTTTCTATTGGCGTGCAGAGTTTCAACGACGATATGCTTGCGCGGCTGGGGCGCGTCCACAACGGCAAAGAAGCCCTAACCGCCATCGACACCGCCTTGAAATTATTTGATAAAGTCAATATCGACTTGATGTACGCACTGCCGAACCAGACTGTTCAGACGGCATTGGATGACGTGCAAACCGCCATCGCTACGGGCGCGACCCACATCAGCGCGTATCATCTGACAATGGAGCCGAACACGCCGTTCGGTCATATGCCGCCGAAAGGTTTGCTGCAAGACGAAGCCGCCCTCGACATCGAAGACGCGGTACACGGCGCGCTGGAAGGCGCGGGCTTTATCCACTACGAAACATCGGCTTTTGCAAAACCTGCCATGCAGTGCCGCCACAATTTGAACTACTGGCAGTTCGGTGATTATTTGGGCATAGGTGCGGGCGCGCACGGCAAAATTTCCTACCCCGACCGCATTGAGCGCACCGTCCGCCGCCGCCACCCCAACGACTACCTCGCCTTAATGCAAAGTCAGCCAAGTGCTGCCGTCGAACGCAAAACCGTTGCCGCCGAAGATTTGCCGTTCGAATTCATGATGAACGCCCTGCGCCTGACCGACGGCGTACCCGCCGCGATGTTGCAGGAACGCACAGGCGTACCCGCCGCCAAAATCATGGCGCAAATCGAAACGGCAAGACAAAAAGGTTTGTTGGCAACCGATCCGACCGTGTTCCGCCCGACCGAACGGGGACGGTTGTTTTTAAACGATTTGTTGCAATGCTTTTTATGAGTTTATCCAAGATGAAAGAAAACTATCCAAAGAATTTCAAACCGCATGAAATTAAGAATGACAAAGCATAAGTTGTTTGACTTGAAGACGAAAACTATAAAAAGCTTTGCAATCACTTGGTGTTATGGGGATTGCAATTCTACGGTTATTAGGAGCAATTAATGCTGGATGTTTTTTACCAAATTTCACTTTCCAGCCTTCTTTGATTTTGGTCTTGACCAATTTATCTATTTTGGTATCTGTACTGAATTTGTTCATTTATATATTCCTTCTTGAGTTTTTAGAAACCGTTACCGAACTTTGAATCAATAACGGTTCAGGTTTATATTAGTATGGGGTATTATTTACCTTTTGCAGGATTATTACCACGACCACCTCCTGAAGGGTTACCTGTTCGGCTTGGCCAGTTGGGATTTGTATTACCAGTATTATTGGTTGCCATAATTGTTTCCTTTTAAAATTGATAAGAAGATTATCCGCTAATGGATATTTAGCGAATATGGTCATGATAAATTCGGCACTCGGACAAACAGCGACAAAATTAGGGACAAATAGGAGTTTATAATGGAAAATAAAGAAATATTTTCTAACTTTATGAATCTAAAGAACTTTAAAAACTGGTCGGATAATGACCTAGCTAAAGAGGTTTTCAATATTTTACATGATGACGAAATTCGGCATCTATCCAGCGCTGAAGAGGAAGAAGAGATAAGGTTATTCTGTGAAAGATTTTCTCAAGGGCTAGGGCGATTAAAAACTAATGATAAAAGAGAACCTCGTTTTAAACTATATGAAGATAAAAGTAGAAGAATTACTTGGAAGCAATGCTGGGAAGCAGTATCTAAAGAATACCCTAATGTGCAAAATCAAAGTGAAGTATTAGATAATATCGATAATGATAAAGAACTAGAAATAAAAAGAATTATTGACAAAACAATAGAAACTCAAGAAATACTTTCTTGGGATAGTGATTTGCAAATTTACTTCAATGCCGCAACCTTATTTTATAACAACAAACCTAAATTCATTCTAGATGCTTGGGAGAACTTAGATAAAAATTACAATGAACAGAATAGATTAGAAGACTTAGCAGAAAAACATAACTTAGGGAGTTTACAGACTTATTTAGGTAATTTTTATTTTTACAAAAAACAAAAATACTCTAAATCCTTGGAATTCTATAAATCAGCAGCCCAAAATTATGATGAGTTGGCTCTCTATCAACTAGGGCAAATCTATGAAATTGGCGTAAATGGGCATATTGAAAAAGATATTGATAAAGCAATGGAATATT